>NZ_KI912149.1:1017945-1617945 GCF_000517105.1 Fischerella sp. PCC 9605 | reverse complement strand
TGAAAAATATTGCTAATCCCATGTCCAACAAAGTCTCGCACTACAGAAAAACCCTGCGACTCGGCAAGAGAGTGAAGATTGGAACACCTAATTTTGTTCGCTATAATCAAGCTACTGCTCCTCATTTGGGGTACACCACTTCTTTCCGAGTGATGAGGTTAAGACGGCAAATTGATGAAAACTGCTGGTAAAGCAGTCTGTTGAGTGGGCAGTCCCATCAATCCTTAATCTTTGATCTCCGCTGCTGCGCTTCCTGAAAAGGGATAGCTTTGCCGGTTCACTAGTACCGGAGAAAAGCAGTGTTTAAGGAAAGAACATCAGGTCAAGACAGTCGGCGCAACCAAAATCAGCCCTTTCAATTTTTTTGCCGAAGATTAAGTTTGATTGTTAAGCAGTTGCTACCCTTCTTACAGGCTATAGCCGCACTGTTTGTGATTGCTAAATCTCTAGGATTCTTGTAGTCCTAATTTAATTCTACGAGGCAAGAGAGGGAATTTTCTCAATCTTGCCTTTGATGTAAGTAAGTGAGTTTTATGTTAACACTTGAGCAAATTGAAGCTGCTATTCTCAAGCTTCCGCCTGATGAATTTCAAATGAGGAGAGCACGGCTATGAGTATCACCTTAGAGCTACCTTCAGAACTAGAGCAAGAACTATCCACCGAAGCATCTCAACTTAAATTACCTTTAGCAGAGTATATTCTGCGCGTTCTATCCTTTCGCCCTTTTCTTCAAAATCCTCCCAAGACGGGGTTAGAGCTGGTTGCCTACTGGGAGAGCGTCGGCGTGATTAACTCCCGACCTGATATCGCGGATAGTCAGGAGCATGCACGCAAGTTGCGTCACGAGGCTGAAACCCGCTCACGGGTTTAGGTAGCACATGTACCTCGTCGATACCGACATCATGATCGACATTCAGCGGGGCTGTGCACCTGCACTCGCTTGGTTTGCCTCGCTCCCAGAACTGCTAAGCATTCCTGGCTTTGTCGTCATGGAGTTGATTCAAGATGCTCAAAACAAACAGCAGGTGCGAAAAGTACTCCAGCTTATAGCGCCGTTACCTGTTGTTTGGCCTACTGAAACTGATTGTGCCCGCGCTTTGTCCGATTTTACGGCGTATCATCTGTCCCATAAGGTCGGTCTGATTGATGCATTGATTGCTGCTTGTGCTATTGGGCGCAATGCAACTCTCTGCACTTTTAATGTGAAGCACTATCGAGTCATTCCGGGCTTGAGTATAGAGCAACCTTACAGTCGCTGAAGTCGCCTAACAACTCGTTGGTGCAGACGGAACAAAAGTTATGTGTGGGAATTCAAGGTTATCTGCCATCGCTTATTTTATTATTAAATTTCCCCTTCCCTTAAAGTCAAAATTTCCACGCCATCTTCAGTTACAGCTACAGTATGCTCAAATTGTGCTGAGAGTTTGCGATCGCGTGTTAAGGCAGTCCACCCATCACTTAAAACCTCGACTTCCCAAGTACCTTCGTTGATCATCGGTTCAATAGTAAACACCATACCAGGTCTGAGCACTCTGCCTTTGCCCCGCGTCCCGTAGTGAGGAATATCTGGCGCAGTGTGGAAAATGTTACTAATCCCATGTCCAACAAAGTCTCGCACTACAGAAAAACCCTGCGACTCGGCATATTCTTGAATAGCAGCACCAATATCTCCGATGCGCGCGCCTGGTTTAACTTCAGTAATACCTCTTCTGCGGCATTCCTCTGTCACCTCAACTAACTTTTTTGCTATTGGCGAGGGTGTACCGACAAAGAATGTTTTGGATGTATCGCCGTGATAGCCATCTACAATCAGCGTGACATCAATATTGATAATGTCACCATCTTTAAGAATCTCCTTGGCATTAGGGATGCCATGACAAACTACCTCATTAATGCTGGTACATATCGACTTGGGGTAGCCTTTGTAACCAAGAGGTGCGCTTTTAGCACCGTGCGCCTGCGTCCACCGTTCTGCTTCGTCGTTCAATTCTAGAGTGCTAACTCCTGGTTTCACCATCGGTTCAAGATGATGTAAAAGTTCGGCTGCCAAGCGCCCAGCCTTACGCATTTTCTCTAGTTCTCTTTTGGATAATATAACAATCGTTTGTTTGTTCATAAAAATTCAATTTATCTATAGGAGCGCTTATTAAGTATAGTTTGCACTGTTATGGGCGATCGCCGTAAGTTGGATTGAGTAAAAAAGACTCAATCAATCCCTTATTGTTTGGTTTTGTTATTCTGCTGTCACGCCCTTTGATGGCTGACTGGAAGATAAACGAGGACATCTCCATGCTCAATCAAGCCCGTCTTCTGAAAGCCTAAACTGAGATATAGTTTTTCTGCCACTACATTTTCTGGTTTATAGCCAATCAAAATTTCTTTACAGCCTGGCTTCTCTTGAAGTAACTTGATTACTGCTTGCATCGCAGCTTTACCATATCCCTTTCCCTGATGACTTTTGTCAATCATAAATCGCCAGATGAAGTAACCGCTGTTTTGATAACCACTGTCCATGCGGTCATACATCATAAAGCCGACCATAGTTTCGTGATGATAAATCCCAAGCGGAACGCTAGACGGATAAAATTTGGACTCGGCAAGAGAGTAGAGATTGGAAGCGACAAACTTTTCTTGTTCTTCAGTAGTTTTAAGACGAATGCATTCTTTCCAGTTATTCTGGTTGATTTCTCTAAGAGTAATCACTATGATAGCCCTCGGCAATTCATTATGTATTTGCTGCTGAGTTCGCTAATAACTAATCTTCAACTACTATAGTTAAGCCTGTTTCAGCAGAACGCCTTGCCGCATCTGCTACTTTGAGAGTATACAGACTTTCCTCTGGGGTAACATACAACGGGGCGTCATGAAAAAGATGGTCTAACACTATACTTGTATCTTTAGCAAATAATCCGCGGCGGCTACCAACCTCTATTGGTGTGGTTTCCCCTGCCTTGATTAAAATTCCCGTATCACCATCAAAAATTAATCCGCCCTTTTCACCATGAATTTCAAACCTGCGTTCTCTGTGCCAGATAGTTTCGCCTTTGGCATAGATAACTTGCGCTAGCAATCCACTGCTGAAACAAAGTTGAGTGACACAGAAACAGCTTTGATAATACTCTGTTTCCGTTGCCCAAAACCGATTGTGACAGTTGACGGTTAGGACTTGACCAAACAAATCAGTGAGACGATGTAACCTGGAGAGCGCACCCATTAAGGGAAAACCGAAAAGCTCATGATTGTAACTCCATTTGCGGGGTGCGGGATACTCGGGCTTAATTGTATTGTAGCGAACGTAAAATAACTCACCTACTTGTGGTAGATGTTGCTTGATGGCTTGATGCACGCCGCCTAAAAGTTCTATGTGTTCGACGTGGAGGAGTTTTTTTTGAGCTTTTGCTAGGGTGATGATTTCCTCGGCTTCTGCCACATTTAAAGATAGCGGATACTCGACAATTACGTGTTTGCCGCTAGAGAGTGCTGCTTTAGCGATCGCACCATGATCTCGATTCACAGTACAAATTGTTACTAAATCTATATCGTCTCTTGCCACTAGTTCTTGCCAAGAACTCATCGCCGTACACTGGAATTGGTTAGCAAAAGCTGCGCTTGTTTCTGGTGTATGACCGACAACAGCAACTAAGTGCGTTCGCGCAGCATGTAGAAATGCCTCTGCACGTAGCTTTGCCGCATACCCAGTACCAACTAAACCCACGCCTACTTTTGCTTTATCCATTGTTACCAGTTCTTTTTAATCGATTGCTTATTAAGGTAAAGCAAATAACTTCACACATAAAAGTATTTTGGTAGAGCTTTTAATTGCTGCTTTGTCAAAATTACAGATATTATTTATCCTATCGGTATACTAAGTAATGAATTAACACATTCAAGCTTTTTTTGAAATCTATAAATTTATCTAATAGACTGGCTATTTGTTGCTCCTTTTGATAAGTTAAACTTATAGTTATGAACTAACTAAATTTCATTACTAATCGCGTTCAAATTCCGGTTACATCCTTTTATTTTTCTCGTAGTATCAGAAGTGAAGCAAAATTTAACAGACGACTACCCATACAGGGGTAGCCGTACGTGCTGCTTTAGGATAACTTATACTGCCGTTTGCAAAAGAGAGGATTACTGCATGGCAACTTACAAAGTTACACTGATCAACGAAGCTGAAGGGCTAAACACAACCATTGACTGTGAAGACGATACTTATATTCTAGACGCTGCCGAAGATGCTGGTCTTGACTTGCCCTACTCTTGCCGCGCTGGTGCTTGTTCTACCTGTGCTGGTAAGATCGTCTCCGGTACTGTAGATCAGTCCGATCAGTCATTCTTAGATGATGACCAGATGGAAGCTGGATATGTCCTGACCTGTGTCGCTTATCCAACCTCTGACTGCACCATCGAAACCCACAAAGAAGAAGAACTCTACTAAAAAAATAGGCGCCTCACACAATATATCTCTTGCAAGAGTCTTCGATGTTGTAGAGATAGGAAAAAAAGAAGCAGCACGGACAGAGAAAATTGTCCTCTGTTGTGTCTGCTCCATAAACCTACTTTGGCAAAAGTCTAGTTGTTTAGCAGGCAGGAATGCACGGGTGTGCGTTCCTGCTTCATTTTGCTATTACTAGTTTAAACTACCTCTACTAAATAGTGATTTGCCTTAGCTCTATGTTGAAAATAGGGATTGGGGATTAGGGATTGAGAATCGGGGATCGGGGAAGAGTTTTTCATTCCCTAGTTGTGGGCGATCGCTCGTGGGGTTCTATGTTGAAAATGGGGTAAAGAGGAAGGGAAAGATAGGTTTTCATGCTTCATTAGTCTTTTATGTTACTAATGACTAATGACTAAGGACGACCTTCACGAGTAAGTGTGCAAATTCAATGCGTAACACTTTAGTTAATGAGCTTGATTGTATTGTTGAGAACTTGAATTTGAGTACCAGGATAGTAGAACTGGAGTATTCTCTCATTCGACCAACCCAGCTTGGCTAAATTTTGTGCGCCTGTTTGACTCAAGCCTACCCCATGTCCGAGTCCGCCACCAATAAAAGCATACCCCCATAATTTTGGTTGACCTTTATTGAGAGGCTGCAAATAAAACAGCGTGCTAACAGGAGCAATAAAAGCGCTACGAACTTCGTCTTTATGTAGGTGAAATGTACCGATATCGGTATCAACTGCGAGTTTAAGAATGCGTCCACTTGTGCTGCGTTTGACTATCCTCATATCCTTGATAGTTTTGAACTTGGCATAGGGACTATTTTTCACTTTGAGAAACTTCTGCAAACCCTTGGCAATATCTTCCAGTTTGGTTTCTCGCCGCCAGCGGAATAAATCCCACTTGCTTTCATTAAATCCCTTTTGCAAGCGGATAAACCGCTGGAAGTTATTTTCATCCGCGAGATTTTGCCCGGCTATGTTCCAAATATTACTAGGCGAATCTACTATCGGTTTTAGATAAGGGCGATCGTCGCCATTCCAGACATCGCTGAAAGCCGCTGTGACACCACCAGTAGTAGAAGAGTAAAGGGCGTCCACTAATTCGTTATTGTAAGTTAGTACCATACCCTTTGTAGATGCGATCGCCCGATCTGTGACAGCAGTCACCCCCTTGAGTCCATAGTAAACTTGACAGTGCGTGTCAGCGCATAATTGATACTTATCAGCCGCAAATCTATGTAAATTCCGTAGTGCATAGGTGCGGGCAATAATCGCTTGGGCTTCCATTGCTGCCATCGGGGCTTGTGCGCCAATTTCGTAGGGCACCACCCCGCGTAAATAAGTTTCTAAAGGTACTTGATTAACTAGAGTGTAAGTGCCGTAGGCATTTGGCTGTAATTGCAGGCGTCCGGCGTAAAGGCGAGTATTATTTGGTTTTTTGCCTTCATTGACCTTAACTAAATTTTTGCTACTGCTAATTTCTAGATAATTGTGGCTGTAACGCTTGTCATTGACTACCCAACTAACTTGTGGTGTCTGCTGCTGAATTTTAGTATCAATTATTGCTTTTTTCTTGCCAGCTGCCTGGACACTCTCCAATAGCAAGCGGCGCAATAAAGGAGTACTATAAACGTCCCGTTTTGCCCATATTTGCCAGCGTTCTGGCTGGACTATTTCTACTTCTATTCCCTTAGCACGCCAATTTTTAGCGCTATCTTCGGCAGTTTCATAAGTGCGGTAGGTTCCCAACACCACCTGTTCCTCAACAGTTGGTTGCGCGATGGGTTGCATCATCACTTCCAGTTTCACGGGTTTGGCTGTAACCAGAGTTTGCTGCTGATTACCCGTTTTAAATGTTAGCCGTAAGCGATCGCCTTGTGTGGGTTCGAGTTGTATCTGTTCTTTAGGACTATCCCCAAATCGCTGCACAATTCCAACCCGTAACTCTACATCCTCTGTAATTCCTTCAGGACGCGATGCAGCTGTCAACCCCAATAAACAAAATGTTGTCAGTACAGTATGGGAATAAGGCCAGAACGATATTTTCATAGCAATTAACTAGATGCGGCAGCCAGTGTCATCTTAAGTTAGATGACGAATTTCCTTTTTGACACTCACCGCCAGCTTCAAGGGCGGTGATTCTAGCGGTTGTCTAATCGAGGGATAAATCCACCCGATTAGACATTTCACACTAATTAGGGACTGTCATTGACCCCACCCTCTACATCAACTGCACCCATTGCAGATACAGTCTTCTGAAGATCCAGAGGGCATGAAAAACCTATCCACTGACCTATATTTTGACTAGCATTCCAATCAGCATTGCAGCGATAACCGTCATAACCTCTAAACCAATCCCCATTTCTAACACCTAAAACACCGTTACGATGATCTGATTTGCTAGTGTATGACGCGCTCACAGATTCAACTGGTACACCTGCACGAACTGCTTTATATTTGGTAAAAAATTCCAACTGATAAAATGCCCATGTATCAAGGTTTTTAGCGGCATCGGATTTAGTTTTCTTTTTCTGCTTCATTGTCTGACGGCAACTAGACAAATCCTCAAACCGTAACCCCATTCCAAAGTATGACGCAAACTGTACTAATTGTTTTGAAATGACATGGTTAATATGGGTCATGATACGTCTTTCACGTTGCTCTAGTCGCTTCACTTCCTTAATTTGTTTAGCTTGTTGGAGTTTTTTGCGGGTACGTTGAAATTGTCTTCTCAAACTTTTAACCCGTCCACCTTTCCAGAACTTACCAAAACTATTTGGCAGTGCAGCAACAGCAATATTGTTTTGTCCTCTATCTACTCCGATCCAACCCTTAATCTCACCTGCATCGGGAACATCCATCGACACAGCAATGAGCGCATACCAAATTCCTTTTTTGGATTTACACAGCTTGAGAGAACCCAACTTGGCTTCTCCAGAAATCAGTTTTTCCAAAACATCGGCATGCGAAGCTTGATGAACAGACAAAGGGATGCGTCCTTTTCTACCTCGATAAAGGCTAAAAGAAACTGTATATAAATCTCCTGATTTGGCAATCTCAAAACCTTGATTATTCACCTCAAGCCACATTTGCTTAAAGTGCTTAACCTTGATTTTTGCATTGGTGTTCCTAATTGTTTGATTAATCCACATTGAACCTATTTCAATGTGACGGAACGCCGCACTGGTTAACTTTTTTCGCTCCTTAATTCCGACTCGCAACAATTTATTAGCCACCTGAGTGTTGACAGCAGTTAGTTTTTCAAACTCAAGTGCCTTAACTTGATTAAGTCGATAAAACGGGAGCTTTAGTGTTAGTGACAGATTTGCCATGTCCAAATCATACTATATCCTACAAAGTGTGTAGGATACGTCTCTCCTCGTTTTCACCCTCCGGAAGACAGTGCGGAGGCTCTCAACGTTTCTCTTAGTAGTTTAGTAGCTATATGCCATTAGTTTAGCCATTGATATTGGCAACATTTTAAACTCTCTTAACAATTATAGTTGCTATATGAAGTCATAACGACTATGATTTATATAGGTGATAGGGAAATAACAAAGCAGCATATGGTGAAAGTCCAAGAAATACCCTTGAATCAGATTAGACGACCTCTGCCACGCCAAAACGATCCCAAGAAAGTAGAGGCCTTAATGGAATCAATTCGTGAGATCGGGCAGCAAGAACCAATAGATGTCTTAGAAGTAGAGGGACAATATTACGGTTTTTCTGGATGCCATCGTTATGAGGCTTGCCAGCGTTTAGGTAAAGAGACTATTTTAGCCAGAGTCCGCAAAGCACCCAAGAGTGTTTTAATGAGGCATTTAGCGTAAAGAGTTGTTTGTTGTTGGTTGTTAGTTGTTTGTTCCAATCAACTACCATCAACCAACAAACAACAAAATTTGACTAATTTTGGAGAAAACTATGCAATCTCAAACCAAAACATCTCTACCAGTTAACATCGGTATCGACGAAGCCAATAGAGCGAAAATTGCCGAGGGTTTGTCTCGTCTTTTGGCTGACACCTACAGTCTGTATCTGAAAACCCATAATTTCCACTGGAACGTAACCGGCCCAATGTTCCAAACTTTGCATTTGATGTTTGAGCAGCAGTATACAGAATTAGCCACAGCAGTTGATTTAATCGCTGAACGGATCAGAGCACTTGGCTATCCTGCACCCGGAACCTACAGCGAATTTGCCAAACTGAGTTCAATTTCAGAAACTACCGGGGTTCCCAAAGCTACAGACATGATTCGCCTACTAGTAGAAGGGCAAGAAGCCGTAGTGCGAACTGCACGGTCTATCTTCCCTGTAGTCGAAGAGGTAAACGACGAACCCACCGCCGACCTATTAACCCAGCGGATGCAAGTACATGAAAAGACCGCTTGGATGTTGAGAAGTTTGTTGGAAGAATAGTAATAGGTAATAGGTAATTGACCCATTACCTATTACCTATTCGCGAAATCAAGAGCGCACGACTCGGGGGGATGAGCTTAACTATACTTCTTTAATTGAGCTTTCCTCGCGTGATTTGAGTTAAAGGTTCATTCACATCAAATTTCTTGGCGTTAATGTTCTCGATACCAAAAGAGTTTAAACGCGCTGTATGCTCTGTAAGAAATGTGTCTAGAGATGCCTCATCTTCAAACAGATAAATTCCTCCCGTTTCTCCAGTATTCGGATTTTCTATCCATATTTTCCAAAGCAAGCCAGGAGTTTCTGAAACTTTGTGCGCCAGTTCAGAATATGCTTGCGCCATATCGTTTCCCCAAGGGCCATTAAAAGGGAAATTAATTTGCAAAAGCTTGAGTGCCATCTTGAAAATCCCCTTTTCTCTCCATCTTTTGCGATCTGTCTAACGATCTATCTAAATAGATTTGCCTGACGCTGCTAATTCTTCAGAATTGATTTCTAAGCGCCGTTTTGCTAATCGTTCATAATTCATCCGCAGCAATTCTAACAGCAGGGGAATATCTTCTGCTCCATGAATGTAGTACGAAATCCAGCCGCTGTTGGGATAAATGTGATGGGGAGAAGCTTTACCTGATTCTATAAGTTCTTTCCGTATTTTCGCTGTAAAAGGAATGTCTGCTTGGTAATCTCCATGTAAGTGACCAATTTCACGTCCATTCACCTGAAACTCTGTGCCGCCAAAGCGATGGGGTGCTATGGTCACGCTTTCCCAAGCCTGTACTTCTCTCAATATTGTGTCTTTTATATTACTCATAACTGTCAGCCTCCTGAGGCATGACTTCACCTTGCTATCTTAATCATAATCAAAATGAGTATGACTTGCAATAATCTAAGGGTCAAATTGACTTGTATGTAGATTGCAGTGCGTTATACCAATTTTCCAAAATCTGGCTACAGGCTACACATTATTCTCCGCGTCGGGTGCGTCATGATCTGTAGCCAACGCTAACACACCCGACTATTTTGGGGGAGGGTGAAAAGGGTAGCCCTGTCAAGGTGGGTAAAAAACGAACCCAAATCTTAGTAGAGAAGCCTATTTTCTTCTTTGTGTCTACCCTGCGGGAAGCCGCTATCGCGTCTACGTGTCTTAGTGTTTCAATAATTCTTTTTTCACCATCCTACTCTGCGAGAAGCCCTCCGGGTTCACCAGTCGCTCATGGGGGAAACCCCCAAGACCGCGCTGGTTCGCCGCTGCGCGTCTACGGGTTCGCCACTTTGCCTACCCTTACGGGAAGCCGCTGCGCGTCTACGTGACGGGAAGCGGAGCCACTGCGGTGGACGGGTCTCCCGGCATAAAGCATGTGGCGTCCAAGACGGCAAGTGGACTCACCAAGACACTAAGACACCAAGAAAAATCCATTTCCAAGACTCACACCTTGACAGGGGTAGGTGAAAAGGGTAGAGGGGAAAGCCCTTTTACCTTTACCCTTTCCCTATTGCCCCTAATCTCTATTCCCTAAGCTGCAACTGCTTCCTCGTAGGGAACAAAGGTTTTCTTGCTAGCGCCACAAATCGGGCAGTGCCAATCTTCAGGTATTGCTTCAAAGGGCGTCCCAGGAGCAATTCCAGAATCAGGATCGCCGACTACGGGGTCATATATCATTGAACACTGGCGGCAAATCCATTTCTGGGTAGCAGGATCGCTGCTAGCTGTTTTGGCAGTGGGTGCCTCTCCTTGCAGCACATGGAGTGCTTCCGTATATTGACGGGCATGATGATTTTCAATGTGCGTTAGCAAACCAAAGTTATGGGCTGCTTTGCGGAATATCTGAGCATGTTCGCGAGACTCTGCCTGTTGAGATTCAAACTCGACTACGGCTTTATGATCTCGGTCTGCACGCGCCTGCTCGGTAAATTCTGGATACATGGTGGTATATTCATAAGTCTCCCCTTCAATCGCTAACTCTAAACAACGAGCTGCGATCGCTTTCTTTCGTTCGTCTGTTAACGAGGCGACATCACCAACTACCAATTCTGGATGCATTAACCGAAAGTGAGCAAAAGCGTGTTCTGTTTCTTGATTTGCCGTTTCCCGAAATAACTTCGACAGTTCGCTCATTCCTAACTGGCGAGTTACTTCCGCAAAGAACAGATACTTGCGATTTGCCATTGATTCCCCAGCAAACGCTTCGCTGAGGTTATTGGCAGTATTGGAGTTAGACAAATCCATTGTGTTCCCTCTTGTGAATCGAATTAAAAGCTGTTGTGACATCAGCAATCTGGCATTAAGACGTACTCATAATGAGTATGATTATTATATTATATGTACTCATTACGAGTATGTAAAACATAGATTAATTTAAGAAGCTATTATGAACTGCTTACACGAGAACGCATGTTAGAGGGAATGGGGAACTTGCGATCGCCCAGTTGAGGAGTAACTAATGTAGAGATTCTAAGCGGGTTGCGCTTCTAGAAATGGGTAGTCGGTATAACCTTTTTCCAAGTCCTTGTCACCTTGACCGTAGAAAGTTTTCGGATCGGGTGTGTTCAGATCGGCATCTACTTGAAAGCGCCGAGGCAAATCTGGATTAGCTAATAATAACTTGCCATAGGATACTAAATCAGCATCACCAGAAGACAAAACTTGATTACCTTTGAGCTTGTCGTAGCCACCATTGGTGATGATTGTGCCTTTGTAAATGGGACGGAAAATCGGCAGGACAGGATTGAGAACCTCACGAGTCGCTAAATCGATTTCATTCGGCTCCATTAAGTGAATGTAAGCTAGGTTAAAGCCATTAAGAGCTTCGATCGCATAGCTGAAAGTAGCTTGAGGATTCGAGTCTCTCATGCCGTAAAACGTGTTACTGGGTGAAAGCTTAATGCCAACGCGATCGCCTCCCCAAACACTGGTGACAGCTGTTACCACTTCTAGCAAGAAGCGAGCCCGATTTTCGATAGAGCCACCGTATTCATCATCCCGTTGATTCGAGCCATCTTGGAGAAACTGGTCTATTAAGTAACCAAATGCTCCATGTAACTCCACACCATCAAATCCCGCTGCCATTGCATTTTCTGCGCCTTGGCGAAACTGCTCAACTATTGCGGGGATTTCGTGGATTTCTAGGGCGCGGGGTGTTTCAAGATTAACTTTGCCAATAGGTGTGTGCAGTGTGCCTGACCCAGCGATCGCGCTTGGTGCAACGGGTAGCTCTCCATTCAGCAAAGAAGGATGACCGACACGACCGCTGTGCCATAGTTGCAAGAAAAATTTTCCGCCCTTAGCGTGTACTGCCTCTGTAACTTGCTTCCATGCCTCTACCTGCTCTTGTGAGTAGATTCCCGGACAATTCATATATCCATAGCTCAAAGGAGAAACCATCGTGCATTCAGTAATAATTAATCCTGCTGATACACGCTGGGCATAATAAGCCGCCATTAGACTAGTTGGAATCGAGCCGACTGCTCGCAGACGGGTCATTGGTGCCATCACAATCCGGTTTGGCAGGGTATAGGGACCCAGCTTAACAGGTGAGAAGAGATTAGCGATCGAATCTACGGTTTGCATATTTTAAGTAGTCGTGCAAAATAAATTATCTAGTTAGGCAAGGGAACAGGGAACTCTTAACAGGGGAGAAATATAGCCATTTCACTCATGTTGAAAAATAGCTACATATTTATGCTTGGGTACTTAATTGGGAAAGATTAGGTAGTACTGAGGCTAACTTAATCAACGGAATATTACAAAATAACAGCAACACCTGTCTTTTCTCTTCTTGCTAAAAGTATTCCAATCTTGCGAATACACAGAAGTCGGGTAAAGGGTAAAGAGCAAGGGTTAAAGGGAGAGGTTCTAATCTTTGCTGATAAGGCTTTGATACAATACGGTTCAGTTAGTAGAATTCAATCTTTGGAGATCCCCCTAAATCCCCCTTGAAAAGGGCTTTGATACTCGTAAATGAAGTTCCGATACTTGGTGACTAAGTTTTGATACTCGTGAATGAAGTTCCAATATTTATCAGGCAGATTTTGATACTCGCTTAGAAGTTGCCAAAACTTGCAAAAAACAGAGCGATCGCCACTATTGTTGAAACTTAAGTAGATATTTGTGTAGCTTAGCCATTAGATATGGGAATTGCTTTAATGATTATCCCATGTTATTTTTTTCAACATTTGAAATACCCATGAGCAAATCTGTATCAAAATGCAAGTACAAACCTCTTCCTAGTTGAGTTATGCCCCAGGACTTCTGTGGTCAAAATCTCCGAGGACGCTCCTTTAAAGGCCAAAATCTTGCTGGTGCTAATTTTAGCCATGCAGATATCCGAGGCGCAGATTTTACCAATGCCATTTTAAAAGCAGCCAACTTTAAAGAGGCTAAAGCTGGATTGCAGCGACGTTGGGTAATTGGATTGGTCTTAGTCTCATGGCTACTGTCAGCGCTATCAGGAATATTGTCTGGGTATGCAGGCGATTTCGTCGGAATTATATTTGATTCCTACATCTCTAAAAATTTCACTGCTAGTGCAGGCTCGTTAATAACACTTACAGTCTTCTTTATTATCACGATTCGCTACGGTTTAGTAACAGCTTTAGAGTTCTTTATCTTTACCGTCGCTGTCGCCTTTGCTATTGGTGGAGCCGTTACCGGGACTGTCACCGGAGCCTTAGCGATCGCTGGAGCATTTGCCGCTGCTGGAGCCTTTGCTGGAGCATTAGCTTTAGCTGTTGCGGGAGCTTTTGCTGGAGCCTTTGCGATCGCCGGAGCCTTTGCTGGAGCCTTTGCAGTAGCTGGAACCTTAGCCGTCGCTGGAGCCTTCGCGGTTGCTGGAGCCTTCGCCGGAGCCTTGGCCTTTGTGCTACTTTACGCTTACATTGGGTGGTGCACCTTAGCTGGAGATGAAAAAAACGCCCCGCTTCGCTCATTTGCCGTTGCCTTTGCTACTACGGCAGGTACGAGTTTTCGCGGTGCAGACTTAACTGACGCTGATTTCACCTCAGCCGAACTAAAAAGTGCAGATTTTCGGGGTGCTATCTTAATTCATACCTGTTTCCACCAAGCCAAAATGCTAGATCGTGTTAATCCTGGCAAAACTTACCTTCAGAACACACAAGTGTGTCAATTGTTGATTACAGGACACGGACAGGATCGGAATTTCGACCATTGCGATCTGCGAGGTGTCAACTTAAAAGGAGCGAACCTAGCAGATGCTAGCTTTATTGGAGCTGATTTAAGTACAGCCAACTTACAGAATGCCGATCTATCCAGAGCAAAGTTAGTACAAACACAACTAGACAAAACTGATTTTACAGGTGCTATTCTCACCGGAGCCTTTATTGAAGATTGGGGTATTACCAGTGAGACTAAGTTGAATCGGGTGAGGTGTGAGTATGTTTATATGCGATTACCCACCAAAGAAAACCCAGACCCTTTACGAAAACCAGATAACCGACAGGAAGTCTTTGAAAATGGGGGCTTTGCTGATTTTATTCAGCCGATTTTCGACACCCTCGATCTTTACCATCATCAAGGCGTTGACCCCCGTGCGATTGCAATTTCATTCAAACAGTTAGCAGAAAACCATCCAGATGCTGAGTTAGAAATTGTAGCAATAGAAAAACGCGGACAAGATAAGTTTTTACTGCGTGCCCAAACTGCAACACAAGCTGACAAATCTGAATTAAGTGAAGAATATTTTGCTACTTATAATCAGATAAAAGCCTTGTCAGACCGAGAAATAAATTTACTAATAGCAGAGAAAGAAAAACAAATTAGTAGATTAGAAAATATGGTCATGACAGCGCTAGAGCACCCGAGTTTTTATTCAAATGTTAAATATGTAAGTCTTTTGAGTAATAGACCTAGGGGAATTTCTCAAAGTTTTAGCGGTGGCCAAGTTCATACCAAAATCCAATCATCACGTGGTGATAAAAACCAACAAATCGTGGAGAAAGTAAATAGTGCATCTGATGAAAAACATATTTTTTGTACCAAATGCGGTTACAAGAATCCGAGTAATTTCAAGTTTTGTTCTAACTGTGGATCGCAATTTACGTCTTAGTAGAGCTTTGTGTAAAAACGCAGAGGAACCGCAGAGGAACGCAGAGTTTTGATAATCTGAATTTCGTTACGAATTTGTGCAATGTTGTACTTAGTTAGTTATTTTCGCCACACTGCACTAATCGCGCCAATTTATGGGTTTCCCCTTCTGCTTTCTGTCTCGTGACTTCTGCCTTTTCCATTCATTCCTTGAGTTAACCGCAACAAAGCTTGTTCGAGTTCTGATGAAAGCTTGATGGGTAAATCTCCAGTACGCATATTTAAGTCTCGTTGAGGGAATGGAATTTCAATGTTATGTTTTCGGAAAGAAGCTTCGATGAGAAAATAGATATCGCTCATAATTGGTGCTTGTTGGTGTGGTTTGTCGATCCAAACGAGCAATTCAAAGTTAATGGCACTATCACCAAATCCCAAAAAAAACACCTGGGGTTGTGGTAGTTTCAGTACTTCAGGATGACCAATAGCAGCTTCAATGAGTGCGGATTTTACTAAATTCACATCTGAGGTATAAGCAACTCCTACTGGCAAATGAATCCGGGAAACAGGGTTGCGGTGGCTCCAGTTAATCACTTCAGTCTCTAGAAAACGGGAGTTGGGCACGATAATAGAAACCCTATCTAGGGTGCGAATAACTACACTACGCGCTCCGATGTATTCCACTGTCCCCATGTATTCACCCACTTCAATGAAATCACCTACTTGGATGGGACGTTCAAACAATAACACCAATCCACTACCGAAGTTCTTAGCAATGTCTTGAAAACCAAAACCAATCCCAACCCCTAACGCACTTGCCACGATTGTTAGAGAACTTAAATCCAGTCCCCAAATTTGCAAAAGAACAACTGTACCAAAACTAATCAGCGCGTATTTGAAGATAATTGCGATCGCTTCCTGCGCTCCCCGACTGATCCGCATCCGGCCTAAAATCCGAGAGCGTAGCAAATTAGTTGTCGTACCTGTAAATATAATTAACCCAAAGAGCAAGACGACTAAAATTAAGATGTCTGTGAGCGAGTAGGCTTTTTGCCCAAGCGAAAAAATTGGAGAGGTGAGGCTAGCAATAATGCTGCTGGCTATGTTATAGCTCCATTGCCGGGTAACAGGGAATAAATTTGTGATATAGAGGGCAACCCCCACCCAAAGAGCAATCCGTGCTAACAGCAGTGTGGCTTTGAATAGCAACCGAGATGTATTTTGGATTTGGTTATCGCCAGATGAATCAGCCGACACCAGCAGTTGAGAGACTCGGTACTGTGTGAGTTGCCACAAAATTCCCAACACTCGATTTATACCAACTGCCATCAAAACAATCACAACACTCAGTATGGATGTGTTGCGAATAAACTGTGTGCTTCTCTCGTTTTGAGCTTTTTGAATCGCATTGCGAATATCCTCAGCCCACATACCAGCTTGTTCTTCAGGATTGCTAGCAGCAACGATATCGCTTTGGGTGACAGTCAGCAAATAACGACCATTAATAAAGATGATTGGAGATTCGTTGCGTCGTTCAATTTTAATATCTGGTGCTTCTTGAGATTTTACGATTGCTTGCAATTGAGAACTAATGAAGTTAGCTCTTTCTGGGGCGCTTAATCGCTCAGTATTGCTGACACGGAAAACTAGCCTACCATCTATGGCAACGGGAGCATTTTTAGTAGATTGTGCTTGAGCAGGAACCAGCAGCAAGCTCATCACGAACACCAGCACAATGATGCTCATCCGCATAAGTTGAAAGTACCGAGTCAGAGGAAACTGATAATTTTTTCTCATTTTTACCAAGGGTTGCTGAGTTTGCGATCGCGTTTTAGGGAAAAGAATTCCAACTCTGTAGTTCAGTTCCTCAAAAGTTTCTCATTTTTTGATCCTAAATTTGAGATAAATTCAGGTTGAATCTAACTCGAAATGTTGACAAAAATTTTACTCAGCATCGCAGCGTTACTAGCGATCGCATTCTTAACTTTAGTCATAGTCCAAATAAAAAATAGCAACGAAGTAAATAAAATCTGGCAAACACTCGCATCCGCACCTACAGAAAATGTTTTTACAGAGGATATGGTTGCAGGATTACCCGCTCCTGCAAAGCGCTACTTTTTACATGCAATCGCACCAGGAACACCCCTGGCATCTTCCGTAAATCTGGAAATGAGTGGCAGTTTTAGGCTAGCGCCAGATCAACCTTGGATGCCGATGCGAGCCAAAGAGATCATTTCAGTGCTAAAAGGATTCGTCTGGAAAGCAGCCGTCGGTAGTGGTTTGTCTAAAATTGTAGGTGCTGATTACTACAGCAACGGCTCGGGCAAAATGCAGTTTTCTCTGTGGGGAATCATTCCTTTAGTAAATGCTCACACTCACGATATTGCCCGCTCTAGCATTGGACGACTGGCAGCAGAGTTTATGTGGCTACCCTCTGCTTTGCTACCTCAACAAGGTGTGATTTGGAAGGCTATTGATGAGAACACTGCGCAAGCACATCTTATCATTGATGATGAACCTGTAACGCTAACGCTGGTTGTAGACGCCAATGGTAAACTACTTAAGGTTTCTCTGCTGCGTTGGGGAGACAAGACAGAGAATGGTAGTTGGGCTTATATTCCATTTGGAGCAGAAGTGCAAGCAGAACAAAAGTTTGGCGGCTTCACAATTCCATCCCAAATGAGCGTCGGTTGGTGGTTTGGTACAGAACGTTATTTAGAATTCTTTCGCGCCACGATTGAAAAAGCAGAGTTTCAGTGATGGAGTTTTGCTATGAGTAAATGTGCACATTGGGTTCTACACCCTTTGGTGGCAATTATTGGGAGCCTTTGTGACTGATACTAAGTTGCAGTCAAAGATAGTACTTCCCTCACCCCGCCTGCCGGCACCCCTCTCCCAATTTGGGAGAGGGGAGGGGGAGAGGGCACGAATTGCTACATCTGAACGCAAGTTGGTATGAGCTAATTTTAGGCTGGTTGCGCAGGTGCGATCGCAACCTCGTTGCACCATTTATCACTCACAGACTAGTGATCTGCCACAAAGATTATGACAGTCTAAGGAAGCTTGTAGTAAGCACTTTAATGCTTAAATGAGGGCTAAAGCCCCCACTACAAATCTATCAAAATTAATTAGACAACTGTTTAACGCTTAGCAGGTTTGGGATTTGCTGCTTTAGTCTTCGCCCAGCAGAAGGTTATTTGGTATCTTCTGCCAAATAAGTTTATTTTCGGATTAACGTAGTATTTATTCAAGTTATTTTTACATAATGCTTAAGGTTCTAGGTTAAAGGATGCTTTATTAATGAGGATATTATTTTGAAATTGGAGTGTGACACTCCAGTATGGATTCCTACTATCTGCTCTTTGAGATTCGTTGTCAGTGGAATAAATATCTTGATTATTCCACTGGTAAATCTTCTCATGAATTTCTCCACCAGCGTAATCAATATCATTTTGATAAATCAAGATGCCATCCCAGCCGATGATGGAACGCACTTCATCATAGGACATTCCTGTAGATATAGAGTTATATAAATCTTGCTTGATTTGAGATTGCAAATCTGTTTGCTGAATCTGTATATTATCGTGATGAATTTGATTAGATATTTTGAACATAGAGTTCATAGACAAGATAGGAAATTGACCAATAAAAAAACTTTTATGGGAATAGATGAAGGCAATCCATCCCGACAGCGCGAGAGATAACAATATTAAATATTTCATAAGAAAAAGGGTGGAATACCCACCCTACAATCTTTTCAAATCACATCAAACTGTATCAGAACTAACGAACACCTGCACTTGTTTCGTGAGAATTAGTGTATGAGTTAGTAATAGACTCGATAGTACCAGTTACTTTGCTCACTACACTTTCATGAAAGTTACCGTACAGACTAGAACCTGCGGTGTGAACAGTAAAATCCTCAAACGAAACTTCTTTACCACCCCAAGAATATTTGGTGTTAACGTCACCATCTATGTAAATTTTATCAGCAAAAGAATTGTAGTATTCGTTGCGATTAGAGGTGGTTGTAGAATCAAGTTTTAAGTCAGTGTCTGTATAGGTGTGGCTCTTTGTCCACTCGTTACGGACAAAAGTTTCACCAGCAAAAGCAGGAGTAGCTAAAAAGGTAGCAAGAATAGCGAAACCAAGAACTTTCTTCATAACTTTATCCTTTTTGTGAAATTAGTTGTTGTTTTCAGCCTCATATTTGGGTAATTCTTGAGACTGGAACCTGAGCGGTTTGTTAGGTTCATTTGTATTAGTTCTCTTTATAGCAACCCCTTTACAGACAGCATAAATAGTTGGGAAACTGTCGGGGCTTAATTGCACACCAGCACCGATTAGTTCAGCACAGGCGCGAGCATTGATAATCTCTACATCATATTGAGTCTTACGAGCAATGGTTTCAGCCATCCGCTTGCAGGTACCTTCTAGGTTTCCACCTAGAGGAATAACGAAAGCAACATTCACACCATAAGAAGCATTGTTGGAGAAGCTAATCCCATCAAAGGAACTAAAGGAAGTTCCTAATATTAAAGATGGTCGGGGACAGACAACCTGGATTCCAGCTAGCCCTTGAATCTTATAAGCAGCTGATTCACCAAGGTTATAGACTCCAGTTTGATTAATAGCAGCAGAGTTTCGTTGCTGGTTATCAAGAGTCTGCTCTTGATTGGGTTGAGATTGGGAATTAACAGAGTTATTGATAGATTGTGCTTGGGCTTCTACATTTATGCTGACTACTACAAGCAGACATAGTAATGAGTGGTTAGCTAATGTTCTTAAAGCTTTTCTAAGCATTTGAGGTTTTTTAGATGAAGTCGGTCATTGTTATCTGTGATAGTTGCCACTTGAGTTACTCTTTAAGTATTGAGTTGTCCAAACCTTTTCTGTTCGTTATTCATCACAATTCGATATTCTCAAGAATCACAAAAAAACACGAGGGGGGTTTTGTGGGATTAAGTGGGAGATTGGAAAAGATTCAGGTTCATGCAGTAAACATCGATCTGTTACTCAAGTCATTCAGGTTACAAAAGTTTTTGATTTGAAAGAACAATAAGGAAATCTTGAAGAGAAGACAAAGACTGAAATAAAACAATCAATACTCAGTATTATCTAAATTAGAGAATATACTTAGGCGATGTTGCGAAAGTATTGGGCGAATATAATTCCCTAATATACAGACTTAGTCTAGTTGTACAGTCTCTTGAAAAATCTCGTTTTAAACTTATGCAGATGTGAAAAGTCTCATTTAACAGCGTTTTATCACTGTCGATTTGAGTGTGAAATAATACTTTTAAAATATCCTCTTAGTGTGAAACTAAGCACCTTCAATTGACAATATTCAAAAATTGATTTAGGACTGAGAATTTTTCTCGGTTTATAAATTTTTGTTGCCTGAATAAGATTCATCTAACGAGTTGTAAATATGAATATTAAAGAGTTATTAAACATGGCGGATAAAGTGGTCTATGAATCAACTGGCAGACATCTAACTGACCTACAAAGTGATTTATTGAAAGCATCTTATGAAAATCAAACCTACGAACAGTTTGCCAACGATCGTGGCTACTGCCTCGACTATATAAAGAAGGATGTAGGATCTTTATTATGGAATTTGCTATCTCAAGCATTAGGAGAGAAAATTACGAAAAAGAACTTTCGACAAGCATTGGAGCGATATCAACAGACTCAAGAAATTCTGAATTATAAGGAAAAAAAGAAACGACAAGATTTTAGTGATGTACCTAATACTTCGGCTTTCTTGGAACGCACAGAAGAATTCGGCAAGCTTAGACAATGGATACTACAAGATAAATGCAGACTAGTAGCATTTGTAAGTTTTAGGGAAATAGACAAAACTTCCTTAGCTGCGAAGTTGGTAACACAAATAGAAGATGAGTTCGAGCAGGCGATCTGGCGATCGCAGCTTAGTACAGAACCGCTAGCAAGTCCTTTAGGTGAACTTGTCCCCTTTTTGCCAAACCAACAGGAAGCAAAAACTCAGATCAGATATTTACTTCAATGTTTATGTTCTTCTCATTGCCTGCTGATTTTGGACAATGTAGAGGCTGTTTTGCAAATTGGGAAGTTGGCCAGAAACGACAGCGAAGGTTATGGCGAATACTCTTATCTAGCTTGAAAATAGGGTTGGGGGAACAGGGAACGGGGAAAAGGGAAAGCGATCGCGCGATCAGCACACCCGTAACCTATCTGTATGTATCTGTGTGTATCGGTGGTCGATTTTTCATGCCCTGATTGTGGGCATCAGTCTCTGTCTGGGAAGACATCATCTCCAAACTCAGAGAGAAGCCAATTAATATGAGCTTCACCTTCTCGTCTAGTATAAATCAAATCAATTTCACTCTCTACCTGATTTAATTTTGCTTCAATTTCGTTTCTCTTATCTTCGTCTGTCTCCTTTTGAATTTGCTTGCTTAGCTCTGTACGACGTACTTTGAGATTGTACAGTCTAATACTTTCCGGATTATTACTTCTCATGCTTCCTCATTCAAATAAAAATTTCAGCAGACTTGTTCAATTCAAGTCCAATTTTGCTTATTGAGACTTTCCAAGTATTCTTTAGCTCTTCCAGCGTCAAATAAATTTCTTTGCCCTTAAGTTGTATATACCAAGGCTTCCGTGCATCAGGTTGTGTCTCACCACATTCTGTTATGCCATCATAACTAATTATACTTTTGCAAAGTCGTAGCAATTATTACCTCAGTATTTTTTCTTCTATCATATATTTTAGTTAGTTAATTAATTTACATAGTTTAAATATGTAGTTGCTAAATATAGTTATAGTTATTGCTGAAGGAAGCGACTATAGTAATTTTGCGGTATATAATAGTAAAAAATTTAGTAATAGTGTTTTTACCTACACTGTTAAGTGTGTAGTTCATAATCACTACTGACAAAAAAGACGGGCAAAAGCCCGTCTCGTATTTACCGACTGTAAAGTTGTGTCATTTCCAACAATCTTTGACTTAACTCTGAGGTAAGTAAATCAGAACTGGTATAACGCCAACGCCAGTTACCTGCATTCACACTCGGATCGTTCATTCTGCCGCTATTATCTAAACCCAAAATATCCTGGAGTGGAATAATCGCTAAATCGCCGACTGAAGCCAAAGCCGTGCGAATGAATTCCCAATTGATTTCCAGAATTTCTTCCGGTGAATCATAACCCAGGTATTTGGCAACCATTTGCTTTTCTTCAGGTTTAGCTCCCCCCTGCCACCAGCCTAGTGTAGTTTCGTTATCGTGGGTGCCTGGATAAACGACGCAATTCCTAACATAATGATGGGGCAGGTAAGCATTGTCAGAACCACCACCGAAGGCAAATTGCAAGATCCGCATGCCGGGGAAATCAAAGCGATCGCGCAAGTCTTCTACTTCTGGTGTAATAATACCTAAATCCTCTGCCATCACAGGCAAACTGCCCAAGGTATCTCCCAAAGTTTCAAAAAATTCGACCCCAGGTGCTTTCACCCACTCGCCATTGATGGCTGTTTCTTCCCCAGCAGGTACGCGCCAGTAAGCTTCAAAACCCCGGAAGTGGTCAATTCTGACAATGTCTACATACTGTAATGTCGCCCGAAAGCGTTCGATCCACCAAGCAAAGTTGGTTTGCAGCAACTTATCCCAATCGTAAACTGGATTTCCCCACAGTTGCCCGGTAGCAGAGAAGTAATCTGGTGGCACTCCCGCAATGTAGGCTGGTTCTAGTGTTTGCGGATCGAGTTGAAAGATATCCGGGTTTGCCCACACATCAGCGCTGTTGTGACAGACATAAATCGAAATATCTCCAACAATTTGGATATTTTTGCCGTTGGCATAGGCACGCAGTTGAGACCACTGCTGGAACACTATAAATTGCAAAAACTTGTGGTAGGATATAGCTTCCTTTAAATTCTCAGCAGCAGCCATCAAAGCACTGGATTCACGGCGGGCGATCGCACTTTCCCATTGACTCCACGCTTTGCCATCGTTCGCTTCCAGTAGTGCCATGAACAGCACGTAATCGTCAAGCCAAGCTGACTGTGTCTGACAAAATTGCTCAAACACAGGGTTCGGTTTTTCGTTTAAAGATTGCTGGAAACGTTCGTAAGCAAGACGGAGGAATTTTGTCTTGTGAGGAATTACTGCGTCAAAGTTAACTCGGTTGGGGTGATCTTGTGCACTCTCGGGTAGGGGCGTCAATTCCTCTTGAGATAGTAAACCCTGTTGTACCAACTGCTCTAGACTGATCAGCAGTGGATTTCCAGCAAAAGCACTAAAATTCATGGTATAGGGCGAGTGCTCATAGCCAGTGGGTCCCAATGGCAAAATTTGCCACAATCTTTGACCACTTCTCTGCAAGAAATCCACAAACTCGTAAGCCGACTGACCTAAATCACCGATGCCAAATCGACTGGGTAGACAAGTAGGGTGTAACAAAATTCCGCTTGCTCTTTGAAAACTCATCACAATATCCTAAGAAAATCGGTATCAGGGAATACGAAAAGGTCAAAAAATTCAAACACGGCAGCGAGCCCCCTTAGTACAATAACTTATGCCAGTAGGTTGTATAAAACATGCAAAATCCGACATTGAAGGACGATCCGCTTTGGTTCAAAGATGCTGTAATTTATGAAGTGCCTGTAAGAGCCTTTGCCGACAGCGATAGCGATGGCATTGGCGATTTTTGCGGGCTAACACAGAAGTTAGATTATCTCCAAGATTTGGGAGTCACGGCAGTTTGGGTACTGCCCTTTTTCCCTTCACCATTACGCGATGACGGCTATGACATTGCCGACTACACCAGTGTCAACCCAATCTACGGTAATCTGGAGGACTTTAAGGCTTTTTTAACAGCCGCCCATCAACGGGGTATTCGCGTCATCATTGAATTGATTGTCAATCATACCTCTGACCAGCACCCCTGGTTTCAGCGGGCGCGGCGATCGCCAGCGGGAAGTCCTGAGAGAGATTTTTACGTTTGGAGTGACACTCCTGAGAAATATCAGGAAGCGCGGATCATCTTCAAGGATTTTGAAACTTCCAACTGGGCATGGGACCCTGTAGCCAAGGCATACTATTGGCATCGCTTTTATTCTCACCAACCCGATTTGAACTTCGAGAACCCAGTAGTACAGCAGGCGTTATTTGACGTGGTTGATTTCTGGTTGGAAATGGGTGTGGATGGGCTACGCTTGGATGCAGTGCCTTATCTTTATGAACGCGAGGGAACTAATTGTGAGAACCTGCCCCAAACCCACGCGTTTTTAAAGAAATTGCGCCTGCACATCGATGACAAGTTTCCCAACCGGATGTTACTAGCAGAAGCCAACCAGTGGCCTGAAGATGCGGTGCAGTATTACGGGGAAGGGGATGAGTGCCACATGGATTTTCACTTTCCCTTGATGCCGCGTTTGTATATGGCGCTGCATATGGAGGATAGCTTCCCAATCATTGATATTTTACAACAGACACCACATATTCCCGATAATTGCCAGTGGGCGTTATTTTTGCGAAACCATGATGAACTGACCTTGGAAATGGTCAGCGACGAAGACCGAGATTATATGTACAAAGTCTACGCCCAAGACCCGCAAGCAAGGATCAACTTGGGTATCCGTCGCCGTCTCGCACCCTTGATGGGAAATAACCGCCGGCGGATCGAGTTGATGAATGCTTTGCTGATGTCTCTGCCAGGAACACCCGTATTGTATTACGGTGATGAAATTGGCATGGGAGACAATATCTATTTGGGCGATCGCAATGGTGTACGCACGCCGATGCAGTGGAGTCCTGACAGAAACGGAGGTTTCAGCAGTGCCAATCCCCAAAGGCTTTATGCTCCCTTGATTGTAGACCCAGAATACCACTACGAAGCAATCAACGTCGAAGCACAGCGGGCAAACTCGAATTCTCTGTGGTGGTGGACAAAACGTCTAATTGCCACCAGAGGACGTTATCAAGCTTTTGGTCGCGGTACGTTTGAGTTTCTGTATCCAGAAAACCGCAAAGTCCTTGCCTTCACCCGCAACTACAACGATGAACACATTTTGATTGTGGCGAATCTGTCGCGGTTTGTACAGACAGTGGAACTGGATCTGTCTGCATTCAATGGCATGGTTCCCGTAGAAATTTTTGGTCGCAGCGCCTTCCCTGCCATTGGCGAGTCTCCTTACTTCCTCAGTCTTGGGCCACATGCATTTTACTGGTTTACCCTGCAAATGCAACCCAGCTTTACCTGCCCGATTCGCAATCCCAACCAGATACCCAAGCTGGTCGTGGGTGACAAGTGGCAGAATATATTTGCCAAAGGCGAGGCCAAGAGAACACTGGAAGCGATGCTGCCAAACTTTTTGTGTAGTTGTACTTGGTTTGACGGTAAATTACGGATAATTCAATCTACCCATATTATCGAGGCAATTCCCCTCTGCTACAAAGACGTCGAGGCATATATTGTTCTAGTGCAGGTGGACTATACAGAAGGCGATCCGCAAACCTACGTTCTCACACTTGCTTACGAAGCTGATGGTGTTGGTAGCGATCGCTTCAGCACTAATATCGAACAGGTAGTAGCTCAGATTTACGTGCAGGGTAAGAAAGAAGTAGGTGTGCTATTTGATGCTTTCGGACACAAAGACTTTCTCAGTATCCCTTTGCATGCAATCACCCATCATCAATGCTACGAGGGTATGCTGGGCAAACTGGTAGCGACAACCACAGAAGATTACCCAGAAACACTAAGTAATATTAGTGAGAGTATTACTAGTGTTTTCCTAGAGCCACATCTACTCAAGGGAGAACATACTAATACAGGCATAATTTATGGCGATCGCCTGTTCTGCAAAATCTTCCGCAAAGTCGAGACAGGCATCAACCCCGATTTAGAAATTGGTCGTTTTCTCACCAAGATTTCAGCTACCAAAGGCATACCCCACCCAGAACATCTGGCCCCCGTCGCAGGTGCGCTGGAGTATCATCGCAAAGGGGCTGAACCGATGACACTGGGAATCTTGCGAAAATACATACCTGACATTCGCGATGCTTGGTCTTATACCCTCGACAGCTTGCGCGACTTCTTTGAACTAGTACTGCCCAAATACGTAGATATCACTGATATTGAACTACCCCCTTCCTTGTTGCAAGCAGCACTAGAAGTTCCCATTCCCGAAATGGCCCAAGAATTCATGGGAAATTATCTCCGTTCTGCTGAATTGTTGGGGCTACGTACTGCCGAATTGCATATAGCGCTGGCATCTGACATCGAAGATGTGGATTTTGCACCCGAACCGTTTTCTTCCTTCTACCAGCGCTCAATCTACCAAAATATGCGGAACCAAGCGGGGCAGACATTGATACTTTTGAACAAACTCTTGGTGCAACTGCCCACTGATGTACAGCCCTTAGCAAAAATGGTACTCAACCAGCGAGAGTGGATCTTGGGGCGCTTTCAGGAGATTTTGAATCACAAAATCACCGCCATGCGGACTCGCTGTCATGGCAAGTATTCCCTAGATGAAGTGTTGTACACGGGTAAAGATTTCATCATCATTGACTTTGAAGGTAACTCAGATCGCCCCTTGAGCGAACGCCGCATGAAGCGATCGCCCCTACGCGATGTTGCCTCAATGCTGGAATCATTGTACTATGCCAGCCGCGTTGCCTTGCGTAACGAAAAAGAAAGCGGTATACTCCGCCCAGATGATTTACCGTTGGTAGAGCATTGGCAACAGTTTTTCTTCTGTTGGTCTAGTGTTGCCTTTTTGAAATCCTACTTGGCAACATCTGACCATGCAGCCTTTGTACCCAAGCATCCTTCAGAGTTACGAGTACTTGTCGATGCCTTTTTGTTAGAGAAAGTAATTCTGGAGTTGGACTACGAACTCAGAAACCGTCCGACTTGGGTAGAAGTTCCCCTGCAACGGATTTTAGAACTGTTGCAAAACTCTAAATAACTAGGTCGGTCTAAGTCAAAACACACGATTCTACTTGGTGTCTTAGTGCCTTAGTGGTGAAAAAAATATTTTTGAACCACCAAGACACTAAGACACAAAGAGGAATATAGACACAGACTCGGAAGATAATATTGCGATCGCTCAAAGCTGTGACAAGATACTAATGCCTTCCCTGACAACTTTCTTCTGTTGCATGGCACGGAACAACACTTGGTCAAATTATCGTTTGTTGAATGCATGTGCAGGACTCACCCAACAAGAATTTGAAGCCGAACGCACAAGTTTTTTCCCCTCGATTCAACTCACGCTTAATCATATCCTCGTTGTTGATTGGTATTATCTGGATGCCTTGGAAGCAGGAGGACGCGGGCCATCTGTGTTTGAAAATCAAATTCCTTGTGTAACTATTGCTGAGTTAAAAAGCGCGCAAAAAGCAGCCGATACGCGGTTAATTAATTATTGCGACGCCCTCAGCGATACCTATCTCACAAATGAGGTTGTGTTGGATCGCGGTGGTGGCGTGCGTCAAGTTGATCAAGTTGGTCGCGTGTTGACACATTTGTTTGTGCATCAGATTCATCATCGCGGTCAGGTACATGCTATGCTTTCGGGTACTAAGTGTGAACCGCCGCAGCTTGATGAGTTCTTTTTGAAAAACGATGTAGCTTTTAGAGCTGAGGATATGCTCGCGTTAGGGTTGTCAGAAGAGGAAATCAACCCAGTTAAGTAAAGGAATGTTTGTAACGATTTGGAGTGATTTAGGGGTGGCGATCGCATATCAGCCGATCATTTGATCGCTAGTACGCAGAAACCCCGATCTGTCTCTACCAAGCGTGCCTCAGTAAAGCCAGCAGCCGTAAGCATTTCGGTCAATCCAGTACTCGGTTGCCCGGAATAAGGAGTAAACCCAAGCGCAATCTTGCCGCCAACCTTCATCACTCGCCGCATTTCTCGCAGTCCAGCGATCGCATCTGACCAAACTTGCATGGAGTTGATCGCCAAGGCTTTATCGAAGGTGTCATCTGCAAATGGCAGTGCTTCCACCGAGCCATACTGAAGTTGGACTAAGCCTGTCTCGATCGCTTTCGCATTCCGCACTCTGGCTTGTTCAACCATTTCCTCTGAATAGTCAACACCTGCCACATACCCGGTTGACACTGCATCTGCCAGAATCTGAATGGCCACTCCGGGCCCAAATCCAACTTCTATCACTTTGTCATCCGGCTGAACTTCGAGGAGATGAATCACCCATTGAGTAAAATCACGTTTTGTGCGGGCTAAAATGAAACCTCCTAATCGACCCAGTATGCCCTTGGGTCGTCCAAACATTTGCATCAGAAGACTGTCTACAATACCCAAATGCTGCTGTTGTTGCTGATTATTGTGCATCGTTTTGACTGCCTCTTTAAATAATGTCTTTGCGTCATCATTTGTAGACGAGTTAAAGCGAATTAGTATTACTTATGCGATCGCCAATTGACAAACTTACCCAAATGGTAGAGTTCGCCATAATATAAAATAAAACGAATAGGTAAAAATTCCTTCTACTGGTTGAGTTACAAAACTTAGCCTTTAGCATAGGATTTGAAATACCGCGAGAAGCTAATACGTGTTGTGGTTGGTAATATTTTCTTCAGTCAATAGTCAATAGCTGCAATCCTCACTTAGATGCGAGGATTGCCTCGACGAGAAAGTCTGCAAATTCAATGCATATTGGCATAACGATCCTGCCTTAAAAACCTGTAACAGGAGCTTGATTGTATGTACCTCTCACTCTGGCCTGGTAGACCATATCCTTTAGGAGCAAACTGGGATGGCAAGGGTACTAACTTCGCTCTGTTCTCAGAACATGCTACGAAAGTTGAGTTGTGCTTGTTCGACCAAAAAGGGCGAGAAACCCGACTGGAACTCAAAGAAGTAACTAACTTCACTTGGCATGGTTATGTCCCGGCGATCGGACCCGGTCAGCGTTACGGATTTAGGGTACACGGTCTTTTTGCTCCCCAAGAAGGACATCGCTTCAACCCCAACAAATTGCTGATTGACCCTTATGCTAAAGCAATTGATGGTGATGTTCGCTTTGGTGAAGAAATATTCGGTTATCGTTGGGGCGATCCGAATGAAGATTTGGGATTTTCTGAATTAGATGACGCCTACTTAGTAGCAAAAGCAGTCGTTGTAGATCAGACTTTTGACTGGGAAGGAGACGAACTACTGCAAATTCCTTGGCATGAAACGGTCATTTATGAAACCCATGTGAAGGGCTTTACTAGGTTACACTCAGAGATTCCCCCAAAGCTACGGGGAACCTACGCCGGACTCGCTCACCCAGCAGCTATTTCCCACCTCCAAGCTTTAGGTGTGACGGCGGTAGAACTGATGCCAATCCATCATTATCTGGCATATCCAGGACATTTAGTAGACAAGGGTTTAAAAAATTACTGGGGCTATGACTCCATTAATTACTTCGCTCCTTACTCCGGCTACAGTGCTAGCGGTTCCCAAGGGCAGCAAGTGAGAGAATTTAAGCAAATGGTGAAGTCGCTGCACCAAGCTGGAATTGAGGTGATCCTGGATGTGGTCTACAACCACACGGGTGAAGGCAATCACATGGGGCCGACCTTATCACTGCGAGGGATTGACAATGCTTCTTACTACCGCCTCGTAGATGGAAATTGTCGTTATTACATGGACTTTACAGGCTGCGGTAATTCCCTGAATATGCGGAATCCCCAAGTGCTGAAATTAATTATGGATAGTTTGCGCTATTGGGTGTTGGAATGTCACGTTGACGGTTTCCGTTTTGACTTGGCGTCGGCATTGGCACGGGAACTATACGCAGTTGACCGCCTGGCAGCATTTTTTGATATTATTCACCAAGATCCAGTTCTAGCAGATGTGAAATTAATAGCGGAACCCTGGGATGTAGGTGAAGGGGGCTACCAAGTGGGTGAATTTCCCCTGTTGTGGTCGGAGTGGAATGGTAAGTATCGGGATACGGTTCGAGATTTCTGGCGCGGAGAAGATAGTCGTTTAGCAGACTTTGCCTATCGATTTACAGGTAGTTCTGATTTGTATCAGTTTAACGGACGCAATCCTAGTGCCAGCATCAACTTTATTACTGCCCACGATGGTTTCACTCTCTACGATCTAGTCAGCTACAACGAAAAGCATAACGAAGCTAATGGCGAAGACAACCGAGACGGGGAAAGCCACAACCGTTCTTGGAATTGTGGTGTAGAAGGCGACACCGATGACCCGAAAGTGCTGCGTCTGCGTAGACAGCAACTGCGGAACTTTATGACAACACTGATGTTGTCTCAAGGAGTTCCCATGCTGGTGATGGGAGACGAAATGGGGCGATCGCAACGCGGAAACAACAACCCTTACTGTCAAGATAACGAAGTTTCTTGGCTCGACTGGGACTTACAAGAAGAAAATGAAGCGCTTTTGGACTTTACCCGCCAATTAATTGATTTGCGCCGCAGACATCCGGTATTCCGCAGACGCAAATGGTTCCAAGGTCGAGCCATCCACGGTTCCGGCGTACATGACATCCTTTGGTTTAACCCCGACGGCGGCGAAATGACAGAAGAACAGTGGAACGTTGGCTTTACCAAAGCGATCGCCATTTTCCTGAATGGTGAGGAAATAGCTTCACCGGGGCCCCGAGGTGAGCGCATTATCGATGAAAGCTTCTTGTTATTGTTCAACGCTCATTACGAAATGCTGGAATTCCATATCCCCGAAAGGCTACAGGACTGGGAATGGCTCACCATTATTGATACTACCAAACCCCGCTTTGTCCAACGCGGCAAACGCTACATCAATGACAAACCCGTACAAGTAGAAGCGCGATCGCTTGTTGTCCTGCAACGTATAGGCAGAGTTTCTCATGACGATGATGATTAGTTAGTTTTTTGTTGTTTGTTGTTTGTTGGTTGTTGGTTGTTGTTTGTTGTACCCTGCGGGAAGCCGAGTAAAGCGCGTCTATGGAACGACCAACTACCAACCACCAACTACTAACTACTAACCACCAACCACCAACTACTAACTACTAACTACCAACCACCAACTACCAACAATTTGTATGAATATCGGTTCTCAATATTCAGGCGATCGCACTTGCAAATTTACTCTCTGGGCACCTTTAGTTGGAGAGGTTACTGTTAAACTAGTTGCTCCCGAAGAAAAAATTATCCCTCTCCAGAAGGATGACAGGGGTTATTGGCACGGTAGCGTTAGCAACATTGACCCAGGCACTCTCTATTTTTACCAGCTTGAGGGTCAAACTGACCGAGCCGATCCCGCCTCGCACTCTCAGCCCAAAGGAGTTCACGGCCCTTCTCAAGTAATTGACCACAGCAGCTTTAGCTGGAGCGAGCGCCAGTGGCGGGGAATTCCCTTAGCACAAATGGCTGTCTACGAGTTACACGTAGGGACATTTACTACAGAAGGCACATTTGAGGCGGTAATTTCTCGGTTGCCCGAACTGCGTGAGTTAGGCGTCAATGCGATTGAAATTATGCCCGTTGCCCAGTTTCCTGGAGAACGCAACTGGGGTTACGACGGCACTTTTCCCTACGCGGTGCAAAATTCCTATGGTGGCGTCAATGGTTTGAAGCAATTAGTCAACGCCTGTCACCAGCAAGGTATGGCAGTAATATTGGATGTTGTTTACAACCATCTCGGCCCAGAAGGAAATTATCTGTGGGGGTTTGGTACTTATTTCACCGACCATTATAAAACCCTTTGGGGTAGTGCAGTTAATTTTGACGGCCCTTACAGTGATGGGGTGCGGAATTACTTTGTCCAGAATGCCCTCTATTGGCTAGAAACTTTCCACATCGACGGTTTGCGTTTGGATGCCGTTCACGCTATTTATGATTTTGGCGCTAAGCATATTTTGGCAGAAATTGCTGAAGCAGTCGCCCAACTTTCGCAACAACAAGGACACAAGCGCTACCTCATTGCTGAAAGCGATCTGAATGACCCCCGGATTATCCGTTCTCCGCAGGTGGGAGGTTATGGAATTGACGCTCAATGGAGTGATGATTTTCACCATGCCTTGCATACCGTACTGACTGGAGAACAACAGGGATACTACAAAGATTTTGGCACACTAGAACAACTCGCAAAAGCTTATCGCCACAGCTTTGTCTACGCTTGGGACTATTCCCCCCATCGCCGCCGCTATCACGGTAGCGATGCAAGTGACTGTCTTTCAAGTCAATTTGTCGTGTGTTCTCAAAATCACGACCAGGTAGGTAATCGAATGCTGGGCGATCGCCTTAGCTCCCTAATTTCCTTTGACGGGTTAAAATTAACTGCGGCAGCTGTTCTGTTGTCCCCTTATGTTCCCTTATTGTTCATGGGTGAGGAGTACGGCGAGACTGCTCCTTTTCTCTACTTTGTCAGCCATAGCGACCCTGACCTAATTAAGGGGGTACGGGAAGGCAGAAAAGCGGAATTTGCAGCGTTTTTTGAGATTTATGGTCAAGAAGCACCAGATCCGCAAGCAGTAGAAACTATGGAGCGATCGCGCCTGAATTGGGAAAAGCGTCATGAGGGCAAAAACCGACTGCTGTGGTTGTTTTACCAAAAATTACTGCAACTGCGAAGGGAAATTCCCGCGCTAGCTAATTTGGATCGTAACAACCTAGAAGCGTCGGTAGTAGAACCAGAGAAAGTTTTACAGCTGCAACGGTGGTGTGAAAATAGCCAAGTATTGTGCTGGCTCAACTTTAGTCAAGAAGTTGTGGAAATGAAAGCAAATATACCGACTGGAAACTGGAAAAAACTACTCGATTCCGCCGATTCCACCTGGGGTGGTGCAGGTTCTCAGTTACCGGAGACACTTAGCACGCAATCACAGCCAACACTTATACTGAATGCTGAAAGTGTTGTTATTTATAGTCAATAGCATTGTTGTTTGTTGTTTGGTGTTTGTTGTTTGGTGTCTTAACAAGCAACAACCAACAATCAACCAACAACTAACCCATGACCAATGACCAATAACCAATGACCAATGACCAATCATGCAAATACCCATAGCCACATACCGGATACAGTTCACTCCTAGTTTTGGTTTTGCACAAGCCTGTGCGATCGCTCCCTATTTAGCAGAACTAGGAATTTCTAATTTATACGCCTCGCCAATTTTGACCCCCAGAAAAGGTAGCACTCACGGCTACGATACTGTCAACCCGAACGAAATTAATCCAGAATTGGGTGGGAAAGAAAAATTTTTAGAATTAATCGAGGAACTCAAGCAACTCAATATCGGCTGGGTGCAAGATATTGTACCTAATCATATGGCTTTTGACAGTCAAAACCACATGCTTGTAGATGTTCTCGAAAATGGTTTTGACTCCCAGTATCGAGACTACTTTGATATTGATTGGTATCATCACTATGCAGAAAATCAAGGCAAAGTATTAGCACCTTTTTTAGGCAAATTTTGCGGCGATTGTTTAGAAAGCGGTGAACTGCAACTCCAGTATGAGGAAAACGGTTTAACAATTAATTACTACTCGCTGAAATTTCCTATCCGCATTGAATCTTACTCCCAAGTTTTCATCTATGACCTGGGACGTTTGCGAGATAAATTGGGTAGAGACCATCCCCATTTCATGAAACTTCTTAGTGTTCTCTATATGTTGAAATACATCCCATCTGGGGAGGAGGGAAGAGAACGCTATGACCAAATTATCATTATTAAACGCATGTTATGGGAACTCTGGAATGAGAGTTCTGATGTCAGAGAATTTATTGAAGAAAATATCCGTATCTTCAATGGAGAACTAGGAAACCCTGAGAGTTTTAACCACTTAGAAAATTTACTTGCTGAACAATTTTTCCGTCTCGCCTACTGGAAAGTCGGCAATGAAGAACTAAACTACAGACGCTTCTTTACCGTTAATGACCTGATTTCCCTCAAGGTAGAAGACGAACAAGTGTTTGATACCACTCATGCCTGTATCTTGAAATTGGTTCAAGAGGAAATAGTGAGTGGGTTAAGAATTGACCATATCGACGGTCTTTACGATCCAGCTCAATATCTCAATAGACTTCGAGAACAGGCTCCGGAAGCTTACCTAGTTGTAGAAAAAATTCTCGAACCTCAAGAAGAATTGCCAATTAATTGGCCGATTCAAGGTACAACAGGTTATGATTTTCTGAACCAAGTAAATGGTATTTTCTGCCAACAATCAACAGTACAAGAATTTGATGCTATTTATCATGGTTTTTTGAGTAGAAAAGTTTCCTGTGAAGAATTAATTGACCAAAATAAAAGATTAATTATTAGCAAACATTTAGCAGGAGATATTGATAATTTAGCCCATCAGCTCAAAAAAATTTCTGGTCGCTATCGTTATGCTAGCGACTTTACAATGTACGGCTTAAAAGCTGCCTTGGTAGAAATTCTGGCACTGTTCCCTGTTTATCGCACCTACATTAGTAGCGCTGGAGCTAGCAAAGCAGATCGGGAATATATACAGCAGGTAATGACTCAAGCCAAACAGAATATTCCCAACTTCCTCAACGAGTTGAGCTTTATTGAAAAATTCCTCATTCTCGACATTGACGAGCATCTAAGTCAGGAAGATCAGGAGCAATGGTTGCGTTTCCTGATGCGGTTGCAGCAGTTTACCGGGCCACTAATGGCGAAGGGTGTGGAAGATACTGTTTTGTATGTCTATAACCGGCTGATCTCACTCAATGAAGTGGGTTCTCATCCTACACATTTTGGTATTTCATTGGATGATTTCCACAGCTTTAATCATCAGCGTTTTTCTCAGTGGCCCCATGCCATGAATGCTACTTCTACCCACGACACCAAACGTGGTGAAGATATGCGCGCTCGCATTAACGTCCTATCAGAAATACCGCAAGAGTGGGAGAATAATCTCAAACAGTGGCGGGAAATCAATGCTCCGCATAAGGAAACTCTGGGCGGACGGGATATGCCAACTCCTAACGATGAGTACTTTTTTTATCAATCGCTGATTGGAGCTTTTCCTTTTAAAGATGAAGATTATCCGGGCTTTGTAGAGCGGATTCAACAATATATTATCAAAGCAATTCGTGAAGCAAAAGTTCACACCGCATGGATAAAACCGGATACAGCCTATGAAAGTGCTTTCACGAATTTTGCCGATCGCGTACTGAAAGATCCTGAAAATAACCCATTTATCCAAGCTTTCCGTCCCTTCCAGCGCAAAATTCAATACTATGGCATTTTAAATTCTCTTTCGCAGACATTGCTGAAAGTTACTGCACCAGGTTTACCAGACATTTATCAAGGAACAGAACTTTGGGATCTGAGTATGGTAGATCCGGATAACCGCCGTCCGGTAGACTTTGAAATACGGCAAGAATATCTGCAAGACATTAAAGCAAAAGCGGCAGAAAATATATCAGATTTGATTGCCGAACTGTTGAAAAGTCCAGAAGATGGACGAATTAAGCTGTTCTTGACTTATCAACTTCTGCAAGCACGGCGGCAAAATTTGGATGTATTCCAGCGGGGAGCTTACGTAAAATTAACATTCGCAGGTAGCTTAAAAAGCCACATTGTTGCATTTGCCAGGGAATTAGGAGAAAAGAAAATAGTTGCGATCGCTCCTCGTTTCCTCACCTCTTTAGTTAAAGAAGGCGAGTACCCCCTAGGCGAACAGGTGTGGCAAGAAACCCGCATTGTTCCACCTGCTGGTTCCTCTGGTATTTGGCATGACGCAATTACTGGGCAACAAGTGCAAGGTGAAGACACCCTGTGGGTGCGGGAAATTTTACAAAAATTCCCTGTAGCGTTGTTGATTAATCAACCAGAATCATCAACACAGGAAAATGCATGATGGGAACTGGGGACTGGGGAAGAACTATAACAAGGCTCTTTCCCAATCACCAATCCCCAATCACCAATCACCTATTACCAGCTTAGGCTACAGTTTAAGTATTTAAGCGGACACCTAAGTAGTTGTTTCTGAAGACGAGTCAGATTTTTCTGGCTTGAGTAAGGGAAAAGCGATCGCATCCCTAATACTGGCACAGTCGGTTAGTAACATTACCAACCTGTCAATGCCAATACCTAAACCACCTGTAGGTGGCATCCCGTATTCCAAAGCTGCCAGGAAGTCTTCATCTACTCCTTGTGCTTCTAAATCACCCGCCGCTTTCTTCGCCGCTTGCTCTTCTAAACGTTGCCTTTGCTCGATGGGATCGGTAAGTTCAGAGAAACTGTTAGCAGTCTCTCGCCCGACAATAAATAACTCAAAACGTTCCACCAAACCAGGCTTAGAACGATGCGGTTTTGCCAGTGGCGAAATTTCCACAGGATAGTCAATCACAAAGGTAGGTTGAACTAAGTTTGCTTCTACCTTTTGCTCGAAGGCTTCATTGAGGAGTTTACCAAGAGAATGGCAATTTTCTATACCTTCTAGCCCAGCATTTTTACATGCTGCTTTTGCTTCTTCCAGAGTTTGGAAAGAGTTGAAATCCAAACCTGCGTATTCCATCACTAAATCGTGCATAGTTGCACGTCGCCAAGGTGGTGTTAAATCAATCACTTGGTCTTGGTATGTTACGTGCAGCGTACCGAGTACTTCTTGGGCGACGGTGGTAATAATTCCCTCCGTCAGTGCCATCATATCGTTGTAGTCGGCGTAGGCTTGGTAAACCTCAATCGTGGTAAATTCTGGGTTGTGCCGGGTAGAAATCCCTTCATTGCGGAAAATTCGCCCCAGTTCAAATACCTTTTCAAAACCACCGACAATTAACCGCTTGAGATGGAGTTCTGTCGCAATTCGCAGATATAACTCCATTTCCAGCGTGTTGTGGTACGTAATAAACGGACGTGCTTCTGCACCTCCGGCTTCTGCTTGCAGAACAGGAGTTTCTATTTCCAGAAAATCACGCTGTTCTAAGTATCTACGAATACCAGCGGTGATTTGAGCGCGACGGCGAAATGTTTGTCTGACTTCTGGGTTAACAATTAAGTCTACGTAGCGCTGACGGTAACGCTTGGCAACATCCGTCAACCCGTGCCACTTATCAGGCAAGGGTAACAGGGATTTAGTTAGGATTGTATATTGTTTAACGTAAACTGATAACTCGCCCTTTTCAGTCCGTTTAATTGTCCCTTTGACTCCCATGATGTCGCCGACATCTGTGAGTTGCTTGAGGTGGTTGAAGGCATCGGTATCAATATCTGCCATACCTTCTTGAATGCGATTTTTTTCTAGATAAAGCTGAATTTTGCCGGTTTCATCTTCCAAGGTAAAGAAAGCCAGTTTACCCATGACGCGACGCGCCATGATGCGTCCGGCAACTGCTACATCGATCTCAACTTCTTCACCGTTGGGCAAATCAGCAAATTTTTCCTGCAATTGCGCTGTATGATGGGTAGATTCCCAACGATAGGCGTAGGGATTCATCCCTAACTGTCTAAGCTGTTCTACTTTCGACTGCCGCGTGGCACGGATATCTTCTTCCGACATGGTTAACGAACTTTCAGGGGGCAAGAATTAATTATAGATGGAAGGAAAGAAGCAGACACCCCTCAAGAGTACAGCTTTTAAAAGGGAACAGGGAACTCTTAACGGGCAACAGGGAATAGGGAAATCTCCATTATTAAAATTAGGGGATATAAATAATGGTGCTAGTACCCAATATCATTCGGGGTTAATTCTTCTCCCTGTTCAACAAAGTTCTAATACTCGTTCATGAAAGTTATAATATTTTTTCGGTCTTGAAAATACCTCATGACTTCCTACTTCCGCCCAAGTGTTGATGCGATGGTTGGGTACGTTCCCGGTGAACAACCCAAGCCTGGTACAAACATTATCAAGCTCAACACCAATGAGAATCCTTATCCGCCCTCACCTGATGCGATCGCTGTTTTGCGTAACCTAGATAGTGAATGGTTGCGGCGTTACCCAGATTCCTATGCTAACGATTTTCGGAAAGCGGTTAGCGAGGTGTTGGAGATTCCGGTTGACTGGATTATTGTTAGTAATGGCAGCGATGATTTACTAAATATCGTCATGCGTGCCTGTGCAGAGTTGGGGCGTAAGGTGGTTTATCCGATGCCAACCTATGTGCTGTATCGGACGTTGGCACAGATGCAGCCTGCGGAATATGTGGAAATTCCTTACCCAGATGACTATCACTTACCAATTGAGGAACTAGTAGCGGCAAATGGTGCGGTGACGTTTGTTGCATCCCCCAATAGCCCATCAGGACATGCTGTTCCAGTTGATCATCTCCGCCAATTGGCAGCTAGGTTATCAGGTGTATTGGTGGTTGATGAAGCTTATGTTGACTTTGCGGACGAAACAGCGTTGCCGTTAGTAAAAGAATTTGAGAATGTCATTGTCATCCGCACGTTATCCAAAGGTTATTCTCTAGCAGGTTTGCGGCTGGGCTTTGGAATTGCCAATCCTCAGCTATTATCTGGTTTATTTAAAGTTAAAGATAGCTACAATATTGATGCGATCGCTTGTTTGGTTGGGGCCGCAGCAATCCGCGATCAAGCCTATAAGAATGAATGTGTCCAAAAAGTGAAGGCTTCACGGGCAAAGCTGGCGGTAGATCTCAAGCAACTGGGCTTTAAGTTGTGGGATTCTCAAACTAATTTTCTGTTAGCACAACCGCCCAAGGGCAATGCAGAGGAAATTTATTTGGCACTGAAAGAACGGGGAATTCTGGTACGCTACTTCAAGCATCCTGGCTTAGAGGATAAGCTTCGCATTACCGTCGGCACTGATGAGCAAAATCAAATACTCATTGAGATGTTGATTAATTTGTCATAGTTGTTTTTGGAAGTATCGATCCCCCTAGCCCACGGCAGGGCTGTTTCATTCCCTAAAACATGTAAAATTGCAAGTGTTGAGGCCTAATTAACACAGCACAAGACATGAGTAGTAGTATTCGCGGTCATTGGTGTATTGAAAATAGCCTCCACTGCGATAAAGACGTAGTTTTCAAGGAGGACGATTCAAAAATACGTATGGGCAATGCCCCTGCAAATCTTTCCATCTTAAGAGCGATCGCTCTCAATATACTCCGCCGAAATGGCCATAGTTCCATCACAGAGATTTCTCTCTCATGATATTGACAAACTTCTTGCCCTTGTGGAACGAAACAGCCCTGCCCTTTTCAAGGGTGGCTAGGGGAGATCTAATACTTCTCAAACATCCTCTTGTGGGTGATTGTCCTGAAGAAGGGAGAAAAAGTCAGAAATGAGCGTAGTTGTTGCTACATTTTATAAATTTGTCAAGCTGCCAGACTTTGCCGAGAAACAACAGCCTTTGCTGTCTTACTGTCAAGCCCAAGACATCAAGGGAACTATTCTGCTAGCACAAGAAGGTATCAACGCTACAATAGCGGGTTCTCGTGAGGGTATTGACTCAGTATTAGCTTTTCTGCGTTCCGATTCCCGTTTTGCCGACTTGGAACACAAAGAGTCTACTGCTGACTTACCCCCGTTTGAGCGCATAAAGGTGCGCCTCAAAAAAGAAATTGTCACTATTGGAATGTCTGATATTGATCCCAATGAACAAGTAGGTATTTATGTTAATTCCAAGGATTGGAATACCATCATTGCCGATCCGGAAGTAACGATTGTTGATACCCGCAATAATTATGAAGTAAGTATTGGCACTTTCCAAGGAGCGCAAAATCCCAATACAGACTCATTTCGGCAATTTCCAGATTATGTTCGCAAACACCTCGATCCCAGCAAGCACAAAAAGGTAGCGCTATTTTGTACTGGTGGTATTCGCTGTGAAAAAGCTTCGTCTTTTATGCTCTCTCAAGGTTTTCAAGAGGTTTATCACCTCAAAGGAGGCATTCTTAAATATTTAGAGGAAGTCCCAGCAGAAGAAAGTTTGTGGGATGGGGAGTGTTTTGTTTTTGATGAACGGGTTGCAGTTGCTCACGGTTTGGAACCTGGTTCCTATGAAATGTGTGCTAGTTGTGGATATCCGATTTCAGAAGCTGACAAGACTTCTCTAAAGTATGAAGAAGGAGTTTGTTGTCCGCACTGTTTTGATAGTCTCACCGAGGAGAAGAGAAAACGTCAGGAGGAAAAGCAAAGACAAGCAAAAAAGGGGCTAAGCTAGGCTTAATTAAACGCAGAGGCTCGCAGAGGTTTTCGCAGAGGCTCGCAGAGTTATTTGTATAAAATGACGCAAAATGTTTGATTTCTGATTGTTAATTTTTCATTGCTAATGTCAACCCATCAGCAATTGGCAGCATACTGATAGTTACTCTTTGGTCTTGATGCAACTTCTGATTCAAAGCACGAATTTTTTTAGTTCTATTATCCTGCACTTGGGGATCTGCAACTTGACCTGACCACAGCACATTATCGATCGCAATCAGCCCTCCCCGACGCACAAGTTGCAAAGCTAGTTCGTAATAATTATCATAGTTGCTTTTATCAGCGTCAATGAAGGCAAAATCAAATGTTTCTGCTTCTCCTGCTGCCAGCAATTTTTCTAGAGTTTCTAGGGCTGGGGCAATATGCAAGTCAATTTTATTTGCTACACCTGCTTGCTGCCAGTAGCGACGGGCTATTGACGTAGGTTCTTCATCAACATCACAGGCAATGACTTTGCCATCTGGTGGTAATGCCAATGCTACCACCAGAGAACTGTAACCAGTAAATACACCGATATCTAAAGTTTTCTTTGCTCCTATTAACTTCACCAACAACGCCATAAACTGTCCCTGCTCAGGTGCAATCTGCATTGCGGCCATGGGATGCTGTGCTGTTTCTTGGCGCAGTTTGCTCAAAACTTCTGGTTCTCGCAGAGATACTGAGAGCAAGTAGTCATAAAGATGTTTTTCCAGTCCAAGCGTTTTATTCGCCATAGAGTGCGATCGCTCCTCGTGTATTCTTTTTTGTTTCTATCGCAAAAGTGCATAAGTTGATTGAGCTTATACTCATTAAGAATAACGACTAATTAAAACTTAGGTGAAGTTACTAAGGCTGTTCAGAAACAGGACGAACCAAAAAACAGCTCGCCCTCAACCTTAAGTTATTAGTATTTCTCAGCGTTGAAAACAGATAAAAACAGAAAAATCAGCTTAAGCTTTCTCTACACTTTTGCTTTGTTGCATCTTTTTCCGGCGCAGAGCTACACCCATACTACCAGCGGCGAGGGAGCCGAGGATAGTTAAGGGTTCCGGGACTGGTTTTTTAGATTCGACAATCTCACGTCCTATCTTCTGTGTGACAGCTTTCTCAAAGTTTGAGAAGTCATTTGCTGGAATTGTAAAGGAACCTGAACCCCCGATCACGTTGTCTTGGTAGTATTTATCAAGGTCTGACCGATTACTTAAGATTGGTAAACCATTGATAACAACCCCAGCGTTAACTGCGTTATCTCGTGCGGCTTGAAGCTTTGCAAGACCGGAAACATTATCCCTTCCATCACCAGACACATCAATTACTTTTCTGTTGCCATCATAATCGTTTGTGTCGAGGAGATTCTTCGCAAAGTCAATGGCATTAGCAATACCAGTCGCACCAGAAAATGGTCTTGTAGTAGCTGCGATTGCATCAGCAAAAGCATTAGCACTAGCAGCATCAGTGATATGGAACCAAGGTAAAGACTGTTCTGCATTACTACCCCAATAGGATAAAGTTGTTGCAATACCTCCTGGCAAGGCTGCGATTTGCTCCTGAATTGTGGGATTCCTAAATGCGTTTGCGTAACCTTGTCGCTGTAAGTTGAACTCACTGCTATTAACGCTCCCAGAAACGTCAACAGAGAGTACTAGTTCGGTACTAACAATAGTGGCAGCGAAAGATGTAGATGGAGATAATACACCCAGCGTCACCACGGTTGAGACGGTTCCCAAACCAAGAAAAACAGTTTTCCCCTTAGCTGTAGCCTGACGTAATCTCTTTCTAATTTGAAATTTTGTCATTCAAATCACTCCTGTGAATGGGCAACAATTATTGGTAGATTTACCCTGGAGCGAGATCCGCTAGCTGCTGGAAAATAGCACGCAAAAACACCTATTACAAGGAACAAGGTTAGCGATCGCAGTAATTCCAGCTAAAAGTTTTGAAATTGTTATCATTTCTGAAGCGCTAGCAATGTTTGCGCTTATAGTTGTTGAAACTACAGAAGTAAGTCTTATTGTTCAAGTAATTAAAATCAATGACTTGTACCTCACTTCATCGAAGATTTACGTAAGTAGATTTGTTGTTAGGAAATCGCTATCTGCTCAAAGTAAGATTTTGTCTAGATTCTATATGAAATGCTAGCTAAATAAGTAGATTAAAATTATATAAAGTTATCTAGGTATTAGGAACTTGTCTCAGTGTCAACACGTAGATAATAAATGTTTTAAGTTTAACTATTTAAAACTACTTTATCTTATTAAAAGCATATATTTACCATTTTTGCTACTAAATAAATTATCACTAAAGGTGTAATATTTATCAGTTAGCTAATTATGGTTAAAAAATTTTTAGTATCTTTATTAACTACTATTACCCTCCTAAGCTTATCCTCAGTCGCGAATGCTGATTCTTTAGTAAGCAACGGTTCGGGTGGTGATTATAGTTACGAACTGTGGCAAAATACGGGTAATACTGGGTACTATCTGAAAATCTGGAGACGTGAGTCTTACGGTAAACAAGAAGCTTCCTTGACGACTCACAGCTTTGAGTCTAGTCAAGATGCATTAGAGTACTTCGACTGTAACTATGCTCACAAATCTTTGCCAGCTTGTCCTAATTAATAGCAATTTCCAATATAGTTCAGTTAGCAAGGCCAAAAGGTTTTTCCAATCCCTTTGGCCTTTCACTTTCTCTATTTTCAAGACGAACGACTACGTTAGCTTGGGTACAATCAAAGCATGAAAATTCCTATTTCCCTATTCTCTCAACCCCATTCTCCAAGGAACTATGAAAGCTGAAGCAGAAAATCACAACAGACTCACGTGCGAAGTGGAAACCACGCTGAAGGTGATAGGCGGACGCTGGAAAGTATTGATTATTAGAGAACTAATGGCTGGAGTCAGACGTTTTGGCGAGTTGCAGCGAACATTGCCAGGGATCACGCAAAAAATGCTGACGCAGCAACTCAGGGAAATGGAAGAAGATGGTATTATTCATCGTCAGGTGTATGCACAAATACCCCCAAAGGTGGAATATTCGCTCACTCCTTTAGGGGAAAGTCTTAAACCAATTCTCTATGCGATGCACGACTGGGCTGTTCAGCACTTCAGTCAAATTAATCACCAGAAACTTCGCGATCGAGGAGATGCATCTAGTGGTCTGTCCCATTAATTTTGTTGGGTAGCACTAGATCGTGATTAAATAGCAATGTGGGTGCGTCTGTACCCACAAGCTGACAGGCGATCGCGTGCATAGGCCAATCCTCGGGCGCAAAAAGGAGCGTGCCCTCGCGTTGCGCCTGGGGGCGCAACGCCCGCCAGTCCTTGGGTTGAGCCAAAATATATTTGATAGAGCACCGACATTTTATTTTCACCGAGATCCCATAAGGAAAAAGGGTGTATGAACAAGAAGTATGAAATTAATCTCAGCATCTCGCAGAGGCAAGAATTACTGGATCTAGTCACAAAGGGTTCAGCAAAAGCCAGAGAAATTCGTCGCGCACATACATAATTAATGGCAGCAGATGGCAAGAAGGATGAGACAATAGCACAAGCGTTACATGTGTCTGTGGCCACAGTGGAGCGAACTCGTAAACAGTTCGTTTGTGAAAATTTAAAAGAAACATTAAAAGAGAAAAAGCGTCCAGGTAAGCCAAGAAAGTTAACTAATTTTGCGGAAGCATACTTAATAGCAACAACTTGTAGTGATGCACCTGCTGGGAGTACACGTTGGACTTTAAGAATGTTAGCAGACCAGCTTGTGAGTCTAGAAATAGTGGATAGCTTGAGTAAAAGTACAGTTGGTCGAATCTTAAAAAAAACGAACTGAAACCTTGGTTAAAAGAACAATGGTGTATCCCAGAAATCAGTTCAGAATTTGTATACAGAATGGAAGATGTGCTGGATTTATATAGTCAACCAGTTGAGCCAAAACGCCCACTAGTATGCTTTGATGAGAGATTATGCCAATTAATTGCGGATGTACATTCACCAATACCACCTATCCCTAAAACCTCAGAAAAGCCAGGACAAGTAGAAAAATATGATTACGAATATGAACGGAATGGTAGTTGTAATTTGTTCGCATTTTTTGCTCCTATTTAGGATGGAGACACATCAAAGTCACAGAGCGTCGTACGAAAGTAGATTTTGCAATTTGTATGAAAGAATTGGTCGATATCCATTTTGCCGATGCCGATTTAATTCGATTGGTAATGGATAACTTAAACACTCATACAATCGCTGCCTTATATGAAGTTTTTGCACCAGATGAGCCCAGACGAATTGCCAAAAATTTAGAGATTCATCATACTCCGAAACATGGTAAGCACATAGACACAAAAAAACCGAGCGAGCCAGCCTTGTCCCAGCCCTGCGGGCTGGGACGACCTCCACGAGAGACTTTAAAGGAAAACTAATTAATAAAGGCTGGCTCGGTTTTTTCCAGTCGGCCCACTTAGTTGGTTGAATATGCTTGAATCTGAATTGTCTGTACTCGTCCGTCAATGTCTTCAACGAAGAATTCCTAATATTGAAACTTTACAAAAAGAGGTTTCAACTTGGCAAGGCGATCGCAATATTAATCAAGTTTGTGTAGATTGGCGTTTTCGTACAGAAGATGCAAGAGTTAAGCTTTCAAAGATTTATCCAACCCAACAAAATTAATGGGACAGAGTACTAGTGGTCTATCGCATTAATTTTGCAGGGTTAAAATCGAAACAGAGAGTTGAGCGATCGCAAATAATAGGCTATACCAAAAAAGCACATAGTAAAGCTGACACAAGAACAGCATCAACAGTTAGTTGAAATAGTGAAGAAAGGAAAAGCAACGGCGCGAATGATTCGTCGGGCGCACACTTTACTCATGGCTGCGTCAGGTGAAACTTCTGGAAGCGATCGCCAAAATTTTACACATAAGTGTGCCAACAGTGGAAAGGACGCGCAAACAGTTTGTCCAAGAAAATTTGAAAAATACTTTAAGCGAGCGTAAGCGTCCTGGAAAACTACGTAAGCTAACTCCAAGGGCAGAGGCATTTGTGATTGCTACCACTTGCAGTCAGCCACCAACAGGACACTAGCGTTGGACATTACAATTGTTGGCAGACAAGTTAGTTAGCCTAGAAATAGTAGACAGTGTTAGTGCTGATACAGTAGGACGCATACTAAAAAAAACGAACTTAAACCTTGGTTAAAAGAACAATGGTGCATCCCACAAGTTAGTGCAGAATTTGTTTGCTGTATGGAAGATGTACTGGATTAGGTTGCTCAAAGTGTTGACCCAAAACGCCCATTAGTATGCTTCGATGAAAGATTGTGTCAATTAATTAGGGATGTTCATCAACCGCTTGCACCAACACCAAAAACAGAAAATAAACCCCCAATAGTGGAAAAAGTTGATTACGAATATGAACGCTTTGGGCAGTTGTAATTTATTCGCCTTTTTTGCTTCATATTTAGGATGGAGGCATATTAAAGTTACTCAACGAAGAACTAAAATTGATTTTGCTAATTGTATGAAAGAATTGGTTGATATTCATTTTCCAGATGCAGAACTAATTCGATTAGTAATGGATAACTTAAATACTCATACAATCAGTGCTTTATATGAAGCGTTTGAGCCCAGGGAAGCAAGGCGAATTGCCAAAAAATTAGAGATTCATCATACGCCCAAACATGGTAGTTGGTGAGCCAGCGCGCTCCAAAGGGGGTCCCCCCATGTAGACGCCCGCAGGGTGGCTTCGGTGCAGGGTGCGACTGGCGAACCCGAAGGGTTAAATATGGTTGAATGTGAGTTATCTGTACTTGTACGCCAATGTCTTCAAAGAAGAATTCCCGATACCAAAACTTTAGAAAAAGAGGTTTCGAGTTGGGAATGTGAACGTGATAGAAACAAAGTTTGTGTGGATTGGAGCTTTCGTACAGAAGATGCAAGAGTTAAGCTTTCAAATATTTATCCAACCCAGCAAAATTAATGCGATAGACCACTAGTGGTCTGCCACAAAGATTTTGACAGGCTAAGGGAGTTCTTAGTAAGCACTTTCGTGCCTAAATGAGGGCTAAAGCCCCCACTACAAACCTATCAAAAGCTTGGTTTGTTTGAATCGATTTTATCCATTTACCGAAAGCGCGATCGCAGTCGAGCTTAGATCGCAAGTTAGTGAATACAGTCAACGCGATCGCTGTTTTAAATCACATCAGGGTTCACTCTATAAACCTGAGCAAATCTCGATTAATTGAGAATAAACCATGCAGCCATGAGGATTTGATTAGTAGTGGCGATCGCTTGCGAATACACCTCATAGTGCCTACTACGAACATCAGAATCACAATTTATATGCAAAGCTCGCATCAACCCTGAATTGATTACACTTATTAATTACAGTGGCGACAAAGCGTGAAAGCAGCGAGTAGAGCCTATGAAATTACCAAACGGCCCGCAAACTCCACAATTGGTACAAATTCTCCAGTGGATTTTAAATCCTATGACGTATATGGAAGACTGTGCTAGACGCTATGGGGACATCTTTACATTGCAGCTGACAAGTCCTATGGTTTTTGTGAGTAACCCCCAAGCGCTACAGCAGATACTAACTAGAGACACTAAAGAGTTTGAAGCTCCCGGAGAACCGCTTTTTTTACCAACATTAGGTGAGCATTCTGTAATTACTGTCAGTGGTGAAGTGCATCGGCGTCAACGCCAGTTGTTGATGCCTCCTTTTCATGGTGACAGAATGCGAGCCTACGCACAAGTAATTAACAAGGTTACAGAAGAAATCATTAGCCAATGGCAAATCGGTAAACCCTTTTGCGTGCGATCTGCCATGCAGGCTATTACTATGCGGATAATCATGCAAGCTGTGTTTGGGCTATATGATAGTCCTCGTGCCCAAGCACTGGAAGATATTTTGAAAATAATGCTGGATAGGGGCGGAAGTTCTCCCTTGAGGGCGCTAATGCTTTATTTCCCAGCATTGCAAAGGGATTTAGGCTCGCTAACTCCTTGGGGAACTTTTCTGCGCCGCCGAGAGCAAGCTTATAAACTTTTGTACGAAGAAATTCAGGAACGTCGAGAGCAAGCAGACTCATCTCGCACAGATATTCTTAGCTTATTAATCGCAGCACGGGATGAAGCAGGTCAGCCTATGACCGATGCAGAGTTAAGTGATGAATTGATGACCTTGTTGGTAGCTGGTCATGAAACCACAGCAACAGCCTTGACTTGGGCATTATATTGGATTCACAAATTGCCAGCAGTACGCGAAAAGCTACTGCAAGAACTTGATTCCCTTGGCGATCGCCCTGACTCCAACAGTGTTTTGAAATTACCCTATCTAAATGCCGTTTGTTACGAAACCTTGCGAATTTACCCTGTAGCAATGCTCACTTTTGCCCGCGTAGTAAAACAACCCCTATCCCTATGTGGTTATGAACTTGAACCAGGTACACAGGTAATGGGATCTATTTATCTCACACACCAACGCGAAGATTTATACCCTGAGCCTAAGCAATTTAAACCAGAACGCTTTTTAGAAAGGCAATTTTCACCCTATGAATTTTTGCCATTTGGGGGTGGTGCAAAACGCTGTATTGGTGACGCCTTTGCTCAATTTGAAATGAAATTGGTACTAGCAACCATCCTCTCGCGCTTGGAATTGGCACTGGTGGATAACTCAGATGTGCAACCTAGACGGCGTGGTTTGGTAACAGGGCCAAATCGCCCCATCCAAATGGTTGTGAAAGATCGGCATCAGGTTCAGTCTCGAACTCTAGAGACTATTTCTGGTTGAATTTTGGCGTTGCTGAATCGAGGTATGAATTTTGTAGAAGCAATTCATGAATTGCTTCTACAGTAGTAGATTGTAAATCTGATGTTAACAGTTTCATACTTTCAATCAGCAACGCCTGAATTTTGATAGCTTCGGTATAGGCGGTTGTACAACCGCCTTTCAACTATATTAAAGATATGTAGTGGGTTTCCACGCTTATCGCGAGGTTTTATATGAAACTCCCTGATGGCCCGCGTACACCAGCCTTCGTACAACTAATTCAGGTGCTCTTTCGCCCTTTAGAATTCTTAGAAGAGAATGCAAAGCGCTATGGAGACTGCTTTACATCTCGAATAACTGGCTTTCCCCCATTAATAGTTGTTAGCCACCCACAAGCACTTCAGCAAATCATGACTGCTGACTCCAAACTATTTGAGTCTGGGCCAGCTAACAAAATTTTCCATTTTATAGTAGGAGATGACTCGCTGTTATTATTAGATGGCGATCGCCACCAACGCAAGCGACGTCTGTTAACTCCTCCCTTTCATGGCGAGAGAATGCGAACCTATGGCAAGCTAATTTGTGACATCACCGAGAAAGTCACCGATAACTGGACTATTGGTAAATCTTTCATCGCCCGTTCCGCCCTGCAAGAAATTTCGCTGCGAGTCATCCTTCGTGCTGTTTTTGGCGTTGATGAGGGAGAACGTTTCGAGGAATTGCGACAACTATTCAGTCAGATGCTGGATAATTTTGACTCACCTGTCAAGTCTGGTTTCCTGTTTCTGAAGACGCTGCAAAAAGATTTAGGCCCTTGGAGTCCTTGGGGAAGCTTTGTCCGTCAACGAGAGCGAATTGACGAACTTATTTATGCTGAAATTCAGGAACGTCGTCAGCAATCCGATACTTCTGGTGAAGATATCTTAAGTTTAATGATGTCGGCTTGTGATGAAGCAGGACGGTCAATGACAGATCGAGAATTACGCGATGAATTGATTACATTACTGTTGGCAGGTCATGAAACCACCGCTTCTGCTTTAGCATGGGCATTATATTGGATTCACAAGCTACCAACAGTCTGCGATAAACTACTGAAGGAATTGGAAAACATCAGCGACGATACAGATCCCAGTGAAATTGCTCGGCTACCTTATCTCACAGCAGTTTGCCAAGAGACATTGCGTATATATCCTATTGCTTTATTTACTTTCAGTCGCATTTTGAAAGCACCATTTCAACTGATGGGCTACGACTTTGAGCCAGGTACGTATTTATCTCCTTGTATTTATTTGACCCACCAGCGCGAGGATATATACCCAGAACCGAAGCAGTTTAAGCCAGAGCGTTTTTTGGAACGCCAATTTTCACCTTATGAATATATGCCCTTTGGGGGCGGCAACCGTCGCTGTCTGGGTATGGCGTTTGCCCAGTTTGAAATGAAACTTGTACTGGCAACTATTTTGACACGCTGGCAACTGGATCTAGCCGATCATCGTCCGGTACGTGCTGTGCGTCGTGGTCTTGCTACCACACCAGGTGGTGGTGTGTCAATGGTAGTGACAGGAAAAAAGGTGAAAGCCCCCAATCTAGTAAGCTGTTAGGTTTTGAATTTACCCATTTGGGGAGAGTGGGAGAGGGGGAGATGGGGAGAATAACCACTAACTACTAACCACTAACTACTAACTAATGACCAATGACCAATGACTATTGACTACGCACAGGAGTCAATTAAATCCGGAGTTTCGTTGATGTACATGGTATTTATGTGCTGCCATCACAATGGCTAAGAATCCCCAAAGAATCATGCCGGAGACTCCTAGCATACCGCTACCAATGGGTAGAGTCACAACACAAGCAATACCAATGGCGCGTGCAGCAGCCATAAAAGGATCTATGCCAAGCTCAGAATACTGAAATACTTGAAACAACAACAAAATTAATCCACCTAAGTAAAAGACAGCACCAAACCAACCTAGTGTGAAAAACGTATCTAAAATGCCGCTATCAATCACAATAGGTTCTAGTACACCCTTTTCGTTAACAATAAATGTATTGCCGATGCCGTTACCTAAATAGTTTGTTAGGGCTTTGTTGACTCCTCTTTCATAAATCCCTTGCCTGGCTTGGGCGCTGCTATCTTCATCGAGATTAGAAAAAGTTTCTAGTCGAGTGGCAATCACCTCAGAGAATGGCTCTACAGTAGCTAGGGGGATGACACAGATTGCCATGACTAAAATAGTGACAATCAGACGCATTTGGATATGTGGTTTGAGTGAAGAGAGTAGGGTGAGTATACCTACCAACCATGCTCCCCACATGGTTCTTACTAGTGTTAGTAGTAATGCTAAATAGCCAGCTGCTGATGCAGGGATACGTAAAACATCTTTGCTATTAAATAACAACAGTAAACCTGTCATGATCATTGTGGCAAAAGGCCCAGATGATGCCATCGTACTCCAGATCCGCATTCCTAAAGGTTCGGGTCTGCCAAAGCTTTGGAGTTTTGTGCTGATCAACCAAAATCTATCCCATTCAGGTGCAACTAAGTATTGTATGACTCCATAAACTCCCGTTACTAATACCCCCCAAAGAAATACTCGCGTAATATTTTGGCGATGCTGAGGATAGTCACGCCATTTTATAAATACGTAAAAAGCGAAGCTAATAGGAGTTAACCAATCGAAAAGACCCCTAACAGCGGTAACAGGTGAGGTTTTGATGAATCCGATTAGGGAACCGTACAACACACCCGAAAGAGCCAAGATAAAGGGCAAACCACCTTGACGATATGATCGAGGCAGTTCTTTCAAGACGGTGTGCATAGTGATGAGTGTGACTAAATACTGCGATACCAGTATGAAGCGACTCTGATCGAAGGTACTGCGATAATCAATTAAACGAGAAATCAAAGGGGTGAGAAACCACATCCACCAAAGAAAACCCATGTAAAGTACGGGATATCGCAGATACAAAAAAACACCCACAGCGAAAGAAATCACTACGTATGCTGGGCGAAATATGGAACCAGCACCCGCAGCAATAGACGCTGCGGAAAAAACCACTAGCGCCAGAATTGCCAGCCAACCCAGAAGCGGCGGATTTTGTTGCTTAACGTTTGTTGCGGAAGAACTATTGATATTTACGTGCCTGTAAATCACTGAGCATCACCATCCAGAGACTATTTACTAGTTATCTCTTTTTTTGAGGCTTCCCGCAGACATTGCTGCCAAGTTTGCAAACCCAGCCAGCGACCCCGGAGGGATGTCAGCCATTTTCTTACAGCCAATTTTCCTTCCTTGGGCAAGAATCGCAAACACTGCACGAAACCTAAAGATTCTTGCGTACCCACCAGTATAGCCCATGCCATAAACACTGCACGACGTTCAGGCGGTAAGTGTTCCAGCAAAACTAAGGTTTCATTGTGTACGGCGTTCACAAGAGCGACCTCATTTAATCTGTCTCGCTTATCCTCGTCAAAACGTTGTGCTGGATAGTGATCCACTGCGATCGCCGGATCGAAAACAAGCTTCCAGCCATTGCGCTTCAATGCCAAGCATAAGGCCATCTCGAAGTTCACCTGCGCTCCTGTACCCAGCATCCGCTCATCAAAGCGAAGTTGGGCTTCGGCGATCGCACTCCGGCGGAAACTCATATTTACACCCTTAAGTATGTCTACCTCACGGGCTGTTCCTACACCTCTGTGATGGTTGCCAATTACACGCCCAAACCACTGAAGTTGACCGACTAATTCAGTATCGCCATGATCTAACAATTTACCTTGCCAGTACACCCAGTCTCGTCCACCCACACCACCTAAGCGGTCATCTGACAAATAATATGTTTCGATCCGTTCTAGCCAATCAGGATGAGGTGCAGCATCATCATCAGTGACTGTGATGATATCGCCTTTGGCAGCATCTAAAGCTGCATTGAGAGCTGCAACTACTCCTGAAACCGTGACAGTGAGAGTACGGATTGGCAAGGGATGAAAGTTTGATTCTTTGAATAATGCCCAAGTGTCGTTATCGATGTCTCGCACTGTCACCAGCACTTCATCTGCTGGGCGAGTTTGTTGTTTGAGTGCTTCTAAACAACGAGTTAAGTCTTTAGGGCGACGATAGGTGGGAATGATGGCAGTGATGGTCATCATGGTTGTATGCAAATTTACGTTGGTTCTGCTGTTTTAACTGTGGAACCAGTCTTGAGTTTACTTAACCAACTCTTGACCATACCTTTTAACTTTAATTCTGTGTGTAGCTGCCATTCAAAGAATGGAGCTAGACCCAAAGACAATAAAAATATACGCAGTCGCAATGCAGTTGAATCACCTAATTGTTTCAATAATCCCACCAGTTCATCGCGTTCTTGTTGATTGTAGATGGGCAGAAAACAGTAAGCTGAATGTATAATCGCAAACTTTTGGCGCTGTTTCTTCAGCACTTTTGTATCCCAGCCCCGCTGCTGAAAGGCAGGCTGCAAGCTTTCTTCAAAAATGCGGATGTATCCTTTCAATTGCAGATTTTTTCGTTTGGGACGTGGTGTATTTATGTCTGTCCAGACGCGATAGCAAGCTAATATTTCGTTGCTATAAACATTACCATAACCAGCATCTGCTATTCTGACTGCTAAATCGTAATCTTCAACAAATTCTGGGCGGTTTTCATAATACTTTAATTCTCTTAATGCCTTGCTTCTAAACATACAAATGTTTGCCGCCACGCGATAGCCAGAAACTGAGGCTCGCAATGCATCTTCAGCGTTCTGAAACTCTTGGGTTCTGGCGATGCGCCGCACAGAGCGATTTTCTCCACGCTCGTCTATTTCGTGAACAGCGTTATGAGCATAACCAGCTTCTGGATATTTTTGCAGTAGTGGGACTAAAGTCTCTACATAATTTGGCAACAACACATCATCGGAGTCTAAGCGCACAATAAATTCTGTTTGTGGCTGGCTCAAAAGCCAAGTATTGTTACCTGCGATACCAAGGTTTTTGGGTTGCCGATAGTAACGCACCTGCGGAAACTGCTGACAGAGCTTTGCCATCACTTCTGGTGTCTCATCAGTACTGGCATCGTCAGCAACCCATACTTCTATGTTGGGATAGGTTTGATTGCAAGCACTAGTTACCGATTGAACTAAGTAACGCGCTTGATTGTAAGTGGGAATGCAAATGGCTACTAAGGGAAACTCTGACACAGATAATTAACTCCTTTTCAAGGGAATCGGGGATTGGGGATTGGGGAACTCGGGGCCCCCACGACCGCTCTTAGTGGGGATTAGGGGCAATGGGGATTGGGAATTGGATCTTTTCTATGCCCTATGCCCCTTGCCCCATGCCCATTGCCTCTTGTCTTCTTGTGCTATGCATTTTTATCCAGACAAGCGACCATGCGATTGACGTTTTCCATACCAAACAAACCGTTATGTGCCAACTCAAAAGCGCGATCGCTGAGTTTATATTCACAAATCCGTGCGATCGCTTCAGTTAGGTCAGCTACACTCAAAGCCTCTGTGGTAATTCCTAATCTGTGGGTATTAACAATTTCTGCGAGGCTGCTGTCAGTTGGGGTATGTGCGAGGATAGGTCTTTGCACTTGTATATAGGTAGTAACTTTTGTTGGTAAGCTGGTCTGACGAAAAATCGCAAATGCGTTGTCAAAAGGATACATTGCATACATGAAATGACACTGAGCTAATTTGGCGATCGCTTCATTTTCAGTCAGTTGCGGTATATCTACAATGAGTTCCGAAAAATCTGTGGGTAAAAACCTACGATCTGCACCAATGACAATAAACTTAACTGATAATTTTTGCTGTTTACCGTAGTTCTCTAAAGCCTGACAAAACAGGCGAAATTCATCAGCAGAATAAATCGAACCGATATGTCCAACAACTAATGTATTTTGTTCGCTTGGTTTTGATTCCAGCTTAGGTAAACTCGGCAAATAACGATGCACAACAACAGAGTCAACGCCCAACATTTGCTGATAATAGCGGCGCATGCTTTCGCTGACTACATCCACTGAATTAACAGCGTGCATCGCTTCCGCGAACACCTTTTTCGCTTGTTTTGATAGCCATCGATAGCGGCGAGTTCTGCCAAACCACCCACCAACTAAATCGTCGTGAATCGTCAAATGTACGGGAATACTTGTTCTGCGAGCAAGTTCCTTAGCAATTAAAATCCCGTCACTATGTCCAATCACCCAGTAAGCATCGGCTTTGAGAGAAAGAATTTTGTTGATTGTGCTATTTAGTTGGGGAGTTTTGATTCCGTGCCAAAGTAATCCACTATTAACAATATCTTTGAGTAATTTTCCTCCCATTAACCCTTCTCCAAGTCGTTTGGCTTCTGGGAAATCTACTTCTTTTTCAGTCAAATAAATCCATTCAACATCAATACCTTTTTCTTTTAAGGCCGGAATCAAGCTCCTTAAAATTACCGAACCACCGCCTATATTTGGCAAAAAAGTTGTGATGAGTAAAACTTTTTTCATAAGAAGTTCTAACAAAATATATAGAGATTCAATATTGTTGCCACCAACACTAGGCAAGTAGAAGGCGGAAGTTAAAAGGCAGAAATCTCACATCAAAAGCCTTCTGACTTGTAAAGTAATACCAATAAAAAAGAATGCAACACATAGATAAGACTCTTTCCTATTCTTCTTTGTGCCTTCGTGTCTTGGTGTTTCAAAAATAAATTTTTTCACCACAAAGACACTAAGACACCAAGGAAACTCATTTCTTAAACTGTTTGACGTTTTAACCAGCCTAGATGAATCTCGCTGAAGATATCATCCAGACTTTTAGTTAGATCCCAATTTGGGTAGTGAGCTTTCATTTTAGTTAAATCGCTGATGTAGCAGATATGGTCGCCTTCGCGATTTTTATCGACGTATTCCCACACCATTTTTTTGCCAGAAACTGCTTCAGCTAAAGAAAAAGCTTCTAGAATAGAACAACTATTACCCCGACCTCCACCTAGGTTATAAACCTCTGCAACTCTGGGATTTTCGATGAAGGCTTCAATAAATCTGGCTACATCCAATGAGTGGATGTTGTCCCTGACTTGCTTACCTTTGTAACCGTAAACGAAATACTTTTTGCCTTCTAAATTGCACTTGATTAGGTAGCTCAAAAATCCATGCAATTCTACACCAGAGTGATTTGGGCCAGTCAGGCAACCCCCACGCAAGCAACAGCTTCTGATACCAAAATATCGTCCGTATTCTTGCACCATAATATCGGCTGCAACTTTAGAGGCTCCAAACAGAGAGTGTTTGGATTGATCGATGCGGAAGTTTTCAGCTATACCGTTATAGTCTGATTCGCGTGCGTATTCCCAACGAGTGTCCAACTCTTTTAGTGGTAACTCGTTGGGAGCATCTCCATACACTTTGTTTGTTGACATGTGTACGAAAATGGTTTCGGGAGTATAGCGTCGTGTTGCTTCCAGCAAATTCATCGTACCGACAGCATTGGTATCGAAATCATCAAAGGGTATTTGTGCAGCCCGGTCGTGGGATGGTTGGGCGGCGGTATGTACAATTGCTGTTGGTTTTAATTCTTCAATTAGTTTGAGTACGCCAGCGCGATCGCGGATGTCAAGTTCATGATGCTTAAAGTTACTCAATTCATCTTCTAATCGTTTTTGGTTCCAACGAGTATCGCCGCTTGGCCCGAAAAAGGCAGCCCGACTATTATTGTCAACGCCATGAACCATCCAGCCCTGGGCTGAAAAATAGGTACAAACCTCTGAACCAATTAGACCTGATGAACCTGTGACTAAAAGAGACTTGGAATTCATAACTATAGTTTCCTAAATTTGTTTAGTTGAACAGTTGAAAATAAAACTAATTTTGCTTGGTTTGCTCACTTTCAGGCTTTTACCCTGCCAAGACACTCGCTGCTATGGATTCACGCACAAAAGCATCCATATTATCATGGTCTAGGGTATGAGCGGGGATGTATTGGAATTCTTGTTGCTGTATAGTTTTAATTAAACCTGGATAATCTACTACTTCTGGGTGGAACTCTGCAATGATTGCCTTCACTCTCTTCAGCCACGAGAGATTGCCTGATAGTAGCTGCTGCTCACCGCCTTCTATATCCAGCTTGACCAAGTCCACTTCTTGATCGTGAGGCAGTTCAGCAAGCAGCGTTGTCATAGATATCATTTTCACCTGCTCCCCTGTTGTGGCTTGTTCTCCATTTACAGCCACTCTTCCCATATTGGAATCTTGGGATGACTCAAAAGTGACTACCCCATCAGTTGGGCCGATCGCTGCTTCTATGACAGTGGCATTAATTTTATTGTTGATAAGATTTTTACGTACTAGCTGAGCGTTACTCGGATTTGGCTCTATGGCGATAATCTTGTCACATCCATATTGCTGGTGTAGCCACAGACTTGTCAAACCAATGTTTGCACCAAGGTCAACTACTAAACCGGGCTTGAGGGAGAATGGCAAGCGGTATGCATCGTCAAGCCACACTTCACGTATACTTTGGATATCTCCGCGATTAAGACGATATGTGAGGACAAGACCATTCGAGCAGCGGATGGTACGCTCTTGATTGCGAGATTTGAGATCAATAACTTTTAGTATCCTGTAGAGAACTAAGTCAGACACTAGACGCAGACGCGAACTGAAATCGCCTGCTAACGACCATGCTTGTCGTACTTCATGCAATGTTTGTCTGACGGTTTTCCAAAGAGAAAGTAACGAGTTCATAAGGATAAACTTCTTCGCAGGGTGTTGTAGAATTATCGAGTCTAGGTAAATTTACACACTTTTTTTCAACTGTTCAAACAAATCCACATAACTTTTGGCCATCCGATCCCAGCTATGTTGTTCTGCAATCGTGCGGGCGGTTTTTCCCATCTGGCTTCGCAAGTTGCGATCGCTTGCTAGCAACAGCAGTCCCTGCGCTAAAGCCTCGGTGTCATCTGGATCTGGTAAAACTATCCCAGCTTCCGGTGTTATCAGTTCAGCCGCGCCAGTTGTACTAGCCGTAATCACAGGTAGACCACAAGCCATCGCTTCAATTACTACTAAGCCAAAAGGCTCATAACGTGAAGGAAAGACTAAGAAATCTACTGCTTTCATTAATTCCGGGACATCATGCTGAAGTCCCAAAAAATGTACGCGATCGCTCAATCCCAGCGATGCCGATAGTTGTAGATATGGGCTGCCTTCGGTAATTCCCGCAACTGCTAGGTGTAACTGAGGAACTTTCACTAAGGCATGTAATACCGTATCCAAATTTTTGCGAGGGATTCTGATATCTCCTGCAAACAGTGCGAGGGGTACTTCTTGTGGAAGCCCCCACTTTTGGCGATCGCTGATACCTGGTGAAAACTCCTGCAAGTCAACGCCATTTACAATCACTTGCAAGCTTTCGGGTGGTACACCGATTTCGATCAAATCCTTAGCTACTTTATCTGAGACAGCTACAACAACTTGCGCCTGATGGAAAGCTTTTTTTTCCCAACGTGCGTTTGCGTCTGTATACAGCCACTGGTAAAAATCATATAAAACTCCGCGTGGATTCAGTACAGTCCAATCTGAATCAGGTGTAGCCCCTTTCGCGGAAAACTTCAGCCAAGAGCTATGGACAAAATGCACTGCATTCACATCTGCCGGGGCCATTGTAATAGCACCATTGGCTTTGACTAGATCAATCTCAGACCGATGTTGGCGCAACCAATTTGCAGTTCGCCAAGAAAAAATCATGTTACGGACAAATTCCGTAGGCCAGCCTTTTACCGGAATGCAAACCCATCTAACTTGGCTACTTTCTTGTAATTCCGAAGCTACCTGACTTGCTAATAAGGTAACGTGGTAGCCACGACGAATCGCTTCCTTTGTTACCTCATAATTTACCCGTCCCTGACCATTACCTTTAACAACACTGTGGGTAACAATGCAAACCTTCACAATTTAATATCCTGTATTTAAAGATCACTTTTACTACTATGAAACTCACCTCTCTGATACAAATGTGATGCTAAATTCTTATATCTATGCAGATTATGAAATTAGCATCATCGAAAAAAACTAACTTTGAATTAAGCTACTTACCTTCTGGGAAATACTCCAAAGACAAATAAGATGAGACTAGGCGCAAGGTTTGAATTGTCTTAAGAATGCCTTGCATACCTGCTGCTTTTAAACTGTGAGCAGTTGTGTGCAGTGAGGCTATTACTAAGTAAACCCAAGCCTTTAGCACTTTTTGCTCGGTGGATAAATATCGCTTGAAAGTGACGTAAATTCGTGAAGCTTCGTGATACGGTTTATAAAAGTCACGATTAATATCCGAACCAAAGTGATGGTTTACAGCCTCTGAGCAAAGCTTGATTTTAAATCCTTGCTTCAGCGCTCTAGTTGTAAAATCTACTTCATCACAACCGTAGACTAATTTTTCATCAAACAACACTTTTTGGAAAACACCAGCGGGGAAAACTGTGCTAATAATTACCACAGTTTCCATTTCTTCATTTTCCTGATAAGGAATTTTCTGAAAACCTAGAAAGTCTTGTTTGCCAGGAAAAATTACATGACCATCATCTGTCTGAGTTCCAGTCACAATGATTTTATCGATTTCATCCCCTGATTCTTTGACGTAATTTTCTAAATAGGCAAAAACTGTCTCCAAAAAAGTTTCGCCTAAAACAGCATCATCGTCGAGAAAGAGTACATGAGAACCAGTTACAGCCTTTAAAGCATTATTCCTATTAGCCCCTAGACCTTGTCTCGGTCCAGGTAAATATTTCACACTTGGATATTCAGCATGAATCAATGCTTCAGTATCACTGTTAGTACTGTCATCTGATACGATTGTTTCATGGATTGGATAGGTTGATTGCTCAAGAGAATCTAACGCTTTTTTTAAATTCTCTGGTCTATTTCTTGTACAAATACAAACAGAAACTGTGATTTTTTTAGACATAATTTTCTAGAATTTACGTTACTTACCTTCTGGAATATTCGAGAGACAAATAAGATGATACTAAACGCAAGGTTTGAATCGTTTTCACAATTCCTTGCATACCTGCTGCTTTTAAACTGTGAGCAGTTGTGTGCAGTGAGGCTATTACTAAGTAAAACCAAGCCTTTAGCACTTTTTGCTCGGTGGATAAATATCGCTTGAAAGTGACGTAAATTCGTGAAGCTTCGTGATACGGTTTATAAAAGTCACGATTAACAAGCGATGGCAAGTGGATATTTACAGCCTCTGGGCAAAGTTTGATTTTAAATCCTTGCCTAACCGCTCTAGTCGTAAAATCTATTTCGTCACAACCGTAGACTAATTTTTCATCAAATAACACTTTTTGGAAGATATCAGTTGGAAAAACTGCACTATTGATTACCACAGATTCCATCTCTTCACCGTCTTGATAGGGAATTTTCTGAAACCCTAGAAAATCTTGTTTGCCAGGGAACATTAAATGCCCATGATCTAACTGAGGTCCGGTCACAATGATTTTATCAATATCATCTCCTGATTCTTTGACGTAATTTTCTAAATAGGCAAAAACTGTCTCCAAAAAAGTTTCGCCTAAAACAGCATCATCGTCGAGAAAGAGTACATGAGAACCAGTTACAGCCTTTAAAGCATTATTCCTATTAGCCCCTAGACCTTGTCTCGGTCCAGGTAAATATTTCACACTTGGATAATGCGAATAGATAAGGGCTTCGGTATCACTGTTAGTACTGTCATCTGATACGATTGTTTCATGGATTGGATAGGTTGATTTCTCAAGAGAATCTAACGCTTTTTTTAAATTCTCTGGTCTATTTCTTGTACAAATACAAATAGCAACCGTAAATTTTTCAGACATACTTTTCTATAAGAATTTGCAAGTGATACCTACAATTAATTTTTTTGACAATTAGAAACGACGTGCAAATGATGATGGAGTAAAACTTAAAACCAGTGCTGCAATTGCCCGCAAACTAAACTTTCTTTGCAAAGAACGCCAGAAATAAGGACGCGCTTGCTTGGTTTGTTCAGATCGCATTAAGCCGACTCCTAGGTTAGTACTTACTTTTGCCCATTGCTGTTGAAAATAGGGTTTAAATTCCTTGAGTCTTTCATCTTCCATAAAACGCTCGAAGCAGAACATATCCGCTTGAGCTTTGCGGATTTTTGCTTGGTAGTTTTGTCTACCACTCATCATTGTTTCCGTTTGGTCATGTCTGCGATATCTAGTTAATTTTTCAGGACAATAGTAAGCACCCATTCCAGTACAGCAACAAAGGTAGGTCAAGTAAATATCCCACGAGCCACCCACTTCCTCCGGAATCTTATCCCAGTCTATAGCCTCTGTGCGAATTACAGCCGCCATTGCTGTGGCTACTGCTTGATCCACTAAACCAATTTTGTAAAAAGGTTGGTAAATGCCCTCTTGAAGATTAGCCCGTTTAAATAGCTCTGAACAATGTTCTGTAATGGCATCATTGATTGTACCATCAGCATCAATGACATAATGGTCACAAAAAGCCAAAACCAAATTAGGATTAGCTTCTAGGGGAGGAATAAGCTTTTCTAAAAAGTTTTCTTCCCACATGTCATCATCAAGCAGGGTAGCAATATATTTCCCGCGTGCCATTTTGAAGGCTTTCATGGTATTTGCGAACATTCCTAAATTCGTCTCATTGCGTGAAAAGCGAATTCGCGGATCATTAAAAGACTCCACCAGTGCTTGTGGGTTTTCCGGACTACAATTATCAGAAACTATAATTTCTATATTTTTATAGGTTTGTCGAACAGCAGTTTGCAAAGCTTGTTGCAAGTAGTCTGGACGATTGTAAGTGGGAGTAATAACACTGACTAAAGGCTCTTGAGAATTAGTGTGTAAAGTTTTTTGTAATTCAGTGGATACAACCATAGTCTTGAATTAGTTTCTAAGGTATGGAAAATTTTTACATTAACAGGTATATATTGAGATAAAGACTTAATTTGGAATAACAAAAAATTAGCTATATTCTGTTCAAACTACGTCTTTCTAACCAAAGTTTAACCACAGTGTTTAACTTTGAAGGTAATTTCGTCTCCCACGGATTTTGCAATGCTAAAAGACTAAGTAAGACCAAACTTGTTCTGTTACCTAATTTGTATTTGAGCAGTTGATAAGGCCAATGACCTGCAAGATTAACTTCTCGATCAATACCTAAATCTTTCAGTTTACTATTCAGCATCTTGGCACGGAATTCATGGTCTAGCAATATACGCATATCCCGGGTATCTTTCTGCGCTCCACTAGAGTTACTCCAATTATTGGAGCCATGAGTACGATACTGAGATAAAACTCTATCTATGCCTACTACTTCTCCCAAAAACGGAGCTAAATCAGCCAGGTAAGAATCTGCACAAATTCGGTATTCTGCTTCTGGGATGTTCATAACTTTGCACAGAAAATCTCTACTGAAACTCAGTGCTGTAGAAGGTGGAAAGGGCCACCAACCTCCTGTTCTTGCTACTTGACTGGAAATATCTCCTTTTATAGGTTTGTAAGGTGGCCAGGGTGCACTGATGATTTTGCCTGCTGTATCAATATTTTCTACTTTATGGTAAACGACCGCAGCCTTGGGATAGGTATTGAAAGCTTCAACTACCTTTTCGACTTTTTGAGGCAACCATACATCGTCTGAATCTAAAAAACAAATTATTTTACCTTGGCTGACAGCAAATCCTGCATTGAACGCCGAGGCTTGCCCACCATTTTCTTTATATATAGGAATGATTTTATCTTCGTAGCCAGCAATGATTTCCCGCGAGCGATCTGTGGAACCATCGTCTACTACAATTATTTCTGTGTTGGGATACGTTTGATTAAGAGCGCTATTGAGCGCATCTTTTATATACAGAGCATAATTGTAATTATTAATTAAAATAGTCACCAAAGGCTGCTCTATATTCATGATCTATCTATTTCTCCCCAAATAATTTTGCGTCTTAGTAAAGATTCCAGCATATTAGTTATGCTCCATTGATTTAAGATTAGAAATCTCAAAAAGTGTAACAAGTTTGAATTAGTTTAATATAGTCTGGGCGTAATTTCTCCCAACTGAAGCGATTGTAAACACTTTGATGACGAAGAATGCGCTTAGATGAGTCGTGAGATTCTGCTAAAGCTTGGGGTACTAAACCTGCTAAACTACCCTGATTATTAAAATCTGCATAATATCCTTCTTTTCCTACTACAAAGCGAGCAACTTCATAATCGTGCGCCATACAGGGTAAACCATAAGACATTGCTTCTGCAAAAACTCGTCCGAAGCCTTCGTGTAGAGAGGCTAGTACAAAAGCATCGGCAATTTTGTAGTAATTTGGCATTTCCTGATGAGGAACAGTTCTAATCTGGAAATTTTCAGTTCCAAGTAGTTCGTTGGCAAGTTTAAAAATTTCCGGTGATTCCTCGGTTTTTTGCCCTAACATGAGAAGATAGGGACGCGGTTCAGGTAAAGCAGCTATTTCACGAATGAGGTAATCCATACGCTTGTGAGCTTTACCAATGGCTCCTACTGAGAGAATCAAAGGTCGCTGTTCGGGTAATTCCAGCTTACGCCGCAAAGCTTGTCGTTGTTCTGGTCTCAATATCTCTAACTTGAATAGCATTTTGAATCCATTGGGAAGCAAGGTTTGCTTTTGGGCTGGCAATCCTACATCCAAAGCAGCTTGCAAATGAGTAGGTGCTAATTGATGCACATAATTCCAGCGAAAGATATTATTAATTGTTGATGTTGGGCCTCCGTTGCGAAATAAAAGCTTATAGCTTTGTTTTGTCAAACGACGCCAATGCCAAAGTAAATCGCCTACACTTTCATCACTGAAGTAAATAACATCTGGTTTGCCAAAATAAATGTATGGCAATAGGCTAATGAAAAACGACAATTGTTCAGTGAAGTAAGGGTCTTTCCTTCTGTAAATTGTGCCGATAACAAATTGGCTAATTTGAGTTGTTAGCCATTTTTGCCGCGGTAAGTTCCATAAAGTAATCTCTTTTTTAGAGGGCTGTCCGCCACCTTTGAAAAGAGTGATGTCAAAGCAATTAGCTTCTGATAAAACATCGAAGCATTCCCGAGTAAAAGATTCATAGCCACGGTTGACTTGACCGAGTCCTGAGCATATTAGAAAAACTTTAATCATTTCATGTTTTTAAGTAAATTTACAACATTGGTAGATGCTCCTGTCAGCTTTGACGATTATAGTTTGGATTGATTACAATATCTTTCCTATAGCGAATCTTTAATGACTAAAGATCCTTGAGGACAGCTTTAATTTATCTGTCCCATTTCATGTTGCATTTGGTGATATTTCCAAAGCTTTCCACGTTGTTCTAGCAACTCTTGATATTGCCCTTGTTCTACAATCCGTCCCTGTTCAAGCACCACTACCTTGTCAGCTCTAATAATTGTTGATAAACGGTGGGCGATCGCAATTACGGTTCTACCCACAGATAGCTTTTCGATTGATTCCTGAATTAATCGCTCTGATACAGAATCTAAAGCACTGGTAGCTTCATCCAATATCAGTATTTCTGGATCGCGTAGCAAAGCACGAGCGATCGCGATCCGCTGTCTTTGTCCTCCAGATAACCGGACGCCGCGATCGCCTAATTGTGTATCAAAACCTTCAGGCATCTCTTCAATAAATTCGAGTGCATTTGCTAGTCGAGCTACTTCTCGAATTTGAGCCTCGCTTGCTCCTGATGTACCATAGGCAATATTGTTCCAAATAGAAGTATTAAAAATAAATGTATCTTGGCTAACTACAGCCATTCTGCGGCGCAGTGAGTTAATTTCAAACTGCCGCAGATCAACTCCATCAATTAAAACCTGCCCTTGTGTTGGATCGTAAAATCGAGTAATTAGATCCGCTAATGTTGTTTTACCAGCGCCAGAAGCTCCAACCAGCGCTGTCATTTTTCCCCGTTCAATTGTTAGTGTAATGTTTTGTAAAACCAAGCTACTGGGATCGTAGCCAAAATCCGCAGATACTATATCAATCGAGCGTTTGAAGCCGCTAAATAAAATATTGCCGTTGTAGAAGTATGTTTTATTGTCAGTTCTGAGAATTTCCTTAAGCTTTTCTAGCGAGCCTTTCAAAGTACTGAGATATGCTACTGTGCCGTTAATATCCTGAATATTCGGTACGAGGCGAACTAATACAAAGAAAAATGTCAGCAATGAAGCGACTGGCAGCGTTAATTTCGTAAACGAAATAACAATTAAACTGATCAGAACTGTAGTAGCTATACCTTCTGCTAAAGGTCTCACCAGCGTCCAAGCCATGACAACTTTCATGGAAGAGTTGAGTAAGTTATTACTGGCTTTGTAAAAACGCTGACGTTCAAATTCTTGTGTACCAAATGAGTGAATGGTACGAATACCGTTAATAAATTCTGTAGCTGTAGATGCAAAATTAGCGTTGGCATTGGAAATTCCAAAACTTGTTTCTCTAATCCTGGAATTTAATGTTGATAATCCTACTGCTAATAGTGAAAATACCAGTACTGAAATAATTGAAAGTTCCCATGAAATCATAAACATCGCGAGCAAGTAGACACTGACTGTCATTGTTCGCGTAATTAAAAAACCAACACCACCAAATGCCTGTTTTAACCTTTCTATCTCCGTTGTCATTGTGTTAATGAGTTCGCCACCACGGCTTTTGGCAAAATAACTCAGTGGCAATGCTTGCAATTGCTCAAATATTTGCTTTCGCAGGCGATCTGCAAGATTTAGTTGAGCAGAGTCAGTGTAAACTGCTGAAAAGTAGTTGAAGGTTGCACGCAACCAAGTGCTTACTAAGATTAAAATAGATATCAGATATAGAGGATTAATGCCTGGTGTATTGGCAATCCAAGCATCCAACCAAGCAATACCTATCTTAGGTTGGGCATTAGGATTAGTTAAGCTCTGCAAAAAAGAAAGTAGAAAACCAATGCTAACACCTTCAAATGTTGCTGCTAGGAAAGAAAAAACAACAGCTAAAATTGCTATTTTGCGAAAGTGTTTAAATTCTTGTAATATTAAATAGTTTTCCTGCCAGAAATTGGTAGTTTTGACTAAGCTCTTGATGAGATTACGGATTGGCTTGGAAACTCTGAGATGCATGGGTGTTTTTTCTAAGATCATCTTGACAAGGCAGAACAGAATGCTTGAGTTCTATGTACAAATTGATAGAGCAATATTACTATGCTTTTGCTTGCAAGCCTTGGCATTGCAAGCAGTCGCACATAAGTATAGCTCTCATCAACTCATTTTTATGAGATTTGCTTTGGCAGTCCAAGCATAATAACTCTGTATAAATTGAGTAGTGAACTTGCCGCTGAAATTAAATTCACTACTTAATTAAGTCAGTTACAAGTTACAGAGCTTGGCTATCTAAAGGCAATAGTTGAGATTCTGCTTCTACTTGCCATGAATCAATAATCCCCGGCAGCTTATTCAGTTGTCCTTGCCTTTCTGAATTTAGTTGCACCGCTTCTGTCAATGTCAAGCAACGGGGTCCGCTCAAGCTCATTTCACCGCGCAGTACATTCAACAACAACGGCAGATTTTGAAATCCGTATCTCTGCATCCAACGCCCTAAAATCGTGATACCCTGCTCGTCTTCGCTAAGTTCCACAGAACCCGCTTCCCGAACATTGAGGTGTGTTTTTTGGTCGATCGCAGTTGTGCGGAACTTGAACATTCTAAACAACCTACCCCGTTCTCCCACACGCCACTCCTGCTCCAAAATTTGTCCTGGAGAGTACAAGCGCATCAGCCACACTAATCCCAGCATGAGTGGACTCATTGCCACCAGAAACACTAAGGCAACTATCCAATCTACCATGCGCTTTAACTGCCTCAAGATTAAGCTTTGGGGTTTTCGCTTTTGTCCAGATGGTACACGCAAGTATATCGGCTTTGACGCTTTTTCGCAGGCATTAGCCCAAAAGTTTAATCTTGCTTCTCCTAACTTTGGGTCTATGCGAACTAAATTTACTGGCGAATGCTTTAAGCACTCCACTAAGGATTGTTCGTCATCTAACGATGCTATGTATGGCTGTTTAATTTGCCCAGCAGGCTTTACCAAAAGTTGATTCCGCCGCCACACAAGTGTGCAATATGAGTAGCGGTCTTTGTGTTGCTGGCCAGCAGTGTAGCGATCGTCTAAAGTTGAAATAATTGAGGTAGTCATAATGTATTGATACTTAAATATATAAGAAGGTAGATTGCTTACCTGATATCACTATTGAGCAAAAGAACTTGAACCGTACTTAATTTTTTACTAGACAAAATCTGGAATCAATCGAGTAGATAAAACAGGATTAATTACCTTATAGTCTTCTACACATCTTGTTTGTTAGTTTCCAGATTTTAGGAGATGAATATCTATAAATACTTAAAGGTATTTGTTAGCGCTTTGATTTATCTATAAATTTTCATTTCGGACTTTGAATTTTGATGACAATGTGCTTCAATAACTAGGATATAAGAATCCGTAAAAATAGCGGACGTAAAAATAGATTCTTTATTCACTCTTTAAATAGCTTGCGCCTTTCCTCAGCGATTATTAAGTTATTATGAATCAGCTAAAAAGTGAAATTATGACAATTGCTTTTTAATAATTTTAAATTAGCGTTTAACACAATCTTAATTATTATGAATAATATAAAACGTGATGAAGCAAGAAAGCAGTTGTGCGCAGAATTAAAATTCTGCTGATTTCATGTTTTTATGTCATGTTTTCATGCTTACTTGATTTCAATATGGCTATTTACCTTTTATGCGAAATAAGCATAATATTTCCTAGAAGGCTGGAAATTCTTTCAGGAGTAGGAATTTTACTTATGTCTTCCGTAGTAGTAACCGAGGCGATCGCCTTTTTGAATTTCCTATACATGCTATGTTAAAATTTATACATTGTTTCTAAAATTGGATACAACTAAAAAATAAGTACATTGCACATACTATTTTAAATTAGTAATTTTGAAACTCTTATCAAAAAAATAACTAAGTTAGATTTTATTTATAGATTTTCTGCTTGCCAAACTTCAAACAGCCTGAATCAAGCAATTGGAGGGTAGTTAGGCGTATAAAAGCTTAACTGTGCTCCTAACCTACCCTAAGTTTGTAGCTAAGCGGGAAAAATCTGGTTATTTTTCCATAGCTTGTTGCAGTGCAAGTGTGTGTTGTTTTGCATAAGGTATGTAAGTGCTCTCAGAGTTTGATACTCCATTTGCCACAACACCAATCAGGTTTAACCGATTGAGCATGGCTGTAGCTTGTGCCAGTTGGGCTTTTGTCACCTTACCAATACTTGCTACCATTACGACACTACGACAAGATGATGCTGTAAGTAGGGCATCCACCAAACCTAGAACTGGAGGAGCATCTACAATTACCAAATCATAGTTCTCCTCAAATGCTGCCATCAATTCCTCCATTCGAGGAGAACTCAACAAATTGGCTGGGTCAGCTGGTGTTGGTCCGGCAGTTAAAATATCAATGTAGGATGAACCGGAAGATGGAATACTAATTTGGTTGGGTAGAGTAGACTCACTTACCAATAGAGTAGAAAGTCCCTGTTCGTTGGGAAGATTGAGTTGTTTGTGGAGGCTGGGGGCGCGCAAGTTAGCATCGATGAGCAGCACTCGTTTATGCAAACGAGCAGCACTCATTGCCAAACCCAATGCTAAACCTGATTTGCCATCGTCGGGTAATGCCGAAGTCACCATCAGAGATCTGAACGTGGAAACTGAATTCACAAGTTCAATATTTTTATAAATCAGATCCAGCGATTCCCAGCGTGGTGAAGATTGCAATACCTGAATTGTCCAAGGTGCAAGCACCTCTGGTTTACCGAAAGGTAACTTGAATACTGATTCTCTAGTTTTGGCTAGGGGTAACTTGGGGGTGGTTCCTAACACTGGTAAGGCAAGCTGCTTCTCTAGCTCAGCAGTGGTGTGAACGGAATCATCAGATGCATCACGAATAAAAGCGACAACAGCTCCCAACATCAATCCAACTACTGCACCCAACATGAGGTTTTGCTGGAGATTCGGGCCTAAAAAAGAACCTTCGCGCGGTTCTTCCACCATTTGCCAGTTAAACCCGCCTTTGGCGAGTTCCTGCCGTAATTCTTGTTCTGCTTTCAACAGTTGCTGCAACCTTTCACGATTAAGTTGAATTTGGGGTTGTAAGCGACCGTACTCAGCTAACTTCGCTGGGAAGCTTTTGAGTTCCTCACGCACTTGTTTTTCTTTCTCAACCAGAGTTTGGTCGCGAGCTGCTAAGGCTAGTAGATTTGTTTGTGTCTCTACTAACTGGCCAGCGAGATTCAGATCAATTTGACCAAACTGTCCTTGTTGGAGTGAGCTATCCCCTTGTTGAGCGCTAGCATCTCCAGATTGACCTCCTAAAGCACGTCCAGCTTCTTGTTGCAATAATGCTAATTGGCTTTGACGTTGCTCCAGTAGTTTTTGCACTTGGGGAGTTTCATCGGTGAAACGTAAACGTTCCTGTGCTAAGGCCAGTTCTGTTTTTTGGACTTCGTTGAGTAACGCCTGATAGCGAGAAGACTGACTCAGACGAGAAGCAACCAGAGCATTTTTTGGACTACGGTTCAGTTGTTGTTGCAAGTTAGCATAGCGGGCCCTTCCCTCCTCAAACTGAGAACGAGTTGTGCGTCTTTCTTGCAGAATATTATTTAAATTATCTTCTAGAGCTTTTGCCTGTGCCTCAGGATCGATTAAATTCTGGGCTCTGCGGAAGCGCTGCAAATTTGCTTCTGCGGCATTCAGTTCGGTAGTTACTTTGGTTATTTGTTCTCTTACAACTCTAAGACCTTTTTTTAAACGCTCATCCTGCTGTTCTCTGTTGTATTCCAAATAAACTTGTTGTAATACCTTTAAGACTCTTTGTGTTTTTTCTGGATCTGTATCGGTGAATTCTGCTTGGAAAATGTTAGTAGGATCATCTTCTTTTGTTTTTAATTGATTTAAAACTAAAGCAGCCTGGATTTGCTCCGCAGTAATGTCCGGATACTCAGGCTTGAGTTTATCAGCAGCTTTTTGCAGAAGTTTGGAACTCTGCATCAAGTTGAGTTGAGTGGCAGTATCTATCTTAACGCCAGAGTCGATAAACCTATTTTCTTCAGCACCTCCCCCCTGTGGGTTGCTTTTATAGTTTGGTTCTATCAACAACTGCATTGAGCTTTTGTAAGTAGGTGGTGTTTTTTTCGTTATGGCGGCAGCAATGGCAATAGAAGCGATAAATACTACCAAAAACCAAGGAAATCGGCGGATTAAAACCGCGAATATTTGCCCATAACCCGGTTCTGTTTCAGTAACTGGATTTACATGGGGACTCAGACTAGATTGCATCACGTTTACTATTCCTCAGCTAATCAATTAAACGAGTGATGGATTTAAGTTACAAGTTTGGTTAATAACTTGTTCAACTTTACTAAAGAAGGCTTGTTCTGAGAAATTTGATACTGCATAATTACGAATATAATCGTAATTCCAAGCTATTTCCCTGGCTTCTAGTAGTGCAGATTGTATGGATTCGGGCGTTTGCCTCTTAAAAAAGACTCCAGTTCTACCAGGTACTTGAGTATCTAATACTCCACCTGCACCATAGGCAATCACTGGTGTTCCACTGGCATTGGCCTCTACTGGAACTAATCCGTAGTCCTCTAGGGCTGCTACTATAACTGACTTAGCTTTAGCAAATAACTGCGTACGTTCGGCATCTGTGACGTGTCCTAAAAACTCTACATTGCTCAAGGCTTTAGATTGTAAGCGCTCCCGTTCTGGCCCATTTCCTGATATTAGTAGTCGCCACCCCAGCCAATTAAAAGCTTCGATTATTATATCAAGACGCTTGTAGCTGATCATCCGAGCGGAGGCGAGGTAGTAATCTTCTTTGGTATCTGCAAAAACGAACTTACTCGTATCTATAGGATAGTTAATAACAATGGCCTGCTTCGCGTAAGTTTGTTTGATGCGACGAGCTACAACACTGGAGTTGGCAATGTAAAGATCTGGTTCTTGTGCATATGTAAGATCCACCTTTCTCATGACTTGGAAGACTTGTTCGATGAGAGGAGCAAAATATCGATAGTCTCCGTACTCACGCAAATAGGTTTCTGTATCCCACAAAAAACGGGTGATATTGTGACAGAAGCAAATGTGCTTTGCTGAAGGTTTTTTTCGCACGGCCTTAGCAAAACTGGTGCTACTACTGATAATCAAATCGTAGTCTTGTAAATCCAAGGCCCGAAAGGCAGGAAAATAGAAAGGAGCCATGAGGCGAAAATGTTTAGCCGCACCAGGAATATTCTGTAAAAAGGTCGTGTTGACGATTCGCTCACCTAGATCGATAGTTTGCTCAGGGTCGTACACTGAGGTGTATATGTCTGCTTGAGGGTAGCGTTTGCAGAGTAATTCAAAGACCCTTTCTGCGCCCCCTTTCTGGGTTAAGTAATCATGTACTAAAGCAATTTTCATAGTATTCCTTGTGAATTTACTCTATACAACAGCTACACCCACTGCTTAGCCATTTACCCATCGTTGTTTTTAATACAGTTTGTCGGCAGAGAAATCCTGAAATGGTTTTTAAGATTTAAAAAAGTAGCTGTAAGTGTCCGGATTTTGTAAAGTTTTGATGAATATTTACGATTTGTGAAAACCATTAGGTGATCGCACTTAATCATACGTGCGAACAAATTTCTTGCTCTGTTGAGCATAAATGGGTCGGCAACAAATCCTGCACGAACATCTGATACATCTCGGCGGGTCAGAAAAGGGTTTTTTTGCTGATCTGGAGAATACAAATCAAATAAAGATTTGCCTATATAGATTCCGATTGACCATTGATTACACTTTTCGGGCACTCCTATCAGTGAGTTATTGAGTAACTTGGGCGGTGGTTTGTCGAGCAGCAACATCAACGGTTGTTTAATTAGCGCTTTTAAAGTCCTCATGTCGAAATTTTCCTTGAATTGAGCGAAAAAGTTTAGTATTATATGATGTTGTTTACGAAAACTTTAATTTGCTTTTATAAATTCGTAATGGGATATCCTGGCTTACACTGTATTTCTAAGGATATTCATGCACACCGGTGGATATACTTAACATTGCCTTGCATTCTTTTTGTAAAATTTTAGTTAAAATTGCGTATATTTTAGATAAGATATATCGTTAGAATGTGAATTTTGTATAGAGAATAGGCTTTGGATATCTCCGCTTGTGAATATTGAAATATTTCTTGCAGGCATAGAGACGAAGTAGAGACGCGTACGCCGCAGGCGTTCCCGCAGGGTAATTTCGCGTCTCTACTTCTGGATTCATATCTTTGATTCAGCAACGCCCGAACTTTCCTTAGTTAGGAAAACATACTGTTTAACAGCCTTATCCTTTTGCTAAAAGAGCAGGTTCTGGAACAGCAAGGTTTGCTTTGTGACTGTGAGATTTTTGAATTGTATCTATGGTATTTTTATAAACCTGAGCAAATCTTTCCCTTGTATGATTGGCTCTTGCAAACTCCCAAGAGTTTCTTGCCATCTGTTTTAGCTTTTGTGCAGGGAGGCTAGAAATCATTTGAATAGAACTCTTGATTTCTTCAATCGAGCATTCTTTGAAAATCACACCATAATCATCACTCACATCCACACTCGCTTCATAACTGACAAGTGGTATAAGACCTGCATGCATACAATTGATAACGCAACCACCACCACCTTCTGAACAGGAAGGATAGACAATACCAATACAACTATTAAGAATATTGATAAAATTCTGGCTGTCTAAATCAACCCATCCAACAGTATGAATATTAGGAGTTTGATAAAGTTCTTTGTAGAATTCTTTGACAAAATCCTCTTCTTTGTTGATTGGCCCACAAATAGTTAAATGATAGTCAGGCATTTGTGCAAAGGCATCTAAAAGCAAATCTAATCCTTTGTGAACTAGACCACCACTACCAAACCAGAGAAAATGCTTGCGACAAGCTTCAAAATCTTTTTCTTCTGGGCAAGGATAAGTTACTTGACTAGATATAGGAACACGATAGAGAGGTTTTTGAGTATATCTGTAGGTACTTAAAGTAAATTCATTACCCAGAACAATAGCACAGTCTGCATGTTCAATTGCTTTGTTAGGAGCCTCAAATCTACGAGGCATCAGAGTAACGCCCCGTCGTTGTTGTAGTGCCAGTATCCTGTTGGCTTCAGCGGCATTATGGAACAAAAGATGAGCTGTATCTGCATGGAATATTTTTATGCAATCTTTACTTAGGTATGGTGCGCTTCTTTGCAAATTCCAACGAGTTTCAATAAAAAATGCATAATCTTTTCGCGGAAGAAAGACGTCATTATCGAAACGAATCACATCTACACAATATCCCATTTCTAAAAAAGTCTTTGCCATTTGCAGGCATTCCCAATAGTGAGTGTGGGAAGTTGGAATAGGTTCACCTGGCTTTAATAGAAATGGTTTAAGAATATAGGAGATAAGTACATTACCTACGGCAGGACGATTTGGCTGGAGTGAAACTATTCTTTGTCTTTCCATGCGACCTTGTATTTTGCCTGCCAAAACAGTAATATTACTTGTTAAGCTCTTGATCAAGTTCATTTGTGCATACCCCTTATTGCCATGAATAATCAAAGTTTTTTGAAAACTTGATTGTTGAGTTCCTACTGACTGTAGCTGATGAAAGTTAAGACTGAAGATAGCGTAAATACAAATTTCATTATATTTACACAAATAAATATACAGGCTCCGCACTGAAAATTTCGGTAAGTAAGATCAGAAAAAACGAGTTATGACCAGGCGGTAAATTTACCGCCTGGTCAAGTCAGTTTTGGATGAATAAGGTTGGAGTGTTATATCAAGTTCTTTTAGTCACTTATAATAAAAAACCTCACCCCCATCCCCTCTCCTTGCCAAGGAGAGGGGTGCCAGAGGCGAGGTGAGGTTAAACGAGAATTATAAGTAATCATGCGAACTTGTTATTAATCTGTTTTACTAGTTTTAGCTAAAGGCCAAAACTTACTCATAGGCTAAATATACACATTGCAGAAGCTAGTGCAAGCTGCGCTCTGAGCTACTTAACTTAGAGTCTGCCACAAAGATTTTGACAGGCTAAGGGAGTTCGTAGTAAGTACTAAGCGTGCTTAAATGAGGGCTAAAGCCCTCACTACAAACCTATCAAAATTAGTGTGGTGGACTATTAGACTGCCGTCAGTGTTTTAGAAGAAGCGAAATAAGCATTTTGCTCTGCTCTGAGTTTGTCACAAAGCCTACCTGCTGGTAATTCCACATCATCATAGGTGAGAACTTGATCCTTGGGAATATCTCGCTTGAGACGGCATCCCTCAGCTAAACCCATAGGTAGGAGATTTTGTTGTTGGACTATGTTAGAGTTTTCACACTGTCCGTAGGTCATGTAATAGCCTATGCCATCTAAAGTTTCCCCAGCTTTCAAGTCAATTTTGGCAGTGGTGACAACATCGACAATGGGGGCACCCAAAGGACTGAGAACGTAATCTCCGAAGAGAACTGCACGTGCAACAGAGATTGGCACTTCAAAGTGACAAAGGTGATAAGGAGTATAGAAACTATATAAGGGGCCTTCACCTAATTTGTACAAGTTGAGGTAATGACGTTGTTTGGGATCGTCGTGAGTGCCAAAAACAAAAACTCCCGGGCCGGGTTTTGCACCAACGACGTAATCTACTATGCCGCCCAATTCTTTGAGTTGTTCAACGTCATACATTTTGGTCATTTCATCAACATGACCGTCGAAATTGTATCCCAGCATTCCCCGTTTGGCAACCTTCATCCCTGTGGCGTTAGCAACGATCGCCTGCTCAAAGGAAATTTTTGTGCCGTCAGCAAAGCTAGTGACCATGTGGGCTTTTTGTCCCCAACGCTTAGCAAATGCTTCTTGGGTGGTTGGGTTGCGATATGGGTCTTGCAGGCCTTTGATATTACCACACAACAGAGGAGTTAGACCTATACTTTTCACAAAGCGGTAGAGGTTCATTTGTACCCCTGGCTGGTCGCCATCACAGGCGGTGAGGATGACACCTGCTTTGTCAGCGTACACTTTCAGAATTGAACCGATGGTGCCATCGAGTTCGGCATTCATCATAATCACGTGCTTGCGATGAGCGATCGCTTCCATAATTACATGAGCGCCAAACTCAACTGCGCCTGTCACCTCTATTAAAGCATCGATGCCTTCAGCCCGGCACAATAACATCGCATCTTCGGTGACTGCATAGCCGCCACTGGCGATCGCATCTTCTAATTCGGTGACAGTCGAAGCAACCTTAAAATTCTCAATTCCCGCTTCTGAATAGGCTCGTTTTGCTGCATCAATACTGCGGTTAGAGATAGCGACTAACTCCATGCCGGGAACGGAATTAGCAATTTGATTGGCAATTCCTCGACCCATAAAGCCAGCACCGATCATCCCAACTTTAATGGGGTTGCCAGCTTCTGCACGAGCAGCTAAAGCGCGATCGACAATAATCATTATCTAAACTCCTGTAGAAATTGTCTGTTTATTCTTGAAGGAAATAAAGAAGTGTGATCTCACTTCTTATTGGTATATTTCACTAGAGAAGGTTGTTTCTCCATAGAGAAACAACCTTGAGAAATTGCATATACTTGATGTGCTTTTTATCTTTGTGAAGATAAAAGATATAAAATAGCCAATGTGATTGATAGATCTAGTTGGTATATGCATTCCCAGATTCATTCGCTCAACTAATCAATTTTCTAGAGCAGTTAAACATTTATCTAGGTTGCGTACCACCGACACTCATCATTCTCATCAAAGGCCAATTTGCATCTTTCTCAGAAATTTCAGTTACTTCTAGAGGCCATTGAATGTTAAAAAATGGATCGTCATAGCGCAGACCCCTTTCATACCCTGGTGTGTAAAACTCCCCGACTTGATACACTACTTCCGCCCCATCGGTGAGTGCTTGATAGCCGTGAGCAAACATTTCCGGTACATATAAAGCACGATGGTTTTCTGCGGTTAGTTCCACACCAATATGTTGCAAGAAAGTGGGTGACTCAGGACGCATATCAATAATTACGTCGTAGATAGCGCCTTGAGTACAGCGAACTAATTTAGTTTCCGCTGCTGGGGAAATTTGATAGTGCATTCCCCGTAAGGTTCCTTTTTTATAGTTGAAAGACAAATTGCACTGAGCAACTGCTGGCTTTAAACCATGTGCCTCAAATTCTTTAGCGCAGAAAGTGCGAGCGAAGAAACCACGATGGTCGTGCTTTTGTTCTAGTTCAATAATATATGCGCCTTTGAGTTCGGTTTCGATGAAAATCATTGACAACCTCGTTGAATGAATATGATTTGGTTAGTGGTTAGTGGATAGTGGTTAGTAGTTAGTGGTAGATAACTACTAACTACTAACTATTAACTATTAAGTAATTCTGATGTTTGGCGTAATTCTGGTTTGGGGAAAGTATCGTCCCAGTACTGAGTACAAAGTTCTGGTCGTTTGGGTGGGTTAGCGGTGTACACAAAAAACAGTGCTGACCTTTCTTCTGTTCTAAGAGTTCCGTGATGCAAGGCAGTTTTTGGATCTGCAAAAATCACAGTTCCTGCTGGCCCGGGACAGGATTTCCAAGCTGACTTGGGAATAATTTCTTGCAATTGTTCATCGTTGATTCCTAAATATCCTGACTGCCATAACTTGTAGTAAATGCGGTAGTAATTCAAGCTATGTAAAGGAGTTAAAGATAACGGAACGTATTCAAAAGGCCCGTGTTTTTCTTCTACATCAGTCAAATACATAATGACTTTGACCATCCGGCGATCTTCTGAATCTTTATGCCACAGCAGCGTACCAAATTGATTTTCATTGGGAAAATCTTTGCGTAAATGTACACCTTGAAAGGTGACAGGAAGACCGATATAATTTTCGACGATATTGAGTAGTTTTTGTTCGCTTCCCCAGGTAAAAAATTCTGGTAAATCTGTAACTGTGTAAATTTGCGGTAGTCTTTGAGCGATCTGACTATTTTGCACTGCTGCCATTGTGGACAGTTGATTGCGAGCAGCATTAAGCAAATTGGTAGTGGAATCTAACCCCAGATCGGCGAGTGTAGTAACGTAAACTCCTTCGCGTTTGAGAGCGTCAACAATTACGCGATCGCGCTCTGCAATTGCGGGTAGATTTTTAATATGCTTACCAAGAGCAAATCTATAGTCAATTTCGGAGTTTAATGCTGTTACTTTATTTTTGATAGCGTTAAGCATCAGATGATTACCTCATGCATTAGATATATTTTGGATATTGTTTTTGCAGCTTATTGTTGATATTTTCTTAACCTGGAAGTAGACTGATTATTTGTTTCTGCTATTTCAATGTTTTTAGCTGCCATAGCGTCAAAAGCAGATAGGCTGACTAAAGCAAAAAAGGGAAGTGCTGTTTGTAGGGCGAATACAGGCCATCTTCTCAAAGCACCTAAAAAGACTTTGAAATTAGCATCTTTAAAGCTCTTTAAAATCATCTGTCGGCAAAATAGCTTAGAATAGCCATTTTCTTCTAGTTTCATCAGCACTTCAGATGTATGTTTGTATTGCATCAATAATGCTGACCTTGGCTCTTTTTGCCAATAACTCACGCCGACAACGCATTCAAGATAGGTATCTTTAGTTACAATGGTTCTCCCATTAGCAGCACAAAAACCAGCTAAATATGCCAAAGATATCCAGTTATCTGCGGCGTTTGGCCAGATTTGCAAAGCGCGTTGTACGATATCAGTTCGATAAATAGAAGCAGTGAGGAAAATTACAGCACCAATACTTTTGAAAAAACAATGTTCAAAAATGGCTTTACCGTCACCATTGCCATCTTCGCTATCAATATCAAACCAGCGATTGCCAACTATTGTTGGTGGATGGACTGGTTCACCTGTGATTTTGTTCCGACCAGAAAAGTTGAGAAATAATAATGATAAATCTGGATGTTGTTTGATTTTTGTAATTACGTAAGGAACGGCTCTGTCCTGAATCGGATCGTCATCGCCAATAGTCCAAACATATTTTGTAGTAGCGCTTTTGATGCAATGAATGATATTTTTCATTACACCTAAATTTTCAGGATGTCTAGAATATTTAAATGTGACGTGGCTGAGTATTTCTTGCCACTTCTTAATAACTTCCTGAGTATTGTCAGTGGAACAATTATCGGAAACAAAAATTTCACATTCTGATTCAATACCTTTGATAGCTTGAGCCAGCCACGCCAATTGCTTGTCAAGTAATTCGGCACGGTTGTAAGTGGGAATGGCAATGGTGAGTAATTTGTTCATATTGGAGTTATTTGCATTTTTTGATTAGTTCTTGGTTGATTTTGTACTTTCATGATTTTTTATCTTCCATTTGATTTACCACATAAGAAGTAAAAAGTGAATCAAATAAATATCTTATGTAACGCATCATCGCTTCAATTGCTATTAAAGGCCATCTTCTGAAAGCTCCTAACAAAACTCTCCAATTGAATTTAAACAAGCAACCTAAAACCATTTTTCTACTAAAATTATTGGAGTATCCTATTTTTCTTAGTCTGAGCAAAACTTCAGGTATATCTGCGTATTCTAAGGTAACGAGTAACTTGGGGATTTGCATAAAATAATGAGTGCCAGCAACACATTCTAGATAATTGTCTTTGGTTACTTTGACACTGGCATGATAAGCACAAAAGCCAGTCCAATATATTTGAACAGCCATGTTATTTAAACCAGAAGACCAATTATCAATCGCCCGCTGTGCTAAATCTGTTCGATACACAAGAGCAGTTGTCAGCCCCACACCACCAATGCTTTGCTCTGCACATCGTTCAAACAAAATTTTGCCGTTTGTACTTAATTCGTCATTCTCAATATCAAAGCAACGCGGCTCAAATACTTCACCTGTTTTTGCATCGCTTTTAGAAAAGTTTAAAATTATTAATCCTAAGTCCGGATTCTCAATTAAATTATTTACTATGTAAGATATGGTATTGTTAAAAATTTTATCATCATCACTGATTACCCAAACAAATTTGCCCTTAGCAGCCTTAATGCAAGAGGCAATATTTCGGACTGCACCAATATTTTCGCTATTTTTTTTGAGTTGAAACTCTGTGTTGCTGAAAATAGGTTGCCACTTTTTAATTACGTTGGGAGTGTCGTCTTTTGAACAGTTGTCAGAAACTATAATTTCGCATTGTGATTCAAAGTTTTTGATGGCTTGAGCCAACCATGCCAGTTGCTTGTCAAGTAATTCGGCACGGTTGTAAGTGGGAATGGCGATGGTGAGTAATTTGTTCATACTTGGATATATTCGTATTTGTCTAAAAACACAAAAAACAAAATTAGGTACAATGCTAAAGGAAAGCATCATTTCCCCTGTAAGACAATACGTTTCAGTTAACGTTTTTATCCCCCTATCCCCCCTTTTTAAAGGGGAGAAATAAAGTTTTGAAGTCCCCCTTGGCAAGGGGGATTTGGGGGGATATTCAAGAATGAAATTCTGCTACATGAACTATATTGCCCTAAAAGAGAAGTCCGAACCAAAATTTTTGATTCGGAAGCTTCAAAAGATTTTACTGCCATTCAGTTCATCTGGCTATTTCTTAGCCCAGAAGAAATCTTGATCAATTTGCTGAGTGCGAATTAGATACTCTAGCTGCTTTAAGCGAGTAAAGCCTCTAGATAAGAAAATATCTTCTGTCATGTCAATTTGGGAAAATAAATCAAATAATTGTTTAGCACCCTGTTCGGCATTCCAATCACACTTAAAGCCAGGTAGCATAGTATTAATTTTCTCGAACGAAACCCGATAACTGCGATTGTCTGCTCCTTGAGAGCCAAAACTTAATTGACAGCCAGGGAAAACATCAGCAATAATTTCAGCTATTTCTTTAACTCGATAGTTATTTGCAGTATCTCCAACGTTAAAAATTTGGTTATGTACAATGTCACGAGGAGCTTCGAGAGTACAGACAATAGCCTTACAAATATCCAATGCGTGGACTAGTGGACGCCAAGGTGTACCATCGCTAGTCATTTTGATTTCTTTAGTAGTCCATGCCAAACCCGCCAAGTTGTTTAAAACAATATCAAAGCGCATCCTGGGGGAAGCACCAAAGGCTGTGGCATTCCGCATAAAGGTAGGAGAGAAATCATCATCAGCTAATGGTTTGACATCTCGCTCTACTAGTGTTTTGCATTCTGCGTAAGCTGTTTGGGGATTAACAGGAGATTGTTCTGTAACGTCTCCTTCTGTTGCTACACCATAGACACTACACGAAGACATGTAGACAAAGCGACGCACTCCTGCTTCTTTTGCCAGTTTGGCAAGGCGAACTGAACCTTTGTGGTTAATATCGTAGGTAATATGGGGTGCAAGCTGTCCAGTGGGATCGTTGGAGAGTTCTGCCATGTGAACTACTGCTTCGACACCTTGCAAATCTTCAAGGGTAATATGACGGATATCTTTGTTGAGAGTTTTAGCTGTGACTTCAGTACCGTGGTACAACCAACCAACTTTATAAAAGCCAGTGTCTACACCGATAACTTCGTGTCCCCGTTGAATTAACAGGGGAGGTAATAATGAGCCAAGATAACCTTCTGTTCCAGTTACTAGTACTTTCATTGATTAAAAAAATCCTTTGTGCTGATTGGTTAAGTTTGATTACGTTTAGAAATAACCCGAGCCGGTACACCAACTGCAATTGAGTAAGGAGGAATATCTCTGTTTACTACTGCTCCTGCTCCGATGACGCTTCCCTGACCAATGGTGACACCATCTACTACTGTCACCCCATGACCGAGCCAACAGTCATCCCCGATTACAACTCCCTTTTTTGTAACTCCCTGGGCTGCAATTGTTAGGTTTGGGTCTGCAAAAGTATGACTGTTACCGTATATTCCTGTATGTGCAGCAATTAAACAGTTTTTACCGATTTTAATGTTGCCATAACCTGCAATGCAGGTATACAAACCGATGTATGTACCTTCGCCAATTTCGATATAGGAATCTTCTAATGTTCCAATATCAACTCCACGTTCAAGAAAAACTCTAGAACCAATAGAAACTTTATTGTTTTCATGACCTAGTGCATTGATGCGTACGCCACTAGAGATTTTCACTCCGTCTCCTATTTCTATACCTGAAGTTCCGTAAAATTTGACATCAGTTTCAATGTAGACGGAACTACCAAACGCAGCAAAAATTAAAGGATACACTCCTTGTCGTAATTGTACTCCTAAGGCAATTGCTGGTACTTTCTCTAAAAGCGTTGTTATTAAGACCTCCTTGATACGGTCTAGTTTAGAAGAAGTTCTTGGTTTTCCCCAACTGTTTGCATCAGCTATAATGTTCATATTAAACGCCTGATAACCAATGTGCTTTTTTATTTATCAAGCACTTATGGTATCAGGCTATCATGGTTCGTAGGTGCTGTTGCTGGGGAATTTGGGCGACTATGGCTTTACCAATTTCAATTGAAGAAGTAGCCGCCGGGGAAGGAGCATTGCATACATGAACTGTGTTTTGTCCATGAATAATTAAAAAGTCGTCCACCAACTTGCCGTCATTCATCAACGCCTGAGCGCGAACTCCGGCGTGGGTGGGGATTAAATCATCAGATTGGACTTCCGGAATTAATTTTTGCAAACTTTTTGTAAAGGCTGCTTTACTAAAGGAACGAATAATTTCCTGGATTCCTTCGTCGGCGTGTTTTGCTGCTAATTTCCAAAAGCCGGGATAGGTCATGACTTCAACAAAGTCACGCAAGTCAAAGTCAGTTTTTTTATAACCTTCGCGCTTGAAACTGAGAACAGCATTTGGTCCAGCGTGGACGCTGCCGTCAATCATCCGGGTAAAATGGACGCCCAAAAAGGGAAAATCTGGATTAGGAACCGGATAAATCAAGCCCTTGACTAAATAACGTTTTTCTGGCTTCAGTTCGTAATATTCTCCCCGAAAGGGTACAATTTTTGCTTGGGGATCGACTTTACCTAATTTGGCAATGCGATCGCTATGTAATCCAGCACAATTGATAACAAAGCGAGTTTCAAAAGAGCCATTATTTGTTTCTAGTACTAGATTTTCACCACTAGCAACTATATTCTCAACTCTTGTATTAAGTCGCAGTTCACCTCCCTGTTGTGCGATGATTTCAGCATATTTTAGACAAACTTGCTTATAGTTTGCAATTCCAGTTGAATATACATGAATTCCACCTACACAGCTAACGTGAGGCTCAATTTCTTTAACTTCTTCAGGACTAATTCTTTTTACTTTAATACCATTCTCTAAACCTCGCTGATACAAGTTTTCTAAGCGAGGTAGTTCTTCTTCATCTGTGGCAACAATTACCTTACCACAAACTTCATAGTCAATCCCATGCTCTTGGCAAAATTCCACCATTGAGCGACAACCGTCACGGCAAAATTTAGCTTTAAAACTTCCTGGTTTGTAGTAAATACCAGAGTGAATTACGCCGCTGTTATTGCCTGTTTGATGAAATGCCCACTGACTTTCTTTTTCTAATACTAGAATTCGTGCATTGGGATATTGTTTACATAAAGCCATGCCGGTGGAAAGACCAACAATTCCTCCACCTATGATTGCAAAATCGTACATTGGTATTATCGCCCTGTTAGTACAGTAAATACAAGTTCAAGAGTGGAGAGTAAACAGTAAAAAATCAAGAATCATGAATTATAAATAATTTTTTATGATTCATAATTCGCAACTTTTGATGCTTACCATACTTTCCAAGGAGCTTGACCACTCTTCCACAGCTCCTCCAAATAATTTTTATCTCTTAAAGTGTCCATAGGCTGCCAAAAGCCATCATGCTTGAACGCAGATAGCTGCTCCATTTCAGCAATCTTTTCTAGTGGTTCTTTTTCCCAAACAGTGGAATCACCAGCAATAAAATTAATTACCTCTGGTTCTAATACAAAAAAGCCACCATTAATCCAAGCACCATCACCTTCCGGCTTTTCGTGAAAACTACTGATCTTAGTTTGCTCATTGCCTAAAATAATCGCACCAAAGCGTCCTGGTGGTTGAACTGCGGTGAGTGTTCCCAACGTCTTCTGCTCTTGGTGAAATTTAATTAACTCAGTTATATTGACGTTACTGACTCCATCACCGTAGGTGAAGCAAAAAGTTTCATTGCCAATGTGCTCTTTGACTCGCTTTAATCTTCCGCCAGTCATGGTGTTGTCACCTGTATCTACTAGAGTGACGCGCCAAGGCTCAGCATAACCTGAATGCACATTCATTTGGTTAAAGCGCATATCAAAGGTCACGTCTGACATGTATAAGAAGTAATTGGCAAAATACTCTTTAATAACGTACCCTTTGTAACCGCAGCAGATGATAAAGTCATTAATGCCGTGGGCAGAGTAAAGCTTCATGATGTGCCATAAGATTGGCTTGCCACCAATCTCAACCATAGGCTTTGGTCTGACACTAGTTTCTTCACTGAGGCGTGTACCAAGCCCTCCAGCCAAAATCACTGCTTTCATGCAATTGCCTCTGAATCTCTATGAATTTTTTGGTAGATGAATAGATCAATACCTGATTTTTGCTGTACTTAGAGCAAAATTCATTGCCAATTTTCTCAGTATATAATCTAACCGTATTTTCACAATTAAGTATGAAGACAAGGTGAATAAACTTGCTTTATCTGTAAAAAAATGGAAAAGATCCATTCATGGTTAGAAAGCTGAGAAAAACATGGAAAAAACAACCAAATTAGCTAGCTTAAAAGCAATCTTTCATGAGGAAATTTGCTTTCCCCAAGTCAAAATTCAGCTACTAATAGTTATTTTTTTACTTTGGTTTATTGATTCTGTTCTAAGAAAGTTGCGTTGCGGAAGAAAGTATCACATTTGTTTTCAACAGCTACACAAATACTGCTAAGTGCTTGTTGATAACTATCCATATCTTCTTGCTCAAGAAAAAGTCTGGCAGCTGCCTGTAAATCTTCTACAGCTTTCTTTTGATGTAGGCTTGATTTGCTACCACCATATTGAGCAAGTTCATAATGAACTGTTCCTCGTTTGAGATAAACTTTTGCCATTCGTGAATTGAGATTCAAGGCTTGGTTAAAGTCTTTGATTGCTTGGGTATATTCTTGCTCAAAGTTGCTGCTATATTGGGCAATTTGATAGCGGACAAGACCTAGTTGAAAGTGAGCTTCTGCTCGAGATGGATTAATATTTATTGCTTGGTTAAAATCCGCAATTGCTTTTTTGTAATCTAGCTGAGAATCACCACTGTATTTGGCTAATTGAGCGTGGACAATACCTCTTCTAATGTAAGCTTCAACTTCTTTAGGATTGAGGCGTAGGGCGGCATTAAAGTCAGCAATTGCGAGGTCATAGTTCTTGTCATGGTTGCTGCTATATTCAGCTTGGATGTAGTAAACATTACCTCGATTGACAAAAGCTTTTACTTCTTTAGGATTGAGTTTAATTGCTTGGTTGTAGTCTGCAATTGCTGCTTCATAATCTTTGAGGTTGTAATGTGCATTGCCCCGGTTCACATAAGCTTTAGCATGTTGAGGCTCTTTTTGGATTGCTAGGGTAAAGTTTTCAATTGCTTGCTCATAGTCTTTGACTTTGTAGGCTGCATGACCCTGCTTATAGTAATCGGCGAAGGCGAGATTATTCTGCTCAGCATTACGAGGAGAAAGCAAGGTTTGTTGAGCGTAAGAATTTTGGTTGAGATAGTTACGACTGGTAAAGTTATTGATTAAGTCTAAATATCCTAAACTAGCAAGACCAAGTAAACAGAAAATAATCGTGTACAATCCAGTCTTTCTACGAGGCTGGTAAAATGGAATTTTGTGTGGAGTTACTGAACTGTAATAATTCAGTTGCTGGAATGGGATAGCTGGTTGCGGTAGGCGTCGCGTATGAGAAGAACGCCTTCTTGATGGAATGCGAGGTTTGAGATGTTCTCTTGCCGCGATCGCCTGCGATGATGGGAAGGGGTCGCGTCCACCCAATCGCAAGCTACGTTCACACCAAGGACAAGTTTCTAGGTGGTTGCTGTAACGATGTTGGGGGTTGGCGTTGCAAGTGATCGTAGATTCTTCAGCTTCAGCCAAAGCCAAAACCCAAGTTTGAGCGCTAGGACGAAGGAGAGGGTTAGTGTGACCATCCTCAAAACAGCGTACAAATAATTCCTGCAAGCTGGGATGGAGAATTTCCCAAGGAGGTGCGATTGGGGTAGGAGTGTAAGGTACACGTCGGTTTTGACTATAAGTAAAATGACCGACTGCTATGCGTGCTTCGTAGGGTGGTGGCTCACCTGCGCCTTGAAAGATACCAGAAAATGGATGAGTACCTTCCATTAATACTTGGAATATTAATACCGCCAAGCCAAATAAGTCATGGGGAACAGCGCGATCGCAGTGAGCAAAAGTTTTATTCTGTAATTCTGGTGGGGTAAACTCTGGTTTGCCTACTGGACAGCGGTAAACAACATCGTTGTCTGGATCGTGTACTTGGAATGAGTCTGTGTCTACAACTGTTACCAGTGCTGTGTCGCTGACGAGGATGTTTGATTCATTCACATCACCTACACAGTAGCCACTCGCATGCAAAGCAGCAAAAGCCGCAGCTAGGTTGCGAGCAGTGCGAAGCAGGTACTGATAGCTGAATAAAGGACAGTGTTGCCGACGAGTTCTGGGGTTGTAAAAGTCGATAATTGGACGCATTCCCCGAATGCGTGGCATTAAAAAGCCGATTGTGCGATCGCTACCATCTGCTGACCGCAAAAGTTCTACAGGCCAAGCAATAGAAATATGCCCCAAACTAGCCGTTGGGTTTTCCGGCGGGTGATTCAGCATCACCTCAAGTTTGCGAGCTTGTGCTTCAGACGGCTTGTGATAAACCTTTGCTACCAAATTGGCATCGGTTGGCACTGTGTAAATACATGCTTCACCACCACGTCCTAGACTGACTGTGAGGTTCAGAGGAATAACTTTTTGGTTGGGAAGACAACGTAGTACCTGCATGATATATTTATTGTTGGGGGTAGGTATATGTAATTTTAAATAGCAATGCGATCGCTAATCTGTTAACGCTGCGATGACCAGCGTTAAATCATCATCAGTTCTTTGAGAAATTCGCTCTGAGCGTAGAAACTTTACTAGCTGCTCTTTTGCCACTATTTTGTCTTCGGCACTGGCGACGAAGTCAAACAGAGGAACAAAGAAAGGTTTGTGAGGCGCACTCACAGCCATATTCATCGCTAGCAATTGTAGTCCATCGGTAAGAACACCCACGTTTACTATTGGTTGACGCCATAGCCTCACCTGCACTTTCTCCATCGCGCCTGGAGAAACCAAAAAAATGGTTTCGTTCATGTATTCACCATTGTCAGGAGTGGTAAGTGCAATCAAATTGCCGATGCTATCTTTTGCCACCGCCACACCATCTCCGATCTGCGCTACGGCTACGATTTCTGGTGTGGCAATGACAACGATTAAGGTGCTGGCTAAATCCTGCGGTTGTTTGTTGCAGGCAACTGCTTCTTCTTCTACAGCTTGTTTGGCAGTCAGCATGGCTTCGGTTAAGAGCGATCGCACAACAGCGTCATTGGTTAACATGCGTCGGGTAACTTCCTTAGTAGATATAGTTTCTACTGCTGTTTCTGTTGCAACCATCGCCCCAACCTTTCCCAAAATCGCCGAACCAGCGCCATCTGCCGCTGACACCACCAAAATATTGTCTGGCAATATTAAAAAGTGGTGAGCATCTTGACACAGCTGCTTATTTTTTATATGGCTTGTGCCGCATACTGATGCGGCAACTACTCGCCATTGAGGTGTCCTTGTTGAAGTTTTCATAGAGTCATCTGCCAACAGCTGTGTAAGTCTAGAAGACGCTATCTTACCTTAAACAGAACCCCAGCCAATCGGAGGTAGTGCCACCTGTTCGTCTACTTTAGAATGGGAGACAGCTGACATACTGGCAGATAGCCAGACAAACAGCTCCACAAAATTTAATCCTGTTAGCTTCAGGGGAGTACGCACAGCAATTTGACTTAAGCGTGCCATATTAGCATTTTCCACACCTACCGTAAAAAAAGCAACACGTTTGTTCACTTCATCCGCTTGTAACCGCTGAGCGGCTTGCTCCACAAGATTTTCTGCCTCTCCTTGAGGTTCTCCATCAGTAATCATGAACACCCAGGGACGATAGTAAGCAATACCGTTGGCTCGATACTGAGCTTTACGTTCTTGAATCATGTCCAAGGCCTTATGGATGCCAGAACCCATATTAGTCAGTCCCTGTGCTGTTAGTATTGGCGGGTTAAATTGATCGGCAGTCACGAAGTCTTGTACTACATTGACATGGCTATCAAACGTGATAATTGCGACTTCTACTCTTCTGGCAGCTAGGGAATTTTTAATTAATTCATCCCTAAAACTCAACAAGCCCTCATTCAAAGCATTGATTGCTAAACCTTGCATTGAGCCGGATGTATCCAGTAGTAACACGCAAGGACAACGCGGTTCGGGGTTCTCAGCAAATTCAACTACTTCATCAAGTCTTAATGTATCAGTCATAACTTTCGTGTTATGTTAAACCTCTTATGTACTATTTTCCTTTTTTCCAAAGTATATAGTTTACACCGCTGGTAAGACTACTTAGAGAATGTGGAGTCTCAGATAGTTTACTCACTATTAAACAATTAGCTGCTGCCAATTTACGCAAAAATTCTAAAAAATCTTTCCTTGGATTTAGTAGCGAAAAAGGGAGATTACTAGGAATTGACATTACTTGTAGAAATACATTTAACAAATTTTATACATAATAGATATAGAATACAATAACTGCGTGTGTTCGCTAACGTAGCATTTTAAAGATTTCATGTAGGAAATTCATATTTTAGATAAAAGTAATTCAGCATAATTAGCATACTCAGCGTTTTTATGAAACCTGTATAAAAATACAGAATCAAAAACAAAAAATATATAAACCTGTCTCAATTTCTATACAAAATTTAACATAACTACTTAAGTGTAATATTTATAGCTTGTCACTCATAGACGTTAAATAAAAACATTTTTGAAAAAAAATTAGAATTTGTAGAATATCATCTCTGCCACTATTGCATGTTGACAAAATTCCTCTGCTCCTCCGTAAATTCTCCAAGGCAATGAATAATTACGGCACATTTACAAAACTACGCCCCTCCAGTTTGTTAAGGCAATTATCTAATAGTTCCGAGAGTACTTGTTTACAAGCATTGAGCAACTCAGTTTCTTGGTTAATTTTTCTCGATCAAGGCAAAATTACCTATGCCACTCATGCAATTGAACCCTTTGATAGACTAGAATGTCACTTACGTCGCCTCAGCCATCGAATTCCTACCTTAACTAGCGAAATTCGTGTTCAATTACGTCTAATATTTGAACCTGATTCATCTAGCCAGTCAAACAGTCTCCTATCAGAAAATTACGGCTCTTTATCACAAAAATCTATTATTTCTCAGCTACCTCCTGAATATCAAGCGATTTGCTGGTTAGTAAGTCAAAAATATCTAAACCCTACACAAGCAGTTGTACTACTACAAGAATTAGTCAAAGAAGTAATTGAATCATTTTTGCTCATCAAACAAGGCACTTATGAATTAAAGTCTCTTCCAGAGCGAAACCCGATTATATGCAGGCTTGACGTAGGAAAAATGATAGAACGCTGTCAAGAGCATTTGCAGGATTGGCAGTCTTTAGCTCCACACATTTCTTCTCCGTATCAACGTCCGTACCTACGGGTTAAAACCATAAGTGAGCAAAAAAGCTTACCAGCAATACAGCACAATTTAGCTGAATGGATGAAGGGCTTTAGCTTGCGTCATCTGGCAGTGATTATGAATCAAGATGAAATACAGATGGCGAAAAGTTTATACCCTTACATTATAAATGGTTCGATTGTATTGCACGAGCCAGATCCACCCTTTGATAAATTACCTAAAACATTCGAGCAAGTCTCAGAACCTGTTGATTATATAGATGAACCAGCTAATAAAGAATTAGCAGACACACAATCTACAGCCATTGGTAATACAGAGACTAAAGCTACTCATCAGCAATTACCGCAGAGTATTTATCTCAGAAGGAAAAAGCTACAAGAATTAACAAAACCAATTAACACAAATCCTATTCTGCAAAAAGCTAGCCCTGCTCAAGCAGTTGCTCGAAAAAAATACAAAATCGTTTCTGTAGATGATAGCCCGACATTTCTCAAAGAAATTAGCCGTTTTTTAGAAGAAGAAAACTTTTCTGTAGTAACAGTTAGCGATCCAGTGAAAGCAGTAATGGCGATAATTCGGCATAGACCAGACTTGATTTTACTGGATTTAAACATGGAAGGGATTGATGGGTATGAGTTATGTCGCATTATCCGCAATAACTCCATGTTTAAACAAACGCCCATTGTGATGGTGACAGGCAATAAAGGTTTGGTGGATAAAGTAAGAGCTAGATTTGTCGGAGCATCGGGGTATTTAACTAAACCTTTTACTCGCGCAGATTTACTTAAAATGGTGTTTATGCATTTGGCTTAGTATAACATTGCATAAATTTATAACAAAATTTTTGCACCATATTTTAGCCTATATCTATTTATATCCCACCCGATGCGATCGCCAAAAAGCTCATGAATTGAAGCTGTGACTACCCCTGCAAGGGCGTGATTATACAAACAAAGGCTATCTTTGCAGGAAATATTCAGTTATTGCTGTGCTTGAGAGTGAAAACCAGCCTATTTTGCCTGCTAATTACTCTTGTAGTCTGAGTGGAAGCAGACCATCTTAGTTCGGCAAATAAGCTAAGAGTAAATGTGAGTATAATTGCTAGCAAAAGTTTTTCCACCATAGTAATCCCCCCAACCACAAAAGTAATTAAATCGCCCCTACTTTTAGTTTTAACGAGAATATCTATTTTTCTCAAGCTAGGCGAAAATCATATATGAGACAAGTGATTTATCACCGCTGCGCCAGTGATGTCTATCACAAATCCTCTTTGTGACACCTGTACCCAATTTTAAGGACTTCCAAATCAAAAAATATTTAATCGTTCGCAAGACTTGGAGGACAAGGAAGACAAGGAAAGGAGGAAGAAATCGTGGGGGATGCAGGAGGAGTAAGATAATTTAAGTACAAGCTGGGCTACTACCGTGCGGTGTCAGGAATCTTGAAAGGGAACTTCCCCATCTAGTATCCGATTTTTGCTAGACTATTCCCTGCCAGCATGAAGTTCGTGAAATTGCCCAGGACTTCAAGAGGCGATCGCACTTTATCTTCAGCTTCGAGATGCATTAAAAATGCCAGAGTTAATTCTGCACTCCCAAGCAGAAGCTGCCTCTACTCGATATTTACAAGCAGTAATAGATAGCTTCAAATAGTGGCGGTAAGACTTTGGCTTATTCAAGCTAACTTTTGTAAAACTTGGTGAGCCAATATCAGTTAGCCTAAAACATAGTTGCTTGATCTAGAACCCACATTCCGCATGTCTGTCAGGTAAGTAGATAATATTTTCGGGTAGAGGCACCGAGAAACTGAAGAATCCAATGTCGTTCGTCCGTGAGATTGGCAATCTGTTTAACGGGGCGCGATGTTACCAGATGAATAGACATAAAACATTGAAACACAAGGGCGCATTGTGGGGGTGGCAGTCGGCTTGCCCAACTGATTGCTGATGGTCTGTTTAGCTCGTTCAAGGGCTTGACGTAGCGCCCTTTGACCCAAGCTGTAAACTAACAAGCACAGACCCATGACCATTGCTAAGGCCGCGACGCGCCCTGTAGAGTTGAGGAAAACACTGCTGGTAAAAAATAAAGGGTCTTTGAGAAAGCGGAAACCACGCTCAGTAGACTGCTGCGCCTTATATTCACGTAGTACATCATCGTCACTTAACTCCTGTTGTTCGAGAACGTTGGTAGCCAAGATAAATCTTCCACTTCTTTGGAGTTCAACGTCTATGCTATGGCAATCTGCTTGGGCAATAGTGTTGCACAAAGTTGATCGTAATATGTCACAACAGCATCTTTTCGAGGTCTACCACGACCTTTGTGTTGCTTGTTTTCAAGTACTTTGAGATCGCAAAGCTGGTGTAAAACTAACTTACGTTCAAAGCGTTCAGCAGCTAGTAGAGCATCTTTCTCACATGCAAATTGTTGTTGACATAACAGCTTAAGTTCCGATTGGGCTTTAGTCAATTGTTTGTCTAAACGCTTTTCTAACTGTTTGAGGTCAGCTTCTTTACGTGCTTGGCTTTCAACTACTATCCAACGTTGCTGTATGCCACCATAATTGCTACAACATAAGGCGATACGGTATCCTGACAACGAACTAGCGATAAATGCATCCTCATGAATGTTGTCTAGTAGTTGTTTAGAAGCACTCAGGGTTGCGGGTACTCTTGATACCCAACGTAGTTGTTGCATTTGTTGTAGGTTATCTTCTGTGTAGAGCGCGGCATCGCCTACAAACAAAGCATCAATTTGCCACTGCTGTTTAAAGTTTGCAAGCAGCGTTGCGAACATGGTTGAGTCTGCCTCGTTTCCATCTCCTACCCTCAAGTACAGTAGAATATCCCCATCCCCACTGCACATCAGGTCTAAAATAAATTGCTTCAGGTCAGGTCGATGATCTCTTGAATAGCCGTATGTTATCTCTATTGCTCCAGGTTCTTCTTTTTCATCTTTGCTGTTACTTATATACTTACCATCAACATGAAACGAACTTGAATCTAGATGTAGACTGTCCATTTTGACACCAAATTTCCGAGCCGCAGATAGTGCCACCGTTACAAATACTTCTGTTAGCCCTTTATCGCTACACTTTAGAAAAAGTCAATCGCCAATCAAATGCGATGGGTGCTTATCGTAACGCCTGTCAACTTTATCAAGTAATGAGACTTGATGCAAAGGTTCAAGATTGTAACAATGCAATTGAGCGTCTTTCACAACCGCCAGCACTTATTGTTACATCCCGTCGCGGGTTTTGGGGATGGCTAAGTCGGCTGTGGCGTTGGGTTCGTTCTTGGTTTGGGCGTTAGAAAACTACATCTGTGCGAGTACCTAAAAAGATAGTTACTATTTAAAGTAATCAGCTAAGCCACAGAACATCCGAGCAGCAAAAGTGCCGTATTTAATCTACGCTCCTGAAACGCCGAATGAGAGAGTTTATGAATTGAAACTAGGAGTTAACACCCTTGGTCGTCAAATCGATAATACCATTGTCTTGCTGGAAGAAACCGTATCTCGTTACCACGCGCAGATTCATGTCAGCCCCAATGGAGTGACGATTAAAGATTGTCGCAGTCGCAACCATATTTATGTCAATCAAGTCAAAGTTGATTCCTGTCAACTCCGTGACGGCGATGCGATCGCTTGCGGTCAACTCCAGTTAAAATTCGTTCATTCCCTGGCAAAATCCAAGTCGAAACCTGTCGGAGATAATCAAGAATTATTAAGCGAGAATTTAAAACAAATTCCTCTGCCCCAAAGCGAAGCTAAACTTGAGAATTTGGTGGCCCAGAAGCCTAGCGACGACTCAATTCTCAAATTTAAGTCTCGCAATAGCGAACAACAAACAGTCAACAAACTCAAAATTCTCTTAGAAGTCAGCAAACAACTCTGTTCGCCTGACGAACCCGACCAACTTCTCCACAAGATCCTCGATCTACTCTTTCAAATTATGAGAATCGATCACGCGGTGATTCTCTTGGTCGATGAAGAGTCTCAACAACTCGAACCAAAAGCCACCAAGTTACGAGAGAATCTTACTGGCGATCGACAGCTTTACAGTCGCAAAATCGTCAATCTCGCTTATCAAAGCGGGGATGCAATTATCACTGAGGATGCCAAGCGCGATCAGCGATTTAATGATTCTTTCTCGATTGTCCGAGAAGCAATTCAGAATTGCATGTGCGTACCTCTTAAAAACTATACGGAAGTTATCGGAGTGTTATACGTCGATAATTTATCACCTTCTGTCAGCTATACCGACGAAGATTTAGAGTTTTTGAGCGCTTTGGCTAATCAAGCCGCAGCAGCTATTCATATGTATCGCAAGTTTCACAAACGAGAACAGAAGCTCAAACAACAAGTATTAGAATTGAAAATTCAAATTGACCAAGTGAAAAAAGAAAATGAGGTTGCCGAGATTATGAACCTCGATTATTTTCAAAGGTTACAGGAATATGCTGAGCAGATTAGAAACAAAAATAATCCTCCTACTTGAAAAACTTCACACTTCTTTATCACTCAACGCCATTCCCAGCAATTGCCATACAAGATTTTGCCGTAACCTGGATATTTGAGAGTAGAAACGCAGGTTACAATTCATGGCTTATTCCTGGTTTAAAGCATTTCATATCATCGGTGTTGTCGTTTGGTTTGCTGGGTTGTTTTACCTGGTACGTCTTTTCATCTATCACATCGAAGCTGAACAAGAACCAGAACCAGCGAAGACAATCTTAAAAAATCAATATCAAATCATGGAAAAGCGCCTCTATAACATCATCACCACTCCCGGGATGCTAGTGACGGTGGGGTGTGCGATTGGGTTGCTGGTAACGCAACCAGAATTTTTAAAACAAACTTGGTTGCACTTCAAACTCGGATTTGTGGCGCTTTTACTTGTATATCATCATTATTGCGCTCGTTTAATGAAGCAGCTAGAAAAAGGCACGTGCAAATGGAGTAGCAAACAGATGCGTGCTATGAATGAAGCACCCACCGTTTTGCTAGTGGTAATTGTCATGCTGGCAGTGTTTAAGAATAGCCTACCTACAGACCTGACCGTTTGGGTAATTTTTGGCTTAGTTATTTTGATGGCGGTGACTATTCAGCTTTACGCCAGAAAGCGCAGACTGGATAAAGAGAAGCAACTTGCAGAAATAACACAGGTTCCCCAACAGCAAGCTTAAGTAATTATGCCTGAGATGACATAAATTAAGAAATGTAAACAAAATATCTTTGACATCTCAGGCATAAGTATGAACGATAAATCTTTGGGTACACCCCGTCTCTTATGGCGAGTAATTATGTTGTCCGTTGTCTGTAGTTACAGGGATGCTGTACTACGGGTGATATAAATTGGTCATACAAGAAGAATTGCGCCGTTGATTTAGCAGCAATATCAAAAGAGGTAAAGAATGCAACAAAATTCGTTATTTACCAATCGAGTTGCAGTGCTAGCAACAATGCATCAAAAAGAGAGGGTAATTGCCCCAATTTTGGAAGAAAACTTAGGAATTAAAGTTATAGTACCAGAAAATTTTAATACTGATGCTTTTGGTACATTTACCAGAGAAATTAAACGTCCTGGCAATCAAATTGAAGCCGCAAGATTGAAAGCAGAAAAAGCATTAGAACTAACAGGTGAAACTTTAGCGATCGCCAGTGAAGGAAGTTTTGGACTGCACCCCAGTCTACCTTTAATTTCTAGTAATCGAGAAATTGTCATTTTATTAGATCAAACACATAATTTAGAAATTATTGGAGAAGAGTTGTCTTGTGACACGAATCATAATCATTTGGTTGTAGAGAGCGTTGAACAAGCATTTCAATTTGCTAAAAAAGCTGGCTTTCCTGAACACGGTTTAGTCGTCATGTTTGGCAACTCAGCCAAAGATAGCAGCGAGATAATTAAAGGAATTACTACAGAAGAAAAACTTGCTGAAGCAGTAGAATTTGTGCTGATAAATTCACCAACAGGAACAGCCCATCTAGAAACAGATATGCGGGCGATGTATAACCCCACACGCATGAAAAATATTGAAAAAGCCACCCATGACTTATTAAGAAAAATAAACAGCCTCTGCCCAAGTTGTTCTATGCCTGGTTTTGAAATCACCAGGAGAATTAAAGGATTGCCCTGTGCAATCTGCTATATGCCAACTCCCTTAACTCGTGCTGTAGTTTATCAATGTCAAAAATGTGATTTTAGTCAAGAAAAATTATTGTCAGATGGCAATAATTATGCCGATCCAGCACAATGTATATACTGCAATCCATAATTGTGCTGGATAAATGCTTGTTGTTAAGAAAAACAAACTCTGTCTTGAAAATAGGGATTGGGGATTGGGGAATAGGGAACTCTTAACAGGGAAAAGGTATTTTTATCCTTGGTTGTGGGATTTTCCTGTTATTGACTGAAATGAAAGTGTAAGTAATACTTTTAGCTCTGATTGTGGTTTACTCAATACTAATGGTGCAGCTGCTATGGAGCTAGGGAGATTGTAATGACTAGTTTGAGGGGTACTCGTTTGGGCTGCTTCTTGGGAATTGCGATAGGTAGTGTGTACGCTTTGTTTGCCAATTGTGCACTCGCTCAAATTACTCCCGATCGCACTTTACCCAATAATTCCAACGTCACTACAGAGGGCAACACCTTCAATATCACTGGAGGAAGCCAAGCTGGTAGCAACTTGTTCCATAGCTTTCAGGAATTTTCTGTTCCAACTAATAGCACTGCTTTATTTAATAATGCTACAGATATTCAGAATATTCTGACACGAGTCACAGGTGGATCAATTTCTAATATTGATGGTTTAATCAAAGCTAACGGTACAGCTAACCTGTTTTTAATTAATCCTAATGGCATTATCTTTGGTCAAAACGCGCGCTTAGATATTGGCGGCTCGTTTTTGGCTAGTACAGCTAGTAGCCTGAAATTTGCTGATGGCACAGACTTCAGTGCTACACCAAATATCACTACCACGCCTTTGCTAAGCATCAATGTACCGATTGGCTTGCAATACGGGAGCAATACTGGGAGTATTCAGGTACAGGGGGCTAATCTAAAAGTAACTCCTGGCAAGACCTTAGCACTTGCAGGCGGCAACGTGGGAATCAATGGTGGGCAACTGCTAGCTGCTGGTGGTCGAGTTGAGTTGGCAGGTATAGCAGAACAGGGTAACGTTGGGCTGAATTCTAATAGCTCGAATCTTGGTTTAAATTTTCCTGACGCTGAACTGCGAAAAGATGTATCTATCAGCAATGGCGCTCAAGTGAATGTACTTGCTGGTGGTGGCGGTAGTATTGCCATCAATGCCCAAAACTTAAATATTTTGGGAGATAGTACGGTGCAGGCGGGGATAGACTCAGGCAAAGGTTCTGTTGACGCAAAGGCGTTCGATATTGACATTAATGCTATAGAAGCAATAAACGTAGATGCAAGTCAAATTTCTAACACAGTGCAACCAAATGCTATAGGCAACAGTGGCAACATCAACATTACTACTGGATCGCTTGCCTTAACGAGTGGCGGTCAACTCAGAACCACGACATCTGGACAGGGGAATGCAGGCAATATAAATATACTTGTCCGCAATACAGTTACTTTTGATCGTATGCGTAGCGATACTCCCACTGGGTCATACAGCACTGTAGAACCAAAAGCCGTGGGTAACGGTGGCGATATCAATATCACCACTGGGTCACTTTTTATCAAAAATGCCGCTGTTGTAAATGCGAGAAGTCAAGGGCAGGGAGATGCAGGCGGTATAAATATAGTTGCCCGCGATACGGTTTCCTTCGATGGGTATAGTTTTAATCTCGCAAATATTAGTGGTGCAGCTAGCTCTGTGGGATCGACAGAGGTAGCAGATGCTGTAGGTAATGGTAAAACCATCAATATTACTACCGGGTCACTTTTTGTCACTAATGGCGCTCGACTGGTTGCTAACACTTTTGGACGAGGAAATGCAGGCAATGTGAATATAAATGCCCGCGATGCTGTTGTTTTTGATGGTGTTGGTCTGAATGGATACTCTAGTGGAGCGGTCAGCAATGTAGAATCAACAGGTGAAGGCAAGGGTGGCAATGTCAACATCACCACTAGATCACTTGCGATCCAAAATGGCGCTGTCCTGGGTGCGAGAACCCGTGGTAAAGGAGATGGAGGCAGCATCGTCCTTAACGCTAAAACTTTAGAGGCCATTAACGGTGGACAAATTTTTACCACGAGCTTTGGTAGTGGCAAGGCAGGTAACATTACCCTCAACATCAGTGACAGTATCACTCTTGCTGGCACCGATCCCACACATTTTGATCGGGTTCGTCAATATACTCCAGTTATAGCTCCGAATATAGGCCCTACAAGTGGATTTTTTGCCAACACATCCAGTTCTTCCACGGGTCAGGGGGGAGAATTCACGATTAATACTGGGAAGTTAAATATTCGCGATCGCGCACAACTAACAGTGAGCAGTACTGGGACTGGAATTGCAGGCTCATTAAAAGTTAATGCTAACTCGATTCGTCTTTGGGATCAAGCAAAAATCAGTGCAGATACTAGAGGAGGTGCGGGTAATATTACATTGCGATCGCGGGACTTGATTTTGCGTCGCGGCAGTAGCATTACCACCAATGCCACAGGTAGTAATATCATTGGCGGCAATATCACCATCGACAATGATGTTCTCGCTGCTTCTGAAAATAGCGATATCAGTGCTAATTCTGATAATTTCTTTGGTGGTCGGGTAGTAATCAATACTAAAGGCTTCTTTGGTACACAGTTCCGACCGTCACCAACTTTAGAAAGTGACATTACCGCCACAGGGGCAAGTCCTGAGTTAAGCGGTACAGTACAAATCAATACACCCGATGTCGATCCTAGCCGGGGATTAGTGCAGCTACGTGCAAATCTCGTTGATGCTTCACAGCAAATTGCGACTGGCTGCAATGGAGGTGAAAATCAAGCAAGAAGTTCATTTATTGTCACTGGGCGTGGTGGCATACCACCCAGTCCCACAGAACCTTTGATCGGTGATGGGGTAGTAACTAACTGGATAACGCTTTTTGATACAGCAGAGGAACAACAAAGAAGCAGACTTGCGGAGCGAGATTCAGCTGATTCTGCCAATCCCCCTACTCAAATAGTGGAAGCCCAAGGGTGGGTAGTAGATGCCAATGGTGAAGTGATTCTAGTTGATGCTGCACCTACTGTGGCACTCCATAATCCTTTGTTCCAGCCTGTATCTTGTAGTGCGATTGAGCCGAGATAGGTTTAACAGTTTTTACCAAAACATGTGATTGAGAAAGTGATGCAAAAACTTTGGTTCTTTTGGTTCTCGATAGTCTTTTGGCAACAACTCTATCAGCGCTGCTTCTAACTCATCTATCACTGCTTGTACTTGCTGTGCTTTTGGACGGTTAGATTGTGGAAAGATGATAGGTTCCCCGAACCGGACAGTTAATTCTTTGCGGAAATACAGATCTTGCGTGCCAATTAGCGCTATAGGTAAAATTGGTACTCCAGAACGCAAAGCATAAATTGCCACTCCTCGTTTCAAGGGCACAGACAAATGACCCTCAGCATTGCCAAGCCTCCCTTCTGGAAATAATAAAATACTCTCCCCACGCCCAAAAATACCTTGAACGATGCGATCTAGCCGTCGCATCATTTCTATAGAGTTACCTGTAGGGACATACTCTTCAATAGATTCTGCCAATTCGGCTAAATCTTCACATCCCGCTTTAGCAGCTTCAATCACTGCTATTTCTTCTTTCCAGATCCGTTCAATAGGTATGACACCTTTAGCAAAATTTAGAAATTGACGCTTCCACCACTGGTTATAAAGTGTGCGAGCATCACCTAAAATATGGCAGTAGGGACGCGGTGGTAATTCAGAAAGCAGAAGAAGTGGATCGATGTGGTTCAAATGGTTGGCTGCAAACAGCGTTGGTTGGACAGGAAGCCGCTCTGGAAACTCAACTTTCACTCTAAACAGAGTATGAATTAGAGTTCGCAACACGCTTCGGCGTACCTCACCGCTAACTTTATGTTCCGAAGCACCTTCAGCAAAAGCTTCTGTTGACTGTAGCGCTTGGCGGATCATTTCCTGAGCGTGGCGATCGCGTGCATAGGCAACACCCTCCTTTGCGCGCTGGATTGTTTCTTTTGTCAGTGGTGGCAAAATTAGTTCTTGTGTGTCACTTTGATCTGGGTGAGGAACGACCGGGCTGTTTGACATGGACTGATTGGTAATTCTCTTATTTAGACTCGACGTGATTCATCGAGAGCGGAATAATGTGAAATGGCATGTTGATATAAATCTAAGTTAAAGCTTGCCTGGATGGTAACTATATTTGGGCAGTTAGTTTAATGTCCTAAGTAATTCTTTGGTAAAAAGTAATAACTACGGCAGCAGGTGTGAGTTTTTGGTAGACAGTTTGGCTTAGTGCCACAACTAGGGAATTTACACAATTGTGCCAGTTGCGTAAGTTTTGTGCATCTATGCAATAAATGATAGCCAAAAAAAAGCTCTCTTGCCTTTAGCACACAAGAGAGCTGCGGTGTGGTGTGAGGAGCAAATTTAATGTTTGCTACCAGCGATTCTACCAGATTTTATGTGAATAATTAATGACAGGCTTATAAAAATTATGTGTAGATACGTAGCAGTCGATGAAGATTACTGAATCGATGTTACAAAACAGATTCATAACATCTGTCAACTCTTGTCAACCTCGTATCTCAAGGATATGAAAATGCTCTCTTGTTCTTTAGGTTACAAGAGAGCATGAGTGAAGTGTGATGTGAGGAGCAAACAAGATGTTTGCTAAATACGAATGTAACTACCCAATGTGAACGTAAAGTGACAATTAGATGAAAAGAATGCGATCGCAAAAAAAGACAGGCATCTTGCCTGTCTCACAACTGATGATTTTTTCAGTGAAAATCTAGAAATTCATCTCGGCGGCTTGGACTTTCTCAACTTGCTTCTTCTTTAGAATCAGCATAATTTGAGCCAACATTACCAAACAGATAAATGCAATCATCCATTTAACTCTGTTAGGATCTTGCAACACTATTTCTGTGTCATCTTGGCCAAAGCCACCAACGTTGGGGTTGTTGGTCAGTGCATCTCCAGCTTTGACAGCTTGTCCTTCAGAAACAATCAACTCGGGGCCAGCTGGAACTGTATCAACAACTGTTTCGCCAGAGTCGGTTTGGATATTGACTTGGTATTTAACGCTTCCATACTCGTCTTCTTCTTTGGCAATCTTGGTGATTGTGCCAGTAGCGGAAGCGTTGTAAACAGCGTTGTTGCTCTTTTCACCAGTAGGATAAACTTGTCCGCGTCCCCGATTAGCACCTAAATGAACTGCATATTTGCCGAAGTGAATGTTCTTGTCGGTAGCGGGGTCAGGAGAAAGAACTGGGAAGACGATTTCTTGGTACTGTTCTCCGGGTATGGGTCCCACGAGGAGGACGTTGTCTTGGCCTTCTTTGTAAGGCTGGAAGTAAACATCACCAACTTCCTCTTTCAGTTCCTCGGGAATGCGATCCTCGGGCGCAATCTTGAAGCCTTCTGGCAGCATTAACACAGCACCGACGTTCAAACCAACTTTGGAACCGTCAGCACCCACCTGCTGCACATTGGTGTCGTAGGGAATTTTCACCACAGCCTTAAACACCGTGTCAGGCAGAATTGATTGGGGAACTTCTACTTCAGCAGACTTTGCTGCTAGGTGACAGTTAGCGCACACAATCCGTCCAGTCGGTTCGCGGGGTGTTTCTGGATAGGTTTGCTGTGCCCAAAACGGATAAGCAGCGGCGGATTGGGGAAGGACGAGATCGCTGGTGAAGAAAAATGTCACAGTAGCGATCGCTATGAGCAATGTTTTCATAATTGCTCTAGCACTGCGAGTTAGTCTCGCGGGTGTACAAGCATTTCTCATCTCTTAAGGACTAAGTTTCTCTGATAAATTTGTCACTGGTCATTGGTCATTGGTCATTGGTCATTATCAAAGGACAAATGACAAATGACGAAACTTTTAAGCCCACCAAGGGTCTTCACCGGTACGGAAGTCGGTTTCAGTCCAAGGGGTGAGGACAATTTTATCGTCCTGTGGTGTAGCATGAGCCAAAGCCAAAGACAACGGCGCAGGGCCCCGAACAACCTTACCAGTTGCATCGTACTGGGAACCATGACAAGGACACTTGAACTTGTTCTCAGCAGCGTTCCAAGGTACAACACAACCCAAGTGAGTGCAGACGGCATTAATACCGTAATCGGTAATCGCCTCTTTGCTTTCTACCACAATATAAGTGGGGTCGCCCTTGAGTCCCTGAACCAAAACGCGATCGCCCACATTATGGCTTTCTAAAAACTTGCTGACACTAACATCGTTACCCAGTTCGTCTTTAGCAGTTGTACCACCGCCAACACCACCACTAGAAGGTGGAATAAAATACTTGACAACAGGATACAATGCCCCTAGAGCAACTCCGGTTACAGTTCCAAAAGTGAGAAGATTCATAAACTGGCGACGCCCCATATCGGGCACGTCCATTGATTCAGAAAATTGAGCCATAATCTACGCGTTCTTGGTGTGTTTTGTTAACAACTTTGACTTGAGTTCTAATTATCGAGAAACTCACGTCTATCCTAAGATACCCATGCCCGCAAAGAAGCCAGTTTTTCTCTTCAAGATATTTCTAGCATCTCTTCTTGTAGCATTACATTTCTTTATATTCTTATCATACTTGAGTAACCGAACTTAACATCATAACCAAATGTAAAATATAATTGAGAACAGCCATGACAGGACAAGAATTACGTCAACTGTTGCTTGAGAAGTGGGGGCGGTCTTATGATGTCCAGCTGCGCCGCACTCAAGGTAAAATATTCGTGCAAGTGATGTGGAAGTACCTAGAACAAGCTTCTTTTCCTTTGAGTGAGGCAGAGTACCAAGAGCATCTCGATAGCATTGCTAATTATCTGAATTACTTGGGTGGAAGCACGCAGGTGCAAAAATATATTGAACGGACACGCGAACGTCCCCGACTTGGCAAAGCTGTTAGTATTCCTCTAGATTTAGGGGAACGCTCGGCAGAATGGATATTATAATTTTCACTCGTGTCTGTTAATTAAAATCAGCCATTTCTACTAATTAGCTTTTGCTTTTCTGTATTTATTGGCACTTAAGATAGCTAGCTAATAGTTGATAGCAAATTTAGTTTTATTTTCTCTTTTTGATAAAGTCTGGCTTTACGGACTTTGTTTAATATGCAGCCAATTTTACTCATTATGACAAATTTTTGTTTTTGGAATTAACTATAAGTTTATTTTTGTTTGTATTTATAAAAATAAATTTTTACAGAATATGAAACAAAAAGATTTATCATTGCCTACTGGTTGTACCCTTCGCAAGGCAACGTCTGCTGACATTTGGTCAATTCGGTGGTTGGTACTATCAGCAAAACTTGACCCAACACAAATACGTTGGCAGCAATTTTGGGTGATTCAATGCAATGGGCAAATAGTAGCTTGCGGACAGTTACGTAACTTTTCTGGTGCACAAGAACTGGGTAGTTTGGTTGTAGCATCAGCTTGGCGGGGTCGTGGTTTGGGAAGTTTTCTCACTCAGCATCTAATTCACTCTGCTACTCAACCACTGTATTTGGAATGTCTGGGTCAACAACTGGCAGAATTTTACAATCGCTTCGGTTTTGTACCCGTTTGTTTTAGAGACTTAGCACCATCAATCCAGGCTAAGTTTCGATTGTCTGAATTTGCAAGGAAACTGCGTATTGTTCCTGTAGTGTTCATGCATTATCAAGATTCTGTCTTCCCTAGTTCCTAGTCCCTATTTTTTAGCAAAAATCGTCAGCAAGACAGGGCCAAGTAAATAGTTGTTACCTACACATTCAAGTCCTGCCGAACAGCCAAGAAACTCACGGTTCTTTGGACTGTAGAATCTAACTCCACCAGAGGTTATAGGCATCAGCTGAGATTCTGCCTGACTTTTTAAAGTTATGTCAGCCAAGTAGAAGCGTCCACCTGTTTTCAGCACCCGTGCTACTTCAGCAAAAACTACTTCGGGTTGCAAATAGTGCAGGAAACTCAAAGTATTGAAAACAGCATCAAATTGACCATTAGCAAAAGGAAGAGATTCTGCTTTGCCTTCAATATAAATTAAACGTGGATGATGGCGGTTCTTCTGTCGCGCTACGCGCAACATCTGCGGAGATAGATCCAATCCCGTACCATATAAATCAGGAAACCGAGTTGCTAGACGATCAAGCAGGCGTCCAGTACCACAACCTAGGTCAAGTACATATGAGTGAGATGGTAAATCAACATACTCTAGCAGCCGTTTGTGGATGGCTTGGTAAAACACTGAAGGAAATAGCCAGTCATAACTTGGTGCCCAGCTGTCAAACAGTTGCTTTTTATTATTTAATAAATTATGAATCATAGTTTTTGCGGCTAGCAAGTTCCTCTGACTTTTATGTCTATTCACAAAGACCAGCCGCGCCTCCAAAAATTCGTATTTTCCGCAGTCTATTTTCAACTAGACTTTTAAGTTTATTCTTGGACAAATAGCTTTTTGTTCACAAGCTCAAAGCTTCTATCTATAATCGTTCTAAGATTAGTTTTACTCTGATGTTGCTTTTTCTATTTTATCCTCTGCTTCTTCTGAATAGCTCATCTTTAGTGGCAGAATAACTGTAAATATAGAACCCTGGCCGATTTGAGAGACTAGATCTATTTTCCCCTGCAACAGTTCGACAAGACGCTCCACAATCGCCAGTCCTAAACCAGTGCTATCAGCTGGATGCTGGTTTTTAGTAGATTTAGCACGAACAAAAGGTTGAAAAAGTCGTGCTTGATCTTCCTCGCTGATGCCAATCCCTGTATCGATGACTGAGATTGACCATTGATTGTCTGCTCTTGTACAGCACTCTATAGTAACGCTACCCTTTTCTGTATAGCGAATGGCGTTACTAATTAAGTTCAGTAAAATCTGTTGCAATCGCAACGGATCTGTTAGTACTTGAGGTGGTGCATCTTCAATATTCAGCACCAGCTGTAATCCTCGCTCGTCAGCTAAGGGTTGCATGATTTCTACAGCTGTGTTGATCGCAGAACGCACATCTGTTAAGGCTAATTCTAGCTCGATTGCGCCTGCTTCGTACCTGGAAAGTTCCAGTGCATCGTTAATTAAGCGCAGCAACAGATGACCGTTTTTCAGTACTTTTTCAATATGTTCAAGGCTAGGAATGGTGTCTCTCACTTGAGACTGACGATTTTGGCGCAAAAAAAGGTCTGAATAACCGATGATTGAGGTTAGTGGTGCTTTGAGTTCGTGTGCCAATATTGAGAGATTATCTTGGTTGGCATTGACTAGCCGCTTTAATTCTTCTACTGTCAAGCTCAACTGCGCTTGCACCTGCTCTAATCCCTGCAATCGCATACTAACATAGCTCTTAAAACATTCGGTGATCGCTGCATCTACGACTTCATTAATCACAGATACTGTTCGCAGTACTTCTTCAGTATTGGCTTGCAACAGTTCTGTACGTAGATGTGCCAAAATCACTGAACGCAGTAGGTGATACTCCTGCACCACTTCTGTCGGATCAAAATCTTGTTCTGCTCGCAACGTACCATGATTAAAACTGGCTTGAGCAATTGTCTCAAAATCGCTCTCCTGCGTTTGACTCAATACGGTGGTTATGGCAGTGAGAACATCCGAAATGTGGTTTCTAACTGCTTTGGGAGATAGGTGTTCGGTACTTTTAATCTGTTTGTCTTGAATAACCGCATCCACCCAACGCTGTGCAATTATTTCTACTTTCTCAGCCAACAATTCACTGAAATCTTTCATGAGCAGAAATCTAGAAGGCATCAATTATTTAGCCTCCTCTAGACAATAGTAAATGTACTACGCTCTCAAAGCAGATACTTTCTCTGGCTACTGGTAGATTTTTAGTGGTTAATTACTATAACTGTTCTCAATTATCTATAACGTCATTGAGACACAACTATATTATGAATCTACAATCAAACGGTAGATTGTGTTCATAGTTGATCGATTGATTGAGATTGTCTGAGTTAATTACTAAAAATTACATTTTACTTTTTCCTGCATTTATTTATGTTCTAAAATTGCTTGCACTTGCGTCACTAATTCATCAATATTAATTGGTTTACGAATGACCCCATCTACCTGTACTTGCTGCTGCTCAAATGCAGGTAATTCATCATAAGCAGTAACTATCATCACTGAAATAGAAGGATGATTCTGTCTAATCCATCTGGCTACTTCATAGCCGTCTATTTCTGGCATCATCAAATCCAACAGCACCAGGTTTGGTGGATTGGCTTCAATTTTAGAAATCGCTGTATACCCACAAGAAGCGATATCAACTTGATAACCCTCTGCTTCTAGTATTGTTGCTATTAGCAAAGAATTATCTATAACATCGTCAACAACTAAAATTTGTTTTTTACCTAAATTTTTTGGGCTGAACAGATAACTCATAAAACAAATGTATTTACTAAATGTGTTAATTCATCAGAAGGTGTTCCAGGCGTTGGGTTCAACACGCTTGAAGCAAACTCTTTTTTTATATTTTCCCTTTCGCTTCCGCCTAGCTTTCTTCCCGCTTTAGTAAGAGTCTAAACTTACCATAAGAAATATTAAGATTAATCAATAAAGATAACATATGACAACTAAAGCCCCAATCCTGTTAAAGGAAGGGGCGATAGATAGGGTATGAGAACTCTGTAAAAGTATATATAAATTACCTCGCGTCTGAGCACCATCGCGCAGTTTGCCCAAGTGCTACTCAAAATATCATTTACACTGATGCGCTCAACAAATACACAATATACTGATTAAGACTTACGTCCTCTGTTTCAGCCTTTTCAATCAAACGATGGTGCAGAGATTTTGGCATCCGCAGAAGTAGCTTACTACACCGATTTGACTTATGACCTCAAAGCACCTGAAGGACACCTCCCTGTTTTTGTAGGGGAAGGAGGTGTTGCAGGTGGAACAAGGTGGAAGTGGGGTAGAGTGGGAGAAAGTACAGGAGGCGGTGGTTGGTCTCTGCTGTTGCGTCGAGACTTGTATCTTCCAAATCAGTAGTTTATCTGTTGATATAGGAATCCGATTTGATTTATGAAAAAATCTAAGTATCTGTAGGGTGTGTTACGCGATCGCGTAACGCACCAAAGCCTTTGGATGGTGCGTTAGCCAGAGGCATAACGCAACGGCAATAAAGGGGGAGGAAAATCCACACCCCTTTTTGCCTCCCCTACGTATATTTCAAAAATCAAATATGAGTCCTACATTTAAAGTAAGCAAATGCCAGAAAAAACTATGAATTCCACCACAATTCGCCAGCAAATCAATCAATATTTAGATGGATTATCATCTGAACGCTTAGAGATGGTAGCTGAATTTATAGCATATCTATCTGAGAAGGAAAGCGAAGAAGCAACTCAGGAATTACTTGATATACCTGGTTTTATAGAATCCTTTGAGCGTGGGAAAAAGGATATTGCAGCAGGTAAGGTAACTAATTGGAGAAACATCAGATCTGATGTATGAAGTTGTTTTATCGGTTGAAGCACAGGAAGTTTATGCCTCAGCAGACCAAGCTTTAGCAAAGAAAATTGCCAGATGTTTTGAATACTTGGAACAAAATCCGCGTTTTCATCCCAATATTAAAGCGCTGAAGGGAGATTTTGCTGGTTACTATCGCTATCGTATCGGTGATTATTGAGTGATTTACCAAGTTGATGATGAGAGCAGTCAAGTTATCGTCAATACTATCGTTCATCGACGTGATGCTTATTAAGTATATAGCAGTCCTAAATCATGCGTGAACAACAAGATCCCCGACTTTTTATAAAAGTCGGGGATCTGTGTCCAAATCACTTTGAAAAGGTGCGTTACGGCAAAACCGTAACGCGCTCTACTGAAGTTGATATTTAACTAAAGTGCTTGATAATTGCCTCGGCGAATTCCGAACACTTCAACGGTTCTACTGGTGGTTCCATCAACCTTGCTAAGTCGTAGGTGACTTGACGATTGGCGATCGCACTTCCGATCCCTATTTTGATCAAGTCAGCGGCTTCTTGCCATCCCAGGTACTCCAGCATCATCACACCGGACAAAATCACTGAACCAGGATTAATCCGATCCAAACCAGCGTGTTTGGGTGCAGTACCGTGAGTAGCTTCAAAAATAGCGCATTCATCGCCAATATTTGCCCCCGGGCCCATTCCCAGTCCGCCAACAATAGCCGCCGCCGCATCGGACAGGTAATCGCCATTCAAGTTCATAGTTGCCAGAATCGAATATTCATCTGGTCGAGTTTGGATTTGTTGGAAAATACTATCGGCGATGCGGTCATTTACCATCACCTTGTCTTTCCATTTGCCATGACCGTGAGTTTCCCAAATTGAGTTAAGAACTGTTTCCACTTCCTTGACAATTTGGTCTTTTTTCTCAACAGTTAGGGCATCAAATCCAGGGTCAATCATCCGGGCGTTTTCTTCTGGGGTGAGATCGGGGTTTTTCTCTTTGTTACTCAAAATCCACGATTCCCTTTCTGTGACGCACTCTTGCCGAAACTCAGTGGTTGCCAGTTCGTAACCCCAATCACGAAAAGCGCCTTCGGTGTACTTCATAATATTGCCCTTATGCACCAAAGTCACCATTTGCTTGTGTTTGGGTAGTTGGAGGGCGTGTTTGATGGCACGTCGTACCAAGCGCTGGGAACCAGTTTTGCTAATGGGTTTAATGCCAATGCCAGAGTCAAGGGGAATTTGTTTTTTGCCGTATTCTGGCGTAGCGGGAATGAGTTCTGTGTTGAGATACTTAATTAAGCGATCGCCAATTTCACTACCTTGCCGCCACTCGATCCCCAAATAAATATCTTCCGTATTTTCCCGATAAACAATAACATCGAGTTTTTCTGGGTTTTTGTGGGGTGAAGGCGTACCAGCATAGTACCGACAAGGGCGCACGCAAGCATACAGCTCAAAAATTTGTCGCAAAGCAACGTTTAAGGAACGAATACCGCCACCAACCGGGGTTGTTAGCGGCCCTTTGATCGCAACACCATATTCTTGAATCGCTGTCAGGGTGTCTTGGGGCAAATACTGATACGTACCGTATAATTCACAAGCCTCATCGCCAGCGTAAATTTTGAACCAGCTAATTTTCCGCTTGCCCTTATATGCTACGTCTACAGCAGCATCAAACACTTTTTGAGCAGCAGGCCAGATATCGACACCAGTACCGTCGCCGCGAATAAAGGGGATAATCGGATTGTCAGGAACAGTTGGCTCACCATTTTTGAAGGTGATTTTTGCTCCGGTTGAGGGGGGAGTAATTTTTTCGTACATTCGCACACTCCTGATTGTGACGCAGCGACATCAGCTGCCTTATTTGTTTGTGGTTGGTTGTTGGTAGTTGGTGGTTAACAGTTAACAACAAACAACAATCAACAATCAACAAACAACAATTTCCTGTTTGGAAGGCTAGCAGATTTTGCTGTGCATAGTTTTGATAAAGTTAGGAGGCAGAGTCTTTCCCCTTCACTATGTCGCAGAGTCTTCGATGCTATCTTATCGCCTACACGGGCAATTAGTGTACTCTGGGAATATACAGCAAAATGACAGCAATGAAGAATAAAAGAGAGATTACTATCAGGGTGACTGAGCAGGAGTTCGCAATGTTAGAATCCCACTGTCAGGCTGTAGGTAGAACCAAAACTGATATTTTGCGAGAGTTTATCAGGTCTTTGGCTACTACAACTACTGATACAAATAATGAGGGTGAAAGTATAGAATGAGTATGTTTGAAGGACAATTTCCTGTAAACTACTTTACGCTACCAGTGTTTACCCATCTACTAAATTTGATAGCTAATCGCTTGTCCACCGATCGCGTTTTCTGAGTAATGGCATGACAGACCCAATGATTGTATCAGGCACATCTTCTGACATCGAATCCCTCCGCAGCCAGTTAATCGCTGGGTCTATTCAAGTCCAACAACAAACGATCCCACAACTGGCTAACCTTGGTAATGGCGGATTTGATATCCTGATGGAATTTTTGCTGCAACGTCGCGACAAACCAGCAACTTGGGTTGATGGCAAAGCTTACCAAGTTCTGCATAACTCTGATTTGCCTCAAGTTAAAGAATTTCTGCGAACCCATTTTCCACAAGGCGTTGTACCTCTACAATCAGAGTGCGGCATTGATTACAGCCCCTTGCAACAGCTACTTGCAACTCAAGATTTCCAAGCAGCAGATCGCATCACCCTGCAAAAAATGTGTGAAATTGCAGGTACTGAGGCAATTAAACGCAAATGGCTATATTTTACTGAAGTAGACAATTTCCCCGTGACCGATTTACAAACCATCAATAAGCTGTGGTTAGTTCACTCCGAAGGCAAATTTGGCTTTTCGGTACAGCGAGAAATTTGGTTAGGTTTGGGGAAAAATTGGGACAATCTGTGGGTGAAAATCGGTTGGAAAAAGGGCAATAACTGGACGCGCTACCCTCAAGAGTTTACTTGGGATTTGAGCGCCCCCAGAGGTCATTTGCCCCTTTCCAATCAACTGCGAGGAGTGCGAGTGATTGCGTCTTTACTTTCTCATCCTGCTTGGTCGGTGAATTCGCCAAGTTGATTGTAGTTGGAGAGATTTAGGTAATGCTAGATACTAGCAAGCGAGAATTCTACGTCATCATAGAACGAGATGAAGATGGTTATTACGTGGGAGAAGTTCCGCAGCTAAAAGCTTGTTATAGCCAAGGAGAAACAATTGATGAGCTGATGAACAACATTAAAGAAGTGATTGAACTTTGTTTGGAAGAAGAAACTGATGAAAATCTGTCGGAGTTTGTAGGTGTTCAAAAGGTAGTAGTTTGATGCCAAAACTACCAGCATTAACAGGTGATGCAGCGAGCAACGCCCTTGAAAAAGCAAGCTTTCAGGTGGTACGTCAAAAAGGTAGTCATGTGCGGATGCAACATGAAGACGGGCGAGTGGTCACGATACCTGTTCATGCTGGTAAAATTATAGGTAGGGGATTGCTACGTAAGATACTGCGAGATGCTGAACTTACAAGGGATGAGTTCATGGCATTACTGGAATGAGAGTTTTCAAGATAAAATGCGATCGCTCGTTCCCAGACCAATCCAAAATTTCAAATTTAAAACCGGACAATGGCTAGCGTTAGTCTCGAAAGCATCAAGCGCAAATTCAACAATGTCACCGCTATAGAGGATATTACCTTTAAGATACCTGATGGCGAGTTTTGGGTTTTGGTGGGGCCTTCGGGATGTGGTAAGTCTACGATTTTGCGAACTATTGCCGGTTTGGAAACTGCTACCTCTGGCAAACTTTATATTGGGGATAAGTTGATGAACAATGTCCCCGCCAGACAGCGGGATGTGGCGATGGTGTTCCAGAATTATGCGCTATATCCCCATATGAGTGTGGCAGAAAATATTGCTTTTGGGTTGCGGATGCGGAAAGTTGACCCAAAGATAGTTCAAGAACGGGTGGTGACAGTGGCGCGATCGCTTTCTTTGGAACACCTTTTAGAACGCAAACCCAAGCAACTTTCTGGCGGACAGCAACAACGGGTAGCATTGGGGAGAGCGATCGCCCGTCAACCCCAAGTATTTTTACTCGATGAACCTTTATCGAATTTAGATGCCCAATTACGAGATGATACACGGGCTGAGTTAAAAGAGTTACATCAAAATCTGGGAATTACCACAGTCTACGTTACCCACGACCAAGTAGAGGCGATGACTTTGGCTGATAAGATTGTGGTGTTGAACCGGGGAAGAATTCAACAAATCGGCGAACCGCAGTCTATTTATGCTAAGCCTGCGAACCGAATGGTAGCGACTTTTTTGGGTAGTCCGCCGATGAATATTTTACCAGCGAAGTATACGACTGGGAGTTTTGATGTCAATGGGCAGGTGATACCAATTACAGCGGATATGCAGGAGAAGTTGCACCTGCGGGAAGGGCAAGGGTTTGATTTGGGTGTTCGTCCAGAAAATATTTTAATAAACGAACCACATAAAACCCAAAGGACGCCAAGAGAAGAATTTGGAGAGTTGATGGTTGAGGTGAAGGTGGTGGAACCTTTGGGAAGGGAGACTTTGATTCGTGCGGGTTTACCTGGTTCGGGGGTAATGCTGAATGTGCAGGCGGGTGCAGATGTACATCCACATCCGGGCGATCGCCTTTTGTTAGAAGTTGACCTAAGTAAGTTATTTGTGTTTGATACTGCGACTGGAGATAGGTTATATCCACAGCTTAGTGAATAATCAATAGCATCTCCCATCTGCTCATCTATCTAGCATCTGCAACTACCCATTTACTATTTTCTGCATCCCACAACAGTGAGAAGTTTACGGAACCAGGGGCTTTTTTTCCATTTTTCAGCAAATATTTCAATTGAGCTTTTACTGTAGCTGTTTCTGTACCAGTTTCTAATAAACTTACTTGTTTGACCTCTACTTGTTGAACTTGCCCTCCCCACCAATCAACGTAAGAAAGATAGCCGTTGGGGTGCAGGCGTCTATTATTTTGGTAGTTGGGAGATAACTGATTCCACGCTGCCTGATACTCTCCTTGATTAATAGTTGCGTAATAATTTCGCACAAATTCTTCTGGAGATGGTTTATCAATTTGTGGGGCTGTTGCTTGAGTATCTTCAGAAATTGGGGTTTGGTTGGGAGTAGGTTCGGTAATGTCACTATCTGGCGTTGGTTCGGGTGATGCAGTTTCCTGTGGTTCTTCTAAAGTTGGTGGGGAAGGTGCTGAAATGATAGGAAAGTTGGATTGCTGTGTTGGTTGTTGGTTGGTGGTTGGTGGTTGGTTGTTGGTGGTTGATTGAGTCGATGAAACTGTTGGCTGTGAGGGTTGTGGTTTGTTGCTGAGGGCAATACCAATGATTACAGATGCGCCAATCAAGCCACCTGCGATAATACTGCCTATTAGGATTCCCCTTTGTCCGCTGCTACTGCTTTGATTAGCAGGAGGTTGATAGGTATTACCCGGACTGACGGCTACTGTGTTTTGAGATGTCTGGGGAGGTGGTACAGTTGCTGCTAGTGGTTGGCTGTAAGGCACGGTAGGAGGAAGTGGGGAAGCACCAGCATGCAGTGCTTGCAGCATTTCTCTGGCACTAGCAAAGCGATCGCCTGCACTAAACTGAATTGCTTTATCTAATACAGCTGCAAAGCTGGGGGTTACACTTAAAGCATGTTGCCGCCACAACAGCGTACCTGTCGCCGGATCGGTTGCCAACTCTTGCGGCATCTTACCTGTGAGCAAATAAATCGCTGTTAAACCTAGACTATATATATCACTGGCAAACATTGGGCGTCCTACGGTTTGTTCGCTGGGCATAAACCCTGGTGTACCAATTACAATTGACCTTGTGGAATTCCCCGAGGGAGTGACTACCGTTCCGATTGTTTCTTTAACTGCGCCAAAGTCAATTAAGATTGGTTTGCGATCGGCATAACGAATCAGGATATTGTCTGGCTTGATATCCCGGTGAACAATACCTTTGCTGTGGACATAATCGAGAACTGGTAAAATGTTGGTAAGGATTTCTTTGACTGTACTCTCACTCATCAAACCCTGCTGTTGTAGTTTGGCGGTAAGAGTTTGTCCTTGAATATACTCTTGTACTAAATAAAATTGCCCATTTTCCGAGAAGTAGGCATACAACCGCGGAATCTGATCGCTGCCATCACCCAGTGCTTCTAAAATTGCTGCTTCTCGTTGAAACCGCTGTTGTACCAACTGATAAACCTGGGGATTGTCCTGAATCGGCTTTAACTGTTTAATGACACAGCGGCGTCGGGAGGGCATTTGGGTATCTTCTGCTAAGAACGTTTCCCCAAATCCACCACTGCCCAGAGTCTGAATGACTTGATAGCGGTGATTGAGCAGCGTTTGCATAAAATTACATCAGGATAAGTAAGGAAGTAATATATTTTACAAATTTTTTCCTGTCACTAGTTTAGTTATTGCTAATTTTTAATTACGTCTAAGTGAATTCACTCTCAGTCGGTAATGGGTAATGGAAAATAAAACTACCTCTTCCCCAATCACCAATCACCAATTCCATCTGTGGTCGATTTCCATAAGAGACTATTTATAAAGTAAATCTTAAGTTTGTAGGGTGCGTTAAAGCGAAGCGTAACGCACCGAGATGACTGGTGCGTTACGGCATAAATATTGATTTTCGCTATCTTTAATCACTTATGCCGTAACACACCCTACTTTATTTTGTTTATAAATAGCCTCTAATATGATTTTTGTCTTAGCTTCAATTCACATCAGGCGTTAATTGCCATTAGCAATTAGCCATTACCCACTTATTTCTTAAAATATCTACGATTGTAACGGTCTTGATATTTGGAAATATATTCAACGTTCTGCCTTTCTATCTGTGACAATAAATTAGAAGGAAATTTCTTGGCTGAATATATTGGACGATACCAAGGCTGGCTATCAAAATATTTTTGTAAGCCTGGAGTGTCAAAACGCCGACCGTAACGTGCAAAAATCGAATTTCGCATAATATCTAACTCAAAACCATCTTTTACATCTAAATCTGCATCTGTTACCAGTCTTTGAGAAAGCCAAGCATAATCGTTTGCAGTTGTAGTGCTATCTGGCAGTTTAGAGATGGTTGAGGCTGGTGTAGAAGTCAGTGTGGGTGTAAGGTTGGGAGTTTCTATTGGCGATTTAACAGTCGATGGAACCTTTTGCTGTGCTACTGGTTGAGAAAATTTAGTTAACCCAAAACTAATGATCGCAGATGCACCGATTAAACCACTTGCGATCGCACTTGCCATGAGAATACTATTTCGACCATTACTTTGAACGGTAGGCACTGTATTTAAATTCACAGTTGCAGGAGATGGTGGAGGTTGCATTGATGGTTGAGTAAAGGCAGGTTGTGTAGGCGGAATGGAATTTACGTTACTCTGTAATGCATCTAGCATTTCTCCGGCACTAGCAAAGCGATCGCGAGGATGATACTGTATTGCCCGATCAATTACTGCTGTGAGTTTTGGAATAACATTTACAGCGTAGTTGTGCCAAATAATTTCCCCTGTGCGTGAGTCTGTCTCTAGTTCTTGCGGTTGTCTGCCTGTGAGCAAATAAATAGCTGTTACACCTAAGCTATACAAATCGCTAGAATAAACTGGTCTACCTGCTGCTTGTTCACTGGGCATATATCCTGGTGTACCAATCACGATCGAACTTGTGGGACTACCTTGTGAATTTAGCACCGTTCCCATTGATTCCCGCACTGCACCAAAATCAATAAGCACGGGTTGGCGATCGCGATCGCGCAAAATGATATTGTCCGGCTTGATATCGCGGTGAACAATCCGCTTGGAGTGTATGTACTCTAGAACTGATAATAAACTGGCTAATATTTCCTGAACAGTGCTTTCACTGAATAAGCCCTGCTGTTTTACCTTTGCTGTGAGTGTATCACCTTCAATCCACTCTTGAACTAAGTAAAATTGACCATTTAGTTGAAAATAAGCATACAATGCGGGAATCTGTTCACTAGAGCCGCCTAAATCTTCTAAAATTGCTGCTTCTCGCTGAAACCGCTCTTGCACTAATTGGTAAATATGGGGATTATTCTGAATCGGTTTGAGCTGTTTTATTACACAGCGGCGACCAGAAGGCATCTGGGTATCTTCCGCTAAAAAAGTCTCTCCAAATCCACCGCTTCCCAGAGTCTGAATCACTCGATAGCGCTCATTGAGCAGCATCTGCTTGATATCCTATTCTTGTCAAATTGAAAACGTATTTTTCATTATCCTCCCAACCGTAAAATCCTCGTCTCAAATTCAGCGTATCTTCAACAACGTAGTGAATAAAATCATGCGGCAAAATACCTTGTTTAGCCATTGGACATCGCGTGGAATTACCATCATCGCGTCTACACTCCATCCAGTCCTGCTTGCCTTGGTGTTTGGTAAAAATAATTCGCATACCATTAACCTTGTAAATTCATCTGCCAGTCACTTTTGAGAATTCCATAGTCGATTATGTCTTCGTATTTACCCCATTTAAGTACGTGCTGACGCCGATAACCTTCGAGCTTCATACCAATTTTTTGCATCACTCGTCCTGATGCAGGGTTACGTGGAAAGTGAGTAGCACAGATGCGATGCACCCCCAATACCTGGAAACCGTATCGCAACACTTCCTTTGCTGCTTCCGTACAGTAATCTTGCCCCCAATAGGGTTTTCCGATCCAGTAGCCCAACTCAGCATGGTTATGGTCTTGGTTGATTCCTAAACCGATCGCCCCACACAACGCATCTGTATTGCGTAGTGCGATCGCGAAGTTAACATCCTTCCCCTCTTTGAATGCTGCTGGATGAGTTTTTATCCACTCCTCTGCCATACCATCATCGTAGGGATGAGGGATAGTCAGGGTCATAGCCGCAATTTCCATGCACCAGCCAAGCGTTGTACATAAGGTGCATCTGCAACAGTGAAAGGTCTAAGAATCAGTCTTTGTGTTTGTAGGGTTGGTTGCTCAACTTGATAAATAGTGTTGTTCATTAACTGAATCTGGATTTGTACTATTTATGTAACTTAATACTACAAAAGCCTCTTGTGATTTTCGCAATAGTCTTGATTTTCTTTGCACCTGAGTAGAGACGCGATTGATTGCGTCTCCACTTTTCATCAAAGCTGCGCTACAGTTAGGGATAAGTCAGCATGCTTCCAAGCATCAGTAAAGCGCTTTTGCACTGCTTGAGCTTCTTCGGTTTTGCCCTGTGCTTCTAAACTCTTGGCAAGACCTGCCAGCGACCAACCGTTTTCTGGAAAGCGTTTCAAATCTTCGTGATATACAATTTCAGCTTCTGTCGGTCTATTAGCCTCCAGTAAAACTGCTCCCAGAGATTGACGGACTGGGTAATGCCAAGGTGGGGGTTCGTCGTAGTTGAGCTTGTCTTCAAGATTGACAGCATTTTTGAGATGGGCGATCGCTTTTTCATAATCACCTTGTTTGGCAGCGAGTTTACCAGTCAAAACCTCTGATGCTATTTTCAATAAATTAGCAGTGGTGTTGATATCCCAAATTGTGACTTTTTCCAATGCCGGATCGGCGGCGATCGCTTGCAGATGTTCTAGTTCCCGTGCGGCTTCCTGGAGTTGACCTTTTGCTGTCAAGGCAGTTCCCCGCGCATAATGCCAAACTCCGGTTGGATACTTCAAATCGTCTGCTGGGGCTGGTTCAGCTAAAATTTCATCCCACTTGCCAAAGCGAGTCAGAGTATAAAGCGGGATGGAATAGTAATGCTGTAGTGTTGCATATCCCGGTTCTCGCATTTGCTTTTCATCTGCCATTGCTGCGGTATCGTAGGCAGCTTGCATAGCGAGTTTTTGGTTTCCTTCCATTGTGGCAGCAGCCCAGAGGAAATGATGATTGTGCGGCACATAGGCTAGAGGATACATACCTTGCTTGTGGTATTGGGTAATGTATTCCTTGTCAGCAGCAATAGCTTGTTGGTTAGCTATAGCAGCATCGTGATATCGCCCAACGCGGATGTAGATATGTGAGGGCATATGCACGAGGTGTCCGGAACCCGGTACTAAATTACCAAGGCGATCGGCTGCTACCACACCTAGTTCAGGTCGCACAGCTTCGACAGCATGAATATATAAATGATTTGCCCCAGGATGGTTGGGATTGCGTTTTAATACTGATTCCAATGTAGTAAGTATTTCTTGAGTTTCTAGCTTTGGTTTACCGTTTTCTTGCCAGTAATCCCAAGGCATAGTATTCATTAGCGCTTCAGCAAATAGAGTTGCAGCGTCCAAATCGTCTGGGTAAGTTTTAGCTACCTCTCGCATTGCGTTTGCATAGTTGATATCCAAAGACTTACGGTTTTCCGTAGGCTTTTGTGAATAGCGTTTTGTCAACGCCTGAATATAAGCCTTCTCTTTTTCGCTAGCTTTTCCACTCAGTTGTAGCGCCTTTTGAAGTGCTTCCCAAGTTGGAGACATAGCCGCATCATCCATAGCAGCATTGATATTTGAGCCAAGGACAAGGGCAACTCCCCAGTTACAAATAGCACACTCCGGATCGAGTTTAGCAGCTTCCCGAAAAGAGCGTTCAGCTTCAGCATGGTTGAAACCATAAGCGAGGATTAACCCTTGGTCAAAGTAGCGTTGGGCAAGTTGAGATTTTGTGGAAATGGGATGATGGTAATTGCCAAGATTATTGAAAAGGGGTGCAGTGGCAGAATTTGTCATATGTACAGAACGACACCCCGAAAATCCAAGAGTAAAAATCAGAGCAAATATGAATAGGATGCGGTACACTCTTAAAGCCCTCCGGAATACTTGTAATACAATTTCTCCAAAATATTTGCAATTGATAATTTGCCCGTAACTTCCTGAGAAGAAAGAGCGTTACAGAATGTAATTCTGAAATCAAGTGACTTTGATTTAAACCTTTTTTGATTTATCTGAGTTTATTTATGAATTTACGCAACTAAAACTCAGGATAATAACCCCTCCCCGCAAGCGGGGAGGGGTAACTACTCCTGACACTATCCCAGATTTTCAGATACCCCTAAATCCCCCTTGGAAAGGGGAGCCACTGCGTTGGAGGGTTTCCCCCCAACCCCACTATCGTGGGGGCCCCTAAGCCCCCCGTTGTAGCACATGGCGTGGACTTTAAAGTAAATTTCCCCCCTTTTTAAGGAGGGTTAGGGGGGATCTAAGAGTTAGAAAACACGTCCTAAGGGGTGGGGTTCTCTGAAAATAAAGCAATCAAGTTTACTCTTTTGCCTTTATCTCATTTTTCCTTGCTGCTGCCGAGATAGGTAATTGCAGATTTTGCTCATAGACAAAATCATTGCGAATTTCTACCCCACGTTTGGGGAGATTTTTACCTTCAGCAATAGCATCTTGGGAGGGAATCTGCAATGTATACTTACCAACAGGAACTCCATCGAGACGATAAAGACCAGATTCGTCTGTTACCGCAGATGTAATAGGTTTGCCATCAGCACCGACGAGTTCCACTTGTACTTGTGCCATTGGCTGGCCTGACACATCAGTAATTCTGCCTGCCAAACCATATTCTAATCCTACGGGGAAATCCAACTTAGTAACAGCAGAACTGGCTACCTCAGCAACTATAGAAGTTTTTCTTAGTGCGATCTCAATCGGTAACTCGTCTGGATCAAGTTGCACCACATAAACACCTTCTCGCAAATTACCAACAAAGAAATTACCTTGAGAGTCAATTTTGGCTGCACCAACATTGCGACCACGGTTATTGTATACTTGGATGATACCTCCACTCAGGTCTGTATTCTTTCTGCCACCTTCGACAATTATTCGCCCAGCGATCGCACCTCTGTCTTTACTTATTGAGCTATACTCAGCTGGTGCTAGGCTGCCACCAGCAAACGATAAATCTGATATTAGTGATATAGTCAAGCGATCGTCGCCAATACTACCAACAATGTTTCTATATCTAGAGGGTATGCCTTGATAATCAATCGATGCGAATAAACCTGGCAGTATCCGCATACTAGCGCCTACAAAGGGGCCTATTTCTCCCTCTCTATATCCCAGACCTAACCGCCAGCTTAAGCCCGATAAAGTTTGTGCGTTGCGACCAAGTGTTAAAGTATAACGAGTAGCTAAATCGCCACCAGATTCAGTGCCAAAAGATAAGCGATACTGGCGGTTCAGATCATAACTAAAATCTGATGTATATATATCACCATAGGCGTTAAACAATAGTCTAGAATTTCTTGTAGGTTGATATGTAGCACCAAATACATAGTCTCCGCTATAGTTAGGCGAGCCTCTAAAAGATAAGTTACGAGCCGGGCGGAGGAAAAAAGTAGGCAAAATATAGCTAGAGTCTATATTCAGAGATTGGTAACTGCGAGCGATCAATCCCAGCGTAAAATCATCACTAAACTTATAGCTAGCATCTAAGCTATGATTTTGGCGATCGCGTCCATTATCGGTGTTAAAACTCGCTAAATATCCCTTGGGATACAACTCAGAAGTACCTAGAATGCGCCAGTTACTTAACTGAAAATCTAAATCTGCTTTATAAGCCAATTCACCAGCTGAAGTCCCCACATTAGCTGATAAAATCAACGGACTGGCTAAACGCCAAGCAAAACCAACTTGGGCTTGGGTAGTCTCTGGAAGTACCTGTACACCGGCTTCCAAAGTTAAATCATTAGAAACACCTTGACGTATCTGATAGAAACCTGCAAACTTACCTGCCTGAGTAGAATTAAAATCATCAAATAAACTATTTTGTAGCCAGTTACCAGTTACACCTAAACCCGCCAACTGGAGATTACCACTTGCTGGTAACAACAAATCTGAAGAATTGAGGCTTAGAGAACGAATTTCTATTGGTACACTCAGGTTATTGCGTTCATATACCAAAAGTTCAATGTCACTAGTTTGACCAATCGGTAAACGTACATCTTGGAAATCATACTCTCCACCCAGTCCTACCTGTTGTTGAGCAAGTACAACACCGCCAACTCTTAATTGCACAAAACTAGCTGGAGGAACAACGCCACGAAATGTTTGTGTCGGCTGAGAACGTCGGGGTAAAAGCTCAGATGCACTGTAACTTGTATTAAACCGATCTGCGGAGAGATTCGTGTAACCAAATTGCAACCCTGTCAAATTCAATCCTGACAACACAGGATTCAGGGCGAGTTGCTGCTTACCAATCTGATAGAGAAACTGACCTGAGCGTTTAAAGTAAAAATATTCAGATAACTGAGGATTGTTAACAAAATTATTATCTAGACGTAAACGCCACGCACCACCTGCTAAACGTCCACCCAAAAGAGTAGAAGTACGCCAATTTGTTCTACCAGAGTTATCATGATAATTTAACTCTTGCCGTAAATTTGATAAGCCACTGCTAGGAGGTCTAACTTCTGGTTGCAGGTCAATCGCTTGACCAGATTGTCCACCACTTCTACGCCAAGGTAAATCAACATTTAGAGCCAAATCAGAAGTTTTTAGCTCTATATTTGTGAGTAAATTTTCTTTTAAGAAGGTATCACTAATGTATGTGATACCTTCAATTTTTTTGAAGTCTGCTTCTGTCAGAGTTACTACACCTAAAGGTGTCTTCAGTTGAATTTTATCTTCGGTCTTTTCAACTTCTAAGTCGGCTATTTGGGCAAAATCATCAAGTGGAATTAATAAAGTATTTCCCTCGGGTATAACCTCTAAACTCCCAACTTCCCGTTCATTGATAAATACTCCAACTAATAAACTTTTGGCAGTAGCTAAAATATTGTCAGCAGGAATATTTGGTGCTGGATTATTTTTTTGTGTTGACGCTTTAGACTCTTGGGCAACTAAATTATTACTACTAGGTTGTTGCTGCTCGGCAGCTATTGTATTTCTTGTATCAGTGTTAGCAGCAGTATGATTGGCATCTGCGTGAGTGTTTTCTAGAGAAGTTACTGATGCTGTAGTGCTTTGAGCCACAACCTTTTTACTAAGTTGTTTATTGCCAGGGTCTATAGCATTTCCAGTATCATTATTTGGATTTGTGGTGTTATTGGCTGTGATACTTTGATTCTCGACCTTTTCACCCAGTTGTGCTTGAGTACAGGAGTGCTGTGAACCATCCGTGGAAAATTCAGGTGGTAAGGTTTCTGGTGTGCTAGGAGCTGCTATTGTGCCTGCAATTACCTGATTCTTCTCACTAACGCTAGCATCCACTGGCGTTATGCAAGAGGTATTCTCAGACTGTACAATCGTAACTGGTGGAGGAAGTGTAGAAGGTTGGTAGAACATAAGTAAAGCACACAAATTCGTATGGGTAGCCTAAAAAGCTTCCCGGCTAAAGAATCATTTTTGGGAAGAATAAAAACCTACTTTTGAATTAGCAGCAGCTATTTACGTTTTTGAGAATTTTTAAGAGAGTCTCTTAGCTTTTGTGAAGCGGGCTGAATTCGAGAGCTCCTATTATTAGCCACTGGACTATTCACGGGAACTGTAAAAGGTATGCCTTTTTGAATCGCCACACCATTCAGTTCCCCATTGATGTCTAATACATAATTACCAGGGGGTAATTTTTTGATAATTGGTAATAAAATCCGACGACGGGTGTCAGGTAAAACTGGTGTGTCAGGTAAGAAGCCAGCTGTTACTACCTCTTTCGGAAGTTTAGGAGTTGGTTTATCTAAATCAGCTATAGGTTTTGTAGCCTCAGCACCTGGATATTGAGCAGCAGGCCAGACAGCATATTGTCCATTCAGACGGACAAAGCCATTTCCTTGACTAGAAATATCAAAGGATGCTCGCACAGCATCGGATTTAGTATCTACGTTAATAGCATTCAATAACCCAACTCGCTTAATGTCTCCTACATAGCCATAGATAGCAACGCCTAGCCGTCCAGTTACCTGCACTCCTTTGGATTGTGCATTATTAGTAGGAACTTCTTCGATATACAAAACCGCTCGGTGTTCACCTTGTTGTGGCTGGACGCGAGGACGAATGGCAAAGCGGATAGTTTGTGAACCACCAGGGGGAATTGTAAATCGAGAAGGGGTGTAAACAATCCATTGGTCTAAAGACTGCTCACGAGACGGAACTAATTCTAATTTATTTTGTTCATTCAGCACCCATGATTTTACATAGACCTTCAGTTCAACTGGCTGAGAATCAACATTGACAACACGAACAGCTTGAGAGCGTGTTTTTTTGCTACTAATCTCTAGGATGAATCTGGATGGAGATACAGCAATATTAATGGCATTAGCTGGAGGTGCACCTAGAACTAATGCTCCAATTAAACCAAGGGCAATATTTCTAGGTTTTTGTAACATCTGAATTAAATTTTTCACATTAACACACTACAACTCACTATGTTTTTGTCTCAAAGGTAGAGAAGGTCAACGACGATCTACTATTACCGTTAAGTCTCCAGAATATGTACCTGCAAACTGACTACTAGAAAGATCCATTTTTAATCGGAAACCTCCTTGTAATACGGCTGTATTACTGTTGGGGTCACGGGAAATTTCCATAATAGGTAAAGGTTCTATAACAACTGGAACCGCTGCATCGGAATGTTGCTCATTACTCATTGCATTATCGTTACCATTTTGACCTCGAATATCATAGGTAGCATAGAGAGAATCAACCTGATCTAAGGGAACCCGCATCTGCCAAATACGAGGAAATTCCCGCACAATAGAAGTATTAAATAGAGGCGGTGCTAATAAATCTCTTGGGTTATTAACTGACTCGCTCTTGGTGGTAAAAGTAATTTCTGATTGTCTTATAGGAGGAATGGTTAGTATTTGGGGAGTAGCTAATTGGTAAATTTCTATAGGTTCAACACTAGATATAAATTGTGCTTGTGTCTGAGACTGTAACCATACCAAAATAGCTGTACTTAAGCCCAAACAACTAAAGAGATAGCCTTTGCAAATCTTGATTTTATGCCATGACATATTGCTAAATTGCCTACATCAAAGTCATGTAAAGTGATATTTCCCAACTTCATTAATTTGACAATGTACTATCGCCAAAACTTTATAAATTGTCGAGATATATCGAGATAAAGTCATAAAAGCTCAATCTTTTTGAGGATTTGAAATTCCTAACTAAAAGGTGTAATATGGGAAGTAGCCCCCATTTTTCAGGGGGTTAAAGAATTGATTCAGAAAGCTAACCAGAGAACTGAATCATGTGGGCAAGAGGAGACAAGTCTGCTTTTTACTGGCCAGGTTTGAGGCAGATTATTTCTCTCAATGCCACCAAGACGAAGGTTAACAGGCTACGGTCTAAAAGCTTCAACTGTCACATCACCTGTGTAGGTTCCAGCAGTGGGGTTAGAATCTGATGGTGAGAGTTCCAAGCCAATATCTCCAGGAGTGGCAGTAATTAGACCTTCAGCAGGCCGTGTAGCTGGGTTAGCACCGACAACAGCAACGTTAATAGTTTTACCACCAGGCCCAATCAACCCACCAGCAGGAGGTGTTACTTGTACTTGGTAGCTGCCTGAGGGAGAATTAGACCAAACAACATAGGCGCTGGTAATGGTTTTTTGAACAGGTAAACCATCTGCAAATCCTCCCGCAAATGGAGAAGTAGAGTTAACAGTACCATCAGCTTCTTCATTTTTATCGCTGCCAATGTAAGCAGGGGGGGTAGTCCCTGGTACTGCGGTTAATGTGGCAGCAGTCAAATCAGCAGCAGTGATTTCTATATCAGTGTCCGTAATTGTTCTCAAATAGAGAACTTCTGGAACGGATACATTAACGGTAATTGGACTGCTTGGACCACTACCTTGATTAATTTGTGCGTTAGCAGGAGCAGAAACAATTGTGCTACCCAGAGCAGCACCGAAAGCAGCTAGAGCTAAAAATTTGTTCTTCATAATGGAACACATCTCCCTATTGTTTGTGTTTGTGTCAAATTGTGTTGACTGTTAGTAAATCTCGTTAAATCAATGCAACAAACAATTTGTTGTTTTGGTTTGTCTGCAATTAACTGAGGTTTTTGAGAAACTGCAACCAGTTAAATTAGGTTTTTTAAGATAGATTTTGTTTTTTAACCATCGCCTCCTTTTAAATTACGTACAATTCTGTGCCATTAGCCCCGTCTGTGGCGGTGAAGAACAGTTTAGTACCAACAACAGTGAGCCAATCCGGGTTAGCATTTTCTCCAGGATAAAGGTTGCTAACCTTACGTGTATTTGGCTCTGTGCCGTCACTGAACCACACCTCCCTGCTAGTACCATCTGAAGCGGCAAAGGTGAGGGTACCCTTGAAGTTGACAAGGCCGGTAGGAAGACTGTCAGCGTTACCAGATGAGATGTCCTTAACTACCACTGTGCCGACATCTGTACCATCTGTTTTCCATAGCTCTAAACCTTGAACTGGATCGTTTGCTACAAAATAGAGCGTGTTTCCTACAGCAGTTAAGTAGATAGGCCCGAAACCAAGGTTGGGTGCTTGTCCGTCAGTTCCAATTCCCACAGTTCCAGCAGCAGTACCGTCACTCTTCCACAGTTCCAAGTTAAAGTCGTTGTCGCTATCTGTGACGAAGTACAAGGTATTACCAACGGCTGTTAGTCTATCTGGAGCGTAAGAATTATTTCCTGGGGTAATATCCTTCAGCAAGTTAGCTGTAGAGCCGCTTTGATACTGCCATATTTCCTGGCCGCTTGTACCATTGTTGGCTGTGAAATACAGAGTATTACCAACCACTGTCAAGCTACGTGGAGTTGAGTTAGTAGCTTCCCCAGCACTGATAACCTGTGTACTAGCTATAGTAGCGTCAGTTGACCACAGTTGACTGTTATTTTGGGCTGTGAAGAAGAGTCGGTTATTAAAAGCAGTGGTAAAAGTGGGTGTACCAGTAGTAGCAAAACCTGGGTTAATGTCTACTAAATTAACGGTTGTGCCATCATAAACCCACAATTTTTTGATGTTACTACTATCGGTGGCTGTAAAGAAGAGTTGGTTCCCGACTACAGTCAAGTTATCTGGGTCAGAATTGCCAGTACCAAGATTAATATCACTAATCCTATTTACTGAAGTGCCGTTAAACTCCCAAAGTTCTCTACCAAAAGTGCTGTCGCTGGCGATAAAGTATAATCTGTTGTTGAAAACTATTAATTTACTGGGGTTAAAGTTACTGGTATTACTCAGACGAGTGGCTGTGTTACCGTCACTGCGCCATAATTGCATGCCATTTACGCCATCATCAGCTGTAAAGTACAGTGTATTACCTAATGCAGTGAGATTTGCAGGGTTAGAACTGCCAGTAGAATTAATGTCTCGTATTAATCTAGCTTGTGGCTGTGCTGTGATATTCAAATCATAGAAGGTATTAGCTAACCCAGAGGTGTAGACACGAACGTAGTATGTGCCAGCATCAAGGATTGTGTTAATACTTTCATCAGTATTTCCAGTTTGGTTAGATATGGCTATTTGTGTACCGCTACTGTTAAGAAGTTGCACATCTGCATTGACAAGCTGCACATCTGAATAGTTACTCAAAATATTCAGACCAAGACTTAGTTCAGCAGTAGTATTTAGAGTGAATTTATAGTAATCATTAGTGTCTATATTGCCTACAAAGTCACTACGGGAGATGAAACCGATTAAGCTACCTAGATTCTGAGCTGTTGTTGTATTGTTGGGAGCTTGATCTAGTCCTATTGCTTGAGCAGATGCACTCAAGGTATATTCAGATGTTGTTGCCGAACCCCGATTAACTAAGATTTTGTAAGTACCAGCATTCAAGCTTATCCGAATTGCATCTAAGGCTGTTCCTGGCTGGGTTGAACTGAGAATGTTACCACCACTTTGGTTTTGAAGATATAAGTTCGCATCTGCTGTGAGGGACGTGAATTGGACATCTACTAGAGATGCTGAAGCTAAGGTGAACTGGTAATAGTCGCTAGTGTCTCCTAAACTGACTTGATCTGAGATAGTAGTGGGTAGGTTAATAGGAGTAGCAGTTCCTACAGTGTTTCCCCCTTGGTCTGGTGGGTCTGCGGTAAAGTTAAACTCTAACTGATAGTTACCGGGTGCGGATAAAGAGTAAGCCCGGATATAGTATGTACCAGGGGCAAGACTAAGATTAATTGATTCTGATGTTGTTCCAACATTAGCACTGGTTTGGATAACTGAATTGGAACTATTTATGAGTTGAAGATCAGCATAGAGAGTATCAGTACCATTCAGACTACTCAAACTGATGCCAACTGTTCCACTGTTAGTTACTGTGAAACTGTAGTAATCGTTTTGATCTACAACTTGACCTGTACCACTCACATAATCAGTTATGGGAGTGATGCTGCTAGTAGTGCTGAATGTACCAAAGTTTCTGGCGTTTGCGATTGCGTTATCTGCTAGACCGCTTTCCTGAATAGCTTCTGCGGAGAGACGAAGATTATATGGGGTGGAGGCTGAACCGGTGGGGAGAAAAACGTGTGCGTAAAATGGGTTACTTGGTGGATTGGAAATGCTATAACGTATACTCTCTGAGCTAGTTCCAGTATTGCTAGAAGCAGCAAGGGAACTACCAGCACTATTTCGCAGGAATAAATTAGCATTATCCGCTAATCCATCCAGTTCCAAGGTAACTATACTGGAGCTGCTGAGAGTGAATCTGTAATAATCAGATATATCAGATGAACCTGTTATACGGCTGAGATCTTCTTGAAATAAGCTTGGTGTGCTGAGGAGGGAGCCACCAATGTATGTTGCAGTGTCTAGTGCTGTGGATGTGTTGCTACCAGGATCGGGAAAGCTAGTTGTACCGTTGTATAAACCCATAATTATTTACTTTATATTTTTAGAAATTCAACATCTAAACAAATACACTGGCTGCAAATTTATGATTTATGGCAATGCGGCACAAATTTATTTCCGTCAGTCAACCAGAGATGATTATTACTTTTTTCAAAGCAATATGTGGTTTTGTGGAGATGCAACCAGATTAGAAGCAGAATTTCTAATTGCTGAATGTAAATGGTTGTGTGTGAATGGATAGATGCCAGATTTTCTAAGTTCTAATATCTCTGAATTAGAGAGATATTTTTTAGATTGTTAGGAGTTGTTTCAGATATATTCGGTTGCTGGTATGTGAGTGCTTAACTACTTGTAAAGGAGTAAAATTACAATTTGTGCCATCTATCTATGAAGTTGCTCTGATGTTTTTTACAATTATATTTTCGTTACATTTTTGAAAATTATGCACAAAGATGATGTTTTATCTCTCTTTGATTATTGTGTTTTATAGACAATTTCCTTTCAGATTAACTGCATCTAGAATTTAACTTTTATTTCAAAAAGCCTGCTTCAGTGAAATTACTTAAAAATGCAAAATTCAGTAATTAAAAAATTAATTTTTATCGATCGGAATTTTTTTGTATAAATAAAAATGGTATGTTTTCCCATCTCGTTAATATCCATTACCTTACCGAAACAAAACAATCTGTGGTAAATACTCACAGGAGGTTTCATAGCAGGAATTTAGGGAATTGATATCACATCCCTTCCTTATATACGGTGTGAGCAAGCAAAGAGGAAAATGATTAGTGAGGCTGGTTTGTGTTCCAGTCTGAATTGCCTAACTCACCTTGTCTAGTTGCGATATGTTTCAAACTACTCGTCGCCGTCTTGCACTCTGGTACACAGCCGTAACTGCGGTGCTGCTACTGCTATTTGCTATTGGCGTATATTTATATGTCCGCAGCACGTTAGTTGAGCGGGTGGACGATACCTTAAATCATGTAGTGGAAGTTGTAGAGCGATCGCTGGTTATTGAACCAGTCAACTCTGATACTGGGCGATCGCGTATTAATGTTGAAGCTAGTTTTCGCAACAATGCGGACACTGTAGAAGATGACCACATTGACTTAGAGTGGTTTAGTCCCACTGGAGAGTTACTTTGGTCTACTTTATCGGAACCACTAAATATTCCCATTCATGTTAACCGCACTGGCGAGACCGTGCATGTGGTGAAACAGAGAGATGGGGAAAGTGAGAAAGGAAGACACGGGGACACAAAGACGCGGGGACGCGGAGATATTTTCACTTTTCACTCTGAATTCAACGCTGAAGATTCTGGAATGTTACTGCGTCAGGTAACTGAACGAGTGGAAGTAGGAAAGCAGGTATTGGGATATCTGCGTGTGAGTCATCCTTGGTTTGAGGTAACAAAACCGAGTCGACAGTTAATTTTTGATTTAGCACTGGGTACTGGGTTGATGGTGCTTTCTGTGGGGGCGAGTGGTTGGTTCCTTTCTGGTAAAGCGATGGAACCTGTGCGTCAGTCATATCAACGTCTCAAGCAGTTTACTGCTGATGCTTCTCACGAACTCAGAAGTCCCATTGCTTTGATTCAAACTAATGTGCAAGTTGCACTTGCTGATTTGGAGTCAGCAGAGGTAGAAGGTGCTACTCTTGAGCACTATCGGCAACAATTGAAGGTAGTAGAAAGGCTAACACAGCGTTTGGGTAAGTTAGTCAATGATTTGCTGTTTTTAGCACGCCAAGATAGCGGTATCAGCAAAGAAAGCTTTTCTCCTTGTCCTGTGGATGCTTTGCTGATGGAAGTGGTGGAAGAACAACAACTGTTAGCTGTGGAAAAAGACATCACCCTCAGCTTTAACTTAGTTGATCCTCCTGCTAGCGAAACTAACCCCGAAATTTTAGAGAATTGGTTCACGCTGATAGGCAATTGGGATCAATTGGTGCGGTTGTTTACAAATTTGATTGGCAATGCTTTGCGCTACACAACCTCATCCGGACGGGTAAATGTGGAGTTGGCGCGGATAGAAGGAAACAATCGTGTTTCGGGACTGCGTTATGTTAGTCCCCAGTTGCAAGTAAAAATTAGTGATACTGGTATTGGTATTCCTGCAGAAGCACTACCGCGTTTGTTTGACCGCTTTTACCGCGTAGATCCGGCGCGTACCCATACAAATAGCAAGACAGCAACAGAAAATACTACTGGTTCGGGATTGGGGTTAGCGATCGCCCTAGCTATTGTCGAAAACCATCACGGTCAAATTCAAGTTGAAAGTACTGTCGGTATAGGCACTACTGTCACTGTCACTTTACCAATAGGTCTTGAGACTTAATAGTGTACTCAATTGATGTTTCTTGTGGCAGATTTCAGCGTGTTTCCTATGGTAGATGAAAAAGAGTAATTGTACTTATTAATTTAGATGGCAGTGCTTGATGAAGTGAGTCAAAAATTATAACTCTAGCAGTTTGATATCACCACTCTTGAAAACTTATTCAGTACTTCTACAAACTGCTGAGTTGTTATTGGTCACCATCGCTTGATCCATAACCTATATATAAAAAACTGGAGGATTTAATGCAAACAGAAATCAGAGAACAAGATAGATCCTTTTTGGAAAAGGTAATGCGCCAGGCTGGTTTGTCAGATGTTTACGATGCTAGGGATATAACAGAAGTAGTATTTCGTACGATGCGCGACATGATGACTACAGAAGCAGCCGATCGCGTCGCAGATGAATTACACAAACCAGCTGAAGTGAAAGATGATACAAAGTTGCACGAGGTTGCAGACTTGTGGAAGGATACTAATCCCATCGTTGCTTTCTTGAGCCGGGTGCGCCCACCTTTAATTATCAAATCTGATACATTTTTATTCCGTATCAATCAAGAAGCAGGTTTACAACCAGATGTAAATGTAGAAAATGCAGTCAAGGCTGTATTTTCAGCAACCAAGGACGAATTATCTGAAGAAAGAGTCAAGGAAATCACTGAATTTTTACCTGACAAAATTCGCCAACTATGGGAAGAAGCTTAAGTAAGTATTAAATTAAAATTAATACGGCACTCTTTCTTGAGCGTTGGAAGTTAGGAATTGTAAACAGTTCTTAACTTCTAACTGTTCTATTTCTAGAGATAGAGTTTTATTACTTTTGATCGAAACTAATATTGCAAATCTTGTTTATTTTCATTCCCCTAGTGAGAGGAAGAAAATATTATCGATTTGTTAACCTTTAATTAAAACTTTTGGATTTAATATACTAATTCTCCATGACAATGAGTTCTAAGTCACTTACCTGTAGTACCTTTTGCTAATTAGATATATCAGAGATAGGGGTAATTATAAAGCTCATCGCTACAGAGAATTAGTATAAAACTCAAAACTTATCTATATCAACTGTATTACATTGACTGACTATCTCTAGCATTTGGAAATCAGAGGTAAAAATGAACAAAATATTTCGCACATCTACTAAATTACTGGGTGCTGTTTGCGGTGGGTTAATGATTGCTGTATCAGCAATTCCACAAGCGGTAGTGGCACAGCAACAGCCTACCGCCTCTCTTTCCAAAGTTAACCCCTGCCCCAGTATTTTCTACGAAGAACCACATAATAATAGAGTATTGGTTCCACAAGGATGCCCACCCAATGCTTTTACCCAACGACAAGCAACACAAGGAATTTCTCCGCGTGAAACTGTTCCTGGTACTCCGTCAGTGAGTGTGATTCAACCACCTTTACCAGAAAAACAGTTTGACCCAGTCGCTACGATTACACCGAGCAATGGCAGAGTAGATGTGAGGCTCAAAAATAACACCAATGCTGCGATCGCATATCAGGCAATTGGGCATACTAGACAGCGTGTTCTCCCAGGTAGACAAGAAGTTGTATTGCGAGGCTTGCCAGTAGCAATTACTATCACTGCTGTTCGCCAAGATGGTGGGTTCTTGAGAATGACTCCAACAACCTCTGAGTCAGGATTATTAGAACTGGCTTTGGATGAAGCCACGGAATTTAGAAACAGTCAAACCGCAATCAGAATTCAACAAGATGGCCAAGTCTATTTGAACTAAGTACAGCTTTGCGTAAAAGCGTAGCGATTTAAAACACTCCAGGGACGCAAATGTAAACGCACCAAGGGCGCTGACTCTTGGTGCTAAAATTTCGGCATGAACTTATGCAATGTTGTACTAAGTGACAAGGGAAAGTTTGCGATCGCTGGAAACCTTACTAAATTAGGGTTTGCAGGTCTCCGTTTAATTCTCATCTATCACAATTTCGTCATAATTTTGGGCATGTAGAGACGTTGCACTGCAACGTCTCTACAGGGTTTAAATGTCAATCGATTTGTCTTATCCGAGCAGTATTGTCATCTCTCAATATTTATTGAGAATAGTCACGCAATCATCAGGGTTTTGAAATCCAATTTTATGGCGATCGCCAGTTTGAGAAAAATGTGGGTAATGACAAGCTTTTTAAGGGGGGCTATAGAAAATTATCTGTATCAACATTTAGATCAATATTTTAGAGAAATGGTATCAGTTCAGCATTGCAAAACGCGATCGCCGCTTTTTTTGTTGATAGCTTGTGCAAGTGCGATCGCGAGTGCAATAATAGCCTTGTTGATGAGCTTTATATCGTTCCCAGCCTCAGGCTGAGAACGAGGGATGAGGGAAGGGTGAGGTAACTACTGATAAATGCTGATAATTTGCGTCAAATAATGTGTCAATGTAAACGCATCTACTCCCAATTCTGTTCGCTCTTGGGCTGCTAAAATTCCGGCTTGAGCGTGCCACCAAGCAGCAGTTGCAACCATCTCTTCTAGAGGCTTTTGGCGCGTTACAGCTTGTGCGATTAATCCACCCATTAACCCGGTTAAGACATCACCACTGCCACCCCGCGCTAAAGCTGGCGTACTTTCGGGATTAATCCAAACTGAACCTTGGGGATTGGCGATCGCAGTTCTTGCCCCTTTCAACAACACCACTGCCCCGCTTTGCATTGCAGCTTCCCGCACTGCTTTGACTCTGTCTTGTTTAGCATCGGGTAAATCGGGAAATAAGCGTTTGAATTCACCTGTATGAGGTGTAAGTACTGTTAATGCTTGTCGCACCCCCCCTAATCCCCTCCTTAGCAAGGGGGGATTAGGGGAGGTTCCCATCTCTGCCAGAATATTCAAACCATCAGCATCGAGAACCAAAGGAATTGTGCTTTCTAACACCTGTTGTAAAATCGGGCTGGCATCTTTGGTTAAACCGGGGCCGCAAGCGATCGCATTAAATGAATTTAGATCGGTGTTTTCTGGCAATTGTAGTTGAGCGATCGCACCTGTTTCTGTCTCTGGACAACCGATAATTAGCGCTTCTGGCAAATGGCTAACCAAGATCGGTTTGAGAGACTCTGGCACAGCAATTGACAGCATACCAACTCCACTAGCCCGTGCTCCCAACCCAGTTAAAATTGCACCTCCAGAATAGCGACGCGAACCGCAAATCAGCAGCAAATGCCCTTCTTTATACTTGTGGGTGACAGCAGGACGAGGTAAAGGCAGAGTTGAAAAAGCAGTGGCTTTGGTGATGCGTTTAACGCTGGGTGCATCCCCAAGTATCGCTTGTACGTCCGCCCAGGGAATATCAAAATCAATTAACTCCGCTTTGCCAACGTATTCCAAAGCATGGTCTTGCAATAAACCCAACTTCCACAAACCCAGACACAGCGTATGAGTGGCGCGGATCGCAGTTCCTAGAAATTCACCAGTATCGGTATGCAAACCCGAAGGCACATCGATACTAACAATTGGTGTAGACCTTTCATTTAACTGATTAATAGCACTAGCAACAGGGTCTTTAAGATCTCTTTCCAACCCAAATCCAAACAAGCCATCAATTAATAAATCACACTCTGGCAAATCGTCTATTGCTTCATAACATGGAATGCCCAAACTCTGAGCATACTGTAAATGCTGCGAAGTTAATTCCTTGAGCTTAGAGAAAGGGCAATAGATACAGACTGCATACCCGCGAAAGTGCAACTCACGAGCAACTACCAAAGCATCTCCGCCATTGTGACCGGGGCCGACGAGGATTCCCACACGAGGAGGGGAAGAGGGGGGGATAGGGAGAGGGGGGAAAGAATAATTGTTTACATACCTCCCCCACTCCTCCGCTCTTCCACTCCCCCATTCACCTTTACTAGGAGTTGGAGGGATCATTTCCGCAATGCGACGGGCAATCAGTCCCGCCACCTTTTCCATCAAAGCCGCCACAGGCATTCCCGCTGCAAAGATACGCGCTTCAATATCGCGCATCTGTTGTGCTGTCACTACAACTTGCAAAATTAGTTCTTGCCTGTTCATCAATAGAATTTTTCGTTGTTTGTTGTTTGTTGGTAGTTGTTTGTTGTTGTGCAAACAACTACCAACCACTAACTACTAACCACTAACCACTAACTATTACTCTATCTTGCGTAGTAAACTCTAGCGTTACCGAATCCTATAGATTGGAGATAATTATTCCATTGCTCTGCCTGTAACCTATTAGCAAAAGGCCCGACTGCTACATGCGCTCCTAGTGGCTGATTTCTGGTGGTGACGGCCGCTTTTTGTCCGATATTGTTTTTAATTTGGTCGGCAATTGAAGCTATGTTTTCTGAGTGAGCGGGAATGGCTACATAGTAGTAATTAGGTACTTCTGGCTGATAGTTGTTGACAGGTTGATAATTGTTAACGTGAGAGTAAGTCGTGATTATCTGATCCTGACCATTCGCAAAGTTGGCAATCCGCGCCCCATATATACCGTAGGCTGCTAGTTGTTGGATACGCTGTTGGGCATTGGATGGTTTGCTAAAGGTTCCTGCCTGAATTACAGAATGTCCTTGAAATTGCCGTATATAAGCTGTCGGTTCAATTAAACGTACTTGTTGCAGGGTTTGGACATTATTACTCTCAACATAAACCAAGTAGCGCTCAAAGTTTTGGCGATTTTGATTAAAAGGCGTCGCCTGATATTGTCTGTCACCCCGGTTAATCATATACTCCTGGGGAGTTACATTCACTTGGGGAACAGTATATTCTTGAATATTTGTCGGTAGGGGCGGCAAGAGATCGTTGCTACTCGCTGGAAGAGTTGGCAAGAGTGTTTGCGCTGGTGTGGAAATAGAGTGGCAAATAAAGACCAAGCATCCTCCCAATAAAGCACCCACAATCAAAGATGGTTGGGTAAAGCGTAGAAATGCTATAAGTTGAATTGGTAATGCACTCGACATAGTAGCAGAAAAGTTTGTAGATAATTTCCTACAGAAACTAATTAGTTACCTGTTGTAGTAATTACATAGTGGTAGCTTAGAAATAAGAGCCTAGCAATATGTTTACGGATATGAAAAAGGTCGTCGTTGGACTATCTGGCGGCGTTGACAGTTCCACCGCCGCCACCATTTTGCACAATCAAGGCTATGAAGTGATTGGTTTGACCCTTTGGCTGATGAAAGGCAAAGGTCAATGTTGCTCGGAAGGTATGATTGATGCGGCTCTTATCTGTGAACAGCTGGGTATTCCCCATCACGTTGTTGATATTCGGGAAGTCTTTCAGACAAATATTGTTGATTATTTAGTTGCTGGTTACAGTGCCGGGATTACGCCTTTACCTTGCTCCCAGTGCAATAGAACAGTCAAGTTCGGCCCGATGTTGGAGTATGCCCGCGAAAAATTGGGATGCGATCGCATTGCTACAGGTCATTATGCCCGGATTAACTATAACGAAGCAACTGAGCGTTATGAACTCCTGCGGGCAGTAGATCGTAACAAAGACCAGACCTATTTTCTCTATGACTTGTCTCAAGATTTACTGGCAGGAACAGTATTTCCCCTAGGTGAAATGCAAAAAAGTGAGACTCGCCACATTGCCGCCGAACATGGACTTAAAACCGCTGAAAAGCCAGAAAGTCAGGACTTATGCCTAATTGAAGCTAACGGTTCCATGCGGGCATTTCTGGATAAATACCTGGCACCCAAAAAAGGCGATATTGTTGACATTGACGGTAAGGTGCTGGGTCAGCATGATGGTGTCCATCATTACACAATTGGACAGCGCAAGGGCTTGGGAATTGCCGCTGCTGAACCGCTGTATGTGATTGCTTTGGATGCAGTTAATAACAAGGTGATAGTGGGCGATCGCACTAAAGCAACTCAACCAGAATGCACCGTGCATCGAGTCAATTGGGTATCGATCGCCGAACCCGCTAGCCCGATTCGTGCCGAAGTACAAGTCCGCTATCGTTCCACTCCCGTACCAGTGACGGTAATTCCCTTAGAAAACTCCCGCGTGCGCGTAGTCTTCGATGAACCCCAATTCAGCATTACTCCTGGACAAGCTGCGGTGTGGTACGAAGGAGAAAAAGTCTTGGGTGGTGGAATAATTGAGCAGTTTAAGTAAAAGGGACTGGGAATTAAGGATTGGGGATTAGGAATTGGGCATTGGGAATAGGGAATTGGGCATTGGGAATTGGAAATTGGTTTTCTTACCGATGCCCCATGCCCTTTGCCCTTTGCCCTTTGCCCCATGCCCCATGCCCCAGTCCCCAGGGAGAGGAGCGGCGTTCACCCAACGCCGCTAACATACCCAACGCCGCTAACATAAAGGTATAGCGGGGGAATCATGAAACGCGACCAGTTTCGCGCAGCATTACTTAACAACAGAGATCTCTAAGTAGTCTAGTCAATAGCTCCTAGCCCCGCTTTTTGAGGGGATTGGGGGATCTAATATTTTGCAAGGTTAAGGTGAATTGATATTATCACTACCCAGCCCCCACTCTAAAACTGGCCAGTCCGCTTCGCGATAATAGCGTGTCATGTCGTCAAACTTCCGCAGTTCAGCGCGGTGTATCAAAAATTCTGGCGAGTTCAACAACCATTGCTGATTCAACTGCGAAAACATAGTAGCAAGGCGATCGCGATCTAGTTGCGGTGGCACTTCTCCAAAATAACCTAATGTGATGTGAGCAGTGAAATGATACTGTTGTTCAATGCCCAAAGCAATTAGGTTGGAATTTTGGTATATCGCTCGACGAAAGTTAACAATCTCCTCGTAACAGCTTTCATCTTGGGGTACTAGACAAATACCCACAGCTCTTGGCATTACCATTAGTCCTAGCGTTTGCCAGCGAACGGGATGAACCGCACGTGTCATCGATTGTTGATATTGCTGAACTATTTCGGCGAAACAAGAGCGTAATTGCTGTTCAAACTCGGGTTTTTTTTCGCAGGCGTCATAGAAAGCACTATCCCAAATTAAGTCTGCTAACGTTAAATGAAAACTAGCAGCAGGTACAGGTACAATCAGATCGCAACCAACAGGTAACTGCAAGAGTTCTTGTTGGTAGCCTTGCAACTGAGTATAGAAAGCAGAGTTTTCTGTCTCGTCTTCCCAAGGGGGAGTAATCACCGTATAACCAGGAAAAGGCACAGCTTGTCTTTCCCGGTCTGGTGTAGGCTGAAACTTAGAAGATTCCTGGATATGCTGGACTTGGATTCCATAAGCTTCTGGCAGCGTCATTCGTGCTACCCGGTTTAGGTAAGTTTGATAATTATCGTCCAATTTTCATATCCTCGCGCTCTCACGCTTATTGATTTTAGGCAAATTTACCAAAAATAGGGAATAGGAAATGGGGAATAGGAAATGCAAATTTTATCTCTCACTCCCCCAAAGCCCCAACCCCAGAGGGGGCCCCTAGCCCCCACTTCCCCACTCTCTTACTCTCCCACTCTCCACAGGAGGTTCCCCATGCCAATCTATGTTTACTGGGGTGAGGATGATTTTGCGATTGAAAAAGCGGTTGCAGCTTTGCGCGATCGCGTCCTTGACCCACTATGGACTAGTTTTAACTACACTACATTCTCTTCAGACGCAGGTGATGATGGTGCGATCGCTGGATTAAATCAAGTGATGACACCACCGTTTGGTGCTGGTGGTCGTTTGGTTTGGCTTGTAAATTCCACCCTTTGCCAGCATTGCCCGGACAATTTTTTATCTGAACTGTCGCGAACCTTATCAGTAATTCCCGAAGATTCATTTTTGTTGATCACTAGCCGTAACAAGCCTGACGAACGGCTCAAAGCCACTAAACTTTTGAAACAATTCGCTACTGAATTCCTCGAATTTCCTCTAATTCCGCCTTGGAAGACAGATCTGCTCGTGCAATCTGTACTGAGCGCTGCTCAAGTAGTTGGTGTAAAATTAACTCACAAAGCCGCAGATATTTTAGCTGAAGCTGTAGGCAACGATACGCGGCTACTGTACAATGAGTTAGAGAAAATACAGATTTATGCCTATGGCAGCGTCAAACCACAAGATACAGATACCGTTGCTCAACTAGTTAGAAATACTAATCAGACTAGCTTAAAATTGGCAGCAGCAATCAGGACAGGAGACACAGCCAAAGCTTTAGCAATCTTGGCCGATCTCATCAATACTTGTGAACCAGCTTTGCGGATAGTTGCCACACTGGTTGGTCAATTTCGTACCTGGTTGTGGGTAAAAATCATGATGGAAAGTGGTGAGCGAAATTCACAAGCGATCGCTCAAGCTGCTGAAGTAAGTAACCCCAAGCGAGTTTACTTTTTACAACAAGAAGTTAAGTCACTTTCTGTGCAGCAACTTATTGCCTGTTTACCTATTCTATTGGAATTAGAAGTTAGTCTTAAGCAAGGAGCAGTGGAGATGTTGGTTCTTCAGATGAAGATTGTGGAATTATGTCAAGTATGCCGAGGAAACTGACAAAAATAAGTGAATTTAGGATAAATTCAATATTTTCTTGGAACTTCTTTCTTCTAAAATAATTCATTGAGATTAACCAAAGCTTAACTGTAGTTGTTTTGCACACAGCAAATGAATAGATTGCATCATCTTTATTACCAACCTAGCTTAACTAGGATGCTCTCTCAATCTTTATTTTTCGGTTCTCTTACTATTACTAGTCTAGTTTCTAGTGCTTTGATTTTTAGCTCAAACGTTCATGCCCAAAATACATTACAACTCGACAATACACAAATACTCAACTACTCCAAAGTGATACTGCGGATGGAGCCAGAGCGCCAACAAGCTTTTGACAAAATAAAAAAAATTATTGGCGATCAAGAAGTTCCTAAGATTGTTTGTAACGATCCCAATAGCTACAATTCTCTACCATCCCAAGCTAGAGACGTGGCAATAGATTATTGCAATCGCTCTCAACAGCTCGTCGAAGCTAATGGTTTAAGTATCGATGAATTCAACAAAATTACTGTCGCATTACAAGATAATGAAGACTTAAAACGAAAGATTTACAATAATTTAATCCGCCTACAAAAAAATCCTGAAAATCAATAAGCAAATTTCAAAAAAATTCCAGATGATCTCGGGGAAAATTATTATCCCCCGATGCTCCCGGAAGTAGTGTGTGTGAACATGAGTAATTAACCATTAATCACTAATAGTATTAAGAAGCCAGTAAATTTACCAAAGCTTATTTTTAGATTCACATTGTTTTATTTTCTTACCATCGAATTGACAAATATTGCCGCCAAAGTAAATCATTTTCAAGCATTTTCTAGATACGCTTGTCGCTTAGCATGAATATTTTTCATGTGTTTTTTCACTGTATTGATGCTAATGTAAAAATGAGCAGCAATTTCTTTGTAGCTATAGTTAGCTCGATAAAGACACCAAATTTCTGCCTCTCGTCGCGTCAAATTGTATTGTTTTATTTCTGCGATCGCTGCATTTCTAACAGACTCATATCTATTTTCAATAGTCACTAGTAAGCAAGAGTGCTTCAATCTTGCTAGATCCAACCATCTCACGCGAATCCGAAAAATTTTTGACTTGTCTAGTAAAATTTCATCCGACAGAATCAAGAGTTTGTTGGGAAATAAATTGCGGCTTTCAATTAACGATTCGCAAATTCGCCAAATCACTGTTGGTACTTGATTTTGGCGGTAGCTACCTTGATTGAGTTGACAACAAATGCGATGAGCAGATGCGTTAGCATGAATGAGTTCACCTGTTTCGCTAATAATTAACAAGCCATCTTGCAAGCCTTCTATAACCTCTTGCAAAAAATAAGCTTGCTGCCAGTAATTAAGTGTAATATTATCTTGCTTTTGAATTTCAACAGACGATTTTGCTGATATTTTTGTGAAAGCAATCATATTTACTAATTTTAAGTTAAAATATGCACATAGAATAAAAAGCGTTAATGTTTATTATTCCTTGGCTCTGAATTTGCATTTCAATGAGCCTCCTTTTATTCAGGAGGTTGGGTAATCTAAATTTATTGCCACATCATAAATAATTGGATTAGTGTTTAGTTATTGATAATTAAACACTAACTATTATCATTGTTAAGTTTATTTACGCTTTAATACTTCTGCGTAAATTCTATTTGTCTAAGGTTTCACGATCTAAATACAAATCTTTTATTGTCTATTTCGGATATCAAAATACTGGCGATGATTTTATTGGGATTGCCAGACTTTAAAGTATTGTTGACCCAATTCGTCGGAAGGCAGTCCCAATGAAAAAATTTTCATCACCATGCATGAAAAACCTCACCCCCTGCCCCTCTCCTTAACAAGGAGAGGGGTGTATGATAGGACGGGATGATGGTTACTTTTTTTCAAGTCAGAGGGCAGTCCCAATGCATTCTCGAACTACTGCACCTTCCCCTCTCTTTGCTGATAGCTGTGCTACTTGTTTTTCAAACCCGTCGAACCGATTTAAAAAAAATAAAAACGCCCTCCCCAATTGGGAGGGCGTCAGTTATACAAGCTAAGACTTATTTATTAGCCGTTGATAGCAGGAGCGCTGATTGCAACAGGAGCAACTTCAGCACTAGCCAAATCGAGAGGGAAGTTGTGAGCATTGCGCTCGTGCATAACTTCCATACCCAAGTTAGCGCGGTTGATGATGTCCGCCCAAGTATTGATGACGCGACCAGTAGAGTCAATTACTGATTGGTTGAAGTTGAAACCATTCAGGTTGAACGCCATTGTGCTGATTCCCAGCGCTGTGAACCAGATTCCAATTACAGGCCAAGCAGCCAAGAAGAAGTGCAAGCTGCGGCTGTTGTTGAAGGAAGCGTATTGGAAAATCAGACGACCGAAGTAACCGTGTGCTGCAACAATGTTGTAGGTTTCTTCTTCTTGACCGAACTTGTAACCATAGTTCTGAGATTCGGTCTCGGTGGTTTCACGAACCAAGGAAGAAGTTACCAAAGAACCGTGCATTGCACTGAACAAGCTACCACCGAATACACCTGCTACACCTAACTGGTGGAAGGGGTGCATCAAGATGTTGTGTTCTGCTTGGAACACCAACATGAAGTTGAATGTACCGCTGATGCCCAGAGGCATACCATCAGAGAAGGAACCCTGACCTAAGGGGTAGATCAAGAAGACTGCGGTCGCTGCTGCTACTGGTGCAGAGTAGGCTACGGCAATCCAAGGACGCATTCCTAAGCGGTAGGACAATTCCCACTCACGTCCCATGTAGCAGAATACGCCAATCAGGAAGTGGAAGATTACCAACTGGTAAGGGCCACCGTTGTACAACCACTCATCTAAGGAAGCTGCTTCCCAGATCGGGTAGAAGTGCAAGCCAATGGCGTTAGATGAAGGTACAACAGCACCGGAGATGATGTTGTTGCCGTACATCAGTGAACCTGCAACAGGCTCACGGATGCCATCGATGTCTACTGGAGGTGCAGCGATGAAGGCAATGATGAAGCAGGTGGTTGCGGCTAACAGAGTCGGAATCATCAGTACGCCGAACCAACCGATGTATAAGCGGTTGTTGGTGCTGGTGATCCAATCGCAGAACCGCTCCCATACGTTGGCGCTACGAGCGCGTTGTAAGGTTGCTGTCATTGTTTCTATGAGTGCGAGATGATGTTTATGATGTTTAGGTAGTTTTTCTACCCTTGTTACACATCTTAAAGTGTATATTGCAGTTTGTAAAGTATTTTCATAAAAATCTACTTCTGGTATGATTTGCGTCACTGCTCAAAGCTAGATAAGCAAAGGATTTGTTAAGAATCCCGATCTTTTAGTACCTTTGTGAAAGCGTAGACACAGTTTGCTCAAGATCCAGAGCCAAGTATTTATCCAACGCCATGTACATCCAATAAAGAGACAATTGTCGGTCTTGGCTGAATTTGCGAAAACCTACTGCTGATGCTAAAAAATTACGAACTGAGCGATCGCGAGGCAGAAGTTTGGATACTACGTCGAGTCAACCTTTCTTAATCAATGTCAATTTCTCATTCCCACATAGTTACCTACAGTCCTGCTTACACAATCGTTCCCACTTATGAGTGCTTCAATCGCTGTAGTTACTGCAACTTTCGCGCAGATCCAGGTAAAAGTCCTTGGATGAGTTTAGAAGCCACAGAAAGCATTTTGAAACAACTTCAACACCAAAATATCTGTGAAATTCTCATACTCAGCGGTGAAGTGCATCCCCAATCATCGCGGCGTTCAGATTGGTTTCAACGGATTTATGACTTGTGCAAATTGGCATTTTCAATGGGGTTTTTGCCGCACACAAATGCTGGGCCGCTAAGTTTTGAGGAAATGCAAAAACTCAAGAATGTGAATGTTTCAATGGGGTTGATGTTGGAACAATTAACCCCGGAATTGCTAAAAACTGTGCATAAACATGCACCTAGTAAATTACCAGAAGTAAGGTTGCAACAATTAGAGTGGGCAGGAGAATTGCAGATTCCGTTTACAACAGGTTTGTTATTGGGAATTGGGGAAAACGAGAATGATTGGTGGGAGACATTAGCAGCGATCGCCCACCTTCATGAACGTCATCATCACATTCAAGAAGTCATTCTGCAACCCCACAGTCCTGGAAGTCAGCAAACTTTTAATGCATCACCCTTTGACCCCAATAAACTACCAGAATTAATTTTCAAAGCACGTCAAATTTTACCGTCAGACATCACCATCCAAATTCCGCCGAATTTAGTCAAAGATAAGCAATGGTTACTCGCATGTTTAGAAGCAGGTGCAAGAGATTTAGGTGGAATCGGGCCAAAAGATGAAGTGAATCCTGATTATCCTCATCTTCAAGAGCAGGAATTGAGAGAAATTTTACAACCTGGTGGATGGGAATTAGTGCCGAGGTTGCCAGTTTATCCGCAGTTTGATGGTTGGTTGTCGGGAGAGTTACAGACAGTTGTGAAGCAATGGCGAAAACCTCACCCCCAGCCCCTCTCCTTACTAAGGAGAGGGGAGTAGGGATTGTTTGTTTGCTTGATAGTTTTTTGGTTGATGAGTTGTGGAGACTGGTGGACGAGTATTTGAGCTTGATTAATGAGTAGTTGAACTCCGTCAGCGAGTATTTGAGCTTGATTAATGAGTATCAGAACCTCGTCAACGAGTGTTTGAACTCCGTCAATGAATATTGGAAACTCTGGAAACTCTTCAGTTATCACCAACCTTTATTTGGGAAGGACATAAATAAGGCTTTACTTATCTCGAAATTACGTCTGGTGTGAATTATGAAAATCAACGATATATCAAGGATTTTGTGTGCTGTAGAGACGCGAAATTTCGCGTCTCTACAACGAGAAATACAGGGTTTCAGCTTATACTGTTTTTGCTAACGAATGGCAAGCATTGGCAAGAGTTTATAATTCTAAACAGATAGAAAACGACCAATTGTACAGAGGCTTGTTATTTAATCGCTGTATTTTGGAATATCGTTATTTGAATCCGGAAGGAGAAAGTCAAGTTTGGTACGATATTCATCCCCTCATTAAAGGAATTAAAGAATTTCAGGATGCCTTCAACCACCTTTACCCCTCATGAATCTAGAACTAAGTGATTGGGATCGGGATTTACCATCGGAAACAGATGAGGAATATCAAGCTTTTATCCGCACTCTTAGGCTGATAGAAGGCTTTGGCTTGCTATTTGTCCGCTGTTCCCCGGCTGGGGGTGAAAAATTGATTGCCAAAGTTAAGGAAGACGTTCCCCACAAAAATATTGCTGTTTTGCGATTAGAGGAACCTGTTCATAATTTATACGAGCTAATTAATAACTTAGAAAGTAAAGAGCAAATCAATATTTTATTTATCACAGGACTAGAGCATTCATTTTATAAATACGAAGAGTGTAAAAGACTAGCAGATTGGAATAGTAAAGATATTTATTCCTATAGTTGGAAGGGTGTACCACCAGTTTTAATTAACCTTAACCAACAGCGGTAAAGATTTAGAGATAACTTTAATATTTGCTTTGTTTTCCTGCTACCTCAATTTGCAATTAAGTATTTTATCCAACGCGCACCAGACTTTTTTGACTGGCGTTCTGGGATATTTGAATTTCCTGTAGATCGAGAAACTTTAGAGCAAGAGTCATCGCGTATCCTTTTGGAAGTAGACTACGAAAAATATCTCAGCCTCACTCCAGAAGAAAGAACTAGAAAAATACTGGAAATTCAAGAACTAATTGCCGAAGACAATCAAATACCTAGTAGTAATGCCTGTTTACTACGGGAACTGGGAAATTTGCATTTGGCAGCACAAAATTATGAAGAAGCGATCGCATTTTATGACCAAGCTTTGAAAATTAAACCAGATGATCTTGGGACTTGGAACAACCGTGGCATTGCCCTAGGGATTTTAGGACGCTACGAAGAAGCAATCGCATCCTATGACAAAGTTATAGAAATTCAACCAGACTTCCACTTCATTTGGATTAACCGTGGCATTGCTCTGGGAAATTTAGGACGCTACGAAGAAGCGATCGCATCTTATGACCAAGCTTTAAAAGTTCAACCGGATTTCTACTTTGCTTGGAGTAACCGGGGGGTTGCACTTTTGAATTTAGGACATAATGAAGAAGCAATAGCATCTTTTGATCAAGCTTTGAAAATTAAACCAGATGACCATCAAACTTGGTACAACCGAGGCATTGCACTTTTGAATTTAGGACATAATGAAGAAGCAATAGCATCCTATGACCAAGCTTTGAAATTTGAACCGGATTTCTACTTTGCTTGGATCAACCGGGGGGTTGCACTTTTGAATTTAGAACGTTACGAAAAAGCAATAGCATCTTTTGATCAAGCTTTGAAAATTAAACCAAATAACCATCAAGCGTGGTATAACCGAGGCATTGCACTGGATGAATTAGGACGTGAGCAAGAAGCAGTAGCATCCTATGACCAAGCTTTGAAAATTAAACCAGATGACCATCAAACTTGGTACAACCGAGGCATTGCACTGGATGAATTAGGACGTGAGCAAGAAGCAGTAGCATCCTACGACCAAGTACTCAAAATTAAACCAGATTACTACCAAGCTTGGCTCTACCGTGGATCTGCATTAATAAAATTAGGTCGCTGGAGAGAAGGAAATGCCAGCATACAGAAAGCGTATGAAATTAACCCTGAGTTTGTTATGGCTCAGTTCAAAGCCCAGATGAAGCAAATTTTCGGCAGTGTGCTGCAAAAATTGGGATGGGAAAAACTGACTCAGGTATTTACTAACTTGTTAAAGCTAATTAATCCTAAGGTCTGAAATTAAAAACTTGGCATTAGTTTCTATTAGTTGCCAACTGTTCTCTCACCCAATTACGAAAATTTCGCGTCATCCCCATCACCCCAATTCTTTGGCTTTCCTCCAAAAATCGCGTAATTTCATTTAAAGGCAACTGTGCAAAAGTTGGTGAATCACTACACTCCACATATTGCCCTTGTTGCAGTTGATAAATTCTCAGCACACCTTCGTCATAGCGCCAAAGTTCCGGAACACCTAAAGAAGCATATATTTGGAATTTATCCAGCGATGAACTAGTCAAGTCTATTTCTACTACTAAATCCGGTGGGGGATCGCTGTTCAAGTCAATTTCTGATTTATTCCTCACACGTGCTTCATTCTGGATATAGTAGCTACTGTCTGGTTCAGCAACACGTCGCAAATCTTCCCGTTTGAAAGTAGTAGAACCCGCAGGCAGAATTTCTAAATTCAACTCTTCCCCAAGCACAAAAATCAGACGTTCTATTAATCTGTTCCAATACTCATGGGGTAAGAGTGGGGTGATTATTTCTAGCGTGCCTCTATCGTAAGTCAGCCGAGAGGCTCTATCCTCTCCCATATCAGCTAGCATGGTTTCAAAAGTCTGCCAGCTGATGTTTCTCAATACAACCCTTTGTGCTGAGAGAGTGCGTGTAGTTACCATTGCTCGATAAAGTGCAGGGTTCGATCATAAAGATAGCGTCTAATCATGAGAAGACGAGAAATCAAGTTTTTTTAAATACAGTTTCAATTTCCGAAACAAACCTGACAAATGCTGTAAGAAGAGGCTAGCTTATTGATAATCACAAGCGGCACTCAGCAGATATGGTAAAAGAATTAGCAATTCGCACCTCTGGACTGACTAAGCAATTTGACAGACACGTTGCCGTTAATAATGTTGATATAGAGATTTATGCAGGTGAAGTTTACGGATTAATAGGCCCTAATGGTGCGGGAAAGACAACTCTCATCCGGATGTTGGCAGCAGCAGAAGAACCAACTACGGGTGAGATTTATATTAATGGCGATCGCTTGTTGCGCGATCACAGTAACCCCACTCTCAAGCGCCGCCTTGGTTACTTACCTGATGACTATCCGCTGTATGAGGAACTCACTGTCTGGGACTACCTAGATTATTTTGCTCGTTTGTATCGTTTGCGAGAACCGCGCCGTACCCAACGTTTGCATGAAGTTTTAGAACTGATCCAGCTAGTCAATAAACGCAACAGTTTGATTTCGACGCTATCGCGAGGGATGAAGCAGCGCCTCAGTTTGGCGCGAACAATTATCCACGAACCGATCGTACTGCTGTTGGATGAACCTGTTTCGGGACTTGACCCCATTGCTAGGATGCAGTTTCGGGAAATTATCAAAGTGTTGCAAGAAGCGGGAATGACAATATTAATTTCTTCCCACGTTCTTAGCGACTTAGCAGAACTGTGTACCTCAGTGGGAATTATGGAACTCGGTTACTTGGTAGAAAGTGCATCGCTACAACAACTCTACCAGCGTCTTGCCCGCCAGCAAATTATCATCTCTACTTTGGGAAAGCTAGAAGAAGTGTTGGGGGAACTGAAAAATAATCCTTTCGTACAAGAGTGGGAGGTGATGAGTGCCAAAAACAGCGTGCGGGTGAATTTTTCTGGGAAACAGAAAGACTGTGCTGACTTGTTGCGATCGCTGATTCAAGCTGACATTCCCATTACCGAATTTCACTGTACCCAAGAGGACTTGGAAACTATTTTCCTCAAGCTGGGTCACAGACAAGCATCATAAGTCAAGAGTCAAGAGTCAAAAGTCAAGAGTCAAGAGTCAAGAGTCAAGAGTCAAGAGTCATTTTCCCTCCTCTCCCACTCTCCCACTCCTCCCTATCACCCCACCTCCCCATCGCCCCAATTTTATTTTGGAGAATTTTATCCATGATGCTCAATTTTCTTGACAGAATCGGCGACTGGAATCCGCAATTGCTGCGGGAAATTAAAGGTCGCCTGAAAGTTTTTCCTGTGGCGATCGCCTGTGTTACATCTTTAATTGGTCAGCTAATACTGTTCCTCTATCAATTACGAGAAATACCCGGCGAAAAATACCCTATGTCTGGTAATTATTGCCGTGTAGGAGAAGCTTATAAACAACAACTAAATGATATTTACCCGCAGATTAATCAACTGCAACAACAATTATCTTTTTTTAGCAAAGCAAAAAATTACAACGCACAAAAAATTCAATTACTCACACAACAAGTAGACCAGTTAAAGACAGAAGAACGTCGTATAAATAATATTTTATACAATCAATTCTGTTCTTTAGATCAAATAGATATGCAACTGTGGTGGTGAGACCACTGGGAATATATATTCCTATCACTCACAGTAATTTTTATCTTCACGCTCTTAGTTGCAGGCACTTATTTACTGATCAATAACTTAGCTCAAGAAGAACATCGGGGAACATTAAACTTTCTCCGTCTTAGTCCCCAATCAGAAACAAGTATTTTGACTGGCAAAATGCTAGGAGTTCCGATTCTAATCTATCTGGCGATCGCAGTTGCAATTCCCTTGCATTTGGTAGCAGGGCGTTCTGCCAAAATAGCCTTTAGTCACATTTTGAGCTTTTATGCTGTTTTGGCTGCTAGCTGCATATTCTTCTACAGTGCTGCACTTTTATTTGGATTTTTTAGCCGTTTCTTCAGCGGTTTTCAACCTTGGTTAGGCAGCGGTGCAGTTCTAATTTTCTTGATAATTACAATGCAAATGGCATCAAGTAGCCCGTATTTAGACAATGCAGCTGCTTGGTTAAGGTTGTTAAGTCCTTTTGACATGACGGCTTATTTATTTCCAAATTTATTCCGTAGATACAATTGGGAATTGCTAGAACAAATACAGTTTTTCTATCTCCCTATTGGGAAAAGCCTTGTCGGTCTGCTAGGTTTGAATTTATTGAATTATGGCTTGTGGACTTATTGGATTTGGCATGGATTACAGCGTCGCTTCCGTAATCCAAATGCGCCAATGCTGAGTAAGGGTCAGAGTTATTTTTTGGTTGCTTATTTGCAAATCATTCTGTGGGGATTCACTCTGCAATATGTCAAAAATTATTATCCTACCTACCATCCCAATAGTAGCCCTCCTCCTGCCTTTTACGATTTGAATTACCAGATATCCCAAAACTTTCCTTTGATAGCATTTTTTAACGTACTGTTGCTGTTCGGCTTAATAGCAGTTCTCTCGCCTCATCGCCAAGCAATACAAGATTGGGCAAGGTATCGGCATCAAAATATTTCTAATAGCAAAAAAAACTGGCATAATTCACTATTGCAAAATTTGATATGGGATGAAAAAAGCCCTGCGCTAATCACAATGGTGATTAATCTTGTGATTGTTACTACCCCATTAGCAATTTGGATTTTACTTGCACCTACTTTAAATACTCACCGTACTTATAACTCCAATTGGCTAATTGAAGTTGGTAGTTTCAAAGCAATTTTAGGTGTGGCGTTGTTTATTACCTTAATGATGATTTACGCCACCTTGGCACAAAGAATGCTACTGATGAAAACTGTTAAACGTTCTTTTTGGGCAACTGGTACTGTCGCCGCAGCAATATTTTTACCACCGATGCTTCTAGGAATGCTGGGAGTTCAAGCTTCTGAAACTCCTATCTTATGGCTGTTTTCAAGTTTTCCTTGGACAGGTCTAGAATACGCCACAACGACAACAGTTTTTATGGCACTTTTGGGTGAATTGAGTGTCTTGGTATTATTAAACTTGCAGCTGATACGTCAGGTCAAATTAGCAGGAGAATCTGCCACGAAAGCATTGTTAGCAGGAACTTAGACTGATAAATATGTAGGGTGCGTTAACGCAGTGTAACGCACCGCATAAAATTAGCAATCAACAATCTGATGCGACTTGGTGTCTTAGTGCCTTGGTGGTTAAATAAAATTTATTTTTTCACCACAAAGACACCAAGACACTAAGAAAATTTGTGGAGAGTTTTGCTATGATACTAAATTTTTTAGATCGATTAGGAGATTGGAATCCTCAGCTGTTGCGAGAACTTAGAGGACGTTTGCAAATACGCAACATATTACTAGCAATTACCGTCTCTCTGTTGGGTCAATTTTTACTGTTTATATCTTTTCAAGCTCAGTTGCCAACTTATGTTAATACAAATGATGTAATTACAAATCATCCTAATAAATATTGCACAGGAAATCTGTTGTATGGATTACCGCAATGCGTACAAGATGAATTTGGTAATGCAATCATCAATTCGCAGCTGTGGTGGCTAGATTTATTTACATGGCTTAGTATAATCAGTTGCTTTACCTTTTTGGTGATAGGAACTTATCTAATCATCAGCGATTTAGCTACTGAAGAAAGTCGTGATACGCTGAATTTTATTCGTCTTAGTCCCCAGCCGCCCCAAAGTATTTTAATGGGAAAAATGTTAGGGGTTCCAATTCTGCCATATCTTGCAGTAGCTGTAGCAATTCCTTTGCATGTATTTTCTGGACTGAGAGCAAATATTCCATTCGGAATGATTTTAAGCTTTGACGCTGTTGTGTTAACTGCTTGTCTTTTCTACTACAGCGCTGCACTGCTATTTGGCTTAGTTGGTACTTGGTTGGGTGGTTTTCAAGCTTGGTTGGGTAGTGGAATTGTTCTTAGTTTTCTACTATTCACAATGAACGCACTAGCCGATGTTCAAACGAATTTTTCTTTAATTTTACTGAGATTTTTTAACCCATTTTACTTCATTCCTAATCTGTCGGATAGTTCTGCATATAGAACCATTAGTTTATGGGCTGATTTTCATTGGTTTGCTCTGCCATTGGGTGCTAGCTGGATTACAATAATTGGTTTGGGGCTTGTAAATTACGCTGCTTTGACACGTTTTATTTGGCTATCTTTGCAACGTTGTTTTCGCAACCCTAATGCCACTATGCTGAGCAAACAACAGAGTTATTTACTTACGTCTTACTTTTCTGTTTTGGCTTTAGGATGTGCGAATTGGCAATCAATAGTTTGGGGTAAATTTCCTGACTCTACGACAATGATGAAAGACAATATAGCTTGCTTGTTGTTTTTACATTTGTGGTTGTTTTTGTATTTGATTGCTGCTATTAGTCCTCACCGCCAAACACTACAAGATTGGGCGCGTTATCGCCACATTTCTAGTCATAAGAGTTTGTGGAATCGTTATACAATCAAAGATTTAATTTGGGGAGAAAAAAGTCCAGGGTTAGTTGCGATCGCACTAAATGCAATCATTGCCATTTCGTCTTTAGGTTTATTGATTCTCCTTGCTGATGGCAATGTTCAGGACAAAATTAATGCTGTTTACGCTCTGGCTTTAGCTGGTAGTTTAGCTATGCTTTATGCAGCATTAACCCAACTCTTATTATTCATGAAAACTAAGCATCGAGTGTTTTGGGCTGCGGGTAGCCTAGGTGCTGCAATTACTTTGCCAATTTTCATTTTACTTATATTGTTCAACTATCCTGGCAACAACACTTTTGTATGGCTATTTTCAATAGCTGCACCGCTTATTGCTTTGTATACACCTACTGGAGAACCACTATCTCCCATAACAGTCTTGTTTGTGATTCTCGTTCAGGTAAGCATATTAGCGTTACTAGTCTTGCAGTTACGGCGAAAATTGCAAAAATCAGGAGAGTCTGCAACAAAAGCGCTATTTAGTCAATAGTCATTTGTCATTTGTCATTGGTCATTGGTCATTTGTTAAGAGAAACTATTTTTATCCACAGTGGCCGCGAATTCTCCATAATTCATATCTTGCACCCTACTCTGCGAGAAGCCGCTGCGCGTCTACGGGTTCGCCAGTCGTACCCTGCCTTAAGCCCTCCGGGTACTCTGCGAGAAGCCGCGCTGCGCGCGTCTACATCGGGGACTCGGGGCCCCCACGACCGACAGGGAGTGGGGATTGGGGGAGAACCCCCTGTTCTGCGCGCTGGCTCACCAATTGCAACAGCCAAGAGGCAGAGCCTCCAAACCCTCGTTACCAGGTTCAACCTGGTAACGAGAACTAGAGCCTCTGGCTCTTATAGAGAATGGTGCAAGATAGTCAGATAACCGACTACTAACTAATTACCACTATCTACTAACCACTATCTACTAACTACTAACCACTAACCACTAACCACTAACTAATGACTAATGACTATTTAATTACCTTCCTGACTAATTCCGGAATCAGAGAAGGACGTTCGGCTACTGGGATTTTTACTTCAGAAAAAGCAGCTAATTTGCTTTTTGCTATGCCAAAGTCAGGGTGGCGTCCGATAACTGCCGCTAGGGTTCCTGTTTGACGCCAATGTTTCGCTGGTGGTGCATGGGTGCCTGCAATGTAGGCAACTACTGGTTTGTCGATCGCTTCACTAATGTATCGCGCTGCTGCTTCTTCTCTACCTCCACCTGGTTGTCCAACTAACACGATCGCTTCTGTAGTGTCGTCCTCATCAAAAATTTGCAACCATTGGATAAACGATGAACCAACGATCGCATCACTACCAATGCTGACACTAATGGACTGTCCTAAACCAGCTGTGGTTAATTCCTTAGCAACTTCATAGGTAAGGGTGGTACTGCGACTGAGGACTCCCACTTGACCAGGGGTATAAAATTCACTTGGTTGAGTACCTAAGAGAATCCGACCTGGTACGATGATACCTGGACTATTCGGCCCTACCACTAGTGTTTCTGTTGCCTCGGCTTTACGCAGTAATTGCACCATATCTAAAGGTGGCACACCTGGAGATATGACAATGATTTGGCGGATACCAGATGCGATCGCTTCCAATGCTGCATCTAAAACTTGGTAAGGGTGTACGCAGATAATCGTAGTGTCAATTAATCCATATCTATCTACCACCTCTTCTACCAGGTCGAACACTGGCAGACCATAAATTTTTTGTCCACCACATCCGGGATCTACTCCAGCTACCAAATTCGTACCATAGGCTTTCATTTGATCAACATGAGTTGCTGATATAAATTCGCTGAAGCCTTGGATTAAAACTTTACTGTCTGGCGTTAAGTTCATAAAAGCACGGTAATTTAGGAAACCCACTAGCTGAAGCTATTGGCAGAAATAACACATACACTGTGTCGTATCAGTTGAATTTGGATAAAGCGAACCCCTCTCAACATTCAGTCCTACAAAAAACTTTTACTTTGGCTGAAATCTACAGTTAGACAAGCTATGGGTTGCCTCTATTTGATTTATCTATTCTGCCTCAGATATCACCCCAAACTTGGGGTGAATATATATCAAAACTTTTTATGAGGGGTTGATTTGGCAAGATGGACTGCTTCTGCCACTGCTTCATCTAAATTTTCTACTACTACTATAGATGCATCGCTCGGAGTTTTCAGTGTTGCTAGATATTTTCTGGCTGCATCAAACTCAGAACCAGCAAGACGAACAACTAAGCGCGGTAAGTAGGTTTCACGACGGCTTTTGCTGCCATTAGAACGGGAAGCGTGTGTTTTAAGTTCGTTTTTATGTTGTTGGATAAAATTTGCAATGACTTCTGCCACTTCTCCACTCTGAGGAACGCTACCTAGAAAATTAATCAGCATCACTTGAATACTTTTATCCCCAGCTAGGATATTCAATGCTCGATCGAGGCGATCGCGAAAGGTACTTGGTAAAGTATCGGTGGGAAAAGCGTGGCGTAGATTCAGGCAAACACCAGGTTTGCCACCAGCATTGACTACTAAATCCAAAGTCGTCAACACCGAACCCGTACCATTACCCAAAATGCCGATTTTACCGTGCAGTTCTACCGCGTCCCAATTGGCTAAATTCTTGTTAAACTCAACGCTACTGTGACGATTGCTCATTTTTCTGGCCATCTCAGCGATATCTGGATGACGGGCGATCGCTCTTTCATTGACACTGACGTTACCATTAAGAGCCATGACTTGACCAGAAGAACTCACTGCCAGGGGATTGATTTCCACTAAATCTAGGTCTTTTTCTATAAATAAGCGGTATAGTTTCTCAACTACAGTGCTAATCGACTGCATTAACGCACCTTGCAAGCCCATTTTTAGAGCTAACCGTCGGGCGTAAAATGGGGAAAATTCCTGTTCTACTACGACATGTTGCATTTTTTGTCCAGCAGATTCCCAATCAATATCTGCTTCTTTACAACCCAAAAGTATCGGCCGGCAAACCGCAGTATCTAAAACTACAGCCAGATAAAATTCTTGTTCGGCATCATACTTAGCTTCTGCCAGCAGCACTTCTGGTAACTCGCCCAAAATTGGCAAATTAAAAATATTTTGTGCAGCGGCGATCGCATCTATAGTCGTTTCCACAAACCTGACTCCACCTGCTTTTGCTCTTTCACCTCCATGTACTTGGGATTTCAGTACAATCGGGTAGTTAATTTTTAATCTTTTTAAATCCGTGGGATGGTCAATTGTTTGAGAAGGCAATACGGGAATGCCTATTTTCCGAAACCATTCTTTTACTTGATACTCTAGCAATTCCATTTACACACCTAAACTCGAGCCACTTCAGTTCGATTGCGGCGGTGCTGTTTAAAATATGAAAGCTGCACCTGGTTCGCAGAATAAAACTTTAGTTCCCTATTAAAAATTATTTTTCTCTCATTAATTCTATCCAATTCAGTAAATCAGGTAAATTCACAGCTTCGTTCGTTTGTACCATTTCTACAATAGGTAATTAGTCACATCAGTAAATGTTCTTGTATCTGAGTAGAGCAGCCTTTTTGTCACCAAACGTTGATACATTCGTACGTCGGATATTTTCTCATATGAGAGAAAATTGTTAATTCGGTACTTGAAAGCTTAACCTCTTCAATTCAACTCAGGGAAAACACTAATTACAGAAAACACACTGACTGGGAATGAGATGAAATTATTTACTTGCGACTTTTACCAGCGATCGCTATTTTTATGATTACTCAACTAAGACCAATACATATGGGCATTTTGAAAATATAAAGGAAGGCAAAATCTATCTAAAATGATGGATATAGTCACTATATAGAAAAAAGCGCAATTTTTATTATTCCCATTTTTTATTCTAAATTTATACTGGCATTCATTTTTTTTAACTTAACAGTCACAAGTATAAAAAATAGGAATTGTGAAACTCTCCATCAGTTTTGTAGAACTAATTAAAGTGATGTTTAGCAAGACCTTCAGAACTTTATCAACTTGATTTTGACTTTTGGTTAAAGTTGAAAAATTGTGTTACAAAAAATGTCATTAAGATTGAAAGGCTGGGGTTAGTTAAACTGTGTATCTACATTCAGAAAACACAATTAATTCTTCTAACACGCTTAAAAATAAATCAAACTATATAAATCAGCAGGATAGCTCTATGCAAGTAGCAGTCATAGAAGAAGATTTACAGTTTATAGCGCAAATTTTGCAAGAACAGTTGCGTGCAGAAATTCCATCTGGTGAATTCTTCCAGGTGAAGTGTGCTGTCAAAAATGACCAGTTAATGATCCTAACTCAACACCCACAAGGTGTGGCAGCTGATACCGAAAATATTTTTACATTACTTGAGGATGCACTCCAGTCGTTACTAAACCACCACGGACAGCGAGTGGAAATTTTTCTCAGAATAGCAAGTGTGAAACTGCCTTACGCCAAACATTCGCTGATTTTAAAAGGTTCTGAAGTAGGGGGAGTAGGGGAAGAGGAGAAGACGGAGGAAAATTCTTCTCCATTTACTACTTCCTACTCTTATACAGACGAGCAGCCATTTGTTCCTAGTGATTCCCCCGAACAGACTGAAGAGGAACCGTTTGATCCAATGGCAGATGCGCCGGATTTGTCTTTTTATACAACATCAAAGTCAAGACGTTCAGTCAAAGGCATTGTGTTGGGTATAGCACTGGTAACAATCGCAATTTTAAGCGGAGGAGCCTACTTCCTAACTCGTCCTTGTGTGATGTTCGAGTGTAAAGAAATACAAACAGCCGAAGAGTTACAAAAGTCATTTCGACAACTGATCAACAGCGCCAAGTCAGAAACAAACTTGACAAATGTGCAACAGCAGTTGTGGCAAGCAGTTGCAGCACTGCAAACAATTCCTAATTGGTCGCCGCGTTACCAAGAAGCTGAGAAACTGACCAAAAATCTGTCTGAACGATCGGAAACTATTGACAAGGTGGTCAAGGCATTTAGTGCAGCATCGTTGGCAGCGCAAAAAAGTAAGACTTCAGCAAATAGCCTAGAGGAATTAAAGGCTAGGCAAAATCTATGGCGACAAGCGATCGCCCCATTAGAAACGATTGGTGCTAAAAATGAACTCTATGGATTAGTACAGCCACAATTGGCAACATATCGGGCTAGATTACATAGCGTTAATCAGCAGTTGCTGGTCGAAGACAAATGGCTAAAAAAATTAACAGCAGCAAAAGACGTAGCCAATGCTGCCACAAAGCGGGAGAACACCGCCAAAACTTTACCAGAGTTGCAAAAAGTTCAATCCACCTGGCAAGTAGCAGTGAATGCCTTGATTTCCATTCCCAAGAATAGTCCTGCATACCCAGAAGCCCAAACACTGCTGGTAGACTATAAACCAAAACTAGCAATTGCACGCGATCGCGCTACTAAACAAGTATTAGCAGCTCAAACTTACAAACAAGCTATTAACGTTGCAGAACAAGCCAAACGCTATGAAAAACAAAACCAATGGCAAGCGGCGGTAACATACTGGAATCAGGCTCTAAGCGCAGCAAAACAGGTTAGCACAGATAGTTTTTACTACACTCAAGCTCAAACCTTAATCGAACCTTATTCGACATCACTCAAGCAAGCAGAAGAAAAACTCCAAGCTGCCAACTTTTTACAGCAAACCCGCACCGATCTAGAAAAAACCTGTTCTGGTGCAATTCGAGTTTGTAATTTTACTTTAACTGCTCGGGAAATTATGGTTCGCATTACTCCAGAGTATGAAGAAGCACTAAATACCAGCTTGAATCAGGGCAAACAGAATGCTGTCGCAGATGTTACTAATCATTTGCAAAGCTTACAGCAAGCTTTAGAGGTAATTAGTGATAACGCCAACTTAGCTGTGATCGTCTTTGATGCCCAAGGTAATCAAATTCACGGTCATGTACCGGGAGGGTAGGCCCTCCTCATCTAATCAGCTGGGCAGCGGAGTTAAAAAACAAACGGCTCAATCCCCTGGTTAATAAAATGCTTGTTAGCAAGTTAGCGACAGCAGTCATGAACATGATTAAAATTTGATAGGATGTAGCATCGAGGGCATTTACGCTACCCAGCACTTGTCCAGCAATAAACCCTGGTATTGTCACTAAACCAATAATCATCATCTGATTGATGGTGGGAATTAAGCCAGCACGAATAGCGTCTTTGCGATACTGGGCGACTGCTTGCTGGGGAGTTGCACCTAAACTCAGGTGAATTTCTATTTCTTGCTGGCTGTTGTTGATGGTATTGACAAGACGTTCTCCGGCGATCGCAGCTGCATTCATAGCATTACCTAATATTATTCCAGCAAGGGGAATTACGTACTGCGGTTCATACCATCTATTTGGTTGAATAATTATAAAGTTTGTATAAATTATAACTAAAACTGTACTAACTAAAATTGAACCCCACACTAAGGGCAAAACTTGCGGTATTTTTTGAGTGATGCGATTTCGTGCGACAATCGCCGTTATCGTTAATAAGACTGCTAAAAACCCCAAAACTGCCCAAGCATTGTCAAAAGCAAAGATGAAATCTAAAACGTATCCTAATACCGCTAGTTGTAGGATGGTTCTCCCAGTCGCAAGGGCTAAGTTGAGTTCTAGTCCTATGCTTTCCCAAGCAGATAAACCAATGGCTATAGCCATCAATGCTGTAGCACTAGCCAAATCAATCAAATCCAGTTTAATGAGTTCCTGCATAGTTTAGTTGGTGGTTGGTAGTTGGTAGTTGTTTGTTGGTGGTGAGCCAGCGCGCAGAACAGGGGGTTCTCCCCCAATCCCCACTCCCTGTCGGTCGTGGGGGCCCCGAGTCCCCCATGTAGACGCGCGCAGCGCGGTGAGACCAGCCCCCCAGAAGGCGGTCTCCGTCACGTAGACGCGCAGCGGCTTCCCGTAAGGGTTGGGGGACTGGCGTAGACGCCCCTTGTGGGCGGCTTCAAGGTAGAGTACCCGAAGGGCTTCGGTGCAGGGTACGACTGGCGAACCCGAAGGGTTGGTTGTTCCTAACAACAAACATCAAACAACAAACAACAAACAACAATCAAAACATAACAACTACCGGGAACTTTAATTACATGTATTGGATCTTGTGTTGATATATATCACGTTTTACCCAAGCAGATGGGAGCCTTCAACAATTTCAAATTCCCAATCCAGAATTAAACTTAGGGTCTAATTACAGAGATGGCCAATATTTCAAGAGTTAAGCATCGTGTTTACGAATTTTGCTACACCACAATAAACTTAGTAAAAACTCTTGATAAAACTGTATTCAAGGCAACAACCTGATAGTATCAGTATGATTAAAAATTCCCTAAGCAAAAATTCTGCATTGGCATCTATCTTGACATAAGTTTAAAACTCATGATTCAAAGTGAAAACTCTATCCCTGCATTTGACATCAAGCAGCAATACGCCTTTATTGAAGCAGAAATCAGTGCTGCTGTTTTAGAAGTTCTAAATTCTGGTCGTTATATTGGCGGCCCAGTAGTTGAAGGCTTTGAGCAACAGTTTGCTGCCTATACTGGTGTGAGTCAATGCGTAGCCTGTAATTCCGGTACTGATGCCCTCTATTTGGCTCTTAGGGTTTTTGATATTGGTGCGGGTGACGAAGTGATTACAACACCCTTCACTTTTATTGCCACGTCTGAAGTTATCAGTGCTGTGGGTGCAAAGCCGATATTTGTTGATATCGATGCAAATACGTTTAATTTAAATTTGCGGCAAGTAGCAGCGGCCATAACACCCAGAACAAAGTCTATTATCCCTGTTCACTTGTTTGGACAACCTGTGGATATGACTGCATTAATGGACATAGCCAATGCTCACAATCTCATCGTCATTGAGGATTGCGCCCAGTCTACAGGTGCAATTTGGGGTGAAAAAAAGGTAGGAAGTATAGGACACATCGGCTGTTTTAGTTTCTACCCTACCAAAAATCTTGGCGGCTGTGGTGATGGCGGGGCGATAACGACCAACGAGCCAGAAATTGCCGCTAAGTTACGGATACTCAAGGAACACGGTCAAAAAAATCGCTACATCCACGAAGAGATAGGTATCAATAGCCGCTTGGATGCGATCCAAGCGGCTATTCTGCAAATAAAGCTACGTTATTTAGATATTTGGAATCAACAAAGACAGGCGATCGCATCTCGTTACCACCAGTTTCTCAGGCAAGTTCCCGGTATAACTCCACCCCAAGAATTAGCTGGAGGAAAAGGAGTTTGGAACCAATACACGATTCGTGTACTTAACCAGAAAAGAGACTGGCTGCGTAACCAACTGCAAGAGCAGGGAGTAAATACAATGGTTTACTATCCCCGCCCTCTACATTTGCAACCAGTTTACGAAAACTTGGGCTATCAACCAGGGCAATTGCCAGTGGCAGAACAAGCCTCTCAAGAGGTTGTATCTTTGCCCATGTTCCCAGAACTTTCTGAAGAACAGCAAGATCAGGTGATTTATAGGCTCAAGGATTGTTTGGGATAGGGGATAGGGGATCGGGAATCGGGGATAAGGAGGACAAGGAAGTAATTTTTCTCCCTTGTCTTTTCCACATCCCCTATCCCCTATCCTAGCCTCTAACCTCTACACTAGTTCTCAAAGCTTCCACCAAGCCACGTACAGCGGCTATCATTGCGACTTCACTGTTGAGTTGGTTGATGGCAGAACCTACACCAACACCAGCAGCACCAGCGGCGATCGCCAAGGGTGCGGTAACATTAGAAATTCCGGAAGCACACAACACTGGTACTGATACTGCACGGGAAATTTCGTAAGCTGCTGCCAAAGTGGGAGCGGCTTTTTCAATCAAGCCCAAAGTACCGGGGTGAGTGGGGTTGCTGCTAGTACCGCCTTCAGTTTGGATAATATCTGCACCGACTTTCACCAGTTCCTCAGCCAGCTGTACCTGTTGATCTAGCGTGAGAATATGGGGAACGGTGACAGAGAGGGTAATTTCAGGAAGAAGAGCACGAGTTTCTTTTGTCAGCGCTAAAACTTCCTCTGCCTCAAATCTGCGTCCTTGGGCATAGAAAGAATCAAAGTTCCCAATTTCAATTAAATCTGCACCAGCAGCCACAGCTTGCACAAATTTTTCTGGTTCTACCGCTGATACACATATTGGTAAATCAGTCAAGTTTTTAGCTAATTTCACCAAGGCTGGATCGGCAGCGATATCGACAAAAGTCGCACCACCGTAGTGTGCAGCTTTGACGGTGGCAGCAACACGGTTGGCGTCAAAGTTATTCAAACCGCTGATAACTTTGAGAGCACAGCGGTTAGCAAATGCACGTTGGAGAGTAGGATGCATCGTCATTATTCCTCTCACAAATTTACAAAGTAGGAATATTGTCACACTACTAGACGCTTGTTGCTAGGGGGTAGGGGGAGATAGGGGGATGGGGAGTGGGAGAGGGGGAGAGTGGGAGAATAACCACTAACTACTAACCACTAACTCTTGACCAATGACTAATGACTAATTAGCCAAATTTTGATAGTTTTATCTGCACCACCACTAACGAGCGTCTTGCCATCTGGACTAAAGGCGATCGCAAAAACCATGTCTGACTGCTCTTTGGTGTCTATTATCTCTCCCGTTACCAGATTCCAGATTTTAACAGTATCGTCATCGCTGCTAGTAGCAATAGTTTTCCCATCTTGACCAAAGACAACAGCATTTACGTCAGCTTTATGTCCTTCTAGAGTGCGTATTTCTTTGCCTGTATTTAGGTTCCATACTTTGACTGTTTTGTCATCGCTGACACTAACCAATAGTTGACCATTAGGACTGATGGCAATAGCATTCACATCAGCTTTATGTCCTTCCAGAGTGCGTATTTTTTGGCTTGTGTTCAGATTCCAAATGATAATTTTTCTGTCTGCACTAGCACTAATCAGCTTATGTGCATCTGCTGTAAAGGCAACGGACAAAACTGCGCTGGAATGCCCATTGAGAGTGCGGATTTCCTGTCCTGTAGTTAAGTTCCAGATTTTGATAGTTCCGTCATAACTACCACTAGCAATTGTCTGACCATCTGGACTAATGGCAACCGAATTAACCCAGTTTGAATGCCCCTTTAGGGTACGAATTTCCTTTCCTGTATTTAGATTCCAGATTTTTATATTATTATCATTACCTCCACTAACCAAAGTTTGAGCATCTGGACTAATGGCGATAGAATAAACGATGCCTTTATGCCCATGCAATGTACGGATTTTTCTTCTACTCTTCCAGTTCCAAAGTTTAATAGTCTTGTCATCACTACCACTGGCAAGAATATTTCCTGAAGGCTGGAAAGCAAGGGAATTAACATCACCAAAATGTCCAGTTAGAGTTGAAGTACCACTCAAACTTTTCCAAGTTTCATATCCTCCTAACCCCACAAGCAAAACGACAAACCCAACTAACAGTTGATATTTTAAATTTATTTTTGGCTGCTTAACAATGTTTGGGAAAAGTGATGCTTTCAGCCTGATGGTTGATGGTGGCAGCGTTTCAGATAGAATTTGTGATATTGGCTTTGGTTGTGCTTCCTGACGCAAGTCTTGTAAGACTTCATCTACCGATTGGTAGCGAGACTCAATATCTTTTTGCAACAGCTTGTCTAGTACTTGCTCCAATTTTGCAGATAAGGGAGACTTCAGGTGTTGTCGCCAGTCTTTCACCCAGCTATAGCCTTGTTCCATGTATAAGTGAGATGGAGGAATACCTGTTAATAAATAAAAGCAAGTTACGCCCAAGCTGAATAAGTCACTAGCTGGATATGCACAGCCATACTTCATTTGTTCCATTGGTGCATAGCCATAGGAACCAATGCTTGTACCTGTGTGTTCTACAGAAGTAGTTGTTAACTGCTTGGCAACACCGAAATCAATCAGTACTAAATTCCCCTTATTTCCTCCATCCTGGAGGTGTTGGGAAAAGCGACGAATAATATTTTCTGGCTTAATGTCGCGATGAATTACTTGATGCTGGTGGATAAAGTTTAGTACGGGTAATAGTTCACTTAACAGTTCCCAAATCTTTTGTTCGCTGAAAATTCCCTGCTGTATTAACTCCTGTCGTAAGGTTTGCCCCTGTATGAATTGCTGCACTAGATACAGGTAGTTATCGTGTCTAAAGTAAGCATACAAAGTCGGAATTTGCGGATGTTCTCCTAGCTGTTGCAGACGCCGCGCTTCTTCTTGGAACAGTTCGGTTGCTTTGTTTAGAGCACTTGTTCCTTTGACTTGTGGAGCAAGTTGCTTGACAACACAATGCTCTTTTAGCTTATCTTCATCCTCTGCCAAAAAAGTTCTGCCAAATCCCCCACCCCCCAGTGGTTGGATGATACGATAGCGGTTTCGCAGCAGGGCTATGAGTTTTGTGCCGCAACTTTGACAGAAGTCTATCCGATCGGGATTTAAGGGGTTCTCACAACTGGGATTAAGGCAGTAGATCATAGTTAGGTATCTATCAGCCGTTGTAATTTCATGATAAATACTTCTTGATCAATTCCTTTATTTTTCGGATCGCCAATTTGTTAAGTTTTGCTTTCAGATGGTACTGTTACCAAACGAAACAGGTTACTGCCACATTTTTCTAAGTCTTAAACAGTCAAGGATATAGAATCTCTCACTCTCAATACTTCTCGGATAAGCAGACTTGATTCTCCTTTATGGTTTGGGATGCATGTTAAAGGTGAAGGGGTAAAGGATGAATATCCGTCCCTTTCCCTTTTCCCTTTCCCCTTTAACCGAGAAGTATTGCTCTCACTCTGACTTGTTCTATTTTCTATGATGGAGAGCGATCGCCCGATCAAATTCCCCACTACTCCCTCAGATCGTGAATTGGTAAAAACAAATGCGATTAATTTTATACAGCAAGCCAGGATGTCATTTATGTGAAGGCTTGCAGGAAAAGTTAGAACAAATTGTAGATACGGGAAATTTCGCGTCTCTACAGCTAGAAATTCGGGATATTACCACCCGTGATGACTGGTTCGCCGCTTATCAGTATGAGGTTCCCGTCTTGTTTGTAGTCAACCCCAGAGTAGATGAGGGGCAAGATACGAACCCCACAAATGCTACAGAAGAGAGTATGCAACTTATACCCCGTCCTTCTCCCCGTGCAACGGTACAGCAGTTAGAAAAAATACTCCGGAAGTATCAATAGCTCTTTGTAGAAAAAGAAAAATAGTGCAGAATAAAGCCCAAGCTGGGAACCCGAGAAAGGGAAAAGGTTAAAGGGGAAAGGTTAAAGGGAAAAATCTTCCCTTGCCCTTTGCCCCTTACCCTTTACCCTAACCAACGGTATTTCCCTAGTCCCTTTTTTGACGAGGTTCACAACATGAAACTGCGGCAGTTAATAGCTACTGTAGAGGGGATTTTGCAATTACCTGAACATCCAGCATTGGATAGCGAGGTGAAAGGGTTGACGACCAATTCCCATGCTACTAGTCCGGGAGATTTGTTTATAGGTATGCCTGGGACGCGAGTGGATGGCGGGGACTTTTGGCAAAGCGCGATCGCATCTGGTGCTGTAGCGGCAATTGTATCTCCTAGTGCAGCACACAAGCACCCTCCTACACCAGAGGCTTGTGTCATCACTGCTACGGATATGACTAAAGCCTGTGCCCAAATAGCTGCTGCTTTCTACGACTATCCAGGGCAAAAACTCAAACTTGTGGGTGTGACTGGCACTAACGGTAAAACCACAACTACCCACTTGGTTGAATATTTTTTGAACAAAGCGAGTAAACCTACAGCTTTAATGGGAACTCTCTACACTCGTTGGCCGGGATTCACGCAAACTGCCGTCCATACAACGCCATTTGCAGTGGAACTGCAACACCAGTTAGCAGAAGCTGTGGCTGCGGGTAATGAGTATGGCGTCATGGAAGTTAGTTCCCATGCTTTGGCACAGGGACGGGTAATGGGTTGCCAGTTTGAGGTAGGGGTGTTTAGCAACCTCACCCAAGATCATCTCGACTTTCACCGCGATATGGAAGATTATTTTGCAGCAAAAGCGCTGTTGTTTAGTCCTGATTATCTCAAAGGACGAGCAATAATTAACGCCGATGACTCCTACGGTAAGCGATTGATTGCTTCTTTAGATGCAGATCGGGTTTGGAGTTATAGTGTTAGCGATGCTACTGCTGATTTGTGGATGAGCGATCTAATTTACGAGCCTAATGGCGTCAGCGGTATGTTGCATACACCAAAAGGTAATATAACTTTTCGCTCGCCGCTAGTCGGTCAATACAACTTGGAAAATTTACTGTCAGCGGTAGGAGCAGTTTTACACTTAGGTCTTGATTTAGAAATTGTGCCAAATGTTATACCTGACTTTCCGGGTGTTCCCGGACGGATGGAAAGGGTGCAGGTAAGTTCTGAACAAGATATCAGCGTGATTGTGGATTATGCCCACACGCCCGATAGTTTGGAGAATTTGCTCAAAGCCGCGCGTCCGTTTATTCCCGGTAAGATGATTTGCGTGTTTGGTTGTGGGGGAGACAGGGATCGAACAAAGCGTCCAAAAATGGGTAAAATCGCTGCTGAATTAGCTGATGTAGCAGTAGTTACATCCGATAATCCCCGCACTGAAGACCCGGAACAAATTTTGCAGGATATACTAACAGGAATACCACAGACAGTTCAACCAACAGTAATATGCGATCGCGCTACCGCCATTCGTACCGCGATATTACAAGCACAACCCGGAGATGGGGTTTTGCTAGCTGGTAAAGGTCACGAAGACTACCAAATTCTCGGAACCGAAAAAATTCACTTTGATGATAGAGAACATGCACGCGACGCTTTAGCAGAGAGGATGAAGAAGGTTGATGGTTAATGGTTAGTAGTTAGTAGTTAGTGGTCAAAAAGTAAAAACTAACCACTAACTACTAATTATTTCCAATTTATTTTGTAAAAAATGAACACTTAAGGGTGAAAATCTAAGGCAGTATTATTTATCTTTGATATTTCTTGGTTTTTTATTTGCTTTACTCATGAATGCTTCTCCGGGCCCGGATCTGTCAATTTATCAGTTGGCTTTGGAAGTGCAAATGCCTTCTCAAGTCTTATCCTTAACACCTGCTACTCTGCTTTCACTGCTAAAGTCGCAAATTGATTTACTCATTGAACAGCAGATTGCTGCTACTTTATGGGTAAAGCTACCACCAGGAAAAATTTGGCATTCAGAAATTCAGCGTTATCGTCAGCAATTTGGTGAACATGGAGTTATCTATACTTGCCAAGTTGCAGAGAAAGGGAGAGATGTAGAGACGCGCTATGGCGCGTCTGGGGGAGTGGAGGGAGAAAATACTTCCTCATCTCAAAAATGCTTGGAATTGTTGTCAAATAGTCAGATTCGCCGGGAATATTTTTTCATAGTGTTGTCACCACGGTTTTGCAGTTTAATCGTGGTTTATCGGCAACTCAAAAGCCCTAAAACTTTGCTGACTATAACCACGGTTGACGGAAAAGTCATTCAGCAAGTTTTAGATGGTATGAAAAAGATAACAATAACAGAATTATCTGCGATCGCCGCACCTGCTGATTTGATTTGTCCCTCAGTAGAGATGTTGCATGCAACGTCTCTACTAAGTCAGTTATTGGCAAAACAACTTCAAAGACAGGATGAGATTAATCGTCAAATTATCACTAAGCGGATCGCCAAGGTAGAACAGCAAAAACAAATACTACACAACAGTTTGCAACTCAAAGATGAGTTCTTGAGCAATGTCTGTCAGGAACTGCGTACACCCCTAACGCACATGAAGACAGCTTTGAGTCTGTTGAATTCCCCTAGTTTAAAAAACCCTCAGCGACAACGTTATTTACAGATGCTGAAACGAGAGTGCGATCGCCAAAATTCTCTCATTCACGGCGTGTTGGAATTAGTACAAATTGAGCACAATTTAGAGGAAACGAACTTAGAGTCAGTACGCTTAGCAGATATCGTGCCTGGAGTAGTCAGTACCTACCAGCCCTTAGCACAAGAAAAAGGCATCATGTTAGCTTACACTGTACCTACTGAACTCCCTGCGGTTTGGTGTGTAATTGGAGGACTAAGACAGCTTGTTATCCATCTACTTTCTAATAGTATTAAATATACCCCCAACGGTGGTCAAGTATGGGTGCGGGGACGTCTTCAAGGCGATTATGTCTTACTAGAATTGCGTGATACTGGTATTGGTATTGCTGAAAGCGAAATTCCCAAAATTTTCGATCGCTTTTATCGTGTACGTCCACTACCAACAGAAGATCCAGGTGGTGCAGGTTTGGGTTTAACAATTGTACAGCAACTCTTACGAAACTGCGGTGGCTCTATTTCTGTAAAAAGCAAGCTGTCAGAAGGTTCCACCTTTACAGTGCAGTTAGCAATTGCCAGCGACAAACCCCATGAAAATTAAAGTCTATAATTTTGAATTTTGAATTTTGAATTTTGGATTTTCCTTGGCTTCTGCTCCTTCTAAAGGCAGAAAAATAGTCAAAACCTCCCCATAGCGAGGACGTTCACGCACAATTAATTTTCCACCAATTGCCTGAAATAGATGCTTGGTTGCAGCAAGATTCAGGCTAATTGTACCCGTTTCTGGTTGGAACATCAGCAATTGACCAAGAGCTTTGCGAATTGGCGGCGTACAGATTGATTTTGCCGCTGCACCATTGTCTCCTTCTTGAGGGAGAGGTAATAATTGTAACTTTAATTGATCGCCAGCCGGAATGACCTGTACTTGAATATGGCTACCAGCAGGTAAACTACGGGTGAAATTCTCCATTAAACCAGTGAGAACTCGATCCAGCATAGTAGGATTACTCACCACGGTTGGCAACTGTTGGGGTAGAACCACATCTAATGTCAAGTTACGCCGACTTGCCGCTTCTTGCCAGCGGGGGATACTCACTTGCAAGACTTCCTCAAGGCACATCGCTGTCAAGTGAGTGTTTGTAGCTTTGTCCGTGGCAGAAGTTTCTAGTTCTGCTGCTCTAAACAGCAACTCCATCCGATCGATCTGCTCGGTACACTCGCGATCGATAATTTTTAAGTGCTTAATTACCTTAGCAGACAAATCACGCTGTTTTAGCAACAGTCGGGTAATAGTGCGAATGGTTGTTAGGGGAGTGCGGACTTCATGGGCAAAAGCTTGCAGCATTTCTACATCAGGTATTGGCGATGAGGAATAATGAGAATTAACCTCAGCGTTTTGCTTGCGCTCACCAGTTCCTTCAACAGCTTCCCTAGTTCCTAGTCCCCAACCTCTAGTCCCTTCCTCCTCTGGTAATTCTGCTAGCAACAACTGGCTGAACTGCATCACTATGCGATAATCTGGTGTCGGAGTATAATACTTGTGTACTAATTCTTCTAGTTCAGCAAACAGATCGGGATTACTCAACATTACCCGTGCGCCCAAAGCTTTCCACGCCTGCTGGACAACCTCTGGATCAAAAGAAAATAAAAATGCTTGTTGCCCGTCGTTTTCTGTTAAAACCAGTACTAGTCTAAATTTATCTGTAAAAACCAGACAAAACTGCTCTTTCGCCAATGGATCTGTTTTGAGCAATGGCAATACCGATTCATTCGCGACAGTTGTATCTGTTGCGATCGCAACATCGCGATCGGGCATCTGAAATGGCATCAGTGCCAAAGGATTAAATACTTGTGCTGTAAAAGTTATCGATCGCAAGCTTTGAGTCAGATTGGGATGATTAAATACTGGTGCTGGTGCAGCTAAAACTAATCCTTGCGTTACATCAGTACCAACCGTTGCTAAATTATTTAATAGTAGCTGTTGTGTAGCTGCCAAGCTTATACGCCATTGCTGCTGTGCCTTAGCAGATGAACAAAAAGCTACAGTTGATTGACTCTTGGCTAACACTTCGCTCAGACTAGGCAAGATCCATTTGTACACAGGTATTCACCCCTTGATTCAATAGCGACATCCAGCGTTTTGGGCAGATTTTTACTACTTTTTTCGCTACTAATTACGAGATTATCGGTATTTGTGTTATGGCGAAAGTCGTAGAACCGAACAATGGAGGCGGAATTTCCGTTGTTAGTCAAGAGTCAATGGTCATTAGTCATTGGTCAAGAGTTAGTGGTTAGTAGTTAGTGGTTATTCTCCCACTCTCCCACTCTCCCACTCCTCCCCATCTCCCCATCCCCCACCTCTCCATCACGCTATTCTCTATTCCCTATTTCCCATATTCAAACAGAAATAACCTTTCTGTTGATAGATAAACAGTTGACACTTGAGAACGATGGAAGCGGGAGAAAAACAAGGCAAAACAGTAATGTAAGCACAAAATTACTGATTAATGGAGGATTAAAAATGGTTGTGGGAGAACGCAGACGTGCAGTTGGAGTATTTTCTAATCGTAGTGATGCCGAATATGCGCTCACCGAACTTAGAGATGCTGGCTTTAACATGAATCAAATATCTGTAATTGCCAAAGACGCGGATCGCACTGGTGATATTGCTGGTGTTGACACACAAAAGCGTGTTGGCAATAAAGCAGATGAAGGAGCTGCTGCTGGAGCGGTTACAGGTGGTGTACTAGGAGGTCTGACCGGCTTGTTGGTAGGTTTGGGTACTTTGGCAATTCCTGGTGTAGGTCCAATCTTACTGGCAGGTGAATTAGCCACAACTCTAGCTACAACTGCTGCGGGTGCTGGTATTGGTGCTGCTGCTGGCGGGTTAGTAGGTGCGCTTGTTGGCTTAGGAATCCCTGAAGAACGAGCTAGAGTTTACAACGATCGCGTCTCCCGTGGGCATTATTTAGTCATGGTAGAAGGCACGGAAGCCGAAATCCAGCGCGCTGAAGCAGTTCTCAGAAATCGAGGCATTGAAGAGTTTGGTGTCTACAATGTACCCGATGCCACCGCAACTCGCAGCGATTATGTAAATCCTGCTAATGCTGGAGTTGATACCACTCGTGCTGATTATCCTAGCAATGTTGTTGACAATGACCCCAAAGTAGTCATCGTTGACCGTAGAGATGACCGTAGAGATACAAATATCTAGTTAGTCAATCGTCCTTTGTCCTTTGTCATTTGTCATTTTTTTCTTTGTTACTTACTAATGACGAATGACTAATGACGAATGACCAATTTGTAAAAATTCGCTCCTCTTCCTTGCACACATGTTAATTCATTGCTAAAACTTTCAGGTGAGAAAAACAATGAAGAAATTCATTCCATTACTAATTAGTGGTGTCCTGGTTGTAGGTGCAGCTGGTTGCGAAACAGCCTCTAGAACCAGTACAAATGCCCCTAGCAATACAGAGGAAAACGTCAACGCACCAGCGACAGAAACAGCTCAAGAAAATCAACAAGACGCCACAAGCGAAGTTCGTAAAGACCAAATTGAGTCTGACATTCGGGCGCGGGAGCAACGTAACAACATCACTGGCGGTGACGCAGATAGAGCTGATGCCGATTTGGAAAGCGAAGTTCGGGGAAAATTAGAAGCAAATTTACCAGCTAGTCAGTTAACTGTTGAATCTGAAGAAGGTGTTGTTACTGTTGCTGGAACGGTTCCTACTCAGGAGCAACTTAATAGAATCCCCACTTTGGCTCAAGAAATTAAAGGTGTTAAAAGTGTAGACGCTAAAAATGTAAAAGTTGCTCCCGCAACACCAGTACCAACAAATAACTAAAAGGCTCGTTAATGGTTAGTTGTTACTTATTGTTTTTCAACCAACCACAAAAAATTTAGTCCAGCGATCAAGCTGGCTTACCCAAGATTTCAACAATTACATTTGTCAGAAAATAATTTCTATCTCTTGTTGTGATGTACTTTTACAACAAGGATATAAAATGAGAAAAATTAGGGTGCAATCCTCTGATGTAAAGGTTGCGGCAACTCCTGTGCGGTTGTCGCAGCAGTTTTATTACCTTACAAGTATTTATGCGATCGCACAATAGACCTGCTTTGAAACTAATCTTATATAATAGCAGTACTAAATCATTAGAACATGTTCGGTAAATAACTTATAAAACATTGAGTGGTAAAGCGGTATATTAAATATTAGTCATTACCAGCCTCAGCGAAAGTATAAGTATTCAAGTAGACACGATATTAACCCTTATTTTGCGGAAATTTCCGTACTTGATACTCAGATGACTCTACTATCTCGCCAGTAAATCCTAGTTCTTGGGCAAACCGTTGCTCTATGGCGTTCAATTCGGATTGTCCAATTGCTTTCCATTGTTCCCGCGTTGCCCAATGAATGATTAGGATGACCTCTGCTGGCTCGTTGGGGTTAATCCAAACTTCTTTACCGAGAAAACCAGGATAACTGGCAAGCGCTGCTGTCCAAATTTCGGCGTCCTTCTGGATGTATTTTTCTCGTTGTGTAGGTGGTATTTTTACCCTAAGCAGTTCGACAATCACACCTTTTATCCCTATGTTACGTTTGTCAGAATAGAGCTGTAGTCTAGAGTAATTATCCTTCCAGCAATGGTGTATTGCCTAGATGCACTAAGGGTCATTTGATTATAAACAAGGACAAGGCGGTATGGACAGCAACAACTGGATGAGGCAGTTATTGATGATCGGTATTGGTACAACGTCCATGATGGCAGAAAAACTCAAGGAAGTGAGCGACCAACTAGTTAAGGATGGTAAGCTCGATCCTGAGCAGGCTAAAGCAGTCATGGATGACATGTTAAACCAGTTAAAGTCCGAGCAAGGCAGCTGGGAAACTAACATGCAACGGCAAATGCGGAATATGATGCAAGATTTAGGAGTTGCACGTCAGTCAGAGGTGGACGAACTGCGGGGTAGAATTGATCGTTTAGAGCGACAGGTAAGAGACTTAGAAAATAAGCTCTGGCGCTGAGTAAAGGAAATGAGTTTAAGAATAGTTCCTAAACTAAGCCAATAATTTCCAGGTAGTCCGGTGCAAGCTTTTGTTTAGACAGTGCGATCGCCTTCCCTTCACATCGAGCCACTAGATAATCGGTAAACTCGTGGAGTTTGTCCTGTCCAGCGTTTGAAGGCGCGGTGAAAGGCACTGGGTTCAGAGAACCCCAACAAAAAAGCGACATCGTGAATTGGAGTATCCAGGTTTTTCAAATGTCGCAGGGCAAGTTCTTTACGAGTTTCATCCAAAAGTTGCTGGTATGACGTACCCTCGGCTTGTAACTCTCGCTGTAACTGGCGGACGCTAATTGCTAGACTGTGGGCGATCGCGCCCGTCCCCGGAAGCTCTCCTTTCAATTGTTGCGCGATCGCCTGCACAACTTGTCGGGTGTAATTGTTCTCTCGGTTTATGGCATCAAGCATTGTCTGTGCATGCTGCTCGAAGACCAACAGTAGGTTTGCATTCGCCGAAACCTGGAAACAAGAAAATCACCACATCAGCCCCTCTCAAGGATGAATATTCCTTAGAGCAACTTTATCATCTGTATAATCACTTAAAATAACGAGAAGTGTCAGCCTATCTGCGGGTTACTCTTCATGAGACTGGATTTAGAGAAATTTTATCAAGCTTGTAATCCTAGCCGAACCCTAGATATGGGAAGACCAGAGGATCGGCAGTATTATATTGATTTCTCAGAGGTACGTGGTAGTACGATAATTCAGGAACTGGGAAGAACTATCACTCGCCTCTCACCCGATCAGCCAACCTGCCAATTATTTACAGGACATATCGGCTGTGGTAAGTCTACTGAACTGCTGCGGCTAAAAGCAGAGTTAAAACAGCAGGGATTTCATACTGTTTACTTCGAGTCCAGTCAAAGCCTGGATATGGCTGATGTTGATGTTACAGATGTTTTATTGGCGATCGCCCGTGAAGTCAGTCAAAGTCTAGAAGCAATAAAAATTAACCTGAAACCAGGATATTTTCAAAATCTATTTACTGACATTGTTGATTTGTTGCAAACGCCAATAGATGTTTCTGGAGTTGAACTGTCTGCTGGTATTGCTAAAATTACTACCAAAACCAAAGATAGTCCCAAGCTAAGAAACCAGCTAAGGCAATATTTAGAGCCGCGCACAAATGGTATTTTGGAATCAATTAATCAAGAGTTACTAAAACCTGCAATAGAAAGACTTAAACAGCAAGGTAAAAAAGGGCTAGTGGTAATTGTTGATAATCTTGATCGAGTCGATAATTCTTTGAAGCCATCGGGTTATTACCAACCAGAATATCTATTTGTAGAACGGGGTGAACAGTTAAATCAACTGAATTGTCATGTTGTCTATACAATTCCCTTAGTATTGATTTTTTCCAACGCTTTAGGAAGGCTGACAAATCGTTTTGGTGTAGACCCCAAAGTTTTGCCAATGGTTCCCGTGCAATTACGAGATGGTTCTGAATGCCAAAAGGGAATCACACTGCTGCAACAGATGATGATGGTGAGGGCTTTTCCTGGTGTGAGTTGGGAACAAAGCCGTAATTTAATTACCCAAGTTTTTGACAGTCCTGTGACTTTAGAAAGACTGTGTCGAGTTAGCGGTGGTCATTTGCGAAACTTACTGATGCTGTTGTTTCGTTGTTTGCAGAGACAAGATCCACCCATTTCCTATGATTGCTTAGAAAGTGTGATTAAACAACGCCGTAATGAGCTAACATTGGCAATTACCCCCGAAGAATGGGAATTACTGCGTGAGGTAGCGCAACAAAAAAGCTTTAGAGGTCATGAAAAATACGAACTTTTGCTCCGCAGTATGTTTGTATTTGAATATCGAGATGAGGATGGCTCTTGGTTTGATATCAATCCAATTTTGACAGAAGCTAGAGAATTTAAATTATGAATGATGCATTTGACTTCTCTCTAGTAGTTCTCGTTAGTTCTCGTTACCAGGTTCAACCTGGTAACAAGGGTTTGGAGGCTCAGCCTCCAGGCTGTTCTTACAAAAATTAAATCGCCAAGATACGGAGGGTAGGTTACGCTATTGCTAACCAATCAAACTACAAAAAGTGACAAATGACCAATAACCAATGACAAACCCAGAAGATGTCACCGCCATCAATGAAAATTCCTTACAAACTTTGGTGCGATCAATTACCCTTTCTCAGGGGCAATTTTCACTAATTTTGGTGCGGTGTAATTATGCTTCTCTGCGAGAGAGGATGGTAGAACGTCTGCGGGAAATATCTCCTATAAATATCCACGAAATTACTTTATCTGCATCGGTCAAAACTCTCTACACAGCTATCAGTGAACAACTGACAGATGAACAACCACACGCTTTGATGGTTTTTGGTTTGGAGTCGGTGAAAAACCTCAATACGGTTCTGACTTCAGCTAACCAAGTGAGGGAGGAGTTTAGAAAAAATTTTCTGTTCCCAATTTTGTTGTGGGTGAATGACTATATTTTGCACCAATTCATTAGATTAGCGACAGATTTAGAAAGTTGGGCAACAACAATTGAGTTTAAAAAAAACACTGATGAATTAGTCAGCTTTTTACAGCAAAAAACTGATGATATTTTTGCTGGTAATGTAACTCCGAATTCACAACTTTGCTGGGAATTGCAAACTGCTGGGGATGATTTGCGATCGCGCGGACAAGTTTTAGAAGCAGAAATTCAAGCTAGTTTAGAATTTGTTTTAGGTTTGCATGATTATCAATACGATCAGATAAATTCTGCTTTAGAGCATTATCAGCAGAGTTTAGCTTTTTGGCAAGAAATTAGATCCCCCCAACCCCTCTTAAAAAGGGGGGCTATGCTGTTAGAAAGGCGGGGTAGGTTACTACTGCATATTGCGCTTGCTTATTACCGCCAAGCGGAAAAATATCATTCAGAAAATCAAGGTTATTGGCAAGAAGCTAGAAATTATTTTCAGCAATGTCTTGATGCTTTCACACAAGCAGGGAGACAAGATTTAGTTGCTGAGCATATTAATAAACTGGGTGAAGTGCTGCGCCAATTACAATTATGGGAAGAGTTACAAAGCCTAGCTGAAAATTCATTGAAGCTGCATCAAAATTATCATTTACCGCTACAAATAGCTGAAGATTACGGTTTTTTAGCAGAAGTCGCTTTAGAGCAATCACATTGGCATGATGCTAATCAACTCGCTCAACAAGCACTGCTAGTTTTATCGGAAGTATCCAATCAACAAATACATGAGCAAGGTTGGTATCACTTTCTTTTAGCACGCTCTCAACAAAGTTTAGGTGAAATTGAAGCAGCTATCAATAATTTAGAAATAGCGAGAGCAGAAAGCAATTCTCAATACAATCCCAAGCTTTATATTCGCATTTTGGAAACGTTGCGCTTACTCTATTACGAGCAAGGTCAATATCTAGAAGCATTTCGGATTAAGCAACAGCAAATTGCGATTGAACATCAGTATGGTTTGCGAGCATTCATCGGTGCAAGTTATTTAATTCCACAACGAGAGGCTATTAATCCTACACTCGGGCAAGTTGACAATCAAGGGACAATTGCTCAAGAAATTGCTGCTTCTGGTAGGGAACAAGATATCAAGCAATTGATAGAGAGAATCAGCAGTACTCAACATAAATTGATTGTCATTCATGGTCAATCAGGAGTGGGTAAAAGTTCGATTTTGCAGGCGGGTTTAATTCCTGTGCTGCAACAGCAAGCTATTGACGCTCGTGATGTTTTACCTGTGTTATTACGAGCTTACACAGATTGGGTAGGAATGTTGGGGCGGTGTTTGACTGAAGCTTTTGAAGAAGTAAGAGGCAAGAAATTATCTACACCTGTTGATTCGGCATCGGCAATTATGGCAATTATAGAACAGTTGCGTAAAAATGCAGACCGCAACTTATTAACTGTTTTAATTTTTGACCAATTTGAAGAGTTTTTCTTTGTTTATTTAGACCAAGTTAACAGACGACCATTTTATGAATTTCTGCGCCTGTGCTTGGATATTCCTTTTACAAAGGTGATTCTGTCTTTGCGAGAAGATTATTTACATTATTTATTAGAACTAGACCGTCTATTTAATTTGAGTGTAATTAACAATAATATTTTAGATAAGAATATTCGTTATTATTTGGGGAACTTTTCACAGGATGATGCTAAAAAAGTTGTGCAGAGTTTAACCGAACGCACACAGTTTTATTTACAGCCTGCATTGATTGATAAATTAGTGCAAGATTTAGCCGAAGATTTAGGCGAAGTCCGCCCGATTGAGTTGCAAATTGTTGGTACGCAATTGCAAACAGAGAAGATTAATACTCTTCAGAAATATCAGGAAGTAGGCACTAAGGAAAAACTAGTAAAAAGATTTTTAGAAGAAGTTATTAAAGACTGTGGTGCTGAGAATGAACGTTGTGCTCGACTAGTTTTATATTTACTCACAGATGAAAACAACACTCGTCCTTTGAAGACTCGCGCACAATTGGCAGCTGATTTAGCAGCAGAAGCAGACAAACTTGATTTGGTGTTAGAGATTTTTGTCAAATCAGGTTTAGTCTTGCTGTTGCCAGAAAGTCCTGCCGATTTATATCAATTGGTGCATGATTATCTTGTGGCTTTTATTCGCCAGCAACAGGGTAATGAAATATTGGCAGAATTGGCGAAGGAAAGAGAACAGCGTCAGCGGGCGGAGGAGAATTTAAAGCGCGAACAAGAGGCAAATCAAATATTGGCGGATGCGAAACGAGAAGCTGATAGACAAATTCGCCAAGGGCGGTTGGGATTGGTTGTCAGTTCTGGGTTATCAATATTATTGTTAGTTGTGGCTGGCTTGGCTGCTGGGTATGCTGTGAATAAATTGAGGGAAGCACAACAAAGAACAAAACTAGAACGGTCAGGAGTTACTGCATTACGACAGTTTGATTTTACCGAGTTAGAAGCCCTGATGTCAGCAATGCGGAGTGGGAAAGAGTTGAAAACTTTAGTAAAAGATAGTCGTCTTCCGGAGGATTATCTAGATATCAGCCCTTTGTTCGCTTTGCGGACTATTCTCAGCAACATCAAAGAACGTAACCAGTTTCAAGGGTCTCAGTACAGTGTCAATAGTGTGAGTTTCAGCCCAGATGGCAAAACCATCGCCACCGCATCAGTTGACGGTACAGCACGGTTGTGGAACCTCAACGGTGAATTAATCAAGGAATTCAAAAAGCATCAGAGCAGTGTCAATAGTGTGAGTTTCAGCCCAGATGGCAAAACCATCGCCACCGCATCAGTTGACGGTACAGCACGGTTGTGGAATATCAACGGTGAGCTAATCAAAGAATTCAAAAAGCATGATGGCAGTGTCAATAGTGTGAGTTTTAGCCCCGATGGCAGCACGATCGCTACCGCTTCACTTGACGGTACAGCACGGTTGTGGAACCTCAACGGTAAACTAATCACCGAATTCAAAGGGCATCAGAGCAGTGCCAATAGTGTGAGTTTCAACGATGGCAAAACCATCAGTGTAAGTTTCAGCCCCGATGGCAAAACCATCGCTACCGCTTCCGATGACCGTACAGCGCGGTTGTGGAACCTCAACGGTAAGCTAATCACCGAATTCAAAGGGCATCAGAACAGTGTCAATAGTGTGAGTTTCAGCCCCGATGGCAACACGATCGCTACCGCTTCACTTGACGGTACAGCACGGTTGTGGAACCTCAACGGTAAACTAATCACCGAATTCAAAGGGCATCAGAGCAGTGTCAATAGTGTGAGTTTCAGCCCCGATGGCAACACGATTGCCACCGCTTCCTCTGACGGTACAGCACGGTTGTGGAACCTTAACGGACAGCAATTCAAGAAATTCAAAGGGCATCAGAGCAGTGTCAATAGTGTGAGTTTCAGCCCTGATGGTAAAACTATCGCTACTGCTTCACTTGACGGTACAGCACGGTTGTGGAACCTCAACGAGCAGCAACCACAAATAATCGAATTCAAAGGGCATCAGAGCAGTGTCAATAGTGTGAGTTTCAGCCCCGATGGTAAAACTATCGCTACCGCTTCACTTGACGGTACAGCGCAGTTGTGGAACCTCAACGGGCAGCAACCGCAAATAATCGAATTCGAAGGGCATCAGAGCAGTGTTAATAGTGTGAGTTTCAGCCCTGATGGTAAAACTATCGCTACTGCTTCACTTGACGGTACAGCACGGTTGTGGAACCTCAACGGTAAGCTAATCACTGAATTCAAAGGTCATCAGAGCAGTGTCAATAGTGTGAGTTTCAGCCCCGATGGCAACATGATCGCTACTGCTTCACTTGACGGTACAGCACGGTTGTGGAACCTCAACGGTGAGCTAATCAAAGAATTCAAAAAAGAGCATCAGGGCTTAGTCTTGAGTGTAAGTTTTAGCCCCGATGGTAAAACTATCGCCACTGCTTCATATGACCGTACAGCGCGGTTGTGGAACCTTAACGGTAAGCTAATCACTGAATTCAAAGGGCATCAGAGCAGTGTCAATAGTGTGAGTTTCAGTCCCCATAGCAAAACCATCGCCACCGCTTCCGATGACCGTACAGCACGCTTGTGGAGCCTCAACGGTAAGCTAATCACTGAATTCAAAGGGCATCAGAGCAGTGTCAATAGTGTGAGTTTTAGCCCCGATGGTAAAACTATCGCCACCGCTTCACTTGACGGTACAGCACGGTTGTGGAACCTCAACGGTAAGCTAATCACTGAATTCAAAGGTCATCAGAGCAGTGTCAATAGTGTGAGTTTCAGTCCCCATAGCAAAACCATCGCCACCGCTTCCGATGACCGTACAGTGCGGTTATGGCCTGTGGAGATTGTAGACGAGTTGCTGGCACAGGGTTGCAGTTGGCTGCATGATTATCTGAAGAATAATCCGAATGTGAGTGAGAGCGATCGCCATCTGTGCGATGATATCAATCCCAAAAAGTAAATCGTTAGCAAAAGTGCGATCGCATCAACTGAGCCTCTGAAGGTGAAGTTCGAGTCTTTGAGGTTCAACGTTGAGGTTTTGAAGGTGAAGTTCGAGCCTTTGAGGTTCAACGTTGAGGTGTTGAAGGTGAAGTTCGAGTCTTTGAGGTTCAACGTTGAGGTTTTGAAGGTGAAGTTCGAGCCTTTGAGGTTCAGCGTTGAGGTTGTGGAGGTGAAGTTCGAGCCTTTGAGGTTCAACGTTGAGGTGTTGAAGGTGAAGTTCAAGCCTTTGAGAGTGCGATCGCATTAAACAGAAGTCAGTATTTAGTTATTAACCAATACGGTTCAGTTCTAGTTGATACTCTGGTTCAGATTGCCCAACTGTTAGGGACTGAGCGATCGCTCCTCAAGTACTGGAACAATCAAAATCACAGAAGTACTCAATGAACGGCTTGCAATTAGTAGAACTACTGCCGAAAATAGAACAGGATTAGCCGTGGTGCGATCGCACTGCGAGTGCAGGTGCTCCTAAATAATTATTCAATAATTACTGAGGTAACAGAGACATTCTGATTTACACTAAAGTTTTGTCCTACAGGTCATTCTATTTACAGACAACCTAGAGTAGGGAGGACTGATTTTGAAAGCGATTTTACTCAGCGTGGGTTTCATGCTAGTTTGTGTTGTGGTTTTGGTGTTAGCACAAGTTGGCGGTGGGAAGCAAGAGTCTGCCATTGCTGCCCAAGTAACCGAAATGACACCAGCGCCTACTACTGTAATTGAAAACAATACTCTAATGGCAAGCAATCCTTCATCTGATGAAAATGTCGTCACTACACCTTCTGGACTGAAGTATATTGAGTTAGAAGAGGGGACTGGTGCGACTCCTAAAACAGGACAAACTGTTAAAGTTCACTACACCGGTACTTTAGAAGATGGAACTAAGTTTGATAGTTCCCGCGATCGCAACCAACCTTTTAAATTTAAAATCGGTACGGGCCAAGTCATCAAAGGTTGGGATGAAGGACTTAGTACTATGAAAGTAGGCGGTCGCCGTCAGTTAATCATCCCCGCAGAGTTAGGTTACGGCGCTCGTGGTGCTGGTGGCGTCATTCCCCCCAACGCTACCCTAGTTTTTGATGTGGAGTTGTTGGACGTTAATTAGTGGTTAGTGGTTAGTGGTTAGTGGTTAGTGGTTAGTGGTTAGTGGTAAAAAATTAACAGATAACTATTACCTACTATCTACTATCTACTATCTACTATCTACTATCTACTATCTACTATCTACTATCTACTATCTACTATCTACTATCTAATTTTTAATAATTTGGTCTAGCTAAATTTTTAAACTTCGTAAATTGCGGGTCAAATAAAAGTTTGACAGTGCCAGTTGGGCCATTTCTATGTTTAGCGATATTGACTTCTGCAATACCTCGATCGGGTGTGTCATGGTTGTAATATTCGTCGCGGTAAAGCATGATTACTAAATCCGCATCTTGTTCAATAGAATTGTGAACAACAATGTTATTGGCAATAAAATTATGCAAGCCAGGAACAGTCAGGTCAAACACTTCTTCCTCGCCGCAAGATTCAATTGAAACTATTTCATCCCAATAAACATCACTCTTGCCAAGAGCAAGCAGCTCATTTGATTGAACAACCTCTGCAATTTTTAAAACTCTTTCTCTACTCAAATTTGTTTTGTAAAGCGCAGAGCCACAATAGGATGTGCCAATCTTGGAATGTAATGCCCTTGTTGTCAATTCAACAGCTTGCATTGCAGGTACAACGTGGGTTTTCCAAACATCTTTGGGGATTATATCTCTATTGGTGTTGTGAATGCAGTTTTCCAGGTGTTCAAAAATTTGTTGGAGTGAACCTAGCTTGTATTCTCCTACTGCTCCAACCTTTTCAGCATAAGTCATGCTTTGTTTACCAAGGCTATGTAGATGCCTTGGTAAACATATATGTTGTCTAGGACTTAGTTCATCTAGTCTACGCCAGCCATGAATTGTGAGGAATTTGTGATTAGCTGTGGCACGAATTTTTCGTCCCAATCGAGTTGTTAAGGTAAACACAGGCTTGATACCTGTTGAAAAAGCATGGCTAACAATTGCCTTTTCTAACTGCATTGTCGCTTGATTCAAAGCCCAAACGGCAAAACCGGATTGTCCAACTAATTCTCGAATGGTTACTTGTAAACCGCTATCTGCTAATGTCACCAGAGTATCACCAGTTAAACAACCAGACTCTCTCAAATCAGATAACATCGGACGCTTGTTTGTACGTGCTTCTACACCTCGACTCAACTGAGATAGAGCAATCACTGGCACAGATAATTCACGAGCTAATCCCTTAATACTACGGGTAATTCTAGATAATTCTTGCACGCGGTTATCACCCGCTCCTTCCATCAATTGCAAGTAATCTATAACAATTAGTCCCAGTCCTGTACCAACTTCGGCTTGCAAACGCCGCGCCTGAGAACGCATTTCTGTTACTGTAATATTCGGCGTATCGTCAATAAAAATTGGCATCTCTGAAAGTAAGCCAATCGCGCGGCTTAAAGGTTCCCACTGAGTTTGACTGATGCGTCCACTCCGCAGATAACCAGATTCAATTTCTGCTTCGCTAGCTATTAATCGCTGCACCAGCTGCTCTTTGGACATTTCCAAACTGAAAATAGCAACTGGTAATTTATATAAAGCAGCAACGTTGTAAGCAAGATTAAGACAAAACGCGGTTTTCCCCATTGATGGTCTGCCAGCGACAATGATTAAATCAGAAGGCTGAAAGCCGCTGGTCATAGCATCTAAATCGTAAAAACCACAAGGAATACCTGGTAATGCTACACCTTGATGGCGAGTTTCTATTTCTTCAAATGCATTAACCAAGCTGTCGGAAATATGAACTAGTCCTGATTGGGGACGTTCTTGTGTAATAGCAAAAACTTTTTGTTCTGCTTGATCGAGTACTTGTGGTAACTCGGCTTCTGTTTGATAACCCAACTGAACAATTTCATTGCCAGCTTTGATTAATTGACGCCGCAGGTATTTTTCCATTACCAGCGATGCTAAAGCGTCAATATTGACTGCTGATACTGTCCGGTCTACAAGGGAAGCTAATTTATTTCTACCACCAACACGAGCTAGTAAATCGTGGTCAGTCAGCCAATTTGCGACCGAAAGCAAGTCTGTGGGTTTACCTTGACTGTGAAGTACTACAGCGGCTTGATAGATATCTTTATGAGCGCTAATGTAAAAAGCTTCTGGAACTAAGCGATCGCTAACTCTGCTTATAGCTTCCGGATCGAGCAAAATTCCCCCTAGTATCGCTTCTTCTGCTTCGATGTTTTGGGGAGGTAGGCGATCGCTGCCTAATCCTTGAAAATTTAGTTCTTCAGACATATAAGATTTTAGATTTTAGATTTTGGATTTTTATGTAGCCATATTCTCTTATAGTTCAAAATTACTATTATTAAATTAAACAAGAGACGTTGCAATGCAACGTCTCTACACACTACAAATTATATTTAGAAGAATTCGAGCACAAATGGACACAGATAAACACAGATGTGTTTGATGTGTCTGTGTTCCATATGAGAGCAAGGTTGATTTTTAGCTGGCTACAACTTCAATGTTTACTTTTGCGGTTACTTCAGAGTGCAGCTTAATTTCAGCTTCGTATGTACCCAGCCTACTAATATCGGGTATGGTAATGCCACGGCGATCGACTTCTAAACCTGTGGTTTGTTGAATAGCATCGGCTACATCTTGGGTAGTGACTGTACCAAAAATAGCTTCTTTTTCACCAACCTGCTTAGCAATGCTGAAGCTACCAGCTTTTTCCAATGCTGCTTTTTGCTCTTGTGCTTGTTGCTTGAGTTCTAATTGCCGCTGGCGTTCTAACTCTCGGCGGCGTTCCACTTGCTTAAGAATACCAGGAGTAGCAAAGGTTGCCATACTCTTGGGAATTAGATAATTACGAGCATAGCCGGGAGCTACTTCTACTAAGTCGCCGGATTTTCCCAGCTTGCTGACATCCTGAGTTAAAACTAACTGTATGCGTTTCGCCATTGTTCTTCTTTTTTCTCTGTTGCTTGTAAAATCTCAATATCTTGGGGTTTCAGCAAGATAGTTCACAAGAGTGTAGCTTTATCCCCAGGAGCTTTGCTTATAGCCAATAAGCCTACAGATCCTAGCGAAATGCAGGGTGCGATCGCAACACTTTTTACGAAAAGTCCTTAGTCAATAGTCAATAGTCATTAGTCATCAGTAAAAAACTCTTAACTATGGACTCTGGACTCTTGACTCTTGACTAAAATCTATCCTTCATTCCCCGCAGACGCGCAAAGGTTTGCACTGGATCGCGGCTGTTTACTGCTGATTGTAATGCTGGCTGCTCCCAACGTAAAAAGGGATTTGTGCGTTTCTCGACTCCTAAAAGAGAGGGAACGGTTGCTTTTCCCCGGCTGCGACACATTTTCACTTCATCATAACGAGTTTGCAAATCGGGGTTATCACTATCTACGGTTAGAGCAAATTGCAAATTTTTTAAAGTGTATTCATGAGCGCACCAGACCCGCGTATTATCTGGTAGAGAACGCAGCTTACTCAGGGAGTCTACCATCTGCGTGGGCGTGCCTTCAAATAAGCGACCGCATCCACCAGCAAAGAGGGTATCACCGCAGAACAATTCCCCTGTCTCTTCTGGGTTGTTGGGAGGGAAGTAATAAGCAATGTGAGCACGAGTATGTCCGGGTACGAAGATAACTTCTCCAACTCTGTCTGCAAATTGTACGCGATCGCCTTGTTGCAAAAACACCTGTTGTCCTGGAATTCTTCCCCGATCCTCGGCTCCACCATAAACTTTTACTTGGGGAAATCTTCGTATCAATTCTTTGTTACCACCGACGTGATCCAAATGATGGTGTGTGTTAAAAATCGCTACGAGTTCTGCTTGTAATTCATGAAGTTTTATTAAAACTGGTTCTGCCTCTGCTGGATCGACAACGGCGGCGATATTTTGTTGGCGATCGTGTAACAGAAAAACGTAATTGTCTGAAAGTGCCTCCAGACGGATTACCTGCATTACAACAACCTCCCTCACAAGTTGATGTTTGATATTCATTTATTTATATTTTTCTGATTGTAGCTGTAAAAATTCATAAAAAACAAGCAAATACAACAGTGTAATTACTTAAATACTCTCACAATTCATACCAATAATATTGATTTATCAGTAAATTTTCTCTGGGAGTAAGAGTATATAGAAAGTTAGATTTATTTTGTTCTTTGGTGCTGTAAAGATACCAAAAAGTTTCGGTCAAAAAAATAATCAAGATTTGCTCTAAGCTGTTAAATCAAATATTCTTAACATTTCCTTTACAGCTTCCTTTTGTACATCAGAAGTAGAGCAGATATTGGCATAAAGTTTTGCATCTACCAGGAGAAATATGAGCTATAAAACTTCCATATACAAAAGCGTGGACAATCAGTTAGAATCCGCTGTAAAGGAAATAGTAGAGCGAATTCTCAAATCAGGGAAAATGAGCCGTCAAGACCATAAATTACTTACGTCTCATATACATCCTAATGGTTATTTAAACGATGCAGAACGTCGTCAAATTAATCGGATATTAGACTATATCCAAACTGGACGACTACAATTAATCGACTGGTAATATTTTTGAAATTGTCAGCACTCAGTTACCAGTTATCAGACAATAAACATAACTAAAGTTAGGTGATTTCAATAAATCAAATTATTCTTTGATTGCTCTGATGAAAATCATCTTGCTCAAACCTATTTTTTAGGAATCTGATAACTGATAAATAGGTCAACAAAATTAAACGTAAGATTTTACCCCTAACTTAATCTCCCACCAAGGAAAGAGGTTGGGTATATTTTATATTTTTGAAAGTGACATAATTAACTGATAAATTATTCCTAGCCCTTGTTTTGATAATTCTCTCTCTGATTTTTATACAGATGTGCTTTTTGCCATAAAAAATGGCTAAAATCGGTGTAACATAAAATATTTTTATCCTCACTGGTAAATTCACTCAATTATTATCTTCAAAAATCCAATCAATTTGAATATTCAGTGAAAATGCGATAGCAACCATAAAAATTATAGTGTTAAATTATTTTCTGTGTGTATTCAAGTAAACATAGTTAATTCTTAAATACACTGGCAGTTAGTTAGCTAGTATGGAATGCCATTTTGATATGTGCCTTTCCCAACCCAACATGAGCAACTAAGACTACATCTACCTGACAACACCGTCAGCGCTTTTATTAGATTTGCCCTGTTTTTTAGAATGGCTGCTTATAGCTGTAACTGAGGTATCTAGGTTTCCGAATCGTTTCTTGTGCGGGCTAATAAATGAAGTTAATTCATACAACTACCTGGTATTTTCCAGATAGATCAGGTGGTGTAGAAGTATACATAGATTCCCTATTACATGGCTTGCAAGCACATGGAGTAGAAAGTATAGTTGCTGCCCCCCGACAAGGCACAGAGGAAGACTTTTACGAATATAACGGTACTTTAGTCTATCGCTATCCTGTCTTCCCTAACCCTAACAAGATACAGCAACACAAACAATTACCTCACGGAGGGTTTGAAACTTTTGCCAATTGGTTAAAAAACCATAAAGCAGATGTATACCATCAGCACTCTTGGCGATTTGACTGCGGCTTGCATCACCTAGCTGTTGCCCGCAAGCTAGGTATGGCAACTGTAGTCACCGTGCATATGCCCGAGCCTCTATGTCTGCGCGGTACAATGATGCGATATGCTCAAGAACCTTGCAATGGGCTAATTGATGCTACCCTTTGCAGTCGGTGTTTGGGCATTCCAGAACGAGTACCTTCTTGGGCAATCAAAACACTGAGTCAAGTTCCTCTCCCTGTCGGCGTAGCCGCAGAAACAAAATTGCGTGGCTCTAAGAGTGTTAAACTCCGCCTACTAGGTAGAACTTTTGGCATTCCTCCTTTGGTGACTGAACATCAGCATCAGCTAAGGCAGCTAGCAAAACTAGCCGATCGCATTGTTGTTCCCAGCAATTGGCAGTATGATGCTTTCCGTTTGAATGGTGTGCCTGAAGAAAAACTGATTCTTTGCCGACAGGGTGTTGCAAACAATTTTACCCAACAAATAACACCAACCAAAGCAGAAAACGGTGCTTTAAAAATTGGCTTTTTGGGTCGCTGGCAAGAAACCAAAGGAGTGCAAATAATCGCAGAAGCAGTACACCTTTTGCCTGCGGATGTACCTGTGGAATTAATTCTTCATGCTACTCATGCAGATAAATACGGTGAAGCGAATCGAGAAAAAGTTTTAGCACTTGCTGCTTGTGACAGTCGGATTCGCATTGCTGAACCACTGTCACGTCAAGCAATCTCTGAGGCATTGGCGAATTTTGATTTACTGGCTGTACCGTCCCAATGGCTAGAAACAGGGCCTCTGGTAGTTCTAGAAGCCCAAGCTGTTGGCACTCCGGTATTAGGTGCAAATTTAGGAGGAATTGCGGAATTAGTTCGTCACGGGGTCGATGGTTGGTTAGTTCCAGCCAAAGATATTAAAGCATGGACAGAAGCGATCGCCACTCTTGCTAAGGATAGGAATTTACTCGCTAGACTGCGTCAAGGTATTGGGCTAGTACGTACCATGAGCGTTGTCGCTTCAGAGATGGCAATGCTTTACAAAGAAATTCTCGCAACTCCCTAAAAACAATTTGATAGATTGACGCCTAATTTCTATTATGAATCGGCAAAAAAATAAGTCAAAAGTTTCTATTTTAACGCCCAATTTCTCTAAAGGTGGTGTAGATCGAGCATATTTGCTGGGTCAAGTATTTAAAAAATTAAATTTTGAAGTCGAGATTTTGGGGTTTTTATTTGGCAAAAGTATTTATCCCGAACCACCACCAGACTTACCAATTTACTGTTTACCAGGCTGCAACTATCCAGAATTTTTTGCTTCAGTGAAGCAACTGTTGACAAAAATTGATGGGGATATTGTCTGTGCCATCAAACCAAAACTTACCAGCTATGGTGTCGCTTTATTTAACAAAATTTCTCACCGTCAACCAGTGATTTTGGATATTGATGATTGGGAGTTGAGTTGGCATGGAGGTGATGAGTGGCAATACCGTCCTAGCTGGAAACAGCTAGGTAGAGACATTCTCAAAAAAAATGGTGCTTTGAGAAATCCAGACCATCCTTTGTATTTAAAGTGGATGGATGCATCGACGCATCGCGCTGATGCCATTACCGCAGATACTCAATTTTTGCTCAATCGCTTTGGCGGCACTTATATACCCAATGGTAAAGATACCGACTTATTCGATCCCCAAAAATACGATTTCCAAGTCAGCCGACAACGTTACGGACTAGCAGAATATCGCCTCCTGATGTTTCCTGGCGCACCGCGACCACATAAGGGTATCGAGGATGTGTTAACCGCACTTGACCAACTCAATGAACCTGATTTCAGGCTAGCGATCGTAGGTGGTAATCCCTATGATGATTACGATGAGCAGCTAATTGAGCGTTGGGGACGTTGGATTATTAAACTACCCCAGATGCCAGTAGAAAAGATGCCAGAAGTTGTGGCTGCTGCTGATGTGGTGGTTGTTCCACAGCGGGATACGCCTGTAGCGCGGGCACAATTTCCCATTAAGCTAACGGATGGCATGGCAATGGCCAAGCCTATTTTAGCAACAAGAGTAGGAGATATTCCAGAAATTTTAGGTGACACAGGTTATTTAGCTGACCCTAGTTCTCCTGCACAACTTGCAGAACAGATTCGACTGATATTTGAGAATTTAGATGCAGCAAACGAGCGCGGCAAGAAAGCGAGAGAAAGATGTGTAGAAAAATATAGCCTAGAAGCAATGGCATTTACTCTAAAGTCGGTAATTACGCGGTTGTGACTTTAAGGGTAGGCGATTGTAAATTTGGGTTAAATGGATTTCACTAATAGATATTTGTATCTGTGTTTTCACTGAGCATACTCAGAATATGATTTATTTGCTGTGGAAGATTTACGGATTCATAAACTAATTAACGAACTATGTTATCACTAAGTAATTTGTGATCTAAATCACCAATGTTTACCAATAAATTAATACCACTACTAGTAAGATTTGCTAAACCCTATCCAGGCTGGATTATCCTGACAATAATACTGGGCTTTTCTGGAGCATTATTTAATGGGGTGGGTACGGCTCTCATCGTGCCAGTCATTTTAAAAATTGTCGGACAACAGGTAGATTTAACTGGTGCTCCTCCGGTTCTAAAAGCGATTTTGTTTCCGTTTGATAATCTGCCAGAGAATTATCGCCTTTGGGTAATGTCAGGAGCAATTATATTTGTAATTTTATGCAAAAATTTAGCGAGCTACTCTAGCACGTTGACATCAAGTGTTTTAACGCGCAGGCTTACGTCTGATATCCGCGAAGCCGGAATAAAGTTATTATTAGAAATTGACTTAGACTACTATGCCAAAATGAAAGTTGGCGATTTAATTAATCGTCTTGGTGGCGAAACTGCTCGTGCTGCTAGTGCTATTGGTAGTGCAGTCAAATTAGTAATTTTGGGAATTACGATTTTAGTTTTTGTTGGCTTGTTGTTATCAATTTCTTGGCAGCTAACAATTGTGACGACAATGTTGCTGTCTTTGGTGACTTTAATAAATCAATATGCCATTTCCAAAGCTAGAAATTTTGGCAAGCAATTATCAGATATTTCTACATCATACTCTGTTTCTGTGCTAGAAACACTGAGTGGAATTCGCTTAGTGAAAGCAACTGGTAATGAAGACAGAGAATATCACAAAATTAAAAAGCTAATTATTGACCGAGAAAAAGCAGATTTTCAATCTCAAGTTCATTCTGAAGCAATTGGCCCTACCAGTGAAGTAGCCGGCATCACAGCCTTAATGCTAATTGTCTTTTTTGCACGAACATTTTTTGCTGACCAAATCGCTTCTTTATCAGCGGTTCTTCTGACATATTTATTAATATTACTGCGACTACTACCATTTATTTCTCAGTTAAATTCTCTTCGGAGTAGTTTTGCTAATACCGCAGCCAGTGTAGATATTGTGGCTGAATTTTTACGGCGCGATCATAAGCCGTTCATGAATCAAGGTAAGCTTTCCTATACCAAATTAGAGAAAGGAGTGCATTTTGATAATATATCTTTTGCCTATCCTAGTAATGATAAATTGGTGCTAAAAGATGTGGATGTTTACTTACCGCGCGGTACTACTTTAGCTTTAGTTGGTGGTTCTGGTGCGGGTAAATCTACATTGGCAGACTTATTACCAAGGTTTTACGATCCGATCTCAGGCTGCATTACCATCGATGGCAAAGATCTCCGTGAATTCGATTTAAAATCGCTGCGAAAAGCGATGGGAATTGTCAGTCAAGATACTTTTCTCTTCAATGATTCAGTGCGAAATAATATTGCCTATGGCAAACCTGATGCTAATGAAGAGGAAATTATTGCAGCAGCAAAGCGAGGGAATGCTTACGAGTTTATCAGCAAATTACCACAAGGTTTTGATACCTTGATTGGCGATCGCGGTGTCATGCTATCTGGAGGACAAAGACAAAGATTAGCGATCGCCCGTGCATTACTACAAGATCCGGAAATTCTGATCCTTGATGAAGCCACCAGTGCTTTAGATACGGTTTCTGAACGCCTAGTACAAGCTGCAATAGACGATCTCAGTCGCGATCGCACAACCTTAGTAATTGCTCACCGCCTGTCTACCGTCCAAAAAGCCGATCAAATTGCTGTATTAGATCAAGGACGTGTGGTAGAAATAGGAACCCATGAAGAACTTTTACGAAAAGGCGGTTTCTACACCCGTTTGTATGCGATGCAATTTAGTGATCGCGCAGAAACTTCTACCCACCATCAAAGCTTAATTCGCATTTCGCACGAACTTCGCACCCGGCTAAACTCTATGATTGGTTTCCTGTGCTTAGTACTTGATGATATGGTAGACAATTCTCAAGAACGGCAGGAACTTATAGAAGAATCCTACAAATCAGCGTTTAAGATTTTTAACATTATTGATGTTTTGGAAGATATTGTTAAACTGCAACAGCGCTTTTCCTCAACATCATTTACAAACTCTAATGACAATCTCACCAATGAAAAAGTAACTTTTCAACAAATTTCCGAGCAGTTGCGAACACGTCTTAATTCTATGTTGGCTTCTCTCCGTTCTCTCGCCGATAATTTGATAGACAAGCCTCAAGAACAAAATGAATTAATTAAGCAAGCCTATCATTCTGCTATCTATCTACTGGATACGGTAGAGGTATTTGAAGACAAAATCAAGTTTTTAGTTAATTCAAATTATCCAGTATAAGAAAATGGTAACAGCAACTATTGGCATGATTAGCAGCTATCGAGGTCTAGAAAAAAGAATCGATTGGCTGTGGCAACAAACTCCTCATCCATTTGGTATTTGGGGCAATATGCAAATGCAAGCACCCGCACCAAAACCAGATTTTCTGCTGATGTATCAGTTTGATTTTTACCAACCTCCTCAACAGAAATCCTGGTGGAAACGCATTCGTAAACAACAGCAAACACCGGAAGTGAACATCGAAAATCTACTGCGAGGTGTAAACAAAGAACGGATTATTTATTTGCTCCGCGAACCTCCTTTAGAGGAAGTTTTAGACATTACTAAATATAATTATCAACAGGCACAAAAATTTTGTGGCTATGTCTCAGGGCCCGATGATTTTGCTCTCACTCCCGGCTACATGCCTGCAATTTGGTATCACGGCAACTCGTTTCGGGAATTAAATGAAATGCCACCGCCGGAAAAAGTTTCTCCTTGCAGTTGGATTACCTCTGGTATTAACCGCACAGCTAACCATCGTCAGCGTTTAGAGTTTTTGCAATCCTTACAAACAAGTGAAATTATATTCGATTTATACGGACGCAATTTACCTGCATGGGCAACAACATCAGGAGAATTAGTCAACAAATGGTATGGCATGGCTCCTTACTATTACAATCTGGCAATTGAAAACTACAGTGACAATAATTGGTATGTCAGCGAAAAATTATGGGATGCTCTCTTAGCATGGTGTCTGCCAATTTACTATGGTGGTCCTGCGGCTGAAAAATTATTGCCACCAGGCAGTTTTCTGCGATTACCTAGTTTGGATGAAAAAGGTGTTGCCTATATCCGAGAAGTAACAGCTACTCCTGATGCTTGGTATGCAGCCAAGGATGCAATCAAAGAAGCACGCCAAATTATTTTACACAAACTAAATCTTTTAAATTGGTTATCAGAATTTGTTGATAAACACGCATAAATTTATGAATGGAATTTGTACATTAGGCAATGACTATGTTTACGACCAAATCGTTGCTTTACTCAATAGTATTGATGCTATTTTAGGGCGAGAAATATCTGTCTGTATTTATCCTTTTGACGAACAGATAAACAGGCTAGCAGCAGAAGTTGCCAAACGACCTAATGTATTTATCTACGACGATAAAGACTCGATTGAGCGCTGGGATCAGTTCATGCTAGCAGCAGCGCCCGAACGTTTAAACCGCAGCAAATTTCGTCTTTATGGTGCTCATCGTCGTTTTTGTGCTTTTGATGGCCCCTTCGATAAATTTATTTACTTAGATGGCGATACTCTAGTGATGAATTCACTGGCAACAGTGTTTGAAAAACTAGAATATTATGATTGGGTAGTTTATGATTTCCAATTTACAGATGTTAGCAAAGTTTATAACACCCAATCTCCTAAATTACTAGAAGTTTTTGAGCAAAGCCGCATTGATACTGAAATTTTTTGCTCAGGTTTTTATGCTTCAAAACGGGGAACGTTTAAGGCAGAACAAAGAGAGTGGTTGTTATCCCAACTGCGAAGCGGTGAGGCAGAAATTTTATACGCAGGTGCTGGTGAACAACCACTGCTGAATTACATGGTGATGCGATCTGGTCTTTCTAGTTATAACTTTGCTGTGCAATTACCAGAAAATCAAAAAACTGGATGTTCTGCAACTTCAAAACACTTTGAAGAACGAAATCATATTTTATATGACAAAGGAAACCGCCTAACTTACCTGCATTACATCGGTGTTCAGCCTAAAATGATGCACGCGGTTTGTTCTGGTGAAAACATAGATTTTCCCTATCGAGATTTGTTTCTCTACTATCGTTACCTTCATGAACCTGAAAAGCGTCCAGTATTTAGCATTCCTCCAGAAAATTATCAGTCTCCAAATCCTAGTTTACTAAATAGGGCTTTGCGAAAATTAAAATTAATTACTAAAGGATAAATTATGCAGCGGGGAATTTATATAGTTGCCAATGACCGCGTTTTGGATAATGCGATCGCACTACTCAACAGCATTCGCCTTTACGATCAACAAGTGACCGTTGTTCTCATCCCATTTAATGATGATTATCACAAAGTAGCAGATATTTTAGGCGATTTACACAATGTACAAATTTTTCCTGACCTAGACTTTGTTAATAGTTTCACCAAACGCATCGGAGAAATTTTTCCTAGAGATTTCTTATCTCTACCTAACAAGATGCGAAAACTGGCAGTATGGTTTGGGCCGCTAGATGAATTCATTTATGTAGATACGGATATTATTGTTTTTGAAAAAATTGCTGAGAATTTAAACAGGCTATTGGAAGTTGATTTTTTCTGTTGCGATTATCACCACAAAAGTGAGGGATTGCGGAATATCTTTTCTCCACTTGTCAAAGAAAAACAAATTTTTACAGAAGAACAACTTCAGGATGTTTTCAATAGTGGCTTTTGGGCTTCCAAAAAAGGCATAATTACAGAGCAAGTAATGGAAGAAACGTTGCAGGAATGTGCAACGCACAAGGAATATTTTGACTTTTCTTGTGGGGTAACAGATCAGCCTATTCTTAACTATTTAGTTCTCAAACACATTGACAAACGTTGTAACCTCGTCAGACTTCCAGGGGGAGAACCCGGTAGTTGGGCTGGTTCTCGCCATTTTCAAGAGAAAGACTATGTTCTCTACGATCGCACTCAGAGGCTGAAATATCTGCATTGGGCTGGTACAGCTATTAAACCTGGTTGTCCTTATTGGAAATTGTGGGAACACTATCGTTATCTCCACGAAGGTAGAGTTCCCTTACTGCAAAAACTATTTCGCCGTTAATTTCCTTTAGAGGTTTGCAATGACAAATGGCATTTATACTTTAGCCAATGATGTCGTTTATGACCAATTGGTTGCCTTACTCAATAGCATAGAAGCCAATGCTGGTAGAGAAATTCCTGTTTGCGTAATTCCCTACGATCGCCGTTTAGATAAGGTACGTGCGGAAATTACATCTAGAAAGAATGTCACATTGTTTGAAAATGAAAGTGCGATCGCTTACTGGGAAAACTTTGTCACTCAAGCATGGAAAACTCATCCCAGAACACAAAGAGTTTGGCGAGAATGGGGTGTTACGGGAACCTATCGTTTAGCCATGCACCGAAAACTTTGTGGTCTGAATGGGCCCTTTGATAAATTTATTTATTTTGATGCAGATACCCTATTAATGGGTTCTTTAGACTATGTGTATCAAAAATTAGATAACTATGATTGGGTAGCAAATGATTTTCAATATCGTTCTAATTTGAAATACATTTTTGATGGTTCACCAGAACTTCTGAGAAAAGTTTTCACTCAAGAACAATTATCTTATCAAATATTCTGTGCTGGTTGGTTTGCAGCTAAAAAGCAAATTTTTACTGAGACAATGTTAGCCGATTTACTAGAAAAATTAAAGTCTGGTGAAGCTGATGTTATGGCATTAGGAGGCCCCGATCAATCTTTATTTAACTACATGGTTTTGCGTAGTGGAGTTAGCTATTATAACTTTGCTTATCATGATGTAGACCAGGTAACTGGTAATCACTGGTCTTCTAAATTTGATGTAGTAGATAACATTCTGTACGATCAAGGTCGGCAACTGACATACCTGCATTACATGAGCATCGGTTCATCACAATTTACACGTCTGTGTGCTGGGGAAGATGTTGATATTCCCTACAGGGATGTGTTTCTATACTATCGGTATTTGCTTTCACCAGAATCTAGACCAAAAACCTTTAATCTTCCTAGCCCTCTGACACGTTTGCAAAGGTCTACCAGCAGTTTTTTGAGCCACAAAGCTAAGAGATTTATGCATAAATATCGTACTTTTAAAGAGAAAATCTCGAAATAACCTCTATACTACTTTATCGCTACTTAACTGCTTATTTTAGAGGTTGTCTGAAAAGTTATTTATTCAACTTCCAAGCTATTTTCTATTCCCCTAAATCCCCATTTTTAAGGAGGACTTATTACAAAATTTCATAAATTCGTAGCGAAAAAAACTCAGAAAAACTCTGCGTACCTCCGCGCTGACTCTGCGCTCCTCTGCGTTTAAAAAAGCTAAGATTTTATGCAAAGCTGTACTTAGAGAAAATTATTCCCCCCTTAAAAAGGAGGGCTAGGGGGGATCTGATAGTTAAATCGAGCTTTTTCTACCTCATAGAATCTAAATCAAGAGATTGCATTCCTTGCCGTTCTACAAAAGCCATCATACTTCCCAGTTGTAACCAAACTAGTAAGCAAGTCAGAAGAGTGACTGGCACACCAACTGCATAGGCAAGCAAGGGTGGAAAACCAAATATCTCAAACCCTGAACAAAGAAAGAGTGCTACACCACCAGTTATTCCTAGAAATGGCACGATTAACTGTTTAATAGACAATTTAGAACCGGAATTTTCTGCACCATCACTTTGCCATTTACTCACAATTATTCTTAGCGTTCCAGACAAGGCTAGACCAGAGGTGATAGCAGCAAATAACCCAAAAACTAGTAGTAAATAAGGCGGTTGTAGAGGGTAGTAGTACATGAAAACTCCTGATTATATTAAAAAGTAAGAGGTAAAAGGCAATAGAAAAATTTTACCGTTTTACTTCTTACTTTTTGAACTTTGTTACTGCTGACTACCAAAAGTTGTCAAAGCTGTAACTGAGGGTAATATTGCCGCAACCCCCTCTTTAGATAAATCTGTTAAAACTCCAATCGCTACATTTAACAAGCGATTTGGTTGTAAATCATCTTTAACTAAGTTCCACAAACGTTGGACTTCTTCGGTATGCAAACGGTCATCTTCGGTGAGGGCTAATACCAATTGTCGACGCAGATACTTGCCTTCATCAGACAGTAAATATTGCAATCCTAATTTAGCTGTAGGCAAGACATCAAAGCTTTCATCCGTGCGCGCGATCGCTATCAAATTCTCTAACCGCTGCCACTGGAATTTGCCATCTTTGAACAACACATTTAACAAGCGTCGGCGCAATTGCGGAGATTCGCCTGTCAACAGACGCCTTGCTACATAGGGATAGGCCACTTCCACAATTTTGAAGTTGGGGTTGAGGCTGAGGGCGATACCTTCCTGTGTCACCAAAGACCGAATAATTAAAGCAAATTTGGCAGGAACTCGGAATGGATACTCATACATCAGCTCCGAGAATTGATCTGTAATGGTTTTGAAATTAAAATCTCCCACGTTCCTGCTAATGGCATCACCCAACAGCCTTTCTAATGCTGGTACAATCGGGCAAATATCTGTGTCTGATGTCAAGAAACCCAGCTTCACATAATCTTCGGCTAAGTCGCTGTAGTCTTTGTTGACCAGATGCACTATTGCATCAACCAGGGTTTCTTTAGTAGTTTCATCCAACTGATCCATCATGCCGAAATCAATGTAACCCATTCGACCATCCGGCATAGCAAACAAATTACCGGGGTGGGGATCAGCATGAAAGAAACCATGTTCTAATAACTGTTGCAAACCGGAGGTAACGCCGATTTCGATGATAGCTTCCGGGTCTAAACCTGCTTCCTTGATTCTTTTAGTATCGGTAAGCTTATATCCATTCAGCCACTCTAGGGTTAAAACCCGGGTTGAGGTATAACGCCAGTAAATAGCTGGGACTTTAACATGGGGGTCGTTGCGGAAGTTGGTTGCAAATTTTTCAGCGTTGCGACCTTCGTTAAGATAATCTATTTCTTCAAATAATTTAGTACCAAACTCGTCCACTATCAAACTTAGGTCATGACCAAGATTGAGAGGCAACCAAGGGCTTAACCAACTCGCAGCCCACCGCATTAAATAAAGGTCAAGGGTGATAACTGGACGTAAGTTGGGTCGTTGCACTTTCACCGCCACTTCTTCACCACTTAGCAAACGACCCTGGTAGACTTGACCTAAGCTAGCAGCAGCAACGGGAGTGGGTGACAACTCACTATATATTTCCTTGACTGGGCGACCTAGTTCAGTTTCGATAATTTGGTAGGCGATCGCATTATCAAACGGCGGTAATTGGTCTTGCAGTTTTACTAATTCATCCAAAAAATCTTTGCGTACCAAATCTGGTCGCGTTGATAGGGCTTGACCAACTTTAATAAAAGTAGGCCCTAGGCGCGTGAGCAATTGCCGCAGTTCGGCAGCTCGTTTCAACTTGTTTTGCTCTACTTGATTTTGCCACTCATCCCACTTGAGGCTTAATATAAATACGGCAAAAGACCAAATAATTTTCAGCGCCCGCCCCCAAGCCAACCAAGGACGATAGCGGTAGTAACGAGCGATCGCCTTTGGATCGTAGCGTCGATTATTTTGTGTAAGGGTCTGCAAGCTCACTCGCTTATTTACCTCGTTTCATTTAAAATAAAAATTTGCTTTCCAGAGCCGCATCCGGCATCCTTCCAGCTCAACAAAATTCCGTTCGACTATTCCTCTGTAGCTTTGCGGAATTTAGCCAAACTTTACTAAAAGTTACTCTTTATCTTTTATTTTATATTAATATACAAAAGTATAAATACTTAAACTTAAGTTTGAAAAAGAATATATCTTAGCCATATAAAAACCTTATGGTATCCAGTATATCTTAGTCTCGCAGCTAGTGATTATACAGAGACCAGCCAAATTATAATATTGCTATCATACAGACTCTACATCAAAGGACTTGTACTTGTTAATGTTGTATTAAAAAATACTTATAAACCCTATTAGTAGATAAAATTATAAAATTACAAGTTTGTATCTATTTGCAAACTTTTGAAAAATATCAAGCTACTCGGTATCGTCTTCGTTCGTGAGCTACACTAGGACGAGAAATATTACAGCCTCCGATTCGGTTGATTTATAGAGGCTATTTAATGAAAGTTTTTCAACTAGTAATAAACCGCTTGCGGTTGCCGACTCTACTCATATTTATCTCTAGCGTAATTCTTGCTCTTTTTCTTGGCAGTCTCCCAACTCCTAGCAAAACTCCCACGCGAGACAAGTTTCTTTGGCCCTTTTCACCCACGTCTATTTGGAATATGCCCATCGGTTCCAAAGCTCGTTATGTACCAGCGAAAATTGGTAAGGCAAGCACTATTTCAGCAGATCAAGAATACTTCTTCAAGCTCAAAAAAGGCGATCCGCTGCGTAAATTATATGAGCCTGGTGCTTGGGGTGAGGGGCGCTGTAAAGGTACTAAACTTGTGGGAATTGCACCATTACCGATTCCAGACGACTTAATTGTTCCCGATGCTACGAGTAAGCCGTACTATACACCCAACAATGCTTCCGCCTTTCTGTTGCCAGATGGTAAAACCTTAGTGCAAATCGCCCCACTGGCTCGTTGTCAACCTGGAAGCCCACTCTATGGCTTCCATTATTATTATGACCTTGATATTTACGGAGAGGGAATAGGCGGATCGCATTTTGGTTCTGGTCTTTCTGCTATTGGTGGCTCTATTCGCAAAGGTGAATTGATTGGCAACAAACCTATTCGTCACGCCTTAAAAGTTGTGATTTGGGGAGAAAAATACCTTTACTACTCTAAAAAGATTCCCGGTCATCGCTGGCCGGCAGACAATGCAGATAACTATGCAGCCAACCACTATCATGGTAAAAACCCTGCTCTTGTGCAAGGTTCGCTACTAGCAATTCCTCCCAAGGTAACTGAGGCGAGTCTCAAGTTGCAAACACGCCCTGGAAAAAAGCTTTTTCATGCCTTACAAGATTACGGTGCTTACGTTGTTGATGACGCAGCCTGGGACATTCATTATTTTGCAGTGGAAAAAGGAGTTGTGGAAGAGTTTCATGATGCTTACGGATATGATTTCGTTAGTACAAATGGCGATTTCTATGAAGACTCTATGAAACTATTCCAAGCACTTCACGTAGTTGATAATAATAGTCCGAAAAGTATCGGTGGTGGTGGGAAACGGCGTGCACCTCTTGCTCCACCAATTGGCAACTGATCTGCCATTACACATCTTTATAAGCAACAATTGAGTCTGCAAAAATTGGGATGAATCTTGAAATTGATTCAAAACCAGGCTTCCAAGGAGCAATAAGTTTTTCTATTAATAGACCGGGATACTTCGTCCATTTCCGCAAACCAGCACCCACGATTTTATATCCGCGATCGCGAAAATAACTGCGCGGTACATAACTCAAGTGAGCTTCAAAATCATTAAACCCGACTACAGTATCTGAACCTTCTCTAAAGCAAGGATAATTAGGCGTTGAAATTATGACTCTTTTTTTAGCAGCACTTTCCAAAGTATTTAAAAACTCTTCAACTTTTGCTTGTTCAATGTGTTCAATTATTTCACACGCTAAAACTGTATCCCATTGACCTGATAAAGATGATGGCATAACCTGATGCCAAACATGACGATAACCTTGCTGTTGAGAACAAAATTCTACATTGCCTTGAAACGCATCAATACCATCAACTAATGGAGGTTTTTCTAATCCGGCTTCCCAATAATTAGCTTGAATTAAATTCCCCCATCGTCCCAAACCACACCCAACATCTAGCACTGTTTCTCCTGTAACTAAGGGGATAACTATTGGATCTAGATAAAGTGGAGAAGAACTCATATTCACTCCAAAAATTTCATTGGCTTATGGCATTACTTTCAGAAATTAACTTTTGTAAGAGATTTATTATTCCTACATCGAATTAGCTATCTCTTTCTCGAACACACCAAGCGCCCGAACCATAGCCTGATCCATGTCGTAGTACTTATATTCAGCAAGCCGTCCCACAAATATTACCGTACCATTCAGTTTCTCTACCTCTTTGAGGTAAAGGTCTAGCAGTTCGCGGTTCTCCTCACGGGGGATGGGGTAATAGGGGTCGTTTTTTCCTGGTACGTAAGCTTGAGGATATTCCATCACCAAAGTCGTTTTGGGTAATGTTTGCCCCGACAAATATTTTTGTTCAGTAATGCGGGTGATGTCGTATTCGTTGGGGTAGTTGACCGTACCAACCTCTTGATAATGCTCTTGATCCAAAGTGTCAAACTGAAAGCGCAGACTACGATAAGGCAACTCGCCATACATGTAATCAAAGAAGGTATCAATTGGTGCGGTACAGATGATCCGGTTAAAATTAATTTCATTGATAATTTCCCGGTAATCTGCGTTCAGGAGTACCTTGATGTTGGGGTGAGCAAGCATTCGGCGAAACATCTCGGTGTAACCGTGCTTTGGCATAGCCTGATATCTATCCTGAAAATAACGGTTATCCCGACTGATATAAACCGGAACACGTCCTGTTACTCCACGATCCAATTCTTCGGGTTTTAACTCCCACTGCTTCATTGTGTAGTGGAGGAAAATATTCTCATAAATGTAGTTGGCTAAAAAATCTAAATCTCCGCTGGCGCTTTCACGCAACTTGAGAATAGGGACTTTAACTCCAAAACCGAAATGTTCTAGAAGCAAATTCTCCAGCTTCTCTGCATAGCGTGGAGGAAAAAGAGCATAGAGGGAATTTAGATTAAAAGGAATAGGCACTTTCTTGCCTTCTACTACTCCCAGCACATGATGATAGTAGTGTCTCCATTCAGTAAATTGAGAGAGATAATCCCAAGCTTTTTTAGACTTGGTGTGGAAGATATGAGGGCCATACTTGTGTACTAAGATGCCATGCTCGTTGTAGGAATCGTAAGCATTGCCGCCGATGTGGTCTCGCCGTTCTACAATCAGTACTCGTTGTGCCAATTGAGTAGCAATCCGTTCAGCTAGCACGCAGCCTGAATATCCAGCCCCTATAATTAGCCAATCTACTTTCATGCTGCTTCTCCTTGTTTGACATAGTTTGGATGTTGAAACTTTGTCTTATTTTTGAGGTTCAAGATACTTTTGCCAAAATTGCATAGAGGTTAAATCTTTGAATGCTTTTTTCCACTCTGCGCTGACACTTGACCATCTCAAATAACTTCTAATTGCAGAGTTAAACCAGGTTAATAAAATATTAAGACCTGCTTTTTGATCTAATTCGTACTGATAAGAGTTAGGATTTTCCTCTATGACATAAAGAATTCTTTTTTTAGCTAACCCTTTACAAAGGGTGTCACGTTCTTTTTCTTTAACACTAAATCGAATGACCGCAGTCTCATCAGCAATTAGAAATTGCGGGAGTAAATGACCATTAAGCGTTAACAAACTAACCAATTTTTGAACTTTATCGGCTCTTGTAATTTGAGAAATTTCACTACTTGAAACGGAATCAGTCAGTATAGTTTGGTTTTTATAACTTCTACTGGATTCAAAAATCTTGGCATGCAGTATCTCTGGAGTATTGCTTGTAATGAAATTAGGGCCTTGCATATAATCTTCAAAACCTTTGACTACCATTTGTGCGGAGTTGTAATCAAAGATGAATAAATAATAGAGTATACAATTTGTGAAAATTTTAACTGTTTTCACATATTCCAATGAACTATGAATGGAATTGGCTATTAAGTGATTGCGAATGTAATAGTAAAAATCCCAAATAGGTCTTTTAGCATAAAAAGGTTCGTGCCACACAGCTATAGACGGAAAAGCCACTATTCCGTTCTCAAAATGTTTGTTGATTCTTAAACCAAATTCCATGTCATCTATTTTGATAAACAAGGGTAGTGGTAATCCTATCTTTTCGACAATTTCTTTAGAGAAGGCAAAAAACCAAAATCCCCCATAATCTATATTGTCTTCTAACAAAAGTGAGTTAAGTGTGGTAGTGGTTTGTAAATCAAGATTGTGCTTTAGAGGATAGCCTGTGAATTTATCCTGCTTGATGTTTCCTTCATCGTCGATGGATTTGTTGTATATTGCTCCTGCTTCATACAAAATGTGTTTTTTGTATGAATCCAGCATGCTACCAGCTACAGCAAAATCCTGCTTCGCATACTCATATAACGAAAAAAGCCTGTAAATAGCTTCACTGTCTAACTCTATATCATCATCCATAAACAAGAAATGAGTGTATTTATCTTCCTCAAGCCCTTGTAATAATCCCCTAGTAAAACCTCCAGAACCACCAACATTTCTATTAGGAATTAGTTGAACTTTTGGGTCGGCGAAATCAGATTCTTTAAGAGTTTTACCATTATCTACAATAAAAATTTTAAAATTAATATTGTGCAAAAAATCATCTTTTAAAATAGTGCTTATTGTATTTTTAATATAATCTTCTTTTCTAAAAGTACAGCTAATAATTCCTAAAAAGACTTCCTGAATTTTAGGTTGTTCGGTAGCAATAAATCCTCTTGTAAATAAACCTTGATTACTCAAGCAGCTTATTTCCAGGTAAGCTCTGCCTGCATCTTTACTCCGCCAAGTATTTGGTAGTAATAATTTAATAGGTTCTGAGAGCAAACATTTTTCAAATCTTGAGGTAGAAATTAATTCTCTACTTTCTTTTTCAGAATGTTCTCTGTAAAGAGAGATTTGAAAATCACCTTCAAGGCTTAACAAGTAATATAAAGATTTAAGTTCTGTATATTTGGCGTAAAAACTCTCATAAAAGGAATTAAAATAAGTGTTTAGAGATAAAACACCATGCTTATTAAAGTAAACCTCTGTTTGTTCTTTAGATAAATTTAAAAATGCACCTTCATTGCATACTAGATATAAACTAGAGGTTTCGGGTGTACGAGGAAATCGAATTCTGCTGATTAAGTTCATATTCTGGTTAGTGTTTGTCTATTTTAAGTGTTTTTTAGTAGACACAGCACCTAGGTTTAACAGAGTGCTGGAAAAATTTTTTAATTCACTGAGAAATCTAGTTTTCCAGACGATGGAAAGTTACTAACTTTCTCCCTGATTAGCTATCTCTTTCTCAAAAACGCCTAATGCCAAAACCATGGCTGTATCCATGTCCTAGTACAATTACTTGAGTAATAATTTGATTTCTTCTACAAATCTATCTATAGGGTCAGGTGGAATAATTCTTCTTACGCTCTCATATGCCTGTTTACCAATTTCGTGCCATGAGTCTCTTCTTTGCCAAGCTCTCTCCATTGCATCATCTAAACACTCAGCAATAGGCGCTTTTGCTACAAAACCATTGATATTATCCTTAACTACTTCTGTATTTCCTGCAACATCAGTAACAATGCAGAACCTACCACAAAGCATTGCTTCTACAATTGCCAATGGCAATCCTTCATATCTAGAAGGCAAAATTAGGGCATGACGATCAGCCCAAATAGCTTCAACATTATCTACAAAACCACCAAACTTTATATTATCTAATCTCCATAAATGTTTTAATCGTTTTAAAGTATTGCGCTGATAACCATTTCCAAAAAGAGTAACTTCAACTGGTCTACTTTTCCACTTTTCAGAGCGAAGAACATCGAAAAGTATATCTTGCCCTTTTGCATCTGGAGCTAAACGACCTACACACGCTAATTTCAGTACACTTTCATCTTTAGGCCATGATAGAGGCACATCATAGGATACATTGTATGGATTTCTAACAACCTTGGCATTATGAAATTCTACTGCTAACTGCTTTACTGTCAGTTCCAAATTTCTCTGAGATACAAAGAAACATTTTTCAGCACTTAAATAAAGCTTTGCTATTTTTGCAACTATTTCATCAGATGGCCAAAAATTTTCTCCTGCCGCATGAATAATAACAGCATAGGGAATATTCATTCTCAAACATGCATCCATCCAACCTTGATCTTCATAATTAGCTCCTTGAGAAATTACGACTAAATCAGGAGCAACTTTATTTAACCATGCCGAGAATAATTTATTTTTAAATACTTTAATAGCTATCCTTCCCAAAAGTTTACTATTATACCCGTACCATCTATAAGAAACTTGGCAATTTAAGTGTTCAAGTTTTTGAATGTTTTTTGGTTTTTCTTGCCAACCTTTAACGTTTACACTAATAGTAAAACCCTGATTAGCCATCTTGATAGCAGTTTGTGACCATAGTTCCTCGCTGCCAGCCCAGACTGTTGTATTATTAGTAGAAACAAAAGCAATCTTTTTCATAAATTAAATACTTTTTAGCTATACTTAAATCTTATTTATCGACCAAGATAACAACAAAATTTCAAAAGGGTTAAAATTTGGAAATGTCTTTAGCTATTTGACAATTGAGATACAAGTCGTACTTTAGTAATTTTATTAACTTACTTTCAATTTATTTTTTAATAACAGTTTTAATTTTTTTCGGATATTCCTAATACCCCAAGTCCACAATGTAAGTTTTATAAAATTATCCAGAGAGATTAATCTATGCCTTAACGCATCTAATATAACTTTTTCAGCGTATAATTTTTTTTCACTTTTCAATAATAAAGGAAGTACCTGTTTTAACATAAAACCTGTGGTTGCTCTATGGGAGATAGAGGTCTGATACTCACGAATCCAGCTTTCTGAGATTCGGTAATCAGATATTTGTGATACTCGATCTTTACGTGAATCGGCATTCCAAATTACTAGAGGTTTTTTGATGAAGGTAAAAATTGCTCCATTAGCTTCAAGCCTGAAACAAAAATCCCAGTCTTGGTGCTTTTTAAGGCCTGGATTAAAACGAGTCGCTAGGCCAAGCGATCGGTGCATCATCAGAGTGCTTGTCTGAATTTCCCCATCACTGCAAAACAAATATTCCGCGATCGCTTCTGCTTCACCTTTACCCTTTTCTGGAACTGCCTGTAAGCTTTCGCTGTTGATTGCAAGTTGAGTATAGTTAGTTATCCTTGTAAAACTAACGACCCTTTGAGTATAGGAAACTACTTTATCAGGATGAGGATGTTTCTGAATTAAAGCCAGTTGTAATTCTATCTTTTCAGGTGCCCAGAGGTCATCTGAATCTAGAAATGCAATATATTTTCCTCTAGCACCTTCAATACCAGTATTGCGAGCAGCCGAGCCTCCACGATTGCTTGGGTGGCGAATATAACGAATTCTGGGATCGCCAATCGCTTTTACAACTTCTTCGGTATTATCTACAGAGCCATCATCAATAACAATAATCTCTAAATTTTTGTAGGATTGCTTAATGGCACTGTCTAAAGTGTAGCTGATTAAATCTGCGCGATTATAAGTTGGTACGATCGCACTAACCAGTGGTTCTTCAAGTAATTCATTCATAATTTTAATCATGACTATTTTGCATCAATTATTAACTGCTATTAACTGCGTAATAAATTCATCGATTTATTCATAAAAATTATTTTTTTAAAACCCCAAAGATGACGTAATGATTGAATTATTCTCGGATATTTAATTATTAAGGTAATCATGGTAATAGCTTTATATAATTTATATAAATTTCTGGGTAGTAAATTTGCTTTTGTTTCTAAAGTTTGATTTGTAATACTGTCAGCATACTGACTAAAAAGCAAAGCTAATTTGATTGGCTCTAACCTGTTCTTATAGCCCCATATAAACAAAGTTTCCCATCGGGGTAAATTACTGTAGTAGAGTAATTTTTTATGAAATCTTGTCACGTGATTATGGCTATGTACTCTCCTCATGGCCACTGGTATGTCTAAACTTCCAGGGATCAATTTACCCACCGCAGCCATTTTTAGCCACATGACAATATCTTCACTAAATTCAAGATTCTCATCGAAGTAACCTGTTCGCTCAAAAATTGTTTTCCGAACCACTAGTCCATCAGCATGAAACCAACCAACTTCTTGTTTTTTCAGTAAAGTTTCAAATAAAAAATCGGGTTCTATAATGATATTAACAGTGGTTAGTTTCCTGCTACTACGACCAATGAAAGCCCATTTTTCCTGACTTTCCTTATCTTGAAAATATATTCCAACTGCTTCATAAACTCCGTCTATTTCAGAACATTTATTTAATTTTTTGCTTGCTAGTTTAAAACGCCTTGGCAAGTAAAAGTCATCAGCATCCAAAAATGCTATATAATCAAAATTAGCTTTCTGTATTCCTAAATTTCTACTCGCACTTGCACCATGATTTTTTTGATCTTTATGACGAAATAATTTAACTCTAGGATATTCATTAGCTAATTCTTGGCATACGTTGAAAGATTTATCTGAAGAAGCATCTTCTATTAAAATGACCTCTGCAACTTCGGGTTGAGATAATGCAGATTCTACAGCTTGCCGAACATATTTTTCCGCATTATATACAGGAATAATAACTGATATTTGCATGGGTTCCTTTGTTTATAAGTTTTTCTCCGAGCAAATCAATTTCAAAGCATTATTAAACATCTTCTGTTCTAAATGAGGTTAATCCTTATTTATTTGGTTGAAAGTAATTGAACTTCGTCACTCACCTCAAATTAATAAAAATGTTAATAGACCTAATATTTTAGAGATTGAAATTGTCACTTAGTCCCTAGTAATTGAACGTCATCAACCACATGCCAAAGTAGTGGTTGGTAAAAGAGGTTATTGCTAATAACAATAATTTTTTCTTCCGGTTGTTTTACACTAATTTTAAAAGAGTTGACGATATCAAGATTAGCGTGTGGAGCCGTTTTTTTGATGTAAATTCGCATATCATAAGTACTAGGACGTAAACCACAATATGGCATTTGAACCTGTATTTCATTATTACCTTGCTTCAGATATAGAGACTGTCTTTCGTCTTGACTCTCTATTAGCAATACCATCTCTCCTTCCCTAGCCAAATCTCTAATTTCAATACCCAAAGCGAGATTTTTAAAGTTTTGGCGAACCTTGCAGCCTACACAGAAATAAACTTGATTACCAGTTTGAGGTGCTTCTAAGACTTTCCCATCTTCATTTTTGAAACAGAGATAGGTAATATCTACACCTAAACTCTCTTGTTCTGTTTTTTCTGGCAAAAATAGAATTCCAGTTTCTGATACATCAACACCTCTTAAAAATAGATCTTCCTCATATTTTTTGACTACTATATCTGCCAATCCTTTTGTCACCACCTGGCCTTGAGAAAGGTAAACAGCAGATTCGCATATGGCAAGGATGGCGGATGAATTGTGAGCAACTAATATAAAAGACGTTCCTTTTTCGCGAAGCTTAGATAGTTTATACGAACACTTTGCTCTAAACCTAGCATCACCTACTGACAGCACTTCATCAATAAGGAGAATATCTGGTTCAGTATGAATTGCGCTTGCAAATCCTAACCTTGCAGCCATCCCAGAACTATAACTCTGTACTGGTGCATCAATCGCATCTCCAATCTCTGCAAACTCTACAACTTCATCAAATCGCTCATCAATTTCTTTCTTAGACAAACCTAAAATTGACATATTGGCATAAATATTTTCTCGCCCAGTCAAAATCGGATTAAATCCAGCACCTAAAGCAATCAAAGGTGCTACCCGACCATTAACTTCTACAAAACCAGTATCGGGTTTAATCAACCCTGCAATAATCCGCAGTAGGGTAGATTTTCCACTACCATTTTTACCAACTAAACCAAGTGCTTCTCCTCGGCGTAATTGAAAACTGACATTATTTAGTGCCCAAAATTCCTTGGGTCGTAACTTATCACTTTTTTCCCGAAGTCCTAATACCTCAGAAGTAATATCCTGAATACCATAGAGCAGCGATCGCTTTAAATTGCGACAAAACTTTTTAGAAACCCCGTTAACTGAAAGAACAATTTCACGATCATTTTTGTATGGCTTTGCTGAAATTTCTTGCTCGTTGATGTTAATCATGATTAAGAACTCATTCTCTCAACTACATAAGGCATTGCTAGGCGATAGATAATCCAAGCTAAAAGTAATCCCACAATTGCAATTAGACTGACTACCCAAAATCCTTGGGGATCGGAGATAACACCTGTTGTTGCTAATTCCCGCGTTGTTACTAGCAAAGGTGTAACGGGATTTAGGTTGACAATGGTGCTAAATATTCCATTATTGGGAATTGGGTAAACTACTGGTGTCAGAAATAGCCAAAATCCAGTTATTAAGGTTAGCCCCATTGAAAAATCTTGATAGAGAGCACCTAGTGGCGCTAACAGCAAACCAAAAAAAGTTCCTAGCAATACTAAATGAATTAATGCAACTGGCGCTAAAAACACGCTCCAAGTTACTGGGATTTTATACCAGATGAACAAGCCCACAATCAGAATTAACTTGATGCCAAAATTGAAAAAAACTTCACCTAATTTGGCTATAATCAGCGCTTCTCTAGGGAACTTAATTCTAGAGAGCATCATCTTGGCCGCTGTTACCGCTTGAGGTGGCCCATTCAGTGCTTCGACAAAGGTTTGCCACAACGTCATGCTGAACATGACGTAAGCAGGATAGGGCAAGTCCGTAGCACCGATATTGACAACTCCACCTCCTTGAGCAAGGGTAAAGCCAACTGCCATGAGTATCGGAGGTATAATTGCCCAGAAAATACCTAAAAATGACTGACGGTATTTAGCACTAATATCTCGAATCATGAGCCGCCAAGCTAATTCTCGTGATGCTAACAAGTCTCGTCCCATTTCTTTGAATAACTGAAGCGGACGCCTCATTCGACTCTCAGGTCGATGCACTACTCTGTGGATTCTTGGGGCTAATTGTTGAGTCTGTTTAGAGACTTTCTTTTGTCTCATATACCGCTGACTTTTGTGCATCATTATTATTACTGCGGTGAATAAAAAAGCATAAGATGGCAAAAAATGAGGGTTTGAAAGTTAATTTATTTCAGCGTTTATGCAGATTCTCCTAATAATGGATTGAATCGCTATTAGACTGAAACACCAAGCAGGCGTCGGCGTAAGATACGAGTTAAGGATCGCGCCCCATCGTAGCCATTAGAACCAAACCAACGGATCATGGCGATCGCTAAACTCAAACGTAGATATTTCTCGGTGTAGCGTATTTGAGGATAGTGTAAAAGAGCTTGCTGGCGGAAATGAATCGCCTTTTTGTAGTCTCCTTCATCTACAGCAAGCCATGCTAAACCAAAAAATATACTGGCATAACACCGATTTCTCAAATACAACTGCTCAAGGGGGACAGATGCAAATGTTTTCTCGACAACCTGGCGAAGATCTTTAATCATCCCTTCCCGGTTTCTGGAGAAACTGTTAGGGAGTTGCCGATAGCGCAGTAGAGGTTCTTTGACTACTGCAATGGGATAACGAAAAGCAATGCGAACCCACATATCCAAATCTGGTGCATAAGCCAAATTCCGATCAAATAGCCCGACAGTATCAAAGCAACTCCGCCTAACCATCGGTGAACTTCCACTAGAAATTGGGTCATCTTCTAGCAATTTATTCCATACATTACCTTCGATATGGGAAGCAAAAATTCTGCCTGTAGGATTGTTTTCTTTATCAACTAAAAGCGTCCAAGTATATACCAAACCTACTTCCGGTTTCTCATCTAAACAACGTACCTGCTTTTCTAGTTTTGTTGGCTCCCATAAATCGTCAGCATCTAGAAATGCTATATACTCTCCTTGAGCATTAGTGATGCCTGTATTACGTGCTGAGGAGACTCGTTGGTTTGCTTGTGAAATTAATTTTACTCGCGGGTCTGTAATAGCTGAAGCCCACTCTATAATATTATCTGAACTGCCATCATTAACAATCAATACTTCAAAATCAGTGAAAGTTTGCTGCAAAACACTTTCTAAAGTTTCTGGTAAGAAAGCCATAGCATTATAGGCAGGAATGACAACAGAAACTTTTGGCATTTTTGAACTCCTGAAAAGTTAGTGGTTAGTGGTTGTAGAGACGTGCCATGGCACGTCTGTACATTGGTTAGTGGTTAGTAGTAGAAAAAAATAGTTCACGTAATTTAGTTTGTTTTCGCCAACCTACTTAGGTTCTTTTGGGGTGTGTTTGTCTCGCTGAACTCCACCTTTTGCTTCAACATAAAATCTCGCAGTTGCTTGCCTATTACTTCAGGTGAAAAGTACTCTTCTATGCGACGACGAGCGCGTTTGCCCATCTCACGTCCCCAAGCTTCATCATCTAAAACACGACCAAGCGCTAGCGCCAGTGCTGTTGCATCCTCCCTTGGCACAACTAGCCCCCCAGAAATCTCCCCTCCTTCCAAAATGTCAGGGACGCCGGGAGCATCAGCAGCAACCACAGGCAAGCTACAAGCCATTGCTTCAATAGGTGCGATGGGAAAACCTTCTTGTCGAGAAGCCAGAGTGTAAACATCAGCCGCCGAAAGGTAAAGCCGAAGCACAGCGCGATCGCTAACAAATTCGTCTCGCCACATTACGCCTGGCAATTGCATCTTTGCAATACATTGACGTAGTTTGTCTGCGTCGGGCCCTGTCCCAACAAGCAACAACCGCAAGTCTTGATTGGGGCGATCGCAACAAATTTTGTCCCAAGCAGCTACCAGAATGTCTAGCCCCTTGCGATGAAAATCAATGCGTCCGTGACACACCACCACCCTAGCCTCAAGGGGAATGCCTAATGTAGCCCGTGCTTCGCTGCGGTCTAGGGCACGCCATGTTACGGTATCCATAGGATCGAAAATGCGGGTTATTTTGGCAGGCGGTAATTGATAGCGATCGCGAACCCGTTCAATCTCTTTTTGCGTAGAGATAATTACACCTGTACATCCTCGAAATGCCATCTGTCGCAGGGGGTATTCTAGAAAACTGTGTGTCTTGTCACCCCCTTGAAAAGTGGCAAATACTGGCAGACCGATCGGCTTTCCTAAAAGTACGCAAGCATCAAAGCGGGCATATTCATACTCTTGGCATAAAATTGCACTGCAACCTTCACGGCGGATTTCGCGAGCAAGTAATCCCAGTGGTGTAGATAGGTAAGTCCCAAAACTTTGGGCTAGATTCTTCAGTTGTGTCAGTAGGGAACGACGTGTAGGATTGGAGTCTTGGATGTCTTTGAAAGTTTGCCCCTCACTTGCGCCGTAAGCACTGAGTGCCTGACGGCGAACAGCACGGTAGGCAAGATACGCTTTAGAAGCAGGCAAAACGCAAATAATCGTATCTGTAGGTACGTGGGTGAAGCGTGAAACTTCAGTAAAACGAGCAGAAATGCAGAACAGAACTGTCCTGACACCTACCTGTTTCAAGGCATTGATGTAGCCAAACATCCAGCTACCGACGAACTCATTGCAGTAAGTCTCGAAGGAAATGTTGATGTGATCTAAAAAATCATCGATCAAATCCATGCAATGCAGTAGCGCGATCGCTGGTTCAGTTTTGCTAATTGCGACTGGCAATTTCTGCGGAGCCACATCTTGCCAATCAGTGTCTATATTTGAACTCCTATAGTTATTTAATGATTGGACATTATTAATTTTTTGCTCAACCATTTTTCCCCCTATGGGTAAACAGTAAAAATTTACAGGTTCTCATTACACAGAATGAATAGATTCATCAATAATTTTTGAACTACGAATGGGATATAATTGTGTAACTTTTGAAATGTGTCGACGTAGAGCATATGCTAGCTTTAGGAGTCTGCTATAGCCATGATTTCCAAATAATTGCAGTACTTGTATTGCCAAACTTAAGCGAATGTACTCGCGAGAGTAGCGTAATCTGGGATAATAGAAAATAGCTCGCTGACAAAAATAAATTGCCCGTTTGTAATCTCTATCACTACTTTGTAAAGCTTTCCAAGCCAAGCAAAGATTGGCATAACCATAGCTGCGATTCTTCAAAAAAAGTAGCTCTGCTGGTGCAGATTGGAATGCTTTTTCAATGACAAAACGACAAGATTCTTCCAGCACTTGTAGGTTTTTGGATAAGCTATTAGGAACTTGTCGATAGTAATAGAGAGGTTCTTTAATAACAGCAAAGGGATAATGACAAGAGATGCGAATCCATAAATCCCAATCTTCAGCAAAATTTAAATTTGGTTCAAATCCCCCGACTGTTTCTAAACAACAGCGACGCACCATCACAGAAGAACATGCTACCTGGTTCCGTTCAACAAGCTGCTTACATACATATCCCTCTGCATTAGAAGTCATCACTCTACCTGTAGGCTTACCATTGCTGTCAACAAAAGCCATCCAAGTATGTACCAAACCTACAGCCTGGTTATCATCCAGATAACGTACCTGTTTTTCCAACTTAGTTGCGTGCCAAAAATCATCAGCATCCAAAAATGCTATGTACTCTCCTCGAGCATGAGTAATACCTATGTTACGTGCTACAGATACACCTTGATTCTTTTGCGAAATGAGTTTTATTCGTGGATCTATTAGCCCAGAAGCCCATTGCACAATATTGTCATAACTACCATCATTAATAATTAATACTTCAAAATCAGTAAATGTTTGCTGCAAAATGCTCTCCACAGTTTCTGGGAGATACTTCATTGAATTGTACGCAGGAATAATAACAGAAACCTTTGGCATAGCTTGAGTCCCTTAAAGTACAATTTGTACCAATTATCGTCAATTGGAGCAAAACTAATTAAATCTGCTTCTTTTTTAAAACAATAAAGTATTCTGTCAGCCCTAACTCAAATTTTCCAAAAGTTAATTTCTTAAATAACCATTGCAGTGTTTTCCAAATCCCATTCTCCAAGTGAAGTTTTTTTCTAAGTATTTCTTGGCGAAAATCTTCATAAATTGTGAAAAATTCAACAGATAAATTATTCTCATTTGCGATTTTTTTTATAGATTCAGGAGATATAGAAAATCTCAGAAATGTACGAAAAGGAGCATTGTCATCTATTCCTGCAAACCTTACATTAAAAATGTATCTGTAAAACCAAACATGAAACCAATGAGGAGTATATTTTGTTATCAATCCTTTTAAAGACATAACGTTAGGAACAGCAATAATAATAATTCCTCCTTTTTTAATAGCTTTTGCGAAATTTTTCAGGGCTAATTCTGGCTGTTCAACATGTTCTAAAACCCAGAAACAAGCAATCATATCAAAACTGTCATTTGAAAAATTATAATTCTGTATATCTCCCAGAATTTTATCCTTCAATTTTGAATTTCTATCCAGTTGTTTTTCTGATATGTCAATGCCTACTAAATAATAATTATCTTTCAAATTAATATGGCTTAGAGAACCACAACCAGCCTCAAGAACTTTTACAAATTCACGCTCGCTCAGGAAGTTATCAACCACTAGTTTCAGATGAGCCAATTCTAAATCGAATTGAAGTACTTCTTGATGAGACATAGTAAATTGTTCCTATTTACAAATATTTGAAATATCGAAAAAACTTCAAACTTTTTAATAACTGCTATCTTTGCAAAAAAAATTATTATTGCTATTTTATTCACTAAATAGGTTTTTGAAGTATTGATAATCCTGCCATTGTAAAATCATTGACTTTTTACTTGCCAACAGCAGGCACAGTGGCATTTAATATGCGAATAATTCTTGCCGGGTTTCCTGCAACTACTGCCCCCTCAGGAACATCTTTAACAACAACGGAACCTCCTCCAATCACAGCATTATCGCCAATTGTAATTGGACCGATAATCACAACATTTGCTCCAATATCTACATTATTACCAATTTTGGGGCAGGCACTATATGAACCATCTGGTAGTTTTTTATTACCAATAGTTGTGGAATGTCTTAAGGTACAATTTGCACCAATTACCGACTCATGATTGACCACCAAACCTACACCGTGAATAACTTTAAGATTTGGTCCTATATTAGTGTCCCAAGGTAACTCAACCCCTAATATCCACTCAACTATTAGTGTGTACAATATTCGATAAAAGATGGATAACACATAAAAAGATGTGGGCAAACATCTGAATAATTGTGCTATACGAAACATAAATACTATGAATCGTGACTTAGAGTTTCCTTCTTTGTTAGCTTTCCAATCTTGGAAGACATACTTAATAAAGTAATTCATATTGTCTTGAAAATCCTTAATTTTAAATCTCTGAAGTTTGGCATTGGGTTTGAGTTCAGCATTCATTGATAGTTTCCTTGCTATTGCTTGGATTGCTAAATAATCAGTGAAAAAAACAAGTATTCAAGCTAATGTTTAGACCAGAGTAATACTTGTGAAAGGCTGTTATAACAGTCTGAATTTCACCTATGACATCAGCAGCGCCTAAGGACTAACCGATACAGTACTCTTTGTAGATCCCAAATCGTTCCAGTCCCAGCCAGCGATCGCCATCAGAATCATCCAGTAGAAAAAGAGAGTAGTATGACTCCAGATGTTCTCAGTAATCATTGCCACTGGCATAGAGAGAAAAACAGCTAACATGATCGAACACAGGTTGCGCTTTGCACTTCCACGAGGTGCCGATCGCATTAACTGGACAAGACGCACACCCTGAGCAGCGAGAAAGACCAGAAAAGTTACAAAACCCACGATTCCTCCTTCTACCAATGCCCTGAGGTAATCATTGTGGGGATAAGCTCCATTGCCAGCTACTGGAATGCTCAACCCCAAACCGTAACCGAAAATTGGGTAGTACTGCCAGCGGTTGAGTATTAAATTCCATTGAGAAAGCCGCCAGTTGAAGCTATTCATGTCTCCTTGTGACAGAAGAATCGCCCGTGATATATCAATGTCCGGATTGAGTAAGGGCGTGTTAGCGATCGAGGTGAGGCGATGTTGTCCATACTCTGAACTGGCAAATAGTCCTATGACTAGTGTAACCAATAGCATCCCACCAATGAGGGTAACTGGGCTTAATCTAGGTGCAATCACAACAAGAACAAAAACAGAAAGCATCATTAAGCCAAATAGGGATTTAGTGCTCACATAACAGAGTACCAGCAAGCCTAACAACAAAAGCCAGGGTAAGCGTTGCCTAGACTGATTTAGCTTCCAAAACGTTAGACCGATAAACAGCAACAGCAAGGTTACGAAGCCATTAGGGTGACCAATAGTCCCTCTGATTCGACCATCGCCAGCCCCTAAGAAGGGAGGTAGGAGCGAAGGTAGGAAAATCTGTATCAGCGCTACTGCGATCGGTATAACCAAAGCCAAGAACAAGCTAGAAATAACCTTTTCGGGAGGGAGTCTATCTTTAAGCTGCATTACCAGCAAGTAAACCATGACCCAAGTAAATAGACGAACCCACTCGCGGATAGCTTCTGGCAAAAACGAACCATCTAACCCCAGACCTCCTATAGGTAGGAGGATTACCCATAAGCCCTGTAGCATCACCCAGCCCACTAAAAACCACCAAAAACTATCGGTGCGGACTGACCGACCAACTAATAGCATCACGGTCACGTACAGTAAGGTCAGAGCGTCTAGACCTACAGCAAACGCAGCTGGTATCTGCTGAGCAGAGAAAGGATCGAGAGAAGTACGTAGAATCAGTAGACCCAGTACGGTTTGCTCAAACCTGGCAAAGAAGAAGACAGTCACAGGTACTGCCAACAGAACTAGGTAGAGGTAAAGGGGTTTAGCGCCTGCGAGGAATCCTGCAACTAAACCCACTCCTACACCTGCCAACCCAACCACAAGGGGCACTATAGAGGAACGTGCGCGTTGATTAGTCAACATCGTCATTTAGATCTCAAACGGTTGTTAGCAATTTTGGTGGAATTACCTTCGCTCAAACGTCTCCTAGACTGGGATGATAGGGGTTTATAACCGTTCACGGGATAGCGGTAATATTGTTCGGTCTGATCTGTCATTCCATTCACAACTACTCCCATGATTGGGATTTGATTATTTGTTAATTCTGATACTGCTCTTTGCAGAACCTCCTTGATCGTGATACTGGGACGTGTAACCAATACAATTCCGTCGCTTTGCCGACTCAATGTATGGGCATCAGCGCAAGCACTAAGAGGAGGAGTATCTACAATGACGTAATCATATTTGCCAGCTGCTTCTGCTAGCAGAGATTTCATCGCATCTGACTCTAGCAACTGCGAGGGACGTCCGTGCAATTCTCCACAAGTCAATACAGAGAGGTTAGGAATCTTAGTTCGTTGCACTGCTCTATCTAAGGATATTTCTTTGTCGATCGCATCTGTAATTCCTGGCTGAGGAGCTAAGTTAAACAGTGTGTGCAGCATGGGATGACGTAAATCTGCATCAATCAGCAGTGTCCTTCGAGATAACATGGCAGAAACAGCAGCCAGATGTGAAGCAACTACAGATTTACCCTCTCCGGAAATGGTGCTACTCACAACAATCAATTGCAACGATTCAGTACTGCGAAACTCGATATTTTTGAACAGCGTGCGGTAAGGTTCAATCAGACTAACATCATCCAAGAATCGGTCAGATGGTTCGAGAGCAATAGTCTTAGCTGGCAGACGTGGTAGGACTCCCAGCAATGGCAACTTCAGCAGTTCCTCTGCTTCGGAAGCATCCTTTAAAGTGTTATCCATTAGCTCCAGCAGCAGTATAATACCCGTAGCTAAAGCAGTTCCGAACAAGATAGCGATCGCCAGTACAGCTTTCTTGTGGGGTGAGGTGGGTTTAGTTGGTGTTTGTGCTGCTTCGATAATTTGAATGTTTCCAACCAATTGAGCTTCAGCGATTCGTGCTTCCTCCAGTTTGCTTTGCAGTAACTTCAAAGATTCCACAGCTTCTTCCCGTTGACGTGTAAGTGGAGTCAACTGTTGTTGTTTAATAGGTAGCTGTGCCAAGCGAGATTGGAGATCGGCATGATTAGCTTGCACAACTCTGAGCTTATTTTCAACTGCCCAACGCTCAACTTCATTAGTGATAAGTTGGGATGTTAAATCTTGACTGATTTGATCGCTGGCGACAGTATTAGAAGCGATGGCTTGATTTGCTGGCGACACGCGAGCCAGTTCATTTTGATATAAGGCACGCAGCCCATCTCGTTGCTCAAGCAGATTAATGACAGTGGGATGATTGTCTGTCAAGAGCAAACGAGCTTCAACTAGCTTCGTCTCCAACTCCCCCAACTTAGCACGCAACATCTTCAGTTCTTCGTTTTGACCGCCGCGCACAGCTGCGTAGGCTTTATTCAGACCTCTGGCCTCAGTCACTTGTCGCAGCGAAGCTTCCTTGGAACGCAACTCTTGGAGTTGAGCTAAAAGAGTATGCTCCTGTTCTTCCAAAGTGGCTAGGCTATCCACCAAGCTCTTGGTTTGCTCTTCAAAGGAGACTATACCGCTAGCCTGTCTGTATTTGTTTTCAATCCGTTCAGCCTGTTCTAGACGCTGGCGAGCTTCTGGTACCTTTGTTTGCAAAAACTTTCGTACGCTGGCAGCTTCTTGGCGAATGATTTGAGTATTATCCTCAACCATTGCCTGGGTAACGGCATTTACTAAATTGGTAGCAAGTACAGGGTCTTCGTTTTCATAGCTCACCTCTAGAATGTTGGTAGCTGGAACAATTTTCACTTTCAAATCTTGACGAAACTCTCCCGTTGTCAGCGCGGTTTCGGGTGAACTAGCCTGAGATTGAGAAACAACCTGAGCGATCGCTTTTTGGAGAACACGTTGTGACTTAATTAATTCTGCTTGGTCAGCCAGTGGGTTTGGGCCACCCGGCGTACCTGAACGTAGTTGGGTAAGATCACGACCCAATTCCGAAACGCTTACTCTTTTGTCGTCAAGTATCAGTCGCGCGGATGTTTCGTACTTGCGTGGAGCCATCTGGAGGTAGGCGATCGCTCCAGTAATAACAGCAGCAAACGTAGCCAGAGCAGGTATTGCACGTCGCTTCAACACTGCTGATACTGATGAAAAGCCTTTTTCCATTACATCTACCTTTATCTAATTAGTCATTAGTCAATGGTCATTGGTCATTAGTCATTAGTGATTAGATTTGTACAAATGACAAAGGACAAATGACGAATGACAAGTTATTCTTTACTAACAATCCCAGCAAGTTTGGTAGAACTAGGCTGTCGTATATCTGCTGGCTCAGGTAAATTCAAAAGACTTGTATATAGTTTCAACGTTTCAGAAGTAATGCGATCCCAGCTGTAATAAAGTTGCACGTGTTTTTGGGCATTCTGAGCCATAGCAGCCATTGCTGTTGGGTGATGAATTGCCCAATCTAGGGAACGAACACAAGAGTCGAGGTTTCCAGCCTCAAAAAGCATTCCCCTTCCCCGACTAATCAATTGCTGGTGGGGTGGAATATCACTTCCCAGTACTGGTATTCCTTCTTGCATTGCCTCTAACATCACCAAAGGAAGCCCCTCTAAATCAGAAGGCAGAACAAACAACCCCGCACCTCGAACAATCTCCCACAGACGAGGGCCCCGTAACTCTCCTGCAAATACGATGTCGCGGTTGCTGGCAATCTTTTCTAATAGCTTGGCTGTGAAGGATCTTGTATCGCTGACACCTCCAGCTATAACTAGTTTCCATCCCTTTGGTTTCAAAGTGCTGAAGGCTTCGACGAGTAAGTCAGGACGCTTTTCTGGAACCAATCTACCCAAAAACAAGATATAGCGTCCTGGCTCTAGACCTAACTGAGTTCCGTAGGTAAAATTTGGATCTGACTCACCATAGCAGGCTGGAGCGTTGGGAATGTAGATTGTTTCCCGACCATAGGTTTGTAAAAAGTAGGACTTGAGCGCATCCGATACCACAATGATTCCGTGGGCAAAACGTACTGCTGCCTTTTCACCCAGATGAATTAGCTGAGTAGAAAAACTGCCCCACTTAGCACGCTGCCAATCTAACCCCTGACAGGTGACGACAACCTTGGCAGGACTAGTAATTCTGGCTAAACCAGTAAACAGAGATGGGCCAAGAGCGTGGAAATGAGCAATATCGTATTTATTACCAGTTGTAGCGATCGCACCTAGTGCTGAGGTAATAAAAGCGTCCACACCTCTGAGTTCCAAACCAGGTAATGAGGTGATTCTTACCCCTTGAAAATCATAATGGTCAAGCCAAGAACTTTCGGTATAGGAACAGCGAGCATATAAATCTACGGTGTGACCCTGCGCGACCATGCGCGGATAGACTTCTGCACAGTAATGTTCAATACCACCCTGTTTTGGAGGTAGACCTTTTGCACCGATAACAGCAATTCTCATACTAATCAGTTATGCTCGTGCTAGAGTGTACAAGCTGAAATGCGTACAACAATTTGAATCTTGGGACAGCTACCAATAGGTTCTATGAATACTGTTCACATCCTTTTTGAGTCGCTGTTCCCAGCTTTGCCACATTTGCTGGTAGATTTCATTGACAACAGTGCGTGCGGCATAGGGTTGTACAGTCCGCACACAAGCGTCGGCGGGATAATTTTCTGGATGCTGCAATACTTGGCGTAAAGCATTGGCTATAGATGTTGGCGTTCTTTGTTCACAAACAACTCCACTGTCAGCAGCAAGCAGTTTTGGCGTTTCACCACATTTAGTTGTTACTACTGGAGTTCCACTGGCAAGTGCCTCTAGCGCTACCAGGGGTAGACCTTCGTATGCACTGCTGAGAATAAAGGCACTGCAAAGACGATGCAACTTTGCGAGTTCGGCTTGAGCAACAGGCCCAAGCATCGTCACCCGACTAGATAATCCCAACTGCTCAATTTCTCTACCTACTTCTGTGGCTAACTCCCCATCACCTGCTATCAGTAAGTGAACTTTTGGTTTGTTCAAAGCTGCAAAAGCGCGTACCAGCAGAATTGGATCTTTCTGTGGATGCAACCGACCTGCAAACAAGACAAAACGTGTTTCCCCATCCAAACACATTCGAGATGCCAGCTTCTGTCTGGAAGTTTCGCGCTCTTGTTGACTTACCGGATAAAAAATCTCGCTATCGTATGAATTTTTAATGTTAGAGATACGCCTTGCTATCTCTGGATAACGCTGTCGATATAATTCTGTGGAATTACTATTGCATGACAGAATTTGGCTAAACTGCCCAATCAAAAACTTTTCCAAAGCAAAATATGCTGCTGGAAATTTTCGCCACAGTATCGCATTTTGATCGCCCGCAGCTTGCATTTGCGTTTGAATATCATTGTGAACAAACAGAGTTTTCTCTCCCTGCCAGTTCAGGGTTGCTAAAGTTGGCTCCAAGCGATGAAAGTGCATGAAGTCTGAGGCATAGCAACGCCCAAGCAAAGCAACTGTGTACTTGAGTGTAGTAGGCACTGCACTCCTAACGTTATCATTCTGCAAAGTAAATAAAGGCAGGAAATAAATTGCCTTACCTGCGTATTCTGCTTTTTGCCATTTACCTGCGGGTTGGTTGGGATCGCATTCTGTTCCTACGAGCCGTACATCAAACTCGGTGGGAGCGTACTTGATAAAAATATTTATCAGTGTCTGAATTCCACCAATAGTCGTGTTCCAAGGATTGAACTGGTAAAAAATAGTCAGAACAGGCTTCTGCATAACAACCACCCTGCACAAGTTGTGTGCAATTACCGAGATGTTTTAATTACTGGAAAATATGCAAAAAGTCTAATCGTACCTCTCGGTAGTGTCATGCTTGTGTAAAAAAATCACTTTCATTTCGCATTCCTCAACAGAGTAGTACTGCTTGGATTGAACTGTTCAAAAATCATCAGAACAGGTTTACGTATATCCACAAATGCAGGCAACTTCAGGTACTAAAATCGAGAACAACTTTTTTCTCAATACTGAGAATACTTTTTACATTCAAAAAACCCAAAAACTTTGTGTTTTCTACATGAAAACTTCGTTACACCTATCAATTCTTAATATGTGTAACGTTCCCTCTTACACCACTAGACTAAGCTTCACGAAGAATTTATATGAATTCACGCAAAATTCATATAGCAAATTTAAGCCACATGATACGATACTAGCGTGGTTTGCTATTTTGATTCATCACATTTGATAAGAACAAGTCTAGAAAACTTCGTGAATAATTTTATAGACCTTAGGGTATAAAAATATTTGAAACAGTACATTTATGAGTTATTAGAGTGTTGTTAACTGTTTAAATTAGGTATTCTGAGACGAAACTAAAGACTCAGAATTAGTATTATTAAGTAATAATTAATACTTATAACTCGTTGTTGATAGCAACAGCTTATAGAATACCCGCTTGAATAGTTATACTGTCGCCTAGGCTGCTAATTGGTGATTGGTGATTGGTGATTGTTATTTTTCTTTCCCATTACCCGTTTCCTATTACCCATTACCCATCGATGTTTTATAAGTGATTTACCGGGTATGATATTAGAGGTAATCAATAGACAGCCATAAATAAACTAAAAACAGGGCGGGCATCCTGCCATTGGTGTCAAGTGAAGAAAAATAGAAACTTGTCAACTAGGTAAAACTCAATGGTTAAACTCAACACAATGGTGTTGAGAATAGCCATGACTAAGCCACGGAAGAAACAAGGAAATCCAGACTTTCGACATCGGGTAACTTCAAGAGCCCCAACAAGTGAGGAGATAGAATCACGGTTGATTGAGCTATTAAGTCCAGGAACATTTGCCAATCTCAAAGATGTTAAAGACAAAGACCGGAATTTGCGCGATCGCGTACTAACTCTACCCGTGATGGCAGTAATAGTACTGAGTTTAGTGTACCGAGAAATACATTATTTCACAGATGTGCTGCGCTACCTAGAAGTTGAAGGATTGTTGTGGGTTGAGGCAATTTCTGTGAGTCGGCAAGCCACAACTAATCGCCTGGAGAGCTTGCCCGCCCACCTATTGCTCAAGCTGTTTGAGCAAGTAATAGAGCGTCTAGCAGCCAAGAAAAACAGAAATGAAGTTGCACCAATGTGGGCATCGGTAGCTTCCAGGTTTGGTGCAGTGTGGATTGCGGATGCATCGACTTTAGAAGCAGTCAAAAAACATTTGGGACAACTTCAACAAAAAACAGGTGCAGTTTTAGGAGGGAAGATGCTGATGGTAGTGGAAGCATTTAGCCATCGCCCGGTTGCTGCATTTTTCGACGCTGATGCCAAACGTAACGAAACCAAATGGTGGCAAGAAATAACACAATTGTTGCCAGAGCGAAGATGCATTTTTACTGACAAAACGTTTGTTGGGTTTATCTTATCTGTGGGTTGGCGGTACTAATGGTGTGCAGATGCAAATATATGCTACATGGATTTTCTATGCTGTCCTCAATGATTTGTCTGCTGATGTCGCTGTAGCTTTGCAACAGCCCTTAGAACGTATTTCAGTAGAAATGGTTTTCCGCAGTTTATATTTTTTCCATCGCGCACGATCGCACAATTCACAACTACAACTTATTCCTTGGCTCGTAGAGCATCAGCGTTCTATGGGCTTGGTTAAAGCTGTTCGCCAACGACATCGACGTAACGCTGCAAGGTCGCTTGACATCTGGGCTGATGCCTTAACTTCACACCAATGGCATCCTGCCCGCCCCACAAGAGCTTTAATAATTTTGTGGAGTGGGTTTCTAGCCCGCCCGTTTAATTATGTTGACCTACTTAATAGCTTCTTGTAAGATGGCGATCGCAGCATATAAACTCCCAACAAACCAATGCAATGGTAGGAGTTTGAGATATCAACTTAAAACTAAATTTCATTTTGTATTTTTGTTAACAATACAACAAATTGACCAGACACGAAATTTCGCGTCTGGTCAAAATACAAAGCTTTTTGATTCAAGCTGCTACTTAGATTTTGCTTCCAAGTTTTCCAGGCGGCTTCTCAATTCTTGATTTTGTTGCTTGAGTTGGTCGAGTTCTTCACGCAATTGTTTAACAGCACTGTCTGTACCAATATTCTTTTGCACCTTAGCAATTTCTTCTTCAGCATAGCGACGCACGCGCCCATCTGCTGTTTGGTCAGCGAGTGATTGCAAAATGGCGATCGCTTTGGCAGTTTCCATATTTCCCAGTGCTGTCAGTACCGCTAGTTGAGTTAAAAAGAAAGTTTCCTTCGCCAGTTCTTTCAAACGCTCTAAAATTCGTTCTACATTGGTAGGAGTTTGACCAACTGAAACTTTGCCCAAAGCGCGAATTGCGGCCAAGCGCAAAGGTTGCGGTACACCCAGTTTGGTGTATTCCAAAATTAGATTTAAAGCTGCTTCCGAGGTTTTGAGTTCTGCTAAACCAGCGATCGCACCACTCCGTACCACCTCATTCCAACCTGCTTTTTCTTCCAAAACAGTTTTCAGCTGTTTCAAAACTTTTTCTTCTTTGGGTTTTTCCTCCAGATTGGCAGCAGCGATCGCACCAATAGTGTGAGCAGCTGTTGCTTCCACATAGTAACTGGCATCTCCATCTTCCACCAGTGCTTTCACAGCTTTATAACTAGAGTAAGTCTTGATTTTCGCCAGTGCTTGTGCCACAGCGCGGCGCACGTGCGGATTGGAATCTTTTAACCCCACTACCAAAGCATCAAAGGCTTGATCCAGCTTGATTTCTGCTAGTTGTTTGGCTACTTCCACGCGCACACCCCAAAAAGAATCATTTTGCAGTGATGCCGCCAGCGCCTTAAGTACCTCTAACCCTCCTTTTTTCGCCAAAGCTTCCGCTGCATAAATGCGGGAGGTGGGGTTGGGATCGCATTCTAACTGCGCTTTTAACTCTGGTATTGGATATTCTAACTCGACTGTTTTCAAGAAATTATTGCCAACATCAAAGCTAACAAACTGAGGTTTTTCTTCGAGTGGGAAGTAGAAGCTTTGTTCGCGTTCGTGAACCCGCACCTTGAAAATTTTTAACTCAGAAGATGCATCATTTTGCTTCTCTGCATGTTTGTACCCAAAACCAATCGGGATGCGCAGATCAAACAAATTGCTATTACTGCCATTTTGATCTGATTTGGCTTGAGTTTGAGTTACTGTTATCTTTGCCAAATTTGCGTCTCCATCCCAAGAGTAAGCCACTTTAAAATCAGGATGGCCGCCACGGTAAACGTATTGATCGAACAGAAACAAGAGATTGCGCCCAGTAGCCTTTTCGATTGCCCGCAACAAATCTATTGTTTCTACGGTTTTATGGGCGTTGTCCTGCACAAATGTTTTCATGGCTTTCCAAAACAGTTCTTCGCCCAATTCCGCCCGGATCATGTGATAAACACAAGACCCTTTTTCGTAGATGTGGCGGTCATAAAGTTCGATCGCTTCCCGGTAAACGTGCGTCACCATCGGACGGCGGTAGCGACTGCTATCTTCCGCTTGATAACTGCGGGCTTCTAGCAAGCGATAGTAGGCTGCCTCATCTGTACCGTATTCGTGTTCTGTCCACATCACTTCCGAGTAGGAAGCCATTCCTTCCTTAACCCAAGCATGAGACCAGTGCTTAATCACGATTAAGTCACCGAACCACTGGTGCGCTAGTTCGTGAACAACCAAACTTTCCGTGTTGCGATTATCTAATGCAGCCTTCTCATCCAGCAAACATCGATCGGTTAACAGCGTGGCTGAGGTGTTTTCCATGCCACCAAAGATAAAGTCATCTACACAAACTTGCGCGTATTTGGGGTAGGCATAAGGATAACCATACTTTTCGCTTAAAAACTCCATCATTTGCGGAGTTTTACCCATACTGCGTTTGGCGTCTGCTTCCCGTCCTTTTTCCACGTAGTAGGTGACGGGTTTGCCGTTCCACTCATCTCGAATTTCGGCAAAGTCACCTACCGCCAGCGTCATCAAATAGGTAGGATGTACTTGCTGCTGCGACCAGTGGTAGATTTTGCTATCGCCGTCTGCTTCTGTGGCAATGAGTTCGCCGTTGGAGATCGCCAGAAAAGGTTTGGGAACACGAACGCGAATTTCAGAAGTAGACAATTGTCCTGGGTAATCAAAACAGGGAAACCAAAAGCGCGAGTCTTCATCTTCTCCCTGTGTCCAGACTTGGGTGGGTTTATGGGGATAGTGTTTGTCTGGTTGAATAAAGTAAATACCGCGTTGAGGTTTTTCTAGCGAGTAGGCGATCGCGATCGCAATTCGCCGATCGATGAGTGTCGGAGAATCGAGTTGAATTGACAGTTTTTGCCCGTCGTAATCAAACTTCTGCGGTACTTCATCCACCTGCACAGATTCAATGTTCAGGTTCACAGCATCCAATGTCAAACGGTCAATGCCGTTACGGATAGGCAACAAAGTAATGTTGCACTGGCCCTGAATACTTTGGTTGTGAATATTCAGATTGAGGTCAAGAAAAATATGCTCAACCTGTCCAGGGCGATCGGGATTGTAGTGTGGTCTTGCCCCTGGTAGCTCAAAAGATTTATAGCGGTTATTTTCTGTATCAAAATAAGAGTTGGACATGGATGCCTACTTACCTTGTAATCCTGATAACTCTAAATAGATTTAGTAAAGAAAAAAGAAAACTGCATGAACAAAAGAAAAATTGCTACGTTGCATGTATTTCCTAAATTCACCCCAGATGCGCCCACTTTGTTGTCATGCAATCAAGAGTGTTTTAAGTTCTACGTGTTATTGAGTAAAAATACTCCAACACATTCATATAGCTTAGGATAGCCTGCTGTTATTGTTAATATTAATTTTTTTTCGATGAAGAACAGGCCTACTCTCAGATTTTATCTTCATATCTAGTAACTTTGGGAACTCTTTACGATTCAAGTATTTTTATTTACTAACTTTTGGTAGCAAATTCTACTAAGCTAACAGATAAAGAGGAGTAAAGCTCAATACCTCCGCATAAATCTTGTACATGTCTTAAAGGATAAATTCATAAAAAAGTAATAATAAAATAAAAATGCCTGAAAATAAATCAATGTTTTTAAACCCTGATATTAGCGCCGCCTGTAATGACAGTGGAAGGTATAATTTACGTATATTTTGAAACTTTGTTTCTTAATAACTTCAACACTGGCGCGATCGTCATAAAATACTCTTTATCGTCGAACGAGAAAATACTTAGATATCATGGCTGTAGGACGTAACGGTAGAAGAGTAAGTGGATTCGTACGAGATTTTCAGGAATTTGCTCTTAAGGGCAATGTGATGGATCTGGCTATTGGGGTGGTGATCGGTGCAGCTTTCGGTAAAATCGTCACCTCCATGACTGAAGACATTATTATGCCAGCCATTAGTCTCCCCTTTGGAAATGTCCAAAAAGCTAGTTGGCGTCAAATCACCATTCCTCCTGGTGCAGAGGGCGGTATTAAGATAGGCAGTTTTTTGGGTACAGTCATTGATTTTCTGATTATTGCGTTGGTTCTGTACTTAGTGATTCGGGCGATCGCTAGATTCAAACGCAAAGAAGAAATGGCTCCTCCTGCACCCACCGAAAAAGAATGTCCATATTGTCTCGAAAAAGTTCCTATCGCTGCTACTCGTTGTCGTGCTTGCACTTCCGAATTAGCACCCACAGTTGAAAGACTGTAAAAAGTGACATTTAATACATCTAATTTTTGTATCAAATTCAAAATTCATCCGCATCTGTTTTCAAATCATCAACTTAATCGTTCCTGAAGCTAGAGTTCTCAAATGTTAAACAATCTAAGGGCGTGGAATGTCCCGCCCTTAAAAATATATAAAAAATTCTCCTGAATTGAAAAAGTGGCTTCACTCGGGAATTATGATGCAGATAAACAGGCTTTTTCCTGATTGCAACACAAAGCAGATTATTTGAGCAACTTTACTGATGAATACGGCTGTAAATAATACTCCGGGATTATCTTCGCGCTTGATTAATGGGGTACTGGCAATCAAGCCACTATATAACCTGGCTCAGCACCAAGCCCGTGAAATGATGATTAAACGGGCTGAAAAAATAGGAGTGCCTTGGAGAAACCAAGTACAGGCACTGCGATCGCATAATTGGGAAAGCGAACTAGCGAAAGTACAAAATTCGCAACTAAACTACCCAGAGTACTACGTCACTTCATTCCACGCCTACGAAAAAGGCAATCTCAGCTGGGATGCAGCCCTAGAAGTAGAAGTTGCTGCTTATGCCGTCCATGCTAATATTTGGCCTAGTGCGGGAGCGCAAGGTGATGCTAAGCTGCGTCAAAGTTACCACGATATCCTCAAACAGCAAATTTCCAAGCAACCTCAAGAGATCCTCGACTTAGGATGTAGTGTGGGTATGAGTACCTTTGCTCTGCAAGAACTTTATCCCCAGGCCAAAATCACGGGCGTAGATTTATCTCCCTACTTCTTAGCTGTTGCCCAGTATCGCTCCCAACAGCATCACCACAGCATCAATTGGGTTCACGCTGCTGCCGAGGCAACTGGATTACCAGATGCTTCCTTTGATTTAGTCTCAATTTTCTTGGTGTGTCACGAATTGCCCCAGTCTCCCACCCAGCAGATTTTTGCAGAAGCGCGGCGTTTACTGCGTCCAGGTGGGCATTTGGCAATTATGGACATGAACCCCAAAGCTGAAGCTTACAAGAAAATGCCTCCTTACGTTTTGACACTGCTCAAAAGCACCGAACCCTATTTAGATGAATACTTCAGCTTGGATATTGAACAAGCATTAGTAAAGGGGGGTTTTCAAACACCCAGCATCACTAGCAATAGTCCTCGTCACCGTACCGTTATTGCTCAGGTGAGTGACTGATTTCTCTTTACTGCTGTGGGCGGCGATACCTCCCCTGCTGCTTCTGATTTACTACTACGGGCGCGTTTTTACTGCTCCATCCCTGCTGCGGCTGCTGTTATTTTTTGCGATCGGGGCAATATCTGGTTTTGTCGCCCTCAGCCTACAATTCGTTGTCGAAACCCAAATCAACTCTTGGGCAAGCTGGCGGGCAATCAGACGCACACTCACAGGTGTTGTCCTGCGCCAACTGCTGGAGGTAGGCCCCATCGAAGAAGGTTGTAAATTAGTAGCAGTTGTAGTTCCTATTTGGTACTTTCAACGTAGGTATCGATTACGCCCCAGCACCATTTTCCTCTTCACCATAGCCGTTGCCCTTGGGTTTACTGCCCAAGAAAACTGGATTTATCTTTTCAACGACACGGCATCAATTTTTGAGCGGGCGATTGGCACACCAGTCCACGCCATGTTCTCTGCACCTTGGGGATATGCCCTAGGATTGTCTGTTGGATTAAACATTAACTTACGTCAATCCACCCCAAGTATTCCCAAAGCTTGGCTCAATTCTGTCATTTGCCATACTCTTGTAAATGTTTTATCTAGCGCTTGGCGTTATCCAGAACCATTACCTTTGCTCAGTTATGGTTTATTTCCATTTTTGTTGTGGATGTTCTGGCGACTAGAACAATTACTGCGGAAAATACAGAGAAAATCGGTGATTAACCTGATTAGTGGCCATATACCCCAGCACCGTTTTTGGCAGCGAGGTTTGGTACTGTTTGCTCTTATGCTGGGTGGTAATGCGATTTTTGGACTATTTTTATTGATAAGAAGTCTGAGTATTTTCAGCCCCTCACAACTTTTTTACCCTCATACTTTGTGGTTTATACTTAGCCGTTTCCTACTCAATCTGATGTTCGGACTAGTGGCATGGAAAATTTATGACTACTTGCGACAAAGAGGACGTAGCCGCTATTTTTAGCAAGCTGTTTCACGTTTAATTTGCACGATCTGGGCGGGTAAGATGCCAACTCCACAAGAAATTGAAAAAATTTCAATACCAATTTAAATTCAAAAAACTCTGCGTTCCTCTGCGTTAGCTAAATAATTACACTGCTGTCGCAATGGACACTCAAAACAGCGCGGGTTTCTAGCTGTGCAAACTGTCGCTCCGAAGTCAAAAAGCGTCAAATTCCAAGCTCCTACTTGTGTCTTAGGGGCTGCTTGCTCCGAGGCTTCCCAAAGCAAGCGAGAACGAGACTTTACCCGACCACCCTCTAATCCAAAAAACCGCTCCAAAATCCGAGCAACATTGGTATCAATTACAGCTTTGTGCTGTCCAAAGGCATTGGCACAGACCGACCGTGCTATGTATTTACCCACACCTGGCAATTTGAGCAGATCCGCTTCATTTTGAGGGATTTTCCCACCGTATTGTTCCATAATCAGTTGTGCTGAATGATGCAGTCTTTCGGCTCGAAAGGAAAGGCCCAAGGGCCGTAATAAGTCGGCTACCTGTTCAACTGGTGCTGTTGCTAAGGCGCTGGCAGTGGGAAATTTCTCCATAAACACCTGGTACAGAGGAACAACTAAAGGCGCATTAGTCTTTTGCAGCAGAAACTCAGCCACCAAGATGGCATAGGGATCTTTCGTGCTACGCCAAGGAAACTGCCTGCGGTGCAGCTTTGCCCAAGCTAGCAACTGGCGGCGAAACCATTTGAGTTTGGCTTCATCAAGTTCCATGAGAGATGGGTTTATAAAATAGAGCGATCGCAGTTTCGCCTAAGTTGGGATCTAGCTGAGATGGCTGTTAAAAAGTACCACTTCGTTGGAAAGTTTGAGCTTTCTTAAGTGAGTTGAGTGTTACTACTCCCCTTGACTTTGCCTTTTGTTATACCCCTGTCTTAGCTCTCAACTTCTCCTTGAGAACTTTGCTGCTTCTCGTATTCAAGTCCGAGTTTTAAAAGGTATAGTCCCAAATTAGCAAGTTTTCTTTCTTCTTTCTTAGCTCTCTCGTCTAGTTGTAAATATAAATCTTTACTAAGAGTTATGGTAATTCGGTATTGCTCTTTTTTTGACATTCTATATATCTCTTTTCCCACATAAATCATTTTTAGCGATAAACGCTCTACTCGTGGTAGAAGTGATAAGTGTGTTATTCGTGCAAATATCATACTTATCACTTTTAGCTGCTAGTTGCCAGCTAGCAGCTGCTTAGTAAAAGTAAACGTCTATTATGATGCCACGTTCAAAACTTCAAAACAAAAGCCTAGAGGAGTTGCAAGCACTAGGTAAAAAGTACGGTATTCAGCCAATTGGAAGCTATCGTAATCACCAAGCATGGATACATACTCTATCCAGATTTCCCTACAAGGCTATAGATCAGATGAGGGATGGGATTGGTTTACACTCCCCTGGAATAGAAGCTTACCGTCAGTTAACTGCTCTATTAGATTTATTTGGTGAACCGACAGATAGCCAAGCTGCGTTGATTCGAGCTACTCATACAGGTGATTGGATAGATGATCCAGATTTGAGATTTTATCAAGAAAAGCTATTTGAGCTATGGCGTATGCGATTTTTGTTAATGGAGGTTAAGAAACTTATGCTTGGTTAAAACCTGTTAAAAACTTATAAACCCGTTAAGAAGCAACACGCATTACTATTATCAAACGCTCTCCCTATAAGCTTAATAGGCTGAGCGTTTATTTTTGATTGCATTTCTAGTTGTAGGCAAGCCCAGGTGGATGTGGAGTCACTTTCTCCATAACAAAATCAACAAAGGCGCGAACTTTGGGAGATAAATGGCGATCGGTAGGATAAGCTATATAAATCTCTCGTTGAGATCGCTCACTAGCCTCAAACTTGCTAGAGATGCTGCGATCGCTGGTGTTAAGACATCTGTAGTTTTATACAAGCAGCAAAATAATAAAGAGGAGTGGAGAAGATGTCAGTACTCCACCACACTAATTTTGATAGGTTTGTAGTGAGGGCTTTAGCTCTCATTTAAGCAGCAAGCGTGCTTACTACAAACTTCCTTAGCCTGTCAAAATCTTTGTGGCAGACTACTAGACGTGGTGAATAACAACTCTCCGCATCAGGTGCGTCTCCCCCTCCCTCCATTTTCTTCTACGCTCCCCAACTTAGCTGTACACGCTGCTGTCGGATCACTTCTTCATATAGCAGTTCCAATTGAGTAATATTACTGCTAAGGGTGTAGCGTTCTAACACCCGCTTTCTGGCTTTTTGCCCTAGCAGGGTTGTTAACTCAGGATGATCGCGGAACAATGGCAAGAGGGTTCTAAGTTGGGGCCGCACTGTCTTCGGATTCAAAATTACACCTGCTCCTTTTTCTAATACTTCTCCATCAGCACCCACATCAGTTGCTAAACAAGCTATTCCACAGGCCATTGCTTCTAATAAAGACAAAGATAAACCTTCTACTAGCGAAGGTAATATAAATACATCTGCACCACGTAAAATTTCGATGCGGCGGTTTTCATCAGCCACAAATCCTAACCAATGAATGCCGTGTTCAGAATTATAAAACGGTTCCAAAGAAGGTTTCAAAGGGCCATTGCCAACTATCAGCAACTTGCTTTCTGAACCCATATCTGCCTGCTTCCAAGCGCGGAGGAGGGGTTCGACGTTTTTTTCTGGAGCTAACCGCCCTTGGTAAACAAACAAGCGATCGGCATCAAATTCTGCTTTAACTTGAGAAATACCAGGAGAATACTTAGTAACATCTACACCATTGGGAATTACAGCAATCTTTTCTGACCGTACACCCATACGTGCCAACAATTCGCGTTGAATTTGGGAAAATACAATCACGCGATCGTAATTACCTAAAAAAGGTGCGTAGAGTTGATAAGCCAAAAGTTGTGTTCCCGATACCAGCTTTGCCCCTTTACCTGCAAATGGTGTATGGAAAGTGGCAATTAACGGCAAATTTAGCTCCTCACAAATTTCTGGCAGAACAAAGTCCAAGGGAGAGAGAGTGAGAGAAGCATGAACTATATTGGGTTTGATACGTCGCAGCGACTGGGTTAAGACCTTAGTCGCTTTGAAAGTGGGAATAGTGTAAACCTGGGACTTGTAAATGAAGGGTAGGGGAACTTCTGGACAATTTGGCCAGTTATCGAGTTGGGTTTCTTCTTGAGCAAAATGCAGGAAGCTAACTTGGTGTCCCCGCTCTAATAAAGCATTTGTAATTTCTCGACTGTAGGTTACGTTGCCACAAAAGGGTGATTTTTTTCCGATCCAAGCTATACGCATTCTTTATTAACTATTTAGGAAATAGGAAAGCGGGTTTAATCTATCAGCTTTTTGTCTTTTTTTGTTGTTTTTTGTCAATGCGGACTTTCTGACCCAATGCTTATCATAAAATACAGCCAGTATCGACTTCAAACAAAAAATTTTAATTTTTTGCTAAACCAATGTATTAATTGACTTAATTTATTTTATTTATCAGTGATTAATTAAGAATGATTTGGTAACAAGCTGACTAGACGCTGGAAATTGCGTCTAGCTCTTGCAGGCATGATAATGATACCTGGCAGAAATTGTGCAATATTTTACCATCCACATCAGCTTACCACGAAATATTTCTTTTTCGTGTATATCTGAATCATGATGCCAAGGCAATAAAAACAATTTGGATATCTAGATCTGGTAGGGTATAGCTCAAATTTTTATTCAGGTTTTAGCTATGGAAAACAGCGTAGCTATATATTAATTTTCATCCGGGATGGAAACATACCAGGTTAATAGACCACCCAAAAAGACGATCGCCGCCAATCCCAAAAATACTGCCTGCAATCCCACAAAGGTTTCTGCTACACCTGCTAATGCTAAGGGTAAACTCAGAGCAATGTTAATGACATTGTTCTGCAAACCAAACACTTTACCACGCATTTCCGGAGGTGTTTCTGTTTGAATCGCAGTTTGCATTGGTATTCCTACTAACGCCCCAAAGATTCCCAAAAGCATTACTAGTAGCAGGGCAATCCATAGCTGTTGCGTAAAGACTGATAGACCAATTAGGGATGCTACCATACCCACACTACCAAGTAGACTCAATTGGCTATAGGAGAAGCGTTGACCGAACAGACCTAACATCATTGCCCCAACAGCAATGCCAACACCTCCAGATGCTAATAAGAAACCGAACTGTTCTGCCCTCAAGCTGGGAATTATTTCTGCCATGCGAACGGCGAGAACTGTTAAGGCAGCAAATACAGAAAATAAGATAATTAACTGAATCAAGGCACTGCGAAGCCGATAATTTTTCCCTAAATAGCGCAATCCATCCCGCAGATCGGCAAAGATATGTGGAGATTCTTTTTCGGCTGCATGGGGTTTTTCGTTTGTTACCAAGAGCAATAAAATCAGTCCGGCGATCGCATAACTACCACCCACGACTATTTCTTTTCCGAGTCCGTCGTTTCCACCAAGTAGCAACCAAAGGCGATCGGCCGCAGCCAAAAGTGGTTCACCAATGGCAAATCCCACAATCACCGATGCCATCATTGTTGTTGTGTAAAGAGAATTTGCCGAAAGTAAGTGCTTGTCTTTCACCACTAAGGGAATTGCTGCTTGTTCTGCTGGTGCAAAAAACTGTGTCAGTGTTGAAACTAGAAAAGTTACTCCCAGAATGATGACAAAACCGACAGGCAAAACTCCGATCGGTTGCCAATTTTGAGTTAGCCATAGTAGCAGGGGAATAATCAAAACTAGAATACCCCGCCAAATATTCGTTCCCACTAGTACAATTTTTTTCGACCAGCGGTCTACAAATGCACCCGCCAAAGAACCAAACAGTACGGCGGGAATGGTAAAAGCCATCATCAATGCTGATACCCAAGCGCTAATCGTGCGATCGCCCATCTGAAAATGAGAATTAATCAAGGCAATCATCAGCACCAAATACACTTTATCTGCCAATTGGCAAAAAACTTGACCACCCCAAAGAGCCAAAAAATTGGGGTTTTTTAATACAGGCCAAAACCCACGTTCTTGTATATCACTTGATGCTGCTCCACCGCCATCTGCACCAGACTTTTCTTGAGCCATTTTTTCCGGTACAGCAGCAGTTACTACTGGCGAAGTCAGACCCTTTGCTTCACTAGAGTCAGATTTTTTAACATTGGTTGGTGATTCCTGTGTCCAGTTTTGTTCATCTCTAGAAAAGTCTTGTTTAGACATTTCTTGAGGATAGATTTTACTGGGTGTTGACTTGGGAACTGCACTTAGGTGATTTTGTAATTTAGGCGCTGATGCCCTATTCTGTTTTTTGGCATGGCTTGGTGACAGTGGCAGGATTTTTGTATCCAAATCAGACGGTTGCATCATGGTTTAGCAGCAAAATAAGAATCTATCAAGGCAGCAGAGCGAATGGGGCGACCAAATTGATACTGAGCATACTGACGCAAAATTTGCTCAACAGATAACCAGTCATCTTCTCTGGCTGCATCTTGCATTATCTCTGATTGCGACAGCTGCTGGAGTATATTCAATTCTTGAGCATTCAGGCGTTTGGAAAGTACCGGTATTTCTTGGCGATGAATAATGGTTTCGTAGCCGACGCTTTGGGGTGATGGGGTGTAGACACCTGTAGGATGCTTTACCTTAGGGTTGGGGTGATGGGGTGATGGGGTGATGGGGTGATGGTTCTCCCCACCTTCCCATCTTCCCACCTCCCCCTCCTTCTTCACGTGTTCCCAAGCTGTTAAACAAATCGTTCCACCAGCACTAATACTGAATCCTACTACCCAGTTAGGGTCTGTAAAATCGGGTTTTAAGGGGCGTCCGGATAAACAACACATCTGTACTTGCGGCGTCAGTCCAGCTAAAGCCAAAAGCTGAAATAGTCCATGTGTCAGATGCGCCATTACACTATACGTGTTTGCACTGGGTAAAGCTTCTAAGCGTCTCAGATGTTCGTTAAGTAACTCATACAGTTCTGTTTGAGGTTGTTCGCTTAAAGCCTGACACAGTACTATCTCTGCCAAGTACTGACTAGCTGCCAATTTGACCAAATCCTTAGCAAGACCGGGATAAGATTTTACTGTTTGTGCTTGCGTAATTTTATCTAGCGATCGCCCTTTGGCAATCAATAACTCATTTACTACAAACGTCCCACTCCTACCACCAAGGCTGGAGTTATGCTTGCGAGAACCAGGTGCGATCGCCCGAATCAGACCAAACTCCTGTGTCAAAATTGTCACTAGCCGATCCGATTCGCCAAAAGCCTGTGTTTTCAAATTAATTCCAGTTGCTTTATAAGTTCTACTCATTAGTCATTAGTCATTGATCATTAGTCATTAGTCATTAGTCATTGGTCATTACAAAGGACAAAGGACGTAGACACCCTCCGGGCGGCTTCCCGTAGGGTAGGACAGATGACAAATGATTACTTACTCTTTTCCAGGGTATCGCGCTGCCTTAGCAAATCGACACCGCGAGAAGTGCCCAATCTCGTAGCACCAGCCATAATTAAGTCTAGAGCTTGGTCAATTGTGCGAATACCTCCTGATGCCTTAATTGCTGCTCTGTCTCGGGCAACTTCATAAAGAAGTTGCACATCCGCTACTGTTGCACCTCCGTTCCAACCCGTGCTGGTTTTAAGAAACGACGCCCCTGCATCCATACATATTTCCGCAGCTAGTCGCTTCTGAGCATCCGTCAGGAGATTGGTTTCCAAAATTACTTTTACCGTTTGCCCTGTTTCCTCACAAATTTCAGCGATTTCCTTATGCACCTCATCAGTTTTGCCAGCGATCAACCAACCTAAGTTTATGACTACATCCAACTCAGTAGCGCCATTTTCTACTGCTTCTTGGGCTTCGTACAGCTTAACTGCTGAAGTCGTCGCTCCAGTGGGAAAGCCAATCACAGTACAAACTTTCGGCTTTTTACCGTGGAGGAGTTCGGCAGCTTGCCTCACGTAAGCTGGATATACGCAAACTGCTGCGAATTGAAATCTCTCTGCTTCTTCACACCATTGCTCAACCTGCTCGCTTGTAGCCGTTGGTATCAGCAGGGTGTGATCTATATATGGCGCAATATCAATGTCTGGATACTCTGCTGCCATCGTCTCTCTTACTAGTAATTGATTATAAACCTTTATAAAAATTTAAGACTATTTTAATAAATTAATCCACAATTCCTAGCATTTTCTCTTAAACATAGACCCATTGCTTAGTTTTATTGGTTACAGCTACAAATAACACATTATTATAGTGAGGTAATTTACTTAACATCAAGCAGATAAGTGGCTAAATGACAATGAGTTAAGTACGACTCGTAAAGGTTGGGAATAGAGAATGGGAAAAAAACACAATATTTTACATTACTTTACAAAGGAAATTTTATTTTTGTCCACTTAACTCATCTGGGCGATCGCACATAATTATGCAGCGATCAAACATAACGCGAGTTACGAAAAGTAAATACACCTGAAACCCCTACCAATGACGAATGACAAATGACAGTCTTCACAATTTAACTTTAATTGTGCCGATCTACTTAGACGTTTGTTTTTACTATTAATATAAAAATCTGGACAGGGATGACCACCTATAAATCCTATTATATTAGTAGAATTGTGGCAGTTTGTTACTAATTCGCGCAGGTGTATAGATTGTATAGCTTCAGTAAGTTTAGTTACGTCTGCTTCTTCTCCATGATGATATCCAATATCCATATTCTTATTCTGGTAATGGAGGTTTAAATTAGCTCGTGAAAACCGATATGCTTCTAGAAAAGAGGCATAGATTTCATTGAAATAAACAATATTAAAATCACTAGTTTCAAAACCTAAATCTAGAAAACCTGAACCAGCAAAAAATGAAAATATAGAATGGCGATCGCTTGTCATTATTCTTTACAAAATGTAATCAACACTGCTGACTTTAAACTAAAGTATATTAGCGCTATATTTTCGCTGCTATTTGCTGGTTTATGCCTCAAGACCGTAAATCCGATCTATCAAAAACCAGCGCCTCTGATATCCTTGGTTATGACGACTTACTGCTAGAATTAAAAACTAAAATTTCCAACGCTCAACTGCGGGCAGCGTTAGCAGTCAACAAAGAGCTAACATTGCTTTACTGGCAAATTGGACGAGACATTCTCCAGCGACAGCAGCAGCAAGGTTGGGGAGCAAAAGTAATTAACCGCCTTGCAGCGGATTTGCAAAAAGCTTTTCCGGAAATGAAAGGCTTTTCACGTACTAATCTCATGTACATGAGAGCCTTTGCTGAGGCGTATCCAGAAGAGCAAATTGTCCAACAGCTTGTTGGACAAATTCCTTGGGGTCATAATGTCCGTATATTAGATGCTGTTAAAGACCTAACAGAACGCCTGTGGTATGTGCAACAAACAATCCAACATGGGTGGAGTCGTAGCGTGGATCTTGAAAGATAAACTTCATAATTATTGACGAGAAATTTTGTTACTTTTGCTAGCCCTTTACTGTTGGAGGTACACTCTCGTGCAATCTGCAATTGAACTGCGTGGAAATGCGATCGCCAAATCAATCAAGGAAGAAATTACTACTCAAGTCAACAAACTCAAAGAAGCGAACATTTACCCGAAACTGGCAGTTGTTTCCTGTTCATCCGATTCCGCTGTTCTCAGCTACGTTCAATCCAAGAAAAAAACAGCCTCGTCTTTGGGAATTGAAGTTGTTCACAGCGAATTGAGTCCAGATGTCAGTCAGGAAACTTTGAATGAAACCCTCCAGATGCTTGCTGACGATCAATCCGTACATGGAATAATCTTGGAGTTTCCCCTCCCATCTCACATCGACAGCGAGCAAGCTGTACTGAGAATGAAACCATGCAAAGATGTAGATGGTCTACATCCATATAATATGGGTCTTCTTGCTCTCGGTAAAGAAGACAGCGCCATCTTACCTGCAACACCACAAGCCTGCATTCAACTATTAGAAACCTATTGTCCCATCAAAGGTAAAAAAGTCGGAATTGTGGGGCGAGGACGAACTGTAGGCCGTCCTCTCGCATCGATGCTAGTAAATCGAGGCGCAACAGTGACTATCTGCCATACTCAGACTGCTTCGTTAAAAGATGCCCTGAAAGATTGTGAAATAGTAGTTGCTGCAACAGGTAAGCCCAAATTATTAGATGGAAATGTTTTGCAACCGGGACAAGTAGTTATTGATGCTGGAATTGCAGAACTAGACGGAAAGCTATGCGGAGACTTAGACGTTACTTCCACTGCGACAATTCTTCAAGCATATACACCCGTTCCCGGTGGTGTTGGCCCGGTAACGACCGCTTTTATCTTTAAAAACCTCATCAGAGCAATTGAAATTCAACAACAACCCAGTTCAGACTCCCTTTGGGAAACCCCTCTGCAAAAGTTCATAACTCAAACAGCAAGCGATCGCCCGACTCCGGGAGGAGGTTCCGTAGCGTGCGTAAGTGCTAGCATGGGCTTTGGGTTGCTTCTGATGGCGTTGCGGATCTCTTCCAAGCGAAAGGATATTGACGAGTCCAACAATATATTTGCACTCAGCAGCAAGCTGGAAGCAATGCTGGAATCTGCCAAAAATTCGGCGATTGGAGATATTGAATGCTTCAACGAGTATATGTCTGCTCTTTCTTTGCCGAAGTCAACCGATGAGGAAAAGAACACCAGAAAAAAAGCTCTTGCTGATGCAACAAATAAAGCAATTGAAGTGCCTCTCAATGCTTGCACCAACATTTTGGAAGGCTTACGTTTAGCAAAAGATGCTGCTATATTCTCAAATCGATTTGTTGTTAGCGATGTAGGCGCAGGTAGTTCACTTCTTTATGGAGCTGTTGAAGCAAATCTTTGGAATATACTTATTAATGCCCAATCTTTAAGTGAAGACAGAAAAGCGGAGTTTTTAGAAAAAATTGCCAGCACTCGAACGCAGGCGCAAGATTTATTTGAGCAAGTAAAAGAATTGGTAGCATCAAAGATTGAGCAAAAATAGATTTTTCTTGGTGACTTGGTGCCTTGGTGGTTCAAAAATAATTTTTTCACCACCAAGACACTAAGACACAAAGTTACTACCCCAATGCCTTCTGGGCACCAACAAGTTCACCCTCAGAAACTTCTGGCAACAAACGCTTCACGCCTTGCTTGACAAAGCCTTGCAGAAATGAAACCTGCTGGTTCTGTTGAAATACCTTTTGCAAGGTTTGCCCCAGTTTCTCAACATTAAAGCCAGTGGCAGTATTTACTGCTACTTCCTGCTGTTGGAAATATTCTATCAAGCTCAGCCCTGCTAACCGTGTTAGATAGGCAGCACTTACACCCTGGACTGCACCACCAGCAACAAAGGTAACAGCGTGACTCTTGAGAACAGTACCAATAGCTTTACTAGAAAGTTCAACCAAACCCAGTTTTAGCATTAAACTCCCCATTTCCCCAGCTACGTTTTTTGCTTGTTCTAGGGAAAATTTCTGCTGATAAACATTACCCAAATCGACGATCATTTGGGCGTTAATTGCTGCTGTCGCCAGGATATCTAGGGCTGGTACTGGGTTAGCGAAAGCGGCGGCGGCGGCTATCCATTGATATTGTTCAATAACTGGGTTAGCGCGATCGCGTCTTATTCCATTCAAGTAGTTTTTCGCTTCAGCTTTGAGCAACAATGCCTTTCTCATCGTCGTTGCCCATACCAGCTGCTGTCCTTGCTGTGCCAAAATTTCGCCCAAATCCTGCGTTAATTGCTGGATATCCGGCGCTGGTTGTTCCATCCACTCTTGCACAGAACCATCATCGTTGTACTTGCGGACTTTAACGGGAACGGGAGAGGCCGCAGTTGCCACAACATTTGCTTGTATCCGCTGTTTTAATGACAGCAAAACGCTAGCGCGTTCATCTACTAAATACTGATCTTGTTTGTTGAACACCAGCATTAAGCGGTGATTTTCTGCTTTTAGCTGTTGTATGGTTTGAAATTCTGTATCTGTCAAATCACCGTTTGTCAGGAACATAATAAAATCAGTTGCCTTTGCTTTTGTTAACGCAGTTGCATCTGATGTTTCGCCTGCTTGTGCAAATAAAGGCGCTGTCTCTTGCAATTGTAGAGACGCGAAATTTCGCGTCTCTACATTTTGCCGCCAGTTGGACTTTAAAACTTCAATTAAAGTAGATTTACCCACCGATTTACCGCCAGTGACAGCTAGATGAATTTCTTGCCTGTCTAACTCTTGGTACAACTGGGGAATTTTTTCTCGCAATGTTGCTAAAGCCTGGTGATTCTCTGCTTCGTCTGCTAAATGATTAATCACGACTTCAGCTTTGGCGATCGCATTTTCGACAGTTTCCCGATCTACAGGTAAACTATCTAGCACTTGTGAATTGTCTTTGGCGCGATTTTGCTTTAATAACAACAAACCACCGCCAATTAACAACAAGCTTAATACACTATATTCGCCCAGCTGCACTATCGAATCGTGCCAACTTTGTAAAATCCACAGGGAAAACGAAAGTCCCAAACCTCCCACCAATATCGGTCGCTGCAACTTCACAACCATGATTCACCGCGCTTTTTGGATTATTTCTACTCCAGAATAGATCAAAACCTTGCTTCTCTAAATTGAAGTAGCGATACAGCACAATTTTCTTTACCAATTGATCAAGCGAAAACTTTTCCTCGGTTGCGGTGCTTAGTTGGTGAATTCTGGTAGATGACAAAGCTTGAGAATCGCCATCAGACTTTGCTGGACGTTATCGAGGCGAATCGTATTGTCGTAGACAGTCCTACGGACAGCGCCCTCAACTTTTGCTCGTTCCCGGATGTAGAACATATCCACGTCGTCTTTAAATTGCAACTGGCGAATGCTGCGTAATCCGCGCCATATTGCCAATTTATAGGCTCTGGCTCGTTCTGTCTCATCATTTTGCACTGCCAAACGATAAGCATTGACTAGACTTTGTAGATAACTTCCCGTTGCAGCGGCATTGGGTAAACCGTATTCTGGTTGTGTAGGATCGTAAAATCGACCCCGCGCATCGACGTATTGCTGGTTATCCCACTGCTGCATCGGTAGCAGCCAATCATTCATCTCAAAAACAAAATTCCGGAACATTCGGTAGCCTGTCTCATCGAACAGCAGTGCACAGGCTTCGCTGTACCACGGAATAAAAGCTGGATGAGGATTAGCCCAATGCCACTCACGATCGTACAAAAAGCTTCGGCAACATTGCTCTAATATTTGCCGATCGCGATTAGCTTTGTAGAGAGATGCGCGAAACAGGAGTGTTAGTCCTGGGTATAAGTTTTGCTGCTTACGTTTAGGGAACTCCTGGGAAGTGCCCAAAGATCCATCCGGTTGCCACAATGCTTCTATTTCCTGACATAGCCTCTGGAAAATTTCACGATAGCGATCGCCGTCTGGATGTTCCATAATCGCTATAGCAGCGATCGCTGCTGCGCCAAGTTTAGCCTTGCCTTGATGTTCGTACTGCGTCAGATTGTAATTAAGGTTGCGATCGGCTAGGGCAAGATGAGCAGGTTGACCTGTAAACTTGGCATAGCGAATTAAGCACAGAGTTGCCATAAACTGGCGGGTGATATTATAACGATTTGATTCTTTGCCTTGGCTCGGCAAATATTTGTCAATCAGGCGTCCGTCCTCAGCACACATTCGCAGCAGCCATTCTCCCATGCTAAGAGCCATATCTAAGATTGTCTGATACGACATGGTCTCCAATGGCACAATCTGATTTCCCCGGTACACGATCGCCACTTTTGGTGAGTGATTAAGAGAAATTAGTACCTGTTTTGCCTCGAACGACTCAATTATTCCCCCGTTTTCCTCAAATGCTTGTGCTGATATAGACACAAGCTCAAGAAAGCTCTCAAATACCTGCTGGAAGGTCAGGTTACGAGCAATCATTTGCGTGGGGCTATACAAAGCCACGTGCGATTGATATTGCAGTTTAATGCCGCGAATACCTATCTTAGTGTTTGGAAATTTACTTTTAAACTCTGGGAGTGGAACACGATGATAGTCATGAGTCAGGCACATTTCGATAGTATCCACTCCTTTAAAATCAGGTTGAGAGAGGACTGGGATAATAGTGCTGCTCAATGCGCTAAATAGTTCTCCATCATCGAGCCAGTAATCACGCAATAAAACTCCTTGTCGACGCAGTGCTACATAGGTAGAACCGACACAGGTCACAGGTACAGATGTTCTGTCAGTGCCACTGAAAGCCTGTTTCAAAAGTTCTGCTAAGGCAGCATCATCAATATGGAAAGAGCTGTCCATTTCAAGCTCCTTAAAATATTTTTGCGAGCGATCCAAGCAATTGAAAAATTGACTAAGATGTTGCGCTTACATATTGCATTTTTTTCGTTAAGATCGTCATTAGTCATTAGTCATTGGTCATTAATAACCAAGGACAAATGACTTTGAACAAATGACGGCTCTCACGAGCAATTGTGTAATTTTAAGGCGTTACATCTTAACACAATTGCTCGTAGCAATACAATTTATCCGATCGTCCTAAAAACTGATTAGAGTTGTCGCATCACAAGAATTTAGATTCAGAAATTTCTAATTTCTTGAGGTTTCAGATAGCGACAAATCTTTTGTTTGAACAGCAAGCCTTTTGAAAAACTATCTAAACTAACAAGTATTTTCCATTATGAAGCCCCTGACATATTTATGTTTCAGGTGAATAAAGCTTATTAACTGACAAGTCTAAAGACCGTCTTCATGTTTTAATGTCATCACTCACTTTTATCCCTCTTTTGTCACTTTCACAGAGAATATTCAAATCCTTTTGGATTTTCAACCAGATAATAAATTCAGAAAAGTTTTATCTTTCATGAGAGTGACATAAGGAAGTTATAGCCGTTTTGTATTGGATGAAATACATATCATAGGGGTAAAAAAATTTTGTACCCTTACTATGCATTCTTTACAAAAACAACTACTATAAAGCAAACTTTACTTGATATTTATATATTGGGTCATGAGAAAATTATAAGAACTTTATAAGAACTTTCTTATATTCGCAGCTGATAGCCCATGCCTCTCACGGTCTCGATTAGGTCATTGCCCAGTTTCTTCCGCAGGTATCCTACATACACATCCACAACATTAAAGCAGCGGTCATAGTCGTAGCCCCAAACGTAATTGAGAAGATCCTCCCGGCTGAGGACTTGATCGGCGTGGCGCACAAAGGTATCTAAGAGAATAAACTCGCGGTTTGATAGCTGAACTGTGCGATCGCCAACTTTGACTTGGCGCTTGGGCAAGTCAAGGACGATGTTACCGACTTTTCGGACTACTTCTGGCTTGCGTGCAGGTTCATGTACTTGGCGATCGCGCAACCGCAGGCGCACCCGAGCAAGTAATTCTTCAATACGAAATGGCTTGGTCACGTAGTCATCGGCTCCGCCCTCCAGTGCGGCAACTTTGTCCTTGATATCGTCCCGAGCTGTAAGAACAATAATGGGCAGTCGTTCGCCCTGACCTCGCAACTGTTCCATCACAAGTGTGCCATCTTTACCAGGAAGACTGAGGTCAAGAATTAACAGATCAAATTTGTGGCTGCAACTCATCTGAATTGCTTCGTCACCGTCCTTTGCTACTGCGGTCATGAAGCCATTTGCTCGCAGACTTTTTTCCAGAAAGCTAGCAATGGGAATTTCGTCTTCGGCGATGAGAATTTTATTCATAAAGTCCAATTCAACCTTGGTAAGTTTAAATGGGAATGATAATGGTAAAGGTAGACCCACAACCTGGTTGACTAACTAATTTCACCCGACCACCGTGAGCTTCAGCAATCGCTTTGACAATCGCCAATCCTAAACCAGCTCCCTCAGAACGACGATGACTGTCGCCTCGGACAAAACGCTGGAAAATCCGCTCTTGCCGATCGGGAGTAATGCCTTCGCCTGTATCGCTTACCCACAAACGAAACTGGTCATTAGTCAAGATAGTTCCCAAAGCGATAGTATCCCCCTCTGTTGTATGCTTGATCGCATTTTGGACAAGGTTCATTACCGCCTGGGTGAGACGCTGGGGGTCAGCGATGATACGACCCGAACCCTTGGCTTCTAAACACCAATTTCTGTCTGCTAAGGTGCTTGCCTTAACATACAGTTCCTCAGTTAGCGAGCTGATTTCTACAATTTCTATATTTAAAAAATTGGGATGCTCCGCCTTAGCTAGCAGTAGGAGTTCATCTACCAAGCGACTCATGCGCCCCAACTCGCTGAAGACTAATTCTAGTATTTCACGTTGCTCTAGAGAATCAACTTCGAGTTGTTCTAGAGAGCATAGGATAATGGCGATTGGTGTCCTCAGTTCATGACCTGCGTCGTTGATGAAGTCTCGTTGACTGGCAAAGGCTGCCTGGAGCCGTTCCAGCATTTCATTGAAGGTGATTGTAAGTTCAGTGATTTCGTCGCTTCCTTGGATCGCAATGCGTTGCGTCAGATCGTACTCGCTAATCGCTCGGGCTGTTTCACTGAGTAAGCGCAGGCGGATCAGTATCTTTCCTGCTGCTAACCAAGCAATTGCGGAGGTTAAGGCAATAATAGCCATAATCCCCTCGACAATTCCGACAATCGCAACAACCTGATTCACCTCTTCATAAGCATCAGCAGGGAGGTGTGCTACCACAAACACTCCACGAGTTTTTCCCCCAATGTTGACTGGTTCTGCCAGATAGCGAATAGTACCGTGTGTGCTGTTTGACTCACCTCGTTTTGGCTGAGTGAGTTTAGCCCAAACCTTGATCAGTTCTGAGTTAGTAGGAGGATTCAGAAAGTCTGGAATTGCTGTATGACTGGACTTGTAGAATTTGCCGTCTAATATTGCGATTAGAAACTCATCGTCATTAGGAACGTTGCGGGCTAGAAATACATCGAATATAGCAGCAACATTATTCCCAAAAGGTTGACTTGTCATTGGGTTTCGTCCCTTAACTAAGCGACGAAACTCCTCCACCTCCTGAACCAAAGATTTCTCAATATTCTGTTCTAAACGAGCAATGAGGATGCGACGAATTGCTAAAAGTGATACAACGGTGGAGAATACTACCAGCACAACATATGAAGCTATTACCCGTGTTCTAGCTCCAAATACCAATCGGCGCCATCGATGCACGTGTCTGATTTGGTTTTGCCACATCCCTAATTTGAACCCTAATTACGGAAGATAGATAGCAATCCTCATTCATTTATGAAATCATAAAACCTCACAACTCTAGTGGTCTGCCAAGGTAACTTTGATGGCTTGCAAGATTCGGTGACTTCTTGTTGACACCCGAAGGGTGGCTTCCCGCAGGGTAGAAGTCACCGAGCCTGACCACGATGAGACAATAATTCCACACCTTTAGGGATTTCCAAGAAATAAATTATCCCGGATTGTGGGGTGGGCATCCTGCCCGCCCTTCAGATCGGACGGGTGGGGACACCCATCCCACAAGAAAATTTGGGATGTTTTTTTATTTGGAAGTCCCTTAAGGCGTGGGAGCGTAAATTAAACTGCTACTACCGTACTTACATGCTTCTTCTGAGGTGTTGCAATCATCTGCATTCCTGCTGGTGTGGCTATAGTCAAACCACGGCGGACAGGACGCACGGGATGCTTGCCAACTAGGGACACCTGAAAGCGTGACAGAATAGTTGCCAATACTATCTTCATTTCATATTGAGCAAACGCCATACCAATACAGCGGCGATTTCCGCCACCAAAGGGTAAATATTCATAGGTCGAAAATTGCCGTTCTAAAAAGCGTTCTGGTTTAAATTGCTTTGGCTGTGGGTAGACTTCTTCGCGATGGTGCGCCAAGTAAATACTAGGGATAATGACTGTACCTGCTGGCAGTTTGTAACCGCCAATTTCGATTGGAGATTTGACAACCCGAGGAAAGGCAGTCATGGCTATCGGATAAATCCGCAGGGTTTCTTGGCAAACAGCTGTGAGGTACGGTAATTTGGCAATTGTATTCGGATCTGGGCGATCGCCAAGGGTATCCAGTTCTCGTAGTAATTTTTCCCGCACCTGTGGTAAACAATCAATCCAGTACAAAGCCCAAATCAAAGCCGAAGCTGTGGTTTCATGTCCCGCCACCAACATCGTCATTAATTCATCGCGCAACTCTTCATCCGACATTGACTGACCGTTAACATCACGAGCAGATATCAATAAACTCAGAATATCTTGGCGATTTTGATTAGATTCATGGCGACGTTCTCGAATTTGCGCCAAAATCAATTCATCGATTTTTTGGCGCAGGCGCAAAAATCGACCCCACGGACTCCAAGCCCCAAAATCTGTCCTTAAAAAGCTAAAAAATAAAGCTGTGGACATAAAGGGGGAACTGCTAAATTCCAGCACCGAAGTAAGCAATTGCCGCAGTTCTTCTAAACGCTGTCCCTCATCCAAACCAAATACTACTCGCAAGATCGCGCGCAGGGAAATTTCTTGCATCGAGGCGCGGATATTGAAAGGTTTGCCTGTTTGCCATCGGTTACTAACATATTGGGCGATTTCACGGATAGCATCTCCATAAGCACGCATCTTTTCTCCATGAAAAGGAGGAGTTAATAGTTGTCGTTGGCGTTGGTGGCGATCGCCATCCATGAGAGTTAAAGAATTTGTTCCCAGCAGAAATTTTAAAACCTGGTTTCCCCTGCCGCTCTCAAAATGATTGGAGTCAGCAGTAAAAATTTGTTGCAGCGCTTCTGGTTGGCTGAAGTAGACAATATGGGAATCATCTTGTCCCCAGATGGTGAAGGTGTCACCGTAGGTTTTGGCAAAATCTTCCACGTATTGCACAGGCTGAAATATGAATTTCATCAGTCGTAAAAAACGTGGCATTTTTGGCCCATCAGGTAAGCTTAGAGTTGCTGTCATGAATACTTATCTTTAATCAGCGCTTCTGGATTCTATTGTGACGATTTCAGATATTTTTTGTGTTACGAAACGCGGTATATTCAGGTGAAGACAGCATCGGAAGTAATTTGTGCCAAGAATTATTGCTATCCTCAACGGTAAAGGAGGAGTTGCTAAAACAACTACTGCAATCAATCTTGCTGCAATCTTTGCGGAACAACAAAAGGTTCTTTTGGTAGATGCAGATATTCAAGGTTCTGCTAGTTGGTGGTTTGAGCGTAGTCAGGATGGAATGGGATTTGATCTATCTCAAGAGACAGATCCCCAACTTTTAGCTCGTTTGCGTAAGATAGAGGGATACGATTTAGTGGTGGTCGATACGCCTCCGGCGTTACACTCAGAAGCTTTAGCAGCGGTAGTGGCGATCGCAGACTATTTAGTTTTGCCCACACCGCCAGCACCGATGGATTTAGCTGTCCTCATTGACACTGTCAGGGAAGCAGTCACTCCCGTGGGAGTTGCCCATCGGGTGCTTTTGACTAAAGTAGATACGCGGAGTTTAGGGGAGGCTTTGGAAGCACAAAACACTCTCATGCAGTTAGGAATTCCCGCCTGTAAAGCTTTTATTCGTATATATAAGGCTCACGAACGAGCAGCACTTGAAGGTGTGGCGATTACTCAATGGCGAGGTAACAATGCACGAGAGGCGCAGTCAGACTATCGCCGTGTGGCTGATGAATTACAACGTGATTGGAGGAAATAAAAATAATGGCTACCAGAAAACGTCTTTCTGACGTCATCCAAGAAGAAGCACAAAAAATTTCATCCCCAGAAGCAGAAGGTGATTATGTAATTGAAGTTACTGCTGAGGAAGTTGCAGAAGACAGTACATCGACCACAGATGAATCTGACACTAAAGTCAACGAGCAAACAACCTCTAAACGCGCAAACCCAACTAAAGCTGATTTAGAAGCTACAGTCAAACAGTTACAAGCTTCTTTAGAACAATCACAGCAAAATGAATACAATTTACAGCAAAAACTTAGCGATCTGCAATCAGTTTTGCCTGAAAAAGAAGCCACAGTGAAAAAATTGCAAGCTTCTTTAGAACAAGCACAGCAAAATGAGGAGAAATTACAACACAAAGTTAGTGGTCTGCAATCAGTTTTGTCTGAAAAAGAAGCCACAGTGAAAAAATTGCAAGCTTCTCTAGAGCAAACAAAGCAAAACGAAGACGATTTAAGTCAGCAAGTTAGCGAACTGCAATCAGCTTTGTCTGAAAAAGATGTATTAGCAGAACGTCTCACCCAAGAACTTTACGAAGCTAAAAAAGCAGCCCTGCAACTTGCAGAAGCTAATTCCAAGCTCACGGAAGAACTTAATACCTTGAAAAAAGACAAAGAAAAACCCCAAGCAATAACCTATAGAAAATCATACCGCGCTACAGAAAAACTTCCATACCGCCCAACAGAAAAACTACCACCAAAACAACCTGATGAATCTGCGGATAATTCATCTCAAATGTGGTTACTTGACTGATAAATTTAGATTTGAGATTGTGCCATCAATCCCAAATCTAAAACGCCAAGCGTCCTGAGCAAAGCGAGGGAGCTAAGTTCACAATCCATTACCCAAAGATACAGTCTGTAATATTGCTCATGTACAATTTTTTACCATTCGCTTACTTTCAAGATAAATTCGTACCTTTTCAAGAAGCAACAATTTCCATTGCTACCCACGCTTTGCACTATGGAACGCTTGCATTTGGTGGCATGCGAGGTATTCCCGATCCGCAAGATCCTACACAAATTTTGTTGTTTAGATTAGACCGTCACTGTCAAAGGTTAAGTCAAAGTGCGAAATTCCTGCACTACAACTTACCAGCCCAGAAAATTCAAGCAGCTATAGTTGAATTTGTAAAAAAAAATCAGCCAACTAATTCCTTTTATATTCGTCCTTTTGTCTTCACCTCAGATTTAGGAATTGCCCCAAGGCTGCATAATATCGATAAAAGTTTCGCTATTTATGGATTAGAATTAGGCGATTATTTATCTCCAGAAGGAGTAAGTTGTCGAATTAGTTCTTGGTGTCGGCAAGAAGATGCGAGTTTTCCACTACGTGGGAAAATTAGTGCAGCTTATATTACTTCTTCTCTTGCCAAGACAGAAGCAGTTGAATCTGGCTTTGACGAAGCAATTTTAATGAATGCTCAGGGTAAAGTCAGTGAAGCCTCTGGGATGAATATTTTTATTGTTAGGAATGGGCAAATTTTTACCCCTGGATTTGACCAGGATATTCTTGAAGGAATCACTAGAGATAGTGTTTTCAAAATCGCTCAAGACCTTGGTATTCAAATCATCGAACGTCCTATAGATAAATCTGAGCTTTTGATTGCTGATGAAGTATTTCTCTGCGGTACAGCAGCCAGAGTTGTTCCTGTAAACAGAATTGAAAACTATTATTTATCAGAACATAGACCAATCACTGAAAAACTCAGGGAAAAACTGACAGCAATTACAGAAAATCGAGAACCTAATTACCGTGATTGGGTATTTTCGATTTCTATTAATTAAGTTATTATAGCGGTTCTCGTTTGAATGAGGTACGCGGGTAGGGGCAATTCATGAATTGCCCCTACTCAATTGGAAACCGCGATAATTAGTCTTTTGTGATTTTTTGATTTATCTTCATACTTACACAAGCAAAGTGTAACCGCAAATTCCGAAAGCACAGACTCTAAAGCATAAGCCGGATTTTTAATTGAAAAATCCGGCTGATTCTATAACTTTTTAGATTAACGTAGACTCGCCTCTACAAATCCAACATAAGGACAATAATAACCCTCTAGACAAGTTGCCTTTATTCCAATACTTTTAGCATTCTGAACATCAATACCTATAGCTTGCTTTGTCGTTACTTTCAGATTATTTGTAGCTACTACTTTATTATCTAGGCTTATTTCAAAAACTATCTGCTCACCTTGAGGAGCATAACGATTTTGACCATTTATACCAACAACTAAATTTAATTGTCGAAACTTAGAGTCAAGAGCACATGATACCGCAGCAGGCTTAAATGAAGAAATATAAGAATTGGGATAACTACCTTCAGTCCTCAAATAAGCAATTTCTGATAAAACTTCCCCACCCATAGCAATTTTTTGTGGTTCACGTTGCTTTACCAAAGGTTTTTCAACGCCAGGAGTAGAACTTAGACATTCCAAATCTAAAAGAGAAACACCATTCTCAACTGGCTCAGTTGTAGCAGTTTGAGCAACGCTGGGAGTAAGTGAAGCAGTAGGGGTTTCGGTAACACTAGGTGTGGGTGAGGCAGTAGGAGTTTCAGCAATACTAGGTATAGGTGTAACAGTAGGAGTTTCGGCAACACTAGGTGTAGGTGAGGCAGTAGAGTTATTTCCTGTAACCGGAATACCCTGTTTGAGAATTACCGCAGTAATGACCGATGAACCTAATGCAGTCGCAGTTAGCATCCCGGTAATCAAATAGATAAAAAGCATGGGATTTTTTTCTTTTTATTCTCATTTCCCTCTTCAGATTTTTGATCGTAATTCGATGCTTTTTTTTGGTCTTTTGAACTCATCTATTTGACTCCTTACAACTAAATATTTAACTGCCAATGCTTGTAACTAAATACAAAATTAGAGTTCACAAGTTTCAATGCGATCGAACAAACAAAGCCCAGCCCAACACCATACCCAACCAAAGGGTTTGGGAAAGCTTGGAACAAAACACCAAGGAACAGCACCTTCCCCAGTCCCCACGCCTGAAAGTAACTCTAATCTCGCTGGAGTTATACCAACAAAGCGCATTGGCAGATGACCTTTGGGTGCATTGAGCGAAAAGGTTAGGTCGGAATATTCCAGCCACTTGCCTTTGTGACGCCAGCCGACGCGGTCGCCCAATAGGAGTTCTGTTTCCCTATCTACTTTGCCGCCAACTTCCAGCCAAATGCGCTTTTGCACGCTAAAGCCAAAGCACCCATCACTGTACTTTACCCACAGAGAGTCAATGGTGCTTAAGTCTTGACAGGCAAATTTTTCAATGTCTTCTATTCTCAGCCAGCGGTATTCTTCTCGAACAGCTAACTTGAGCATGAGATCCGCAGTTTCCCGATCTGCTTGTTTCCACTTCCTCGCTGCCAATAGCTCTCGCAGCCGAGTGTAGTCTATTCCCGACTCAGAACTCAAACCATCAGTCGAAGGTTTTGTATTGATATTGGATATAGGAATCTGCTTAGTTGTATTTGATAGTTCTGTCTTTGCTAGAAGTTTAGGAGTTAGATTCTCTGGAATACCTGCGATTCGGATAACTCTACAGCCTAGTTTATAGGCAAATTCAACAGATTTTCCAGATCCTAAAGCATCGTAAAAACCAACGGCAAATTCAATTGCAGCCCGATCCCCAATCGCCTGACTCATGCCAATGACATAATCAATATGTTGAGCGATCGCCCTTGCTTGAATCTCTGAATAACAAGCATTAAGTACTACACACTTGACGCGATCTGCAAATAACTCAAACAATCCAGCTAGTGCTTCTGCATCTACTGGCTTCGCCCGTCCAATTTCATCCTCAAATACCAAGCCTTCTTCTTTCATTCCATGTCCGGAAAAATGGATAATCTCTGGCTCGACATCCAACATAGAGCGGTGAATGTCTCTGTAGCGTACTGCTTCTGCCGACTCTATCAAAAATTGATTGCCTGCTTTTGACCGTCGTCTTAACCCATCTTTAATTTCCCGCAATTCTTCGCTTAGACGCAGTGGACTCGTGCCTTTTGGGTTCGCTGCCAAAATCAGGATATTCTTAACCGCAGTGTTATTATTCATTCAATAATTTGGCACAGGTATTGGTTACTTACTCGTATAACTTTTTCCTGATATTCCGCAGATAACCGAAAAGATTGATACTATTTTTCATTCACGACACAATCAGTTTCACAAATTAACATTACTTTTACCACGTTCGTGCTTGCACATACCCAACAAGGTAGCAGTTGCTATCGAAAGGCGACAGACTAGTCACTCTATTCCCACCACCAATATCCTTATGTACCCAGATGAGCAGCCTAATGGGTCGCAAATTTTACCAACTGCCCCTAGAACCTCAGCATAACTTTCTAAGTACAATATTGCATAAGTTTACGCGCGAAATTTTTGTACCAAGACTCTGCGCCCCTTTGCGTTTACCTCCGCTACAGGCGTGCGTTTCAAATCGCTACTCTGCTTTTACACAAAGCCATGCTAAGTATATTGACAATACCGATTTTGGTTATCTCCTATCAGTAGTCAGATCGAAACTCTAAAATATGCTGGGCGATAATCTGCGGTTGTTCTAAATGAGGGACATGACCGCAATCTTGAATCCAGATGAGTTTACTGTTGGGAATTGCCCTCTTAAAGCGCTTAGCATCCGTAGTCCCTAAAATTTTATCGGAATCACCCCATAAAATCAGTGTTGGTTGCTGAATTTCTCCCAACTTCTTAAATCTAAAAGCAGTGTAACCACCGCTTTTTGTAAATGCAATTAAAGCTTGATGCCAGTCCGGACATTCTAGATGTAATCCTGCACATAATTGAGCATCAATTGAAGCAAGGCTTTTGTTTTTATAAGCAGCGCGAATAATGCTTTGGCGTACCTTGGGATTACGCAAAAATTGAGCTGCGAAATAATCCAACGGTGGAAACATTAATTTGATGAACGGTGAACTTCCCACCAAACCGGCGCTATCAATTAACACTAACTTTTTGACTAATTCTGGGTAAGTGAGAGTAAAATCAATCGCTGCTGCACCCCCCATCGAAGCACCTACCAAAATGACAGGTTGGTTAATCAGAGTTTTCCAAAAATAATAAAGATGAGTCTTGATTTCAGCAGTTCTAAACTTGATTCCTTTTGGTCTGCTTGTAAACCCAAAACCTAACAAATCTACTGCCCAAGTTTCATTGTGTTCTGCAAGTAATGGCAGGAGGCGACGATATTCTAAAACCGAACTGTCAAAGCCATGAATTAACAGTAACGGCGTACCACCACTACCCCTACGCACGTAGGTTGTAAGAATTGGCTCGGAACTCAGGGGAGTAGCGATCGCTATCTGTTCAATGCTTTGAGCTAGAGCAACGGAGGTAGATTCTGTTAGTTGCCCAACGGCGGCTGAGAGAAAACTAGGAAACATAAATTTTAGTTTACCTTGTTGTCTGCCGCAGTTGCTGAATGTGTGCCCGCAGTTTGTCCTGAATTTTTGAGGGTTGGCGTACTGGCGCAATTGTCTCGCGAACTGGTGTCACCGTCCAGTCATACTGGCGTAGCAGTGTCGCCAAAATAATTTTCATCTCCATTTGAGCAAATTCAAAGCCCAAGCAGCTATGAGGGCCTCCACCAAAGCCTACCAGTGCAAAGGGATGTTTTTTATCTTCTTCACGTGGCGGTGCAAAGCGTTCTGGATCGAAGCGGTCAGGATCGGTGTAAAGTTCTGGTAATCGGTGAGTTAGCATCGGGGAAATATCCACATACCAACCAGCAGGAATACGATAGCCTGCATATTCGATATCTTTAACCACGCCACGAGGAATGCCATAAACTGGGGGATAAAGGCGTTCTGCTTCTTTGAGAACATTGGTCATCTGGGGAAGTTGTTTGAGATGTTCGACTTGCAAAGGCGCATCTCCTACGACTCGATCTAATTCCTCACGCAGGCGATCGCGCCATTCGGGATGAGAACCTAACTCAAACAGCACCCAAGAAATCAGCGTAGCCGTTGTCTCGTGTCCAGCAAACAACAAAAACAGCGCTTGGTCAATTATCTCTGATTCGCTCAACTGATTGCCTTGTTCGTCAGTAGCCGACAACAGCAAATTCAAAACGTCCTTTGACTCCTGCAAATTCTCTTGACGTTGGCGTTTGGCAATGATTTTACGCAGGAAATTCTGCAATTTCTGCCGCGCCTTCTGAGAACGACCATATAAAGTAAAAGGCATATTCCACCGCAAGATTGCCAATCGTGCTGCAACCAGTGTTGTAAACCACTGACTAGTTTGCTCAACTTCACTCTCGGTTTGACTTCCTAGAAACAAGCGGCTAGCAACAGTTAAGGTGAGGTGGCGAAAATCTTGAGTTAAGGGAATAGTGCCTCGCTTGCCCCAATCTTGGAGAAAGTTTTGCACAATACTTTGGATTGTCTCAAAGTAGGAAGCGATCGCCCGTCCATGAAAAACTGGATACATCAAGCGACGACTAACACGATGTTCCGCCCCATCTTGCAACAGTATCGCTTTACCAAACATTGGTTCCAAAAAAGCCCAACCCAAGTGTGATGAAAGACAATCTGCCACCTCCTGCAACACTAATCGATTAGCATCAGAACCAATCAAAAAAGCAAAATTTTGCCCCAAAATCCGTGTCTTGAAAACCGGGCCATAGCGCCGGTAGTGTTGCCAATAAAAAAGTTCCTCGTTCCGGAACAAATCCAGACCTTCACCCAAGAATGGCAAACCATACCTGCCAGGCATTTCTGACGGTGATTTTAGCTGCTGCACCAGTTGCACAGTCATGTTGGAACCCTCCACATGTCAGAGTTTATTTTTAGCCTAGTACAAGAAGGCAGCTATGCCAGAGGCAAGGGGCATCGGGCATCGGAAAAACAAGAGGGTGAAGGGGAAAAGGGGAGCGTAAGCGCCCTTGGAGGTTCCCGAGGCAGTGCGCCCTTGCGCTTCGCCGACTTGTAGACGCGCAGCGGCTTCCGCAGGTAGCACCTGCCGTTCCGTTGTAGCGACTGGCGTGAAAGGTTAAAGGTTAATAAATTCCTTTACCCTTTAACCTTTAACCTTTACCCAATCCCCAATCCCCAATCCCCAATTCCCCATTTCCATCTGTTGTGAAGCCGCGTAGAATAAATATCACACTGCCCGAACTTTTGGAGAGTCAAGCCATGCCATTGGCGGTTGGAGTAATTCAAACTTTAGGTTTTCCTGCTGTACTGGCAGCAGCAGACGCGATGGTAAAAACTGCCGAAGTTACTCTTGTATATTATGGTCTAGCAGAAAGCGCTCAGTTTGTAGTTGCCGTCCGGGGACAAGTAGCGGAAGTAAGAAGAGCTATTGAAGCAGGTATAGAAGCTGGAAAACAAGCTCAAGGTAGTGGCGGGAAGGTCATCACCCACTACATCGTTCCTAACCCTCCGGAGAATGTGGAAAGCGTTCTACCTATCCATTTCACCAAAAAATCAGAACCGTTCCGCATTTTCTGACGCGATTCTAAAGTGTTCATTTCACTAATATGCAGGAAAGTCAAGATGATAAACCTATATAAAATATGTAGGAACCTTCGTACAATTAGTTGGTAGCGCCACATACGATTTACTGATATAGGAGATAACCAATGCCACTACAGGCAGTTGGATCAATTGAAACTAAGGGTTTTCCTGCCGTGTTGGCGGCAGCAGATGCGATGGTGAAAGCTGGTCGAGTCACCCTCGTAGGATATATAAGAGCTGGTAGCGCTCGCTTTACAGTTAATGTGCGGGGTGATATTCAAGAGGTAAAAACTGCTGTAGCTGCTGGTATAGCAGCTGTAGAACAGGTTCATGGTGGAACCCTAGAAACTTGGGTGATCATTCCTCGTCCTCATGAAAACGTTGAAGCTGTTCTGCCTATTGGCTTCTCAGAGGAAGTAGAACAGTATAGACAAGCAGTGGAAAATCCGATAGTACCAAGACCCGGTATTCGCTAATTTCCAGAGTCAATAGTCCAGAGTCAATAGTCAAAACATTAACTATTGACTAATGGCCATTGACTATTCACAGAAACTTGGATGGCACAGTTGAGTTCGTTCAGTAAACTGTATCATTGAAAATAGCGATCGCTCAATCCACATCCAGGCTTAATCAAATCTATTTAAAAGTACCCTGAAGGGTACTATGAAATTTTCAATAAATTTTTCAAAATAATCTCGTATGCTACTGTCTCTTTCTCAAACAAGATTTTGAGGACGAGGAAAAGTAGTCTTGCTAAATAAATGCTATGAATCAATGTAGCAATATATTTTTGCTTTCTCTATTCACATGTTGCAGCAATTGCAACAGCCAGGAATCAGCAGCCCCACCCTCGTTACCAGGTTGAACTTGGTAACGACAGAGTCTCTGGCTCTTATAGAGAATGCTGCGGAATCGTAATTATAGCAAGTTTTATAATACGAGTTGCAAAAATATACGTAAATTTATTGGTTAAATGCAGAATTTTTGTACTCAATATTAATCAATTACACATTTAATCTATGTAATACCCATGTTTTCCAATTTTTAATTTTCAATTTATTAATTTTTAATTGTTTTGGGGACTCCCACAGGAGTGAAACCAAAAGAGCTAAAACAGCGTCTACATACAGGGAAATCATAATTTGCCATGCGAATGGGGGCAAATGTCAGCCTTTTCTAACTTCTCATCGGCCAAGGAGCGTCCCCATCCACTCTTAGTGAAACACTTTTTCTGAGTTGAAAAATGAATGTAGTTTATAAAAGTTAAAAATCTGGGACAGTGGGGAAAGTTGCTCACAGACTTTGATTTCCAGGAATATGAGATCGGAAACTTTCATGCAAGTGCAGAAACTCCTGCATAAAACCAGTGAGTCAGAACGTAATAAAAGTAGAATCACTGAGATGTCTGGACTGGACATCTGGTAATTGGGGGCAACTGCCAATCAAAAAGTTGAGTGGGACAACAAACGGGGGTTGTGATGCAAACTTTAAAACAGGGTTTCGAGGAGCGCAATCTCACTATGGCTTCTGAGGCAGACAAAATAGCACAGTTCTGGCACAAGCGTCTAGCCCAAGAGTGTCCAGAACAACCTGCGGCCAATAGAGAAAGCGTGGTTTACTGGCTTTTAGGAAGTAACCAAGAGCGGTTTGATCAGTTCAACCCCAAGGAATTGGAAATTGCCAAACAAGCGATGGAATATCGCTGGAAGATATTACATCAACGCTATTTAGGCAAAGGACGAGAAACTGCTTATCGCAATTTAATCACTCGTTTAGGCAGTTTGGTGACATTGCGGCATAAAATTCAGACGTGGGTTGCCCTCAGCCGCGATCGCCAACGGAGTGTGTTAGATGTTCTGCAAGAAGTCATTCAAGAATTGCTGCAAAGTGATAATTACATGCAGCAGCAAATGGCTTTTATTTCTGAATTTACGACCGATCCCCGATTGCGGAATGCACTACTGTTTGCCAGCACAGAAGAATATTGTTTGCGACCTGTACGCAATCAACCGCTGCTCGTGTATCGTTTTGTAAATTACTTACGTAGAACCCAGCGTGGCGGCCTAACTCAAGTGCCTGGTAGTGACATGATTCGGCTAGTCTCGGAAGAGATTCTTACAGACGACAGTGACAACCGGGTGAACTTGGTCGATAGCCAAGCGATCGCAGAATATCAAGAAGCACAAGAACTAGAAGAACAGCAGACGCTGCGACAGTCAGTCAAACAGGAATTTGAAGATTACTTACAAGAAAATCTTGGGCAAGAAGCTGTTGAGTGGTTGCGCCTATACCTGCAAGGCAAATCCCAAGATGCGATCGCCAAAAAATTAAACAAGCCGATTAAGGAGGTTTATCGGCTTCGCGAAAAAATTAGCTACCACGCCGTGCGTGTTTTCGCTCTCAAAGATAAACCAGAACTAGTCGAATCTTGGCTGCAAACATCTTTGCAGGAGCATAACTTGGGACTGACACCAAACCAACTTCAGCAGTTACACGAAAAATTGACGCCGACTCAGCGGCAGATTTTAGAACTGCGAAGGGCTGGCAATAGCATAGAAGAAGTAGCCGAAAAGCTAAAACTCAAAAGCCATCAGGTAATGGGTGAATGGACTAAAGTCTATCTAACAGCCCAAGCTTTGAGAACCCAAGAGTAAGGTATTGGGAGTGGTAAGACAAGGGAGAGAGGGGGAGTGGGAGAACCGGAGGTGGGGAGGTGGGGAGATGAAAAGTCACGCATTCACACATTCAAAAGTCAAAAGTCAAAATTTTTGAATTTTGAATTCCGCGAAGCGGTTCGCCCCATCACCCCATCCCTCCTTGTCCTCCTTCCCTTAATTTATCTAAAGGTGATGATTTATTTACTGTCCAAAAACTTAAAGGCAGAATAGTATATAAAGAAACATCAAGCAATCAAAGCCTATGTTGTCTTCAGAGGGCAAACCAACTGATACAGAAGCCAGTGCTCAGCAAGAAGTGCTATCCGATACACTAACGCAGTGGGAGCAAAAACTGGAACGCGAGCAAATATTCCGGCTGATTGAGAGTCTTTTGTCTTTTGAAGCTTGCCTCTACCATCAAGTTTTGCCCTTAAAAATAGAAGACAACAGCTTGTTCTTGGGTATGGTCAATTCAGAAGACAGTGCGGCGCTTAATTACGTTTGTCGGATTTTGTCTTATATTAATTGCAAATTGATACCTCTACCAATCACAGGCGATAACCACCGCAGCATACTCTCTGAATATCTCAACTATAAAAATACATCCCAATTGAAAGTTCCACAACAGCCTCAAGCTTCGGTGGCAACTGGTCAAGAACAAAGCACACTCAAAGATTTTGAGCAAATTCTTGCCTCTACAAATATCCACTTAGAACCAAATCAACAACCAACAGATTTCTTAGCTCAGCCACCAACTCCTGAAAATTCCCTTTTGCATTCAGATTCTCCCATCAACGCTGACTCTAATGCTACCACACACCCCAAAACAGAAGTACAGCAGGAGCATACTGTAGACTCACCAACTCTCAGTAAATTACCTGTTTTATCAGTGCCAGTTCCAGAGGAATTCACGCCTGTAGAAGTGCTATTGACATTACCACCAAAAAAATTACTGGAAGAATTATTAGGGCGAGTATTAGCTGGAGGAATTGGTCGGCTTTACTTAGAAAGGCTTCCTTACACTGGCAGGATTCTGTGGAGTGAAAATGGAGTTTTGCAGTCAGTATTAGAAAAAGTGCCCCTGTCTGGCTTTCAGGGGGTAATGAATGAATTAAAACGATTTGGTTCTCTTCCTGTGATTACACTCGCAGAACCAAAACAAGTAGAGAGAGAATGCTTGTATCAACAAGACCGTTTGTTACTGCGCTTGCGAGTCATGCCAGGAATGTATGGCGAAGAGGCAACATTACAGGTACTGCGAGGAGCAGCGTTAAAATTCTATCAACAACAACAGTTAACACGCCTTAGCCGCGACGCTTTGGGTATTTCTCAGCAACTCAGCTACAAATTGCATGAATTGCAAGAAAGGCTTCTCCTTAACCGCAGTGTCAATTCGAGTCAGCTAGAGAGTTTTAATGCTCTCAATCAGCTCTTGCATAATTTAGACCATCATATCAAAATGCTCTCGGTGGAAACTTAAGAGCCACTCACAAAATCGCAAACCTGCCAAGCAGTTGTGGCTGCTTACCAGTGAACTGAGTGCCAGAGGTTATTGAAGCTTGCTTGTGCAGGCTTTTATTGGCTTAAGCGGCGAATTTTTCTTGCACGAGTACAAAGGGCTGCACAATCAGAGTATTAAACCGCTTAGTGCGATCGCTATTCCATTCACCCAATTGGTCTAAAGAAGGTTTGGTAATTAATGCCTCATCAATCCAGTTTTGTACTTCCAAAACGCGATCGCTAGCAATGGCTACCCCCACTTCCAACAAATCTAATCCTGCTGCTACCACAATTACTGCATCTCTCTGTGCATGGGGAATTAACCACTCCCATTCAGCCTCATCCAGGTTTTCTGTTAATTCTGCTCTTAAATCTTGATTAGTCATTAGTCATTATTTTATATTCATTAGTTACTATACTAGACAAATTTACAGAAAGCATAGCCACTTTTTAAGCTAATTTAAAGGAAAACTACTAATCAATATGTACATATACAGAATATTTTTTGATTTTTACTAGCAAAAACTTTTGACAAATGACCAATAACTAAACTTCCGATTTCATTTCATCTATTTCAAACATAGAAACAATAACACCAGCGATAGGAATTGAAATAAAAATACCCAGTAAACCTGCTACTCTTGCACCTACTAGTAATGCAAAAAATACAACTACAGGATTCAGATTCAGTGCACCTTGCATAATGCGAGGTGCAATTAAGTTATCTTGGATTTGCTGAAGTACAATGCAAGCTACCAGTACTTTTAGAGCCAACCAAACGCCATGAGATAACACAATTAATGTAATGATGCTGATTCCTAATGTTGCACCAATACCAGGAATTATATCGACTAACCCGACTATCACTGACAGTATCAATGCAAATGGAACTTTTAATAGTAAGAAAACAATAAAAGTTGTACTTGCCAGGAATAAAGTTAATAGTAACTGACCCCGAAAAAATCCTAAAAATTTACGTCTGATTACAGTTGTAAACCTGCTACGTCGTTGCGGAGGTATCTGTTTAATTAAAAAATACCAAATTTTTTCTCCATCTAGCAACATGAAGAAAGCGATAACTGCAATTAATATAAAGGTTAAAAAATTAGTTAAAATAGATTGTAAAATAGCCAAGCTAGATACAATACTGGTTATAGCTTGATTGCGTATTTGATCTTCAATTACAGTTAAATCAAGTTGAATGTTACGTTTATTTAATAACTCTTCTATTCGCTCTAAAAGAGGTACTAAAGAATTGAGAAAAGCACTAACACTGTCAATTAATTGTTGTCCTTGAGATAAAACAGTCAAGCCAACAGTAACTGCTAGACCTCCAATAATTACGATACTAACCAAAAAAACTACAAAAACTGCTAAACCGTGGGGTAAAAAACGCCGCAGCCATTGTACGGGATAGCTAAGCAAAAAAGCTAAAATAGCAGCAAATGTAAAAATAACAATGACTGGTTCAAAGTAAGCTAAAAGTTGGATTATTGCCCAACCAGAAGCAACTAAAAGCAAAAATCGAACTAAGGCAAGGTTGTTTAGTCGCGACCAAAAATTGTTTGCTCCAAAGCTACTCATAAGTTATTTGGCGAGAGCCTGATAATAGTTAAATTTTTAATTGGTTAGTGGTTGTAGAGACGTGCCATGGCACGTCTCTACAGTGGTTAGTGGTTAGTGGAGTAGGACTACTAACTAGCTAACAACCAACAACCAACCATCAACAATCAACATTTAACTTATAGACTTTCAGTGCCAAGAACCACTTCCTTAGTGCATATTTCCTGTCTACTCTATCTATCTTTTTCATCGCCCTAACTCATGCAGGGCATTGATCGCCACAGCACATTTTTGCGTTAGCGCTTCTAATTCCTCTTTATCTGTGGAACTGGGTGGTTCAATCAAATCGCCAATTCTCACCGTTACAGGAACTGCACGAGGAAGCAGCGCGCCTTTTTGCTCAATTTCCTGCGTACCCCACAAACAAACTGGCAATAATGGTGCTTTTGCCTTTGCAGCAATCAGTGCTGCGCCTCGCTTCGGATCTGTAACGCGTCCATCTAGGGTGCGAGTACCTTGTAAAAAAACACCGACAGCCCATCCTTCATCAAGATATTTGAGGGCTGCACGAATGGCGGCGCGATCGGCACTACCCCGACTGACTGGATAAGCACCATATAATTCAATTGCTTGTTTCAAAACTGGAATTTTAAACAGTTCTTCTTTGGCCATGTAAGCCACAGGACGGCGTACACAGTTGGAAATAATCGGTGGATCGTAGTTACTAGCATGATTGCTTACCACTACTAAAGGCCCGCTGAGGGGGACTTTTTCTGCACCATAAACTTTACCCCGAAAATAAACGCGCAACATGGGGTTAACGACAGACCACTTAAAGGCGTGGTAGAGTAAAAGACTTGCGAATGGTTCGCGACTTTTGGTCACAGAAGATAATTGAAATCAGACAGAATTTCAGGATAAGCGATCGCTACTACTTTTGATCGTTAAAGTTAGTTATTGGATCAATTACCACTTATCTGTGATGTTAGCAAGTTATTTTAGGGCGATTATCCCGCAGCAAACCAGCCAGTAACTTGAGATTAAACACAAAAAGATAACTTTGCGGTTACATCCCCACAGTCTCGGTAGTATAAGGTTCCTGTTGAGCAGCTACCAGACTCTTTTGCAAAACGACCGAGGTTTACCGCCAGTCCGCTCCAGCAAGGTTGTTAGCCCTCAGCAAGTACCTTATCGCTCAATACGCTTAAGTTCTTCGCGAATGACTCTGCGTAAGGTTTCCTCCAAAGGCTCACGGCTTTGCTGAATATACTGTCGCAAGGCTTCATTAATTAAGGTTTGGTAGTTTCCTCCACCTGCTAAATGAACTTGCTCACGAAACCACGTTAGAACCTCATCATCTAACCGAATTGTGATGCGAGTTTTTCCGGGTGGGGTTGGGTCGATAGCCCCTCGCTTACCTTGACTAAAATCATATTCTGCTTTCATGACTATCCCTCCTCGTATTGCTGTCGTTCTTGCCGAGTTGCTTTGCGGGCAGAAATAAGGCGAATTTCATCGTCCCGTAGCGTGTAGACAACCACCAAAACTCTGCCAAATGCATCGTTACCGATCGTGACGAACCGTTCTTCGTCAAACTGATCGTCTGGAATAGTAATTGCCAGATCATCTGAGAAAACGGATACTGCATCAGCGAAGTCGATACCATGCTTGCGAAGATTGGCCGCTGCCTTATCCCTATTCCATTGGTAAGCCATCTCAATTATAGTATGTACACCTGTACATACTAACAGGACAAGCTCTGATCGCATTCGTTTGCTCTGTTTGACTAATAAAAAATCTATTATTGAGTGTGCGATCGCCTATTTCTCGACTGACTAGGTAAGCGCTGTCAGATAATTCAGACAAAATGAAGGATCGGCGATCGCCACTACTTTTGATCGTTAAAGTTAGTTATTGGATCAATTACCACTTATATCTGATGTTAGCAAGTTGTTTTAGGGCAATTGTCCCGCAGCAAACCAGTCAGTAACTTGAGATTAAACACAAACAGATAACTTTGCAGTTACATCCCCACAGCCTCGGTAGTATAACGTTCGCGCTCATTGGACGCAGATGACCTCACAAATGCGTGTGTGCATCAGCATAATGTGGTGTCGCCACCGGAACGGTTTTTCTTGAGCATGTTGATGTGTCATGTATCATACGGCGTGCTCATAATCGGCAAGCACTTCATCAATTACGCGTCGGGCCTTTCCTGCTTCTAAGGGATTGGTATCTATGTGTTCGACAAGTGTAATCAGGGCCTTCCACAGTGCCCAGCCACGGGCTCGCGCCCAGGTTGCGTCATCAACTGGAACAGCTGTGCGGAAAGCTTCCCGGCTTTCCCCTTCCAAGAGTGTCCACGCAATCGTCAAGTCGCATGCGGGATCGCCGACGCCCGAACACCCAAAGTCGATGACGACACTTAATTGCCCCCTTTTGACGAGCAGGTTCGCTGCACTGACATCTCCGTGGAACCAGACGGGTGAGCCGTGCCATGTTGCCTTGAGGGCTGCTTCCCACACCGCGGTCACTGCGTCGGTATCAATCTCGCTGTCTAAGTTTGCAACTGACTGCCGGGTATCCGCGTCATAAATTGTCAGCGATCCGCCCCGAAAAAAGTTGTGCGGCCCAGGTGGTGGGCCGCCCGCTGGATCAATCTGCTGTAGGGCGGCAAGGAATTGAGCCAGCGCGATCGCGAATTGGCGAAGATCGGCGATGCGCTCAATAGCGGCGTTCTCGCCTTCGAGCCAGCGATAGATAGACCAATGCCAAGGATACCCATCGCCGGGGACACCCATCGCCAGAGGGACAGGGATTGGCAGCGGTAGAAGTGGCGCAAGTTTCGGCAACCATCGGTGTTCCTTTTCCACTTGCGCGGAGTACCTTTCGGCACTCGGAAGTCGCACAGACATGTCCTCGCCAAGATGAAAGGTTCTGTTGTCCACCCCACCGAATGCAACTGGCTTGATCGGAAGGTCTGCCCACTGGGGAAACTGCGCGGCGACCAACTGTTCCACGAGAGATACGTTGATGTCCACTTTTGCGACAGGCATGTCACCAGAGTGCATAAGAACTGTTCGCTTATCTTGTAGTGCCAACAATACATGAATACTACACAATACAGGGCGTCAAGGGCGTAGTACAAGGGCGTAGTACAACTTTTTTGAAAAGGGAGAGAGAATTATAAGGGTTGTTGTGCGCGATCGCTTACCATACAATTTCCCTATTAAATCTTAGGCACCACAATGCAGCAATCCACACAATCACAATGCCCGCAATTCCCATAAATCCACCATAAATTGGAGAGGAAATGGCAACTATGAGCACGGCAGGTCCAATCATTTGTGCGTTGAGTGTACCATGCAGTAAAGTCGAAACAAAGACACTACCCGAGCCTAGACGAAAGTATCCCAATATGATCCACACTCCAGTAATAAATGGAAAGATCAGCAGCAATCCCGTAACCCTATGACCTGGGTATGCTTGACCAACTAGAACCAGGGGAATGTGCCAGACTGAACCGAGTAAGCCGGAGATAATGAGAGCATGACGCCGACCTAAAGGTAGCAAATTTGGCAGGACATAACCGCGCCATCCGATTTCCTCTCCTAAAGCAAAGAAGCTGAGCAGCAGAGGTAAAACAAAAAGAGAGAACAGCATGAAGCCGATGATACCAACTGGCTCAGGAGATAAGCTCACGAAGCCCAGCGATTTTGCTCGCACAGCAATATCGCTCCAAGAACGAGCCACAGTCCCCCAACCCAACAAAGCACTTATGGCAAATGCACTTATGAAGAGCGCAATGGCAGTTACCCATGCCTTGAAATACCAGTAAAAGGAAGAAAACCGGAAGCCAGCATCTGTCCATTTTTCTCGACGGAACCAGCGAATTAGCAACGTGGCGATAGCAGGTGTAAATTGCCCAACCCAAGCTGATAGCGTTAGACTTACTCCTCCTGTTAACCAGCCAAATATACTGGCTACCATAAGCCATCCGGCTAGAAATACCGTTGCCAGCAGAGTCGTTAGAAACGCTTGAACCATGCGAGCATTTTACCGTGACTCGATAACACCAGCTAACTCTTTATTATACTGACGATTTCTCTATATGTAATTGCTGACTGTTTTAGTAACTGGAATGTAGAACTCATACTTCATAATATACAGAATTTCCTATACACCAAAAATATACTAGATACTTCCGCATAATTACTTAATATATTATAAATATTCAACCGTTTGACTAATAAAAATCTATTATGAGTGGGCGATCGCTCATTGGTGTGAAGTTAAGGCATCAGCCCAGATGTCAAGCGACCTTGCAGCGTTACGTCGATGTCGTTGGCGAACAGCTTTAACCAAGCCCATAGAACGCTGATGCTCTACGAGCCAAGGAATAAGTTGTAGTTGTGAATTGTGCGATCGTGCGCGATGGAAAAAATATAAACTGCGGAAAACCATTTCTACTGAAATACGTTCTAAGGGCTGTTGCAAAGCTACAGCGACATCAGCAGACAAATCATTGAGGACAGCATAGAAAATCCATGTAGCATATATTTGCATCTGCACACCATTAGTACCGCCAACCCACAGATAAGATAAACCCAACAAACGTTTTGTCAGTAAAAATGCATCTTCGCTCTGGCAACAATTGTGTTATTTCTTGCCACCATTTGGTTTCGTTACGTTTGGCATCAGCGTCGAAAAATGCAGCAACCGGGCGATGGCTAAATGCTTCCACTACCATCAGCATCTTCCCTCCTAAAACTGCACCTGTTTTTTGTTGAAGTTGTCCCAAATGTTTTTTGACTGCTTCTAAAGTCGATGCATCCGCAATCCACACTGCACCAAACCTGGAAGCTACCGATGCCCACATTGGTGCAACTTCATTTCTGTTTTTCTTGGCTGCTAGACGCTCTATTACTTGCTCAAACAGCTTGAGCAATAGGTGGGCGGGCAAGCTCTCCAGGCGATTAGTTGTGGCTTGCCGACTCACAGAAATTGCCTCAACCCACAACAATCCTTCAACTTCTAGGTAGCGCAGCACATCTGTGAAATAATGTATTTCTCGGTACACTAAACTCAGTACTATTACTGCCATCACGGGTAGAGTTAGTACGCGATCGCGCAAATTCCGGTCTTTGTCTTTAACATCTTTGAGATTGGCAAATGTTCCTGGACTTAATAGCTCAATCAACCGTGATTCTATCTCCTCACTTGTTGGGGCTCTTGAAGTTACCCGATGTCGAAAGTCTGGATTTCCTTGTTTCTTCCGTGGCTTAGTCATGGCTATTCTCAACACCATTGTGTTGAGTTTAACCATTGAGTTTTACCTAGTTGACAAGTTTCTATTTTTCTTCACTTGACACCAATGGCGATCACTTCACCCCTGAACCACAACCATTGTCCCTTCTGTGGCAAGCAAGAGTTTTTGCGATCGCTTCTCCAATTTTCCAGGCAGCAGAAGTTAAGAAAAATTTAAACAGGTAATTCAGCAAGATTACGGACATTTTCTAATATTAAGCCAGGACTGGTGCGTTTAACTAAACCAGTTAATACATTACCAGGGCCAATTTCCACTACTCGCTCTATACCATTTTCTGGTAATGCTAGTGAAATTTCTCGCCAGCGCACTCCTCCTATCATTTGTTGTGTCAGTCGCTGTTTTAAAACTTCTGCCTTGACGGCGGGAACAGGCTCTACATTTGATAAAATTGGCACATTAGCATCACGAAATTCTACCGAGGCTAAAACATCTTGAAATTCTGTTGCTGCTACTGCCATTAAAGGTGAATGAAATGCGCCAGAGACTTTTAAAGGAATCGCACGTTTTGCCTTTACTTGGGTCATTACTGCTTCTACAGCTGCTGGTGTGCCAGAAATGACAACTTGTACAGAACTGTTATCATTTGCCACCACTACATCAGGAGTTTCAGCAATGACTTTTTCTAGTTTTTCACGGTCGAAATTCATTAGAGCTGCCATCATCCCACCAGCAGCGGTTTCCATGAGTTCGGCACGACGCTTCACCAAACGCAACCCTGCCGACCATTCAAACACGCCAGCGACATAAAGAGCAGTGTATTCTCCTAAACTATGGCCGGCAACTAAATCTGGTTGTTCTTTTTTTTGGAGAAGATCGGCGAGAATACTTTCTACTACGTATAGACAAGGCTGAGTGTAGAGGGTATGTGCTAGCTTGTCGGCATCATTTTGACAAATTTCAATTACAGACCATCCCAAAATTTCTTCGGCTTGGGCAAACTTATCCTTTGCCGATGGCACATCTAGTAAATCTATTCCCATTCCCAGTGATTGGGAGCCTTGTCCAGGAAATACCCAAGCGGTTTTAGTCATTGGTCATTCGTCATTAGTCATTGGTCATTCGTCATCAGTTATTAGTCATTCGTCATTAGTAAAAAAACAAAGGACAAATGACTATCGTCCCCATTGAAAAATAGCCGCTCCCCACGTCAGCCCAGCACCAAAACCTGATGCGACAATGATGTCATCGACTTTAATTTTGCCCTGTCGCACAACTTCATCAAGAGCAAGGGGAATAGAGGCGGCAGAGGTGTTGCCATAGTAGGCAAGATTACTGATAACTTTATGTTCTGGAATATTCAGGCGCTGGGCAACGGCGTCGAGAATACGTTGATTGGCTTGATGCAATAGTAGCCAGTCTACTTGCTCTACACTCAGGTTGGCACGAAACAAGGCTTTGTCAATAACTTCTGGAACTTGCTGTACGGCAAAGCGATAAACTTCTTTGCCATTCATCGTAATGGGCTGGAAGTTACCTTTACCAACACTAACGCCTGGGATCAGTTCTGTGGACTCAGGTGTATAGGGAAGGTTGAGACAATCGTTTTGAGTGCCATCACTTCTAAGTTCAAATCCTAGTAAGCGATCGCTCTGGTTTGCCTGCAATACTACCGCCCCAGCACCATCGCCGAACAACACGCAGGTACGTCGATCTTGCCAGTCCACCCAACGAGAGAGAATGTCTGCTCCAATCAGCAATACATTTTGATATACGCCAGTTCTGATAAATTGGGCAGCTGTAACTAGTCCAAACACAAAGCCGGAGCAAGCAGCCGTCATATCAAATGCTACTGCTCTTGTTGCTCCTAGTTTTGCTTGAATTTGACAGGCACTACCAAATAAATCATCGGGCGTAGAAGTTGCCAGCAAAATCAGATCCAACTGTTGCGGTGTAATTCCAGCCATTGCGATCGCCTGACTACTGGCAGCAGTGGCAAGATCTGCCAAAGATTCACCAGCTTTCGCCAAATGCCGTTGACGAATTCCTGTTCTCGTGCTGATCCACTCGTCTGATGTTTCAACTAGTTCCGTCAGCCCCTGGTTATCTAGGAAAGTAGCTGGCAGCGCTGAGCCACTTCCTGTAATTGCTATTCCTATTGTTTCCACTCCGGTTTCTCCCAAGCTATCAGCTTTTTGTCATTGGTCATTTGTTTAGTTGTTAGTTGTTTGTTGCTAGTTGTTTGTTGTTTATTCCAACCAACCATCATCAACCAACAAATAACAAAATTTGACTATTGACTACTTTCGGGCTGTAGTTGCCCGGAGGATTGATTTTGATATTGAGACTGGATTCTTTGCAGCACCTGGTTGTCTACAGCTTCTTTTGCTAAGCGAATGGCATTAAAAATCGAAGGTGCTTGGGAGCTACCATGACCAATAATACAAATGCCGTCTACACCTAAAAGCAAAGCACCTCCGTGTTCTGCATGGTCTATTCGCTGTTTAATCCGCTTTAAATTCGGTTTTAAAATTGCTGTACCAACTTGACCTTGTAATCCTTGGGGTAACTCTTCTCTAATAATTTGCAGCATCACTTCTCCGACCGCTTCGGCAAATTTCAACAACACATTGCCTACAAAGCCGTCACATACTATCACATCAAACTGACCGGAAAGTACATCGCGTCCTTCAGCATTGCCAATAAAAGCAATTTGAGAATTTTCCCGCAGCAGTTGATGGGCGCGAACAGCTGCATCATTACCTTTGCAGTCTTCCTCACCGATGTTCAACAAACCTATTTTTGGTTCAGGAACACCCAAGACGTACTGACTATATATCGATCCCATAACTGCAAACTGCTCTAAAAATTTTGGACGGCAGTCTACATTAGCGCCAACATCAAGTATTAATACTTGCTTGCTGGCTACCATCGTGGGAAACACCGCACCAATTGCTGGTCGGTCAATTCCGGGCAGTCGTCCCAAACGTAGCAAAGCTGCTGCCATTGCTGCGCCTGAGTGACCGGCAGAAATCACACCATCTGCCTGTCCCTGCTTGACTAAATCCATCGCCACGTTAATCGAAGCCTTGGGCTTGCGTCTGACACCGCTCAAAGGCTCCTCATCCATCGCGATCGCGTCCTCAGCCGGAACGATCTGCACCTGCGCCAAATTTATTTTTGGTGGCAGGACTGCTTCAATTTTTTGGGGATCACCCACCAACAAGACTTCCACACCCAATTCTTCTCGTGCTCGCAGTGCGCCAGCGATGATTTCACCGGGTGCGTGATCCCCTCCCATTGCGTCAATTGCGATCCGTACGCAAGTCGATCCCATTGCTCAGAGCTTCTAGAAACCTTACAAATTTTACCAGATGCCTTTGCTGAAATTAGTAGATTTGTGGCTGCTAAATCACATTCTTCAACTCAAGGTACAAGTCAATAGTATAAAGTATGAAGCAAACCTACGGATAAACCCAAGGTTTGTATCTACTTTATCCTCTAGCTTTTATCCTTTATGTTTTCAACAAAAGAACTGACAAGCCCAACATAGCACGAATTACTCCCCTCTCTTACTGAAGAAATTACGTACCATACTGATTTTTTGAGACTGGAGAGATTTGTTGTTTGTTGTTTGTTGTTTGTTGGTGGTTAGTGGGCAAGAGGCAATGGGCATAGGAAAAATCAGTACTTCAATTCCCAATCCCCCATTCCCAATTCCTCACGCCTCATTCTCCACTCCCTAATAAAAAATTTGCCTGATTGGAGCTTGATTTCTGGAAGATATGGGAAAGACAATTTATATTTCCTTACCACAGTATGGATATTAAATTGTTATCAAGTCAAACTTGACTTGATTGCAGTATTAGTACTATAGTTATTTTTCACACAATAAATACTGTATTTTCTTGGACAACAATGTAAATTAGCAGTCCATCTTAAAAACCTTTAATACATCAAAATAGTATCACTATTTATGTATTTTTACATCTATTTTCACTGAAATAAAAATATTTTTTATACATAGTTTATATTGGAGAGCTTTTATATTTTTATATAATGCTATTTTTATTTACTTTGATTTGTGTATTTGTGTCTGGGCAGAGTAATAACTGAGAAGCGGCAATATGAATAAACACTGCCAGATACAATCTTTTTTACCTGTGACAATAGGATGATTGTTTTTTTATACTAAAACTTTGTTACGCATTCCGCGTTGGTGTGCCAAAATCAACAGTTATGAATAAATTACTTAAAGCTAAGCAGCTTGCAGTACTTATATAAAATCTAACAAAAAAGCGAAGTGGCATATTTGCGTAGAGAGGAGTGAAGAATGCTGGAATTAATTGGATCGGGTTTGATTTCAATTTGGCTCGAAATGGCTGGGGTGAAGGTTAAGCCTGTAGATCCTTTGGATATGTTAGCTTGGCAAAGTAGTCCCGGTTTGATTCTTGCCTCCGATCCAAATCCAGCTGGAGTCACTACAGTGCAGCAGTACCTAAAGGGGCTGGCAACATCGAAATTAGTGACGGCGAACTTAGTCCAGAATCAAGGAATTTGGATACAGTCGGGACCAATGCTGATGGCTAATCACCAAGGTACGACTCCTTTGCCTGCTGCTTCCTTAACTAAGATAGCCACCTCTCTAGTCGCCTTAAAAAGGTGGGGATCAGACCATCAATTTGAGACTTTGATCGGTGCAACTGGACCAATACAAAATGGGGTATTACAAGGTGATTTAGTCGTTATGGGTGGTGGCGATCCTTTATTTGTTTGGGAAGAAGCGATCGCCCTTGGTAATACTCTCAACAAAATGGGCATCAAGAAAGTCAAAGGAAATTTGGTAATTACTGGTAATTTCGCCATGAATTTCCAACGGCATCCGTTGCTAGCAGGCCAGTTACTCAAGCAAGCACTAAATTACACCACTTGGCCCCGTGGGGTTGCTTTTCATTACTATCTCATGCCTAAAGGCACACCCAAACCGCAAGTTGTCATTGCCGGTACTGTGAAAGTAGAAGCGCAACCAAAACCGCAACAAACTTTGCTGGTGCGTCACCGTTCCTTGCCTATGCAGCAACTAATCAAGGAAATGAACGTTTTCAGCAACAATGAGATGGCAGAAATGCTAGCGGAATCAGTAGGGGGTCATACTGTTGTACAGTCAACGGCTGCCCAAATGGCGAGGATACCAGAGTCAGAAATTCAATTAATCAACGGTTCAGGGCTGGGAGTCGAAAATCGCATTTCTCCCAGGGCTGCCTGTGCAATGTTAATGGCGATTCAACAGGAAGCACTCGCACGTGGGCTGAATTTAGCAGACTTGTTTCCCACGTCCGGGTTCGATCAACGGGGAACTTTGCACGCCAGACACATTCCGACTGCCACTGTGATTAAAACTGGCACTCTCAACGATGTTAGTGCTTTAGCAGGAGTTATGCCCACACGCGATCGCGGTTTGGTTTGGTTTGCTATTATCAACCGCGGCCCCTACGTACCAACTTTCCGGGCTGAACAAGACAAGCTGCTGCAACGTCTTTTACAGCAACTACAAATAGTTCAGAGTGTTCCTCCTGTTCTCACTCCCCACTCACCCATCAACTCTGTGCCGCGACTGGGTGCAGTCAGTCGTAATGAAGTTTTGTTTAAAAGTTAGTTAATAGAATTAAGTCAAGTACTCCGCACCGTGCTGATGAGCCGTTGTCCGTCCGGTGCGGCAAAGCGTTAGCTATTTGCTGTGCGGTTTGGTTGCTTACAAAGATCGGTTGATTATGACTCAATACGGTTCAGTTAAGGTTTTGATCCCCCCTAACCCCCCTTGAAAAGTGGGGAATTAAGGTTTTGAAGCCCCCCTTTTTAAGGGGGATTTAGGGGGATCTTCAATAATCAAGTTCTGCTAACTGAACCGTATTGGATTATGACTGACTAAAAAAGACAGATGGGGAGACGTTGAAAAATTCAGCTAATTTTTCAATGTGTTCCACAGTTAACTTACGCCGACCATTAAGAATTGCAGACACAATTGACTCGGTTTTGAAAACAGGAACTAAGTCTTTTTGCTTGAGATCAAGTTCATCAATTAATGCCTTAAGCAACTCAACCCCGTTTAGATCTGGAATTTGTATATATTTTTCTTCGTATTCATGAACAAGAATGCCCAACAAATTAAGATAGTCCTGTTTGTCTGATGTTATTTCACCAGAGTCGAGTAAAGCATCTATGACTTCTTGAACTGCAAGTAATTCTGCCTCTGATTTGATTGGGCGAGGCGGAAACTTTTGTAAAAGTTCAATATAACTATCAGATTCAGTAGCGAACATATTTCCTTTTCGCCCGTTGACGGCGGCGTCCCGGTGACATATTACTATTACGTCGGTTAATAGCGGCGACCTGTTAGTTATCTACTCATACCAGTCATCCTTTTTCCAATCATCCTTGTCATACTCTGCGTGAGTAAGAATATTACGGATGAATACCTTCTGGTATGTGTAATCAATGAAAGCAATCAAGCGATATTTATTACCACCAATATTGAAGACTGTGAAATTGCCAACTTGATCGGCAGAGGCAAAGACTTCGCGTAACTCTACAAAATTCTGCCAACCAGCAGTAACTGTAAGCTTGTACCAAAGGAGCAAACTAGTTTTAGAATCAGAGTGCTTCTCCCAAAACTCTACAAGGCGAGAGCGAGTAATAACATGCATAGCCAATATTCATACAATTGGGGTGAAAGCAGGGCATAATAAACCTCCAAAAGATACGTAGCCACTTGGTTACTACAGTTATCTGACCACTCGGTCAATCGCGATCGCTTGCCACTTGGCTACTTACAGTCAAGGAAATCTTAGCAAATTGCGAAGTTGCTTGCAATATTGTAGAAAACAGCAAATGCTCTTTAGGCAACTTTGAAGCTCAAGTCCATACACTCAGTTCAGAGATTCTGACAACGGTTCGCTTGAGCGGCTGCAAGTAACTTCAAACTCAGTACCAGCAGCTTTCGGTAGTCCGCTCCAAGCGAATTGTTATCCCGCTCCGCACTACACAAAGGACTACCAATCCATATTTGTATGCATATCTTCAAGATATGACTGATGCTCTATGAAATATTCCATATCCTCTTCACAACTCAAAGCTGCTTTTAATTCTTTCCGGCTTCTCTCGTCAAGGTACAAGTTTAAACCAGCATCAATATATTGAAACGCCAGCTTAAAACTTCCACTTCTTAGAAGTGCATCACATTCATCGAGTGTTGTACAAATCTCCTTGAAGTCTGAATGGGTGATCGGCAAATTTGGAAATCGAAACCGACTTTCGTCTTTTGCAAGGCTGGCTGGAATTGAGCCTAAGCCTGGAACTTGGACGAAAAAGGTCTGTCCTTCATAATCGAAACCTCCATGTGCGAGCGTATTTCTCCACTTTCTTTTGATCTGCTTCAACTTCTCTAGAACAGTTCGTTCAGCTTCATTGGCTGGAGGTTCGCCAAAGACTCTTTGAAAGCTTTTTTCCCAACTACCTCTCACAAATTTCAAGATATCTTCTTGACAGGGATCAAAATCAGTGAATGGAAGGAGTAAAACAAGGTTATGTTCAAGAGCACTAAAATAGGCATCAAGAGATGCAGAAGCCAAGAAAAATCCTTCTCTATGAGCTTTGTTAAAGTTATTATAGGTATTTACAAAATTTTCAAGGGAATTGCTAGTAGATATGGAATCCTCTTTATCAACAGTCTTGGTGTGAATGGATTGCTGCTCAAATCTTAATTCTGCTTGTTTCCGCAGAAAAATATATCGTTCTTTGAATAAGTACAATTTATTCTCAATTGATATTTGACCATTTGAAAAATAAGTCTTAACTAAATCCTGAAAAGCTTCATTTGCCACAGTAAGAGCATTCTTTAGCAGTACTAGAGAGTCTTCTAATATCTTGGTATCTTGCTTGTCTTTAACCCCGAGTTGCAAACCAAATTTCAAGTGTGCAGCAAACATTAGTTTGTCTCGAAAACTGAAATAGGCTATCCAAGCCATCTTTTCTCGGGGTCGATTAATTGGAACACACCCCAAACAATGGACAAGCATGAGGTAAACCATAAAAGGGGGTGGCAAAAAAGGATTAGGAAAAGGATTAGGAGAAGTGACAAGCCACTCACCACTCAAGTTTTCGGGTTCTTCAGGATTTAGATCTTCAAATATTTTCCGTAGCTCATCATGCTCTGACATTATTCCTCAAGCATCTCCTAATCAAAAGAGAGCGATTAACTAGTTCGATCCTAGCCTAGCAACTGATGATTGGTAGGGAACATAAAGAGAGTTACGGTTGATCAGAGGAAACACTCAGTAATCACTATCGAACTACCGAAGCGATTGCTTCACTACGAAATTTACCAATAAGCTGGACGCTTACTAACAGTTTCTCGGTACTGCCACAACAGATAACTTTGCGGGATAACTACTTATTATACGGAATTTTTCTGTATATCTCCCTATGACGGGATAAAAAGCTGAAACTCTCTGCATAACTCCCCATAAGGAGGGCAAAAGCCGAAAGTTTCTATATATCTGCCCATAACGGGATAAAAAGCCGAATTTTTTCACACAACATCCCATACTCAATACGACAACCCAAGAGTAAAAATTTTCCTTTGGGTTTGCAATCACAGCGTGGCGATCGCCTGTTCTAATTCATGACTCTCGACTATTGACTTTTGATGACTTTTTCCTGCGGAATAATCTCTGTCACCACTCTATTTTGAGAATTACCGCCACTAACAACGATATTTTCCGTCTGAATATTACCAACAGCTTTTTCACCAGTAAAATTCATCGGCGGATCGGCTTGCTTATAAACCACATCACCTTGGGCTTCCATTAACTTTTTGTCAAGTTAGTAGGGTGTGTTAACGCGACAGCGTAACGCACCTTTTATCTGTTAGGCGGTACGTTGGGCTTAACGCCGCAGGGCACGCTACTGGATAATTTATTTTTTGGAAGTCCCTAAAGCGTCAGCGACAGATGAACTATAAGGCTAGACGAGAAAACTTCAAACGCCCGCTGCAACCGAATTTTTGGGCTGCTGACCGCATAATGGGTTGCAATTTCTTCTTGGATACTTGAGATGGAGCGATGAGTTAAACAACAGGATGCACTAGTTCTGCGATGTAACTCTCTAATGAAACTACTCCTCGTGTAACACTATCACAGGTTGGCATTTCTCCTCTGATTACAAGGGTTGTCATATTGGAGAAGGATGCTGCTGCCTCGTTTGAAAACCCCATATTCTGCATTGTCTTGATCCACTGGTCACGCGGAGTTTCCACTACTTTGACTGGTTTTTGTAAAGCTTTAGCAAATGCTTCTGCAACATCGAGCGAAGAATATCTTTCTGGTCCTTCAATGTTGTGTAACCCTGTATTCTCTATTGGCTCTGTCATCAAACGCGCTGCCAACTGACCAATATCGCGCGGGGCAACCATCGGCAATACAAAATCGGTTGGAAAGAAGGTATTGATTACGCCATCCTGTTTAGCCGTTTGTAGAGAGAAGTCCCAATTACTCATGTAGTAGGCAGCGCGGATGATACTAAATGGTATGGACTGGGCGGTGAGTTGCTGCTCCATTTCGTAAAGAACGCCCAAATCGCCAATTTGAGAACCGGGTTGCGCTCCATAAGTGGATTCGGCAACGATTTTCTCTAAACCAGAGTCTTTTATCGCTTCCAGAATGGATGCCAAGCTTTTTCTTTCTTCGGCATCTGTATCTGTCGCAGGATCAGCGGGTGGATTAAGCAGGAAAAGACGTTTACCCTTGGCAAACACGCGGCGTAGTTCTACGGTATTATGCACGTCTACAACCTCAACTTGAGCGCCGCACTTTTGCCATTTAGGAATAGATGAAGAACTGCGCGAGACAATGGTTACTGGCTCACCTTGCGATAATAGCGTTTGTGCTACCGTGGAACCAACATGACCATTGCCACCAAGAATGATGTGCATGAGGAAAATCAAGAACGATAGGTATGAAAGAAGTAAGTAGGTCGGTACAAATAAAGCTAACTAGTTAAGGTCGTCATTAGTCATTGGTGAGCCAGCGCGCTCCAAAGGGGGTTTCCCCCATGAGCGACTGGCGTAGACGCGCGCAGCGCGGCTTCTCGCAGAGTAGGGCTTCTCGCAGAGTACCCGTAAGGGTCATTGGTCATTGGTAAGGGTTTCAAGCATATTTATGTTTCGTAACATAGCTTGATTTATTTCCACTGACTTACTTATATGAGAAGCGCAATTATGAGAAGCGCAATGTTGCACTCAAGCAGCCCAATGTTCTGGTTGAGCGGCTGCAATCAACCTTCTCATCCACACCAAGATCTCGCGTCAGTCCGCTCCAACCAGTTTGTTAGACCGCGACTACTGCTCTAGAGCAATGACACGAATTCTTCAACACTAACATCAGCATCTCGAACAATAGCTCGCAGTGTGCCTTTAGCCAACTCCTGATGATCTGGAACAACTACTTGAGCAAACGGTTCATCCCTTCGCAGAATAATGTGACTACTTTCTCTACGCTTTTGATAGAAGCCAATTTTTTCTAGAACCTTGATACACTCTTTCCCCGAAATACTAGGCAACTTACTCACACGACCACCAAGAATGTTTCAAAATTGTCTTCTGGGACAGACAAACCATCCTCTTCTAGGGCAGTCACGTAGCCAGCGATGGCTTCCTTGATGTTTGACAGAGCCTCCTCTTTCGTTCTTCCTTGGCTATTACATCCCTTCAAACTTGGGCACTCCACAACCCAATAGCCATCTTCATCCTTGTATAAGATTACCTGTCTTGTATGCTGGCTCATAGGTGCAAACCATATAGTTATTTCTGATCTTACCCTTGGACGATCAGCTTGTGTTGCCTCAGGCTAAACAGTAATGAATCATTGAAAAATTGAGCCAATAACCCCAATTAGTAAGGGAATGAGAACTAGAGATGCAAGAAAAACCCACCCTCATCGTCGCATAAAGGGAATAGGATTTTGTGAGAGCGTTTTTTCCACTTCTGTTGCATTGAGATTCCATCCTCGATGGCAGATGTCACACAACAGCAAGTAACGTTTCACCGTAATCCATGAAAAGACCCAATAGAGGTGAGCATATCGATACTGGAGCAGAATTTTGAAGGGGCGACTCTCTCACAAACTTCGCAATGTCTGTGTTCAACAACGCCCAAATCTACACTGTCGCCACCAGATCCCCAAATGATCCAACCAATCATTTTTTCAATCCTCTAAACTTGCCACAGTCAACTTCTCGACTGCGATCTCACAGATAACTTCAAGCGGTCTAACAACTGATTGTACGGAATTTTTCTGTATATCTCCCTATGACGGGATAAAAAGCCGAAACTCTCTGCATAACTCCCCATAAGGAGGGCAAAAGCCGAAAGTTTCTATATATCTGCCCATAACGGGATAAAAAGCCGAATTTTTTCACATAACATCCCATACTCAATACGACAACCCAAGAGTAAAAATTTTCTCTTGGGTTGGCAATCAAAATGTGGCGATCGCCCGTTCTAATTCATGACTCTTGACTATTGACTTTTGATAACTTTTTCCTGCGGAATAATCTCTGTCACCACTCTATTTTGAGAATTACCACCACTAACAACTATATTTTCCGCCTGAATATTACCTACAGCTTTTTCACCAGTAAAAGTCATTGGCGGATCGGCTTGTTTATAAACCACATCACCTTGGGCTTCCATTAACTTTTTGTCAAGATACCAAGTTAATGTTTTTGATTTGAGGGACTGGCGTTTTTGCCCAACACCGTTGACATTACCTGTTAAATAAACAGTTTTTTGTGGTATCTTCAATTCACCTTTATTTGCAGTCACTATCACATTCTCGGCACTATGAAACACACGCACAGGAGCATTTGTGGTAACAATTTCTGTGTTCAAGTTCCAACTCATGGAGTTGCTAGCAATCTGCATAGGTGGTTCTAGCAATTCTATTTGGGCATTTTTGGTGATAGTGGCAATTTTAGTTTTCAAGTTAACTTCCGCAGCTTCTCCTTTACCACGGTCAGTAATTTGATTATTTTTATAACGGTCAATTTGTACCGGGCGATCGGCAATTAATTTCTCGTCTTTAATCTGCCAAACTAAGTGTTCTGTTCGTACTTGCAATGGCGGATCGGCAGAGTTTGCAACTACCCCCCCAGAAAAATCTATGCGTTGAGTTCGGGTTTTCACTCGTGCTTCTCTTGCCACTGCTTTTAGTTGTTTGTGAGTACCGTTGAGTTGGTTGCGGACTATCAATAAATCTTCTTGAGGACGCCATTCCAATTCGTTGCCGCGCAACACTGTACCACTTTTAGGGTCTGTAGCAATTATTTTTCCCTTCAGAAATAATTGCTTACCATCTTGTTCGATATCTGCCTGTTCTGCCTGTACTTGGTAGACTATTTTGCCGTCTTGGTACAATTCACCATATGGATTTTCAACCTGACCAATTTGTCTTTCTTGGGTGTATTTTGCCTGTTTCCCCCTAACTTTCCAAATTGGTCGCCCGACTTCATCTGCCTGTTCCAGGGTGACATCAAAGAAAGTTAATTTGCTCTCTGAGTCTTGGGGAGTTTCAACAGGTGATTTATTCAATGTGCGAGTACCCCCACAGGCAGCTAGCCCAATTATCAGGAGGAAGGTAAGAGGCAAAATCTGGAAGGAGTGGGGAAGTGGGGGAGTGGGAGAGTGAAGGAGTGGGGAAGTGGAGGAGTGGGAGAAATCTTTTTTTCTACTTCTCCCCCTCTCCCTATCTCCCCATCTCCCCATCTTCTTCGATTGCTGCTTCATTCCGGAATTTCCAAATGTCCCTCAGTATCTCTGGGTTGGTCTAAAAAATCTATACCGGCCAGGGGTCGATACGGATAGGTTTGGCGTGGAGTTTTTTGGATATCTTCTTTGATGGCTTCTAAATCTATATAGCGATCGCTCACATTGATTAAGCTGTCACTGGTCATCGAACGCAAACTCACTACTTCTACTCGCACACCACGATAGCTAACTGAATTCACTGCATATGCTAGATCGCCATCGCCACTGACTAACACTGCTGTATCATAGGAATCCACCAAAGCCATCATATCCACGGCAATTTCTACATCTAAGTTAGCCTTTTTTGAGCCATCTGGCAGTTGTACTAAATCTTTTGCTATAACTCTATAACCGTTGCGGCGCATCCAAAGTAAAAAACCCTGTTGCTTCTCATTTGTCCGGTCTACACCAGTATAAAAGAAAGCACGCAATAGTCTGGAGCCGCCTGTCAATCTACACAGTAACTTGGTGTAATCTATTTCGATACCTAATTGTAAAGCTGCATAAAATAAATTTGAGCCATCAATAAATATGGCAACACGACCTCGATTCTCTAAAACTTGCTCTGGCGTGAATATCGAGTCGTTTTCCAGATGATTTAACATTGTTGTCATGCCTCATTTTTTATCAAAGAAATAATTGATACTTGATTTTTGAGATTTACATAGAAGATAGAAGGACTTATGATAATCTTCAGGGCTAATCAAATCAGCCCCGATCAAGTGACAAAATCAAAGATTGAAAAGAACTAGCTAATGTTATTTAGATGGTTCTATGCGTTTAAAAACCGGACGGGGTTCACCCAATTTTTGTTTATTAGTTAGTACTCCCCATGTACCATGAATGTCAAAGGGAGCAGCAATTGCAGTTTGTGCTTGATTATTAAAGTCGATGTCAAAGCCCAGTTGCTGATAGATATCGCTACTGATATTCGGAATCACCGGAGACAAGAGATAAGCTGCTAACCTCACTGATTCCAAGACAGTGTACAATACTTGTTCTGTTGCCTGTTGCTGCCCTTGTTTATATAAAGACCAAGGAGCTTGTTCATCAATAAACTTGTTACTGGCACGCACCAGATTAAGGATTGCCTCGCAGGCTTGATTGAAGGCTAGCGCTTCATAGGCATTTTTTACTTGTTCCCCTAGACGTAAACCAGTTGATTTCAAAGGACTGTCGATCGGAATATCTTCATTTGTAATTGAGGGCACATTGCCAGCGCAGTATTTTTTCACCATGTTCAAAGTACGATTGAGCAAATTTCCTAGGTCGTTTGCCAAATCTGCATTTAGAACATTAATGAATCTAACTTCATTAAAGTCGCCATCCTTGCCAAATTCGATTTCCTTAAGGAAGTAATAACGAACGGCATCTGCACCATAATTTGCAATTAGTGCGACGGGATCGAGAGTATTACCAAGGCTTTTACCCATCTTTTGACCATCCTTGGTCAAAAAGCCATGTACAAATACTCTTTCTGGTAGAGGCAATCCAGCCGATATTAGGAATGCTGGCCAGGAAATTGCATGAAAGCGCAAGATATCCTTACCAATTAAATGCAAGTTAATCGGCCACCATTTTGCAAGGGCGTTTTCTAAAGTCGGTTTCGCATCTTCTTCCAGCAAAGCTGTCACATAACCCAGCAGTGCATCAAACCAGACATAAAGGGTATGATTGGGATCGGTTGGCACCGGAAAACCCCAGTCTACATTCACTCGTGAAATTGAAAAGTCTTGTAATCCCTGTTTAATAAAGCTTAAGACTTCATTGCGACGACTTTCTGGTTGGATAAAATCTGGTCGAGACTGATATAGTGCTTCTATGTGGCTTTGATATTTAGATAAGCGGAAAAAGTAGTTCTGCTCATCTCGCCACTCTGCTTCTTTGTTAGGGTGAAGTGGACAGCGGTGTCCTTCTAGCAGTTCTCGTTCTTCTTTAAATTCTTCGCAAGAAACGCAATACCAACCTTTTTGTTGTCCCTGGTAGATATCACCTTTTTCCCAAAGTCGCTGGAAGAATTCTTTGACAATTCCTTCGTGGCGGGGATCGGTAGTCCGGATAAAGCGATCGTACTTAATATTTAGCAACTGCCACAAAGAAACAAAGCCAGCAGACATTTCATCACAAAAAGTTTTTGGTGGCAAGCCTTTGCTTTCAGCAGTCCGCTGAATTTTTTGTCCATGCTCATCCGTACCTGTCACCAGCAGTACCGGCCGTCCCAACAGTCTCTGGAAGCGTGCCAGCACATCTGCTGCGATCGTTGTATACGCACTGCCGATGTGGGGCAAATCGTTTACGTAATATAGCGGTGTTGTGAGTGCAAATGTTTTTTCTGTTTTATCCACTAGATTCATGCACAATAAAAAACAACTTGTTAAAACAATTTTCCTATCTTACTTTTTTGGCTAAAACCACGCAATTATATAATATAACCATCATATTTTCAAGTTACATTATAATATTAGCAAATTTATCCAGTTCAGTATTGGTTTTGAAGAGGTACAATTTCAGTTAATTTCTGCCAAAAAGGTATAAACTCGCAGCTATTAATCTTCTGTAAAACCTTTTTGTTTAATTGATTGTGACAATAAAAATACCTAATAGCTAGAGAGAGCAAGGGAAAAGGAATTTCACTTCTACATGGTATGCAATTGCTCATGGGTTTTCTATCAAAACACAGCATAAAGAGAAAATGCTAATAATGTTTATTTCATCTATTTCCAGCGGTAAATGAATTTTGTTGATGACAAGCTGTGATGAAAATATAGATTCAATCAAAGACGGCATAATACAGCAGGATAAAACCTAAGAGATTTCCATACTTTCATCGTAGGATTTTCTATATTGAAAATGGAGTGTGGCACATTCTATACCTCTACTTCGTGCAGGAGTGAAGATGAGAGGTTATCGGGAAGATGGATTGGCATAGCTTGTGATGTAATGAAATAACATGAGCTATTGTCCGAGCAACGATTTTACTAAGCTTGTAGATTAAAGATATTTCTACCTTAAGGAAGTCCCCACTTTGGTAAAGAAATGTAAGAATCATGTATAGAAAAACACCTAAATCTATGGAAAACTTATATTGAAGAGTTATGAGTGTAAACAGCCCTCTGAATTTTTCTCGCTGTTTGTTGGCGGCACTCTCGACACAAATGTTTCGTTACTATGAGGATCGCATTCCCCAAGACGCTAGTGTGTTAGTAGTAAGCAATCACCGCAGCTTCATGGATGCACCCATTTTAATGTCAGCGCTATCCAGTCCAATTCGGTTTGCTTGTCATCACTACATGGGGCAAGTACCAGTAATGCGAGAAATAGTCACAGGGTTGGGATGTTTTCCCCTAGAGGCAAACCAACAACGCCAGCAAAGCTTTTTTCAGCGAGCACAACAACTGTTGCAATCAAAGCAATTAGTAGGAGTGTTTCCGGAAGGAACAGAACCAATGGTGAAATTTACCCAGCCTAATAGAATGGGTGAGTTTCAACGGGGATTTGCCCATTTGGCATTGCGAGCAGCGGTGCAGGATTTAGCAATTTTGCCAGTTGCGATCGCCTCCCTAGAAGAAGTTAACACATCTGCTGTACCCTTAAGACTATTGAGCTTGTTTGACCCTTCAGAACCTCTATTTAATCAACCCGGTTTCCATCCCTTGGTCATATACAATCGTGTTGCGGTGCTAATTGGTTGCCCTTACTGGATTACACCCCAACACCAACAACAATACCAGGGCAAACATGCGAAAACTGTTGTGGTTGAACTAACAGAACACTGTCGCAATGAAATAGCCAACTTGCTGCGTGAAGGATGTTATTAGAGTCATTTGTCGTTTGTCCTTGGTTTGTCCCTAGTAGACAACGAAAATTGACAAATGACAAATCACTATTGACCAATGACTACTGACTAATGACCAATGACCATCCCAAAAGTAGAGCTAAAGCCTTGTTTCCTCACTCCCAGACGTCTCCAGCCAGAATATCCCTTGTTTGTATACTTGCCCGGGATGGATGGTACTGGTCAACTTTTGCGAACTCAAACAGTGGGATTAGAAGCTGGTTTTGATGTTCGATGTCTGGCAATTCCACGAGAGGATCTGACTAGTTGGGAAGTGCTGACTAATAATGTACTAGACTTGATTCATACCGAATTGGAAAAAAGTTCCCAGCGACCAGTTTACTTATGTGGTGAATCTTTTGGAGGTTGTTTAGCTCAAAAAGTAGCAGTAGGAGCACCACATTTATTTAAGCGAATTATTCTCATCAACCCTGCTTCTAGCTTTCACCTTCGTCCTTTGTATGAATGGGCATCGCAATTTTCTTACTTAGTGCCATCATGCTTTTTTGACATTGGTGCATTGGGATTGTTGCCATTTTTAGCATCGCTATCTCGGATTTCTAGGAGCGATCGCCAAGAACTTTTGCGAACTATGCGTTCTGTACCAGCACAAACAGTGCTTTGGCGATTGTCTTTAATTAGAGAATTTCATATTGATGAACAACAGTTGCGTCAGTTAACTCAACCAGTTTTGCTAGTTGCCAGCATCCTAGACCGACTTTTGCCTTCTCTTAGTGAAGCAGAACGATTAGCTAATATTTTGCCCAACGCCAAAATGGTGGTATTACCCGAAAGTGGGCACGCCTGCTTGTTGGAAACAGATGTTAATCTCTACGAAATCATGAAATCTAACAATTTCCTGGAAACTAGTGCTGAAGCAGTTAAGGCGATAGAGGTTGGGGATAGAGTAAGGTGAAGGGCGATCGCATTTCCCAGTAAATGTAAGTATTAAGCAGATAAAATGTCACATATTTTACAAAATAATCAATAATGTACTTGGTAAGCCCATGTAACATTACACAACACATGCATATCGTTTATCGGCTGCAAGGAACTGAATTTGAATGGGACAAAAACAAAGCGGAAAGCAACCTCGAAAAACATGGAGTTACATTTGAAGAAGCCGCAGAAGTTTTCTTTGACCCGTTTTATCAAATGGGTAACGCTACTTCTAATGGTGAAGAACGTGATTTTATCATTGGCTATTCCCTTTCTAGTCGCCTCTTATTGGTTGTTTATGTAGAACGTGATAAGCGTACACGCATAATCTCTGCCCGTCCCACTACTCGTAGTGAAAGGAAATTATATGAACAAGCCTGAAGGAGAACTCCAATTGCACTTAAAACCTCGACCGGTAGAAACATTATCTATCCAAATACCAAACGACACATTAGACTCACTCAAAAAAGTAGCGGCCAATCGAGATATGTCTGTTGAAGCATTGCTCAAATTTTATATTGGACAGGCTTTGCGGCAAGACTTAGCTAAATTATTTTCCGAGCGCGTGCTGGAATCAACTGCTGAAGTTTTAGCACGGCATATCCAGTCAGAAGAAGAGATCTCAAACATTATTCAAGAAATTCGTGCTGCAACAACTGGTTAGGTTGAACTTTAAATATCAAGTTCTCATGTTCAGATGATAAAATAATTCATTTTTAACTAACGACTTATCCTTACAGAAAGAGGTCAAGCAAATCGCACCTTTGCTACAACCAAAATAGAAAGATTTTGAAAGAAGGTGCCAAGCAATGGCCGAAAAAAACCAAAAAGAAATCAAAGATAAAAAACTAGAAAATTCACACGGTGCAGATACAAAAGAAGATAAGCCATCTTTATTTGAATCCGTTGCTGAAACATTAGGCTGTGTGGCTGGGACGGCTGTAGGGGTAGGAGCAGCAGCTGGTAGTGCAGCCATCGAAGCTGGCAAAGCAGCTGCCGAAACAGCAGCTGGGGTGGGAGAAGCAACAGCAAAACAAGCACACCAGCTAATTGAGCAAGCAACTCATACAGCAGGACAAGTCACAGAACGTCTAGGCGAAAATTGGTTGATCCGCAGGGTAGCTGGCGTATTAAATCTGAATTGGCTGGTTGGTGCTAGTGACAATGTTGATTTAGAAAAAGCCGCAGCGGCGGTGAAAAAGCTTCAACAAGAGCATCCGAATGAATCGCCTAGCCAAATTGCCCACCGCATCATGGTAGAAAAAGCGGCTAAAGCAGGCGGAATAGGCTTTGCTAGTAGTATGTTGCCAGGATTTGCAGCAGCGCTGTTGGCAATTGACTTGGCAGCCACAACCCAGTTGCAGTCAGAAATGATTTATCAGATTGCAGCTGCCTATGGGCTAGATTTAAAAGATCCAGCCCGCAAAGGAGAGGTTTTGGCAATTTTTGGTTTAGCTTTGGGTGGTGGACGCCTTTTAAGAACGGCAGGTTTAGGCCTGCTGCGAAACGTGCCTTTTGCCGGTGCGGTGATTGGCGCGAGTTCAAATTCGACGATGGTTTACTCATTGGGATATGCAGCTTGTCGATTTTATGAAGCCAAGCTGGATGAATCTAAGTCGCTGACTTCTGAGGAGACATTGGCAGAGTTAAAGCAACAAAGCGAAAATTATCTGGAAACTGCGATCGCTCAACAAACTGTGATGGATCAACTTTTAGTTCACATGATCCTAGCCAGACATCCAGACAAGACTTCAGAAGAAATTTTGCCCGAGTTGGAAGCTTTGAACCTCAGTCCTCAATCTTTAGATGCGATCGAGCAAAATATCAAATCACCCCAGCCTTTGGATAATCTTCTCAATCAACTCAACCGTGATTTTGCTGTACCGTTGTTAGTTCAGTGTTACAGAATTGCCAAAGTAGATGGTGAGATTAAACCAGCAGAACAAAAAGTGATTGATGCGATCGCCACTAAATTTAACATCGACTTGAATTCAATTAAGTCAGTAGTCAATAGTCATTAGTCATTAGTTAGTGGTTAGTGGTTAGTGGTTAGTGGTTATTCTCCCCATCACCCCATCTCCCCATCCCCCACTCCCCCACTCCCCACTCCCCCACTCCCCACTCCCCATTCCCTACCTGCCCCAAAGCATAAAACATGAATTTTACGCAATACTGATATCAGAACTTTTAGACAAAACACCCAAAATGGAAATTATACCTAGTAGTACCCCTCTTTTAGAGTGGGGAGGAGATGGATTAGCAATAGGATTTTTTGAGGACGGCGTAGATTTAACTGGCGAACTGGCGGCTTTAGATGAAAAGTTTGCTGGGTGTTTAAAAGAACTAATTGCCGAAGAAGAATTTAAGGGTAAAACAGGCAGCAGTGTTTTCACGCGAGTGGGTAGTGGTAGCCCAGTTCGCAAAATTATGCTAGTTGGTTTAGGTAAGCCAGAGGCTGTAAAACTAGATACACTGCGACGTGCAGCAGCAGTAGTTGCCCGGATAGCCAAAAAGCAAAAGTGTAAAACTTTAGGCATTAGTTTGCCAGTTTGGAATAACGATCCTGCACAAACTGCTCAAGCACTAGCTGAAGGCGTACAACTGTCACTGTACCAAGATAATCGCTTTAAGTCCGAACCAGAGGATAAAGGAGCACAATTAGAAACAGTAGAATTACTAGGATTGGGTGGACAAGAAGCAGCTATTACTCATGCCAATCAAATCTGTTCTGGGGTAATATTAGCGAGGCAATTGGTAGCGGCTCCTGCTAACGAAGTAACGCCGATTACTATGGCAGAAACCGCAATGGCGATCGCCTCAGAACACGGTTTGCAAGTAGAAATCTTGGAACAGGAAGACTGTGAAAAGTTAGGCATGGGTGCTTTTTTGGGAGTGGCAAAAGCTTCTGATTTACCACCGAAATTCATTCACCTAACTTACAAGCCAGAAGCTACACCAAAACGCAAGCTAGCAATTATCGGTAAAGGTTTAACCTTCGACTCTGGCGGACTCAATATCAAAGGTGCAGGTAGCGGCATCGAAAACATGAAAATAGACATGGGCGGTGCAGCAGCTACTTTGGGTGCAGCAAAAGCAATTGGTCAGCTCAAACCAGATGTAGAGGTTCACTTTATCTCCGCAGTCACTGAGAACATGATTAGCGGTCGTGCCATGCACCCAGGTGATATTCTCAAGGCATCTAACGGTAAAACGATAGAAGTTAACAACACCGATGCGGAAGGACGTCTAACTTTGGCAGATGCTTTAGTTTTTGCTGACAAACTGGGAGTAGATGCGATCGTGGATTTAGCAACTCTCACTGGTGCTTGCGTTATTGCTCTTGGTGACGAGATTGCTGGTTTGTTTACTCCTGACGATGCTTTGGCTAAGCAGCTAGAAACAGCGGCTGAAAGCGCAGGTGAAAAAATTTGGCGAATGCCAATGGAAGAAAAGTACTTTGAGGGAATGAAGTCTGGTATCGCGGACATGAAAAATACAGGCCCGCGTCCTGGTGGCTCTATTACCGCTGCTCTGTTCTTGAAGCATTTTGTCAAAGATACAACTGCCTGGGCACATTTGGATGTAGCCGGCCCTGTTTGGACAGATAAAGAAAACGGCTATAACAGCCCCGGGGCAACAGGTTTTGGTGTTCGCACTCTTGTAAATTGGGTTTTGAGTAATGCCTAAATTCAATCACCCCTTTTAGAGGCAACCAAGTTAATCTTGTATTTGCAAGGGTAGGTGTTATGCCTGCCCTGAAATTTTTCTCTGATTGAGAAATTGTAGATAGTAATACCAAGTTGTGTTCAGATATCGCAATTCGTGCCCTCTCCCCCTCCTCTCTCCCAAATTGGGAGAGGGGTGCCGACAGGCGGGGGGAGGGAAGTACCATCTTTGACTGCAACCTAGTATAAGTTCTCTGAAACTGCTATTAATTCGTGCTGGTAACAAAATCTCAGCAAAAGCGCGTGTCGAAAAAATGATTTTAGGGAGGGAATAAGTGCTGTGAAAGGAGGAAGTAAATATCAACCACTTTTGGAATATCTCCAAAAAAACAATTCCTCTGAAATCAGCCTCACTTTCACAGAAATTGAAAAATTAATTAATAACACCCTACCCGACTCAGCCAGAAAAGAACGCCGATGGTGGGGAAACCGCAGCACAGGCTCACCCCAAGCGTCAGCTTGGATGAAAGCAGGGTACGTAGTAAAAGACTTTGACCTAGATACAGAAACCGTTACTTTTCGCAAACCGACTGGTGGCTACAAAGTCCAAACTGCAACTAATACTATCAATTGGAACAGCAAAACCATCAAAGCACTACGCCTTCAAATGGGACTTTCCCAAAAAGAATTTGCCGAAGAGTTAGGTGTTCGTCAGCAAACTGTGAGCGAGTGGGAAACAAGTGTATATGAACCAACTCGCGCCACATCAAAACTTTTAAGCATGGTAGCTGAAAAAGCCGGATTTAAATACAAAACAGAAGAGTAAATTATTTCTTGACTTTTTAACACGCTACCGTGTAGAATTTTGAATAGACTTCTTGGAAAAGTCGTTTTTGCACTGTTTCGGGTAAAGGGGAGCCAGTCGCTACAAAGGATGGAACCTCCGTTGTAGCGACTGGCGTGAAGGTTAAAGGATTTTTATTTTCTCTTCTCCTTTCCCCCTTTAACCTTTTCCCCTACAACTGCTGCAAAGTCTAATCTGGCAAAAAGTCAGACCTCAAGCATCGTCATGCAACTGGTTTTGGTGTGCGAACGTTAGTTAATTGGATATTGAGTAATAGCTGATCGGTATGGGGCGAACCGCTTCGCGGAATTCAAAATTCAAAATTCAAAATTCAAAAATTTTGACTTTTGAATGCGTGAATGCGTGACTTTTCATCTCCCCAACTCCCCACCTCCCCATATCTTCTTCTGCTCAGTCACTTCCGTTCTGGATGTCCTCTTTCTTCTGGTGAAGGCGTACCCATATTGTTAATTGCTGCGATCATCTGATACAACCGTCCCAAGTCTCGTTGATTGAAGTAAAGGACTAAGCGGGGTAAATCAAAAGTTTCATCTTGTGCTTCTTGAGGTAAAGCCTGGCTTTTTTCAATCCGTCCTGTTACCAGAATGTCACTGAAATTAGCATTCAATTGCTCGACTTCAACCTCTGATAAATCTATCTTGAGACGAATTACTAGGCGATCGCCCACATAGCGGCTGGAGTGATAAACCTGGTAAAAACGGGTTATGGCATTGCAAGCTACAACCAAGTCATCTGTTACGGTGTACAGGCTGGAGTCTTCAGGACTAACCAGACCTTTATGCAATAATTGTTTATCTATATATTCGCTCCAAGACCGCCAGTAGTCACCACCAGGGCGATCGATTAAAACCACAGGCACAGGACCGAATTTACCTGTTTGGCTTAAAGTCATGCACTCAAATGCTTCGTCTTGGGTGCCAAAGCCACCAGGGAATAAGGCAACAGCGTCGCTTTCTTTTAAGAGAAATAATTTGCGGGTAAAGAAATATTTAAAGTGAATTAGCTTGGGATCGCCTTCTATAATTGGGTTCGCTTGCTGTTCAAAGGGCAGCTGAATGTTTAAACCAAAGGAATTTTCTCGTCCAGCACCTTCATGACCAGCTTGCATGATCCCACCACCACCACCAGTCATGACCATGAATCCTAGCTGAGAAACATAGCGAGCAAAGTCAACTGCCATGCGGTATTCTGGACTTTCTGACGATAGGCGAGCCGAGCCAAAGATGGTCACTTTACGAACATGTCGATAGTCATAAAAGAGCTGGAAACCCCGCTCCATATCCATTAAAGAAGCCGACAATATTTTCCAGTCGAGGCGATCGACTTCAGTTTCAGCCAGACGCACTATAGTTGCTAGTGCTTGCTGGATATATTGCCGATTCTTTAACGTTGGTAAGCGCTCAAGTAAATCAGCGATATCGGTTTGGAGAGACTCTAAAGTGTCAAACGACGCAGATGAGGTCATGAGAAATCCAGCCAAGATGGCATTATATTTTACCTAAATTTTGATTTGACTTGGAATTTGTCAACCGCTACGGGTCGCCAACATTCTATTGTCAATAATTCAAGTCATTTGTCCTTTGTCTTACCCTACGGGAAGCCGAAGAAAGTGCATCTATGTCTTTTGTGTAAGGACAAATGACTAATAACCAATGACTAATGACCAATGACTACTTTGTCACATTAAAAAGCACCTTTGGTTAAAAATAAACCAAGGCACTGGTGACGGCTGCCGTTGCCAACATATCCTGAGGGGAGGAAAATATTTGACGTGGGATTTTATTTTAAACAGACGTAGCTTCGTACGCCTCTACAGGACATGCCGCCCCAGAGATTGTATTTCAAAATTTAACCCACTTTGTATCACTGCTGCAAGCCTAAGATAGAGACTGGAAAGCAATTAAAAATTCAAAATAAGAAATTAAGAATTTTTAATTTCTTGACTCTTAGCGTCTATTTTGAAACACAAAAAAGCACCTCCGGTTGCAATAACCAAGGCGCTATCACTCTTTTGCTAACCAAAAAATACTTTTGAGTAGAAGGAAAGATGCTAGTAAGGTGTAGCAGGAATATACCTACAATCAGGAGTAACTTAAAAATTAGTAAAATCAGTAAGTTTGCCTCCTATTTTTTACCTCTAAGTACTAGCTCTTTCTACTAAAGTATGAGCGAAAAAGAGTGAAAATGAATCACAGATGACTTTACTAGGAGAAACTTTTTGTTATTCTGTTTGGGCAGTAAAATACAGCGCAAACTACAAGATGGAAAAATAACAGTCCAGAGGCGAAGCTTAGCACCTCTGAGTTTTTGCTGCCAAAAATCGCCCTTATTTTGGAGAGAAAAAATACTCCAAAGGTATTTGCAGCAAATTAGATTTTAAAGATATTTTTCCAAAGTATTAGCTAATGTAGTTTTTGGCACAGCACCTACTACCATGTCAACTTTTTGCCCACCCTTAAAAATCATTAATGTGGGAATACTGCGGATACCATATTGACTGGCAACATTAGGATTCTCATCTGTGTTGACTTTCACTACCTTGAGTTGACCTTCGTACTGAGCTGCAATTTCATCCACAACGGGGGCTACCATCCGGCAGGGACCGCACCAGGGTGCCCAAAAGTCAACTAAAACAGGAACTTCGCTGTCTAATACTTCCTGCTTAAAAGTAGAGTCGGTAACTTGTGCGGCTGCTGACATGGCTACAAACCTTTGCCTATGATATTTTGATTGTGCTGAAATTCTACCATAGCAAAAAGCACTGCTTGGAGTGAGGCATATACAATTTGTACATACCTTTAGTTTTTATTTATAAACATAAGGAACCGCCCGAACAGCAGTCCGGGCGGAGTGTGGTGTGAGGAGTGAACGGAAACATGCGTCTCCGCTATTTCTATTGTAGGCGACATATGTGATTTTTCCAGTAAATGTTTTAGAGTCTGGAAAAATTTCTTTAAGGGTAGTTGGTTGTTGGTGGTTAGTGGTTAGTAGTTGGTCATTAGTCATTAGTCATTAATCATTTGTCAAGAGTTAGTGGTTAGTAGTTGGTTGTTGGTTATTTCCAATGCCCAATGCCCAATGCCCAATGCCCATTCCCCCCATCCCCCACTCTCCCACTCTCCCACTCCAGAACTCCCTCACTCCCCCTACTAACCAGTCTTTATTTGCCCATACCTAATTGTTGAGCTTTTTGGTATACTTTACCCTCAGTTAATAAAGAAGGAGCAATTACAACTTCAACTTGTTGCATTTCCTTGATATTTTTCGCTCCTAATGTACTCATACTCGTTTTTAAAGCTCCCAACAGATTATGAGTACCATCATCAAGCTGGGCCGGGCCAACGAGAATTTGTTCTAGGGTGCCAGTGGTACCTACATTAATGCGCGTCCCACGGGGCAATACTGGACTGGGAGTTGCCATACCCCAGTGATAACCCCGCCCAGGTGCTTCAGCTGCTCTAGCAAACGGAGAACCAATCATGACTCCGTCAGCACCACAAGCAATGCACTTACAGATATCGCCGCCAGTAATTAAACCGCCATCAGCAATAACTGGAATATAATTACCAGTTTCTTGGTAATAATCATCCCGTGCGGCAGCACAATCTGCGATCGCCGTTGCCTGTGGCACACCCACTCCCAACACTCCACGAGAAGTACAAGCAGCACCAGGGCCAATTCCCACCAATACCGCAGCTGCCCCTGCTTTCATTAAATTAAGGGTAACTTCGTAAGTCACGCAATTCCCTAACACGACGGGAATGGGCATTTCTCGGCAAAATTGTGCCAAGTCAAGTGGCACTACAGACTCTGGCGACAGGTGTGCTGTGGAAACCACTGTTGCTTGTACAAAAAATAAATCTGCCCCTGCTTTTGCAACTACAGAACCATATTTGCTTGCCCCTGCTGGGGTTGCACTAACTGCAGCGATACCGCCTCTTTGCTTAATTTCTTTAATTCTTTGTTCAATTAATTCTGATTTTATTGGTTCGGCATAAAGTTCTTGCATCAAAGGGACAAATTCTTCTTTGCCCACAGCGGCTATTTTGTCTAAAATTGGCTCTGGATCGGCATAACGAGTTTGGATTCCCTCTAGATTCAGCACGCCTAATGCCCCTAAGTTTGATAACAGCACAGCCATGCGAACATCTACTACACCATCCATTGCACTAGCAATAATTGGGATTTCTCGCTCAATGTTGCCGATACGCCATTTTGTATCTACCAAACTCGGATCGAGGGTTCCCCTGCCAGGTACTAAAGCTATTTCATCTATTCCGTAAGCTCTGCGAGCTGTTTTTCCTCGCCCAATTTGTATTTCCACGCTGTTAATGTTCCCAAACCTGTTTAAGCTAGGGTATCAAATTGTGGCGATAATTGCAGCGATTTTTTTTAAAAAAACGACTTAATGATGTAGAAGATACAAACAGTAAAAAGAACAATAACAAGGCTTAGTTAATCAGTTTTTGAGTAGTTTTGATTTCTATTTGGTGTTAGGTCAGATTCTCAATAAGTAGGGATTGAGGTGTCGGTTATTACTTAATTTTATGCTGAGTATTAGTAAAGTTATTCGACGCTTGAATCCTTACAATTTGCCTGATTTGAGTAAGGTGTTAATTAGAACATTTACTATATAGTTAGCAGTAGGTGATGAAGCTATGAAGAGAGTGGGGGAGTGGGAGACTAACCACTAACCACTAACCACTAACCACTAACTACTAACCACTAACCAATGACTAATGACTAATGACCAACCACTAACGAATACGGAAATTTCACCCTTTGAGAGTGAGCCGTGCAGGGATTTGTATTGTTACTATAAATTTCAGGCTATTCAGATTAAATATTTAAGCAACAGATATTAAACCTTGATTCAATCTGAGACTTTAGAACTACTCGAATGGCATCGCCTCTGCCAGCATCTATCCACTTTTGCGGCAACCAAACTGGGGGCGATCGCCGCACGCGATCTGAAAATTCCTAACTCTCAAGCTGAGAGTGAGTATTTATTGGCGCAAACCAAGGAAGTTTACGAACTCGAAAGTCGCCTGACGAGTGGACTCTCGTTTGAGGGAATTCAAGATATTGGCGATTTCCTAGAAAGGGCAGAACTGCAAGGAGTTTTAGCTGGAGATGAACTGCTAGCTATAGCCACCACTCTTGCTGGTACAAGAAATTTGCGTCGTGTTATCGATAACCAGCCAGATTTGCCTATTCTGACAGAGTTAGTTGCTGAGTTACGAACTTATCCAGAACTAGAGCAGGAAATTTACCGCTGTATAGACGAACGCGGACAAGTAACCGACCGCGCCAGCCAAAAACTCGGAGATATCCGTGCTGAACTGCGGAAATTACGCAGCCAGATCGTGCAAAAATTACAAAATATATTACAGGCAAAATCGGGTGCAGTTCAGGAACAGATCATTACCCAACGAAGCGATCGCTATGTGATTCCTGTGAAAGCTCCCCAAAAAGATGCTATTCCTGGCATTGTCCACGATACTTCCACCAGTGGCGCGACGCTGTACATAGAACCGAATTCTATAGTGCCATTGGGCAACCAATTGCGGCAGCTAGTCAGAAAAGAACAAGCAGAAGAAGAAGCCATTCGTCGTGCTTTAACAGAACAAGTGGCAGCAGTAAAACCCGATCTGGAAAGATTACTAGCCATTGCCACCACTTTAGATTTGGCAACTGCCAAGGCACGTTATAGCCTCTGGCTACAAGCCAATCCCCCCCGCTTTATTAACCGGAAAGCAGGTGAGTATATCACATTACGGCAATTGCGTCATCCGCTGTTGGTATGGCAGCAACACCACGAACAAGGACAATCAGTTATTCCTGTAGATTTACTAATTCAGCCAGAAATTCGAGTAGTTACGATTACGGGGCCGAATACAGGGGGGAAAACAGTTACTCTAAAAACCTTGGGTTTGGCAGCTTTGATGGCGAAAGTAGGTTTATTTGTCCCTGCCCGCGAACCAGTAGAACTACCTTGGTTTGACCAGGTATTGGCAGATATTGGCGATGAACAGTCCCTTCAGCAAAGTTTATCTACCTTTTCGGGTCATATTCGCCGCATTAGCAGGATATTGGAGGCATTGGGGACAGGAGACAGGGGACAGGGGATAGGGGATGAGGAATCCCAATCCCCTATCCCCGTTGCCCCTAATCCCCACTCCCTGGTACTCCTCGATGAAGTCGGTGCAGGCACAGATCCCGCTGAGGGTAGTGCTTTAGCGATCGCCCTGTTGCGCTATCTGGCAGACAACGCGCAGTTAACTATGGCAACGACTCACTTTGGTGAACTGAAAGCGTTGAAATACCAAGATGAGCGATTTGAAAATGCTTCTGTAGAATTTGATGAAACAACGCTTTCGCCCACTTACCGCCTGCTGTGGGGAATTCCGGGACGTTCCAACGCCCTCGCAATTGCCCGACGTTTGGGGTTAAAACCAGAAGTTGTGGAACAGGCAAAAACCAACTTGGGAGGGACAACAGACGAAGTCAACCAAGTAATTGCCGGACTAGAAGCGCAACGCCGCCGTCAAGAAACCAAAGCAGCACAAGCACAAGATTTGTTGCAGCAAGCTGAGCGTTTATACAAAGAAGTATCCGAAAAAGCCGCAAATTTACAGGAAAGGGAACGAACTTTGCGTGCTTCCCAAGAAGTGGCAGTACAGCAGGCGATCGCCCAAGCTAGAAGCGAAATTGCTAAGGTGATTCGCCAGTTGCAGCAAGGCAAGCCCACTGCCCAAGATGCCCAGCTAGCAACAAATGCTTTAAATCAGGTCGCTGAAAAATTTATACCACCACCGCCACCGAAACCAAAAGTAGGATATGTTCCCAAAGAAGGCGATCGCATTCGTATTCCCAAGTTAGGGCAAACAGCAGAAGTGTTGACTGCACCAAACGAGGATGGTGAATTAACCGTCCGTTTTGGGATTATGAAGATGACAGTCAAGCTAGAAGACGTGGAATCTCTGGATGGTAAAAAACCTGAACCGATAGTAAAACCAAAACCAGCCCCAGCAGCAACACCAGTTACTCCAACCCAACCAGCCCCAGCAATCCGTACGTCCAAAAATACAGTAGACTTGCGCGGACGCAGAGTTGCTGATGCGGAGTTAATTATAGACAAAGCAATTTCAGAAGCAACAGGGCCAATCTGGATTATTCACGGACACGGCACTGGAAAACTGCGGCAAGGTGTTCACGCCTTTTTGCAACAACACCCCAGAGTTAGTCGCTACGAAGCTGCGGAACAATCTGATGGTGGTACTGGCGTTACTGTTGCTTATGTAGAGTGAAATAGGTAAGGCGCTTGTTTAGCCCTGTCAAGGTGGGTGAAAAATCCGCTTTAATTTCGCCAATTTGATTGTTATTTTACTTGGTGGCTTAGTGTCTTGGTGGTTAATAAAATTTATTTTTGAACCACAAAGGCACAAAGGCACAAAGAAAAGCCCATATTGAAGTTTACATCATCTCCAAACTGATTTTTTGATACTTTATCTTCATTCACAGCATTAAATTTAGATGAGCAGCGATATAAAAGAACTCAAAACTAAATATATTTGGATAACTATAAACAAAAAACTTAATCAGTGCTATACACAAAATAGCCAAAGCCAGATTGCATAATGGCCCTGCTGCGGATACCAAAATATTACTTAGCTTTGCAGAGCGAAATTTACAGGGGTTAACGGGCATTTTTCCCCAAGCAATACCAGCAATACATAAGAAAATAATCGATTCCCAACCCATGTGAACTACAGGATTTAGGGTAAGATGACCTGTTTTTTGTGGAGTGTCGTCTCCCTGGCTGACAGCAGCAAAGCCATGAGCGAGTTCATGCAATGTAACTGAAATTATCAAAATTAAAACTATCCTGATGAAATACACAGGATTGGTAAATAGTGTATTAATAAACATATTTTGTAGGCTTATGGTGGAGGTTCAGCCAAGATGTGCGCTATTTATTTCAGGAATTGGTTGCCAAATGCGTGTAGTAAATAATGGGGTTTTCATCCACTATCTTTTTCCTGATGACATCTGACGTAGCGAGAAAAGATTATGTTGAAATTTTAAGATTTAATTTATACTTTTGGATTGAGGATATTACCTAAAAAATCTAGTAGCAAAAGTAATGTCTAACGACAAGCCACTTATGCGTCTATGACCTCTTTCAAGTTGGGAGATCCTTAAAAACTCGTAGCTGTATGTAAACATAACAAAGGATTTTCCAACTAAATAGTGTCTTTAAGGGCGATCGCACACACAGCTAATTACAACATAGTTGCATGATGATTAATATTTATTAGTAACTTCCCCCTTGACACTGCAAGAATACTTACTTTTTCAGGCTGCTTGTTGAAAGATCCTTGATTAGGTATTCTTTGGGTGTAAATAGAGTCAATAGACTAGATGAGTGAGCGCCATGAGTAAATATCTATCTAAAGGTAGATTTATTTATTCTGTATAAAGCTTCAGTTTAAGCAGAAGATAGCCAAACAGCAGTTGGTGTTATTAACAGACAAGACGTAAATAATAGTGCTTGTACTTTTTTCAAAATCGGTTTTCGTCATAGAGTAAGACAAAGACCACAGCTGTTTACCAAACTATCAAAGCTGTAGAAAACGCCAAGCACCTTGCTGTAAGCTATTTTCTACCAATAGCTTTAGGAAACTAATCTTAACCTGTAAGAGTCTGGTTTCAAAATGGGTAACAGCAATAGCCCCTACCAGCCCGATCACCTATGCTAAAAGTTATGCACTCTGCCGCCAATTCACCCACTCCAACTCCCCAGTGGGAGGATTTAATAAAGCTGCCAGCTCCAGATTCAGTTCAGTGGGACAACATCAAAACCCAGTTGGATTTGGTGCTGTTGGCGCTAGAAACATTGACTGGCATTGGCTCCGAGGCAATGCTTTCAGCGGCAATCAACCTGAATTTAGAGTCAAGAGTGCCAGACCGTGTAGCGCTATGGCGACTGCGCCAGTCTAATCCGCTACGTAAAGGTCAAGGAGGGCGAAAGAAGCTTGATGTCGAAGAAGCGCGGGCGCTTGTTCTCATTATTTGCTATCTTGCCAAGCAGCATCAGGAATTGATTCGCCGTGCTGTTGGCACTTTAGAACAGATGGCGGAAAACAACCGCGAAGTTCATCAGGCTGCTTTACTAGGAGATTATATCGATGCTTTCTGCAACACCTACCAAGAACGAATGGAGGAAGATTCGACAATCTCCACGGATGAACTTACCCAGCTTGCTTTAAAACTGCTGATAGATTTGCTTTTTTACAGCGGTCCTGGTGGACATCGCCGCCTCTGGCTAGCACTTATAGACCGTTCAACTAAATTTTGAAAATGTCCTGCTTGCAGTTCCTGCCATGCCTCTAACAAATTCTGTTATCCGTCGGTATACACCGCCCACTTGCACGCTAGAAGTCTTGGCGCAAAGCTCATCTCTATCCCGTTGGGTGGGAAAATCTGTCCTGAAAGAGCTACGCTTTGAGCTACGCTTTGACGATCCGCAGCAACCAGAAGAACAGAGGATCGTAATTCGGGGCGATCGCGACCAACTGGAGGCTTTGTGTGCAGCAGTAACAAACTACGTGCAGGGTTTTCTCCAAATGTCTCCTGAGAACTTTTGGGCAAATTTCTCAGGTCTTGAGGACTCAAGCAAAGTATCAGACGATCCAGAATCACAAGATCCAGAATTACAAGAACGATTACAATCTCCAGTTTCTACTCAAACTGTAAACAATTTTACAAATCAGATACCAGAAACAGAAATACACATACGACCGAGCAACCATTTAACTCACAATTTGTTTCTCGGTTCCCTTGGCTACCAAGTACCTAACCCTGTTGTTAAACTTAGTCTCCTGCAACTATTTGACCTAGCAACAGCTTTAGATGAATACTCATCTGATGTGCTAGCACTACCAGCTTTGTACCAAAGCAGATCGCCCTTTGGTATTCCTGCTTGGGCACCTGTGGCAGCAGTGCTAATATTAGCTGCGGGTCTGATACCTTTTACCTACCAATATGCTGTCCAAAGCAGAAAAGAACGACAGACGGCCAAAAAAACCGCTCCAAAAGAAGAACAAGTAGCCTTAGAATCTCCTTCAACCCTGGATCTGCCGATACCTACACCTGCACTTACTCCGACCGAACCATTACCATCTGTACCCTTAGGTTCTGGTCTGTCAATACCTGGTTCGAATTTGCCTCCAGCTCCTCAAACGTCTCCTCAACCATTTCCAACTGCACCTGTAACACCTGTAACACCTGTAACACCTCAAGCATCTTTAAAAACTACTACTCCTTCACTCTCCACATCTTCTCCTACATCCTCTTTTACCTCACCTTCCCAATCATCCCCAGGGAATGTGTTAACCGCACCACAAATAACAGCGAATCTTCCTTCCTCTGGAGGAAAAACACCACCATCGACATCAACAAAACCGCAGGAAGCTGGTGTTCAACCCAATTCCCTACAACAGAACAACACTGCATCAAATCCTCCGGGTGGAGTTGTTACCCCTGGGAATGGATTATTACCAAGCTCACCTAACACTACAACAGGCGGAATATCCTCAAGCATCCCTACAATTCCCCCTCCTATCAGTACCGCCGCACCTAATACTCCTATCAGTAACGCACCTAGTAGCCGTAGTGGCAATCCTTTTCTAGATCCACAAAATAATTTGCCAACAAGCACCTCGGTTGCGCCTGAGGATACCTCGAAATTAGTAGAGAGATTGCGGCAAGGTCGCAATACCCCCACAAATGTTGCTACTAGTAACACATCGTTTGACTTCAAAACCCAGCTGTCAGAAGCAAGACAGTTTTTGCAAAAACGCTGGGAACCACCTTCTGGATTGAAGCAAGCACTAGAATATAGTCTGATTGTGGGTGTTGACGGTACTATTGAACGTATCTTTCCTTTAGGAAAGGCTGCGAGATTATATGTCGATCGCACAGGTATGCCTTTGATTGGTGAGCGCTTTGTTTCTCCTAATCGAAATGGCCAACCTATGAGAATTCGAGCTGTTCTTAGCCCAAATGGCAAGGTGCAGACTTTTGTAGAGACTGATTAATTAGACTTTTTGTAGAAGTTGGGAAAAGGTCAAAGGGCCAAGGTTAAAGAGATTGGAAAACTCCTTTACCTTTGCCCTTTCTCTTTTCCCCCTTTTTCCCTTCTACCCGTCTACCGAATATTTATGACAGCTGTAAAACTGGTATAAATATTTTATACCATAAAAATCTCTGTATTAATCAATAATTAACGCTACACAAACCTAAAATTGCCGATTTGAAAATAATGTTTATTCTAACTCTCAGTTATTGTTTCAAGTCCAGTTGCCAAACTGTCTTTATTGCACATTCCAGCAACAGTAATAATCAATACAATGACGATTAAATTCGTCTCCTCCAAGGTCGTGAATATGCAAACACTTGGCCCCCAACAAAAAGATAGTGCAGCTTGGATTTTTCAAACATGGGCTGCTTTTTTACTATCAATTTCCATGACCACTGTTGGCATTGTGAATTTGCCCGTGGATAGCTGGGTGAAAGGTTTTATGGGCATGGGTATGGCTTTTTCAATTGGTTCAACTTTTTCTTTGGCGAAAACTATGAGAGATTTACATGAAACCAAAAAACTCACTGCCAGAATTGATGAGGCGAAAGTCGAAAGGTTGTTATCTCAACACGATTCTTTAATCAAGTGAAGTTGCTTGCACAATGCGATGTCCTTCTCATACTAAGTTGCAGTCAAAGATAGTACTTCCCTCACCCCGCCTGTCGCTTCCCCTCTCCCAAATTGGGAGTGGGGAAGGGGAGAGGGCACGAATTACTATTGCTATGTCTGAACGCAACCTGCTATCAAATAGAGCGATCGCTGTATAAATTCCCGCTAATTTATTGTTTTACTTATCGGTGTCCCAAACAGTATAAAAAGATAGGGCTGGATATTCCAGCCCTATCTTTTTATTATTTTTGAACCAGTTCAATTTAATAACGAGATTTCTTGTGTTTTGATTTTAGTTTTTTGCGTCGTCGCTCAGAAGCTGCAACAGCACCTTCCACTGGATAGCCCACTACAGGTATTACCTGATATTTACGCTCCTCTTCTAACCGTTTCAGTTCGGTGTAATCAATCCAGTGGATGCAATCAACCGGACAAGTATCAATTGCCTCTTGAATGACTTCCTCCGGATCGCCATCTTGGCGCATTGCCCGCGATCGCCCATAATCTGGTTCAATATAAAAAGTATTACGGGCAACAAAGGCACAGTGCTTGCAACCAATACAGGTGAGTTCATCCACATAAACACCTTTTTGACGCAGCGTTCCCCCTAATTCAGGCTCTAAACCAGAGCGTTCTGGGGCTTCCCGCAAAAAGCCACCTAGTTCTGGTTCTAGACCAGATCGGTTATCTTCCTGCTCTTCCGGCGACGGCACAAAATCAGACATTACGCACTCCAGCGCTGTACTACCAAGCGAATGGAACCATCTTCATTTTTTTGTTGTTCAGCAACTTGAAAGCCCACACGTGCTGTCTCTTTCACGACTGTGTTGTAAGCATAACGCTGAGTTACCTGACGCAAAAATCCTTCTACAGACAAGTTCTGTTGCCAATATTGTAAGTCAGCTACCAATTCGTATTCTTTGCCATTCCATTTGAAGCCGATATCGTAGCCATTGTCCTGTTCGATAGTAATCTCGGCAGCATGAGTTTGATCGCGATAGCCACGTACTTCACGCGGGCCCTTCTTCCAGTCTATGCCCAAGTCAGTGAGAGCATCTTGCAAAGATTCAAGGTTACGAATCTGGGTTTTGATTTGGCTAAAGTGTGACATGGTGGTTGTAAATCAACTAAACTAAACTATGTTTGTTTGCAAACTTACCAATCACTGAAAGCGGTTTGTGTATTTACCACTCCAGACTGTTGGACTTTGGCAGCGAAAAATTCTGAGGTTGGCTGTTGACTAAGTACTTGTCCTAGCTGTGCTTCTATTGCTGCTGTCACTTCAGCGCACGAAGCACCCACTATGCCAGTGACTTTTTCTTGTACGCGACCATCTGGATAAATGATGAATTCTAATGTCTCCATGCTTTTGGCCAACCACAAATAGTACTCTCGGAATGTACTGCTCCAGCAAAAGGCTAAAAATATAGCTATTAGGAACGGCATTTTTCCTTAGCTACAAAATTAGCTATTTGTTAACTAATGTTCCATCTCTCAAAATATATATCTCAGAAACTTTACAAAAATTATTAATCTTATTAGTCAACACATCTGTTACATGTAAGTTTCTCTTAACCTAATCGAGAAGTCAAGCTCAAAAGTTAACTGCCAAGGAAATCGTAAAAGTCTGTAAAACAAGCAGCAAAAGTCTTTGCAGAAGTAGAGAGAGCGAGAAATTCCAAGAATTATTGAAAATATTTATCATTATCATTAGCTGTGTTCGACAAAATTGAGCCAAAAGCATAACGTAGAAAATTTTCAAAAAATGATAAAAATCAAACAAATAGGGATAAATGACTGCAAAATAGTAAATTTTTAAGGTAGAATTATATATTTTTTTGGTTTTTGGGCATAAACGGTTCTGAAATGGAATAACCCAAAATAATAAAACTTTGTTCAGGTGATGATCCTAGTCCACAAGTATCAGGTGCATAAACTGCCCTGTATGTATCTACAGCCACAAGCTCAAATTAATCATTTAGCAAGAAAGTATGCTTATGCCAACGTGTACAATACCTCCTGTGGAGGTAGGCAAAGCAGGGAATCATCTAAAGTTAGGCTTAGATTTTGATTCAACTCAGCTAATTAATTATGGATGCAGAGCAAGTAATGGGTTCTACTAATTTTCCAACAACGATACGTGTCGGAGTACTGGGCTTTGGCGGATTAGGACAGGCAGCAGCCAAAGTACTTGCCCCAAAACGAGAAATGATTCTAGTAGCGGCAGCAGATAACAAAGGTTATGCTTATGCCGCTGAGGGTTTAAATGCCCAAGAGTGCATTGCGACATATCAATCTCACGGTTCAGTTGGTTATTTAGAACCGTTTGGTACATTAACCAACCGTAGCATTAAGGATTTAATAGAAAACGATCATCCTGTAGATGGATATTTTCTGGCTTTACCAAACTTACCCAATGATTTTATCGCCTCTGTAGCCAAGCAATTTATCGAGTCTGGCTGGCGTGGGGTATTGGTAGATGCGATTAAGCGTACTAGCGCAGTTGAACAACTACTGACACTGAAAGAAGAATTGCAAGCCGCAGGCATTACCTACATGACAGGATGCGGCGCAACACCAGGACTATTAACGGCAGCCGCAGCACTGGCAGCCCAAAGCTACGCTGAAATTCATCGAGTAGAAATTACCTTTGGGGTAGGCATTGCTAACTGGGAGGCTTACCGCGCCACCATCCGCGAAGATATTGCCCACATGCCTGGTTACACTGTGGAAACAGCCAGGGCAATGACAGATGCAGAAGTAGAAGCACTCTTGGATAAAACTAATGGTGTGCTGACGTTAGAAAATATGGAACATGCTGACGACGTGATGCTAGAGTTAGCAGGAATTTGTTCGCGCGATCGCGTTACTGTTGGCGGTGTTGTAGATACGAGAAATCCCAAAAAACCTCTTAGTACGAACGTCAAGGTAACAGGCCGCACTTTTGAAGGTAAGATTTCTACCCACACCTTTACATTAGGCGATGAAACCAGCATGGCCGCAAACGTTTGTGGCCCAGCCTTTGGCTATCTCAAAGCAGGCATAACCTTACATCAACGCGGCATACACGGAATATTCACTGCTGCTGAAATTATGCCCCAGTTTGTCAGATAGGTTTGTAGTAAGCACTTTAGTGCTTAAAAATTTGAGGGCTTTAGCCCTCACTACAAACCTTCAAAATTGTTTAATAAATTACTATTATCATTCTAGAGTTCTTTAGTTACAGTAGCGTCTTGCTTCCTCCTCCAACCTTTTGATATCGCTTTCCCAGCGCTGAAGTTTGCTCCATCGCTCTGTTAATTGATATTCTGTAGGGGTTTGGGAAGGTTGTGTGCCTGGGTTCGGATAAATTCTCCTGCTTGCTAGCCATTGACAACAATAGTATTGCCAAAGATAAGCATGATCGTGTGTATCACCACCAAGACAACGAATTTGCTTAACAGATAGTTGATGTTGACCGAAAAGTATTTGTTGATTTTTTAAGTTCTTGGGAAATAAGCGAGTTTCACTACCTCTTCCACGAAAGAACTCTACCACAAACCACTCACCAAAATCGAAAATACAAATCTCTGTCGGGTTGCTACCGTCATCTTTTAAGATATCAACATCTCGTTTGATCTGACTTCCTATGGTATTGAATGTTTTTTGGGGAAGTAAAATGCGAATACGCTCAAAGCGATCGCTGTAAAATTTCCAAAATTCACTACGGCGTAATAGTTGATTTACCTCAAAGTCCTCTAATTGAAGTCTTTGCAAAATCAAACTTACTAACTTTTTAAAATCAGCATAATTAATTACTCCTATCCACTCTCTGAGTTTTTGTCTTGCTTGTTCTGAGAGTCTATGGATTTTTTCAGCGTTGCTATAATTTTCTTTAACCCATGCAACTAATGGTGGATACTTACTCGCTACTTCCTTAGATATGTGAATTAACAAATAGTTCACGGCGTTTACTTGATGCTCAGACAATGACATTTCATTTAAGCATCGTAATAGCCAGTTTACCTGTTGCTGATTTGTAAAAGTCAGAGAACAAAAATAGGGAACTATCTCTTCAATAAACTTTTTAAATGCTGCAATCCAAACTGGTAAATCATCATTAATTTCTGTAATTAATTCACTGGGAGTGAAATTGAGTTCACAAGCTATTTTACTGAGTTCTCTTCCTGTATTATTAGTACTAAGTGACCGAATTATTTTTACAGTTAGTATATCTTTGACATCTTCAATACTCAAAAATACATGAAAAGACTCTACAAAAGAAGATGCTAGATGATTTTGATTTTGGTCGTTATAGTACAGAGCTAAACGCCACAATAATTGACGTTGTAACCATGTATTATGAACAGCGTATTTCCAGATTAGCTCTGATGTTTTTCTACTAATTAACGAATTTTTATTATCCCATTCTGATTTGCCGTAAATGCAATAAATCCATTCTAGTCGACTAATGCTTTCTTCTTTTCCTTCTTGAACTTTTTTCAATATTTCATCAACAGTCTGTACAGAAATCTCTATCTTGGGTAATTGAGTAGTAAATTCGAGTAATTTTTTTGCTTGGGGATACACAGATAGAGAATAAGTAGGAGGTGAAGGAAAATTATCATTCATTTATTTTTATCCTGATATTTTTTGATATATGATTTATTGACTAATTCATCACTACGAAATTGTAAACGGAATAGTACTTTACGGTTAGCAGGGTTATCGCGAGTTTTATCAGCTTCAATTTCTCCTCTTCCTGCGGCTAAAATTTTGTGACTTAAAGATGATTTAGTGGTAAAATTCATATCATAAAATATGAATTTATATACTGATGAAACTCTAAGAACACTCAATTCCATATTGGTTTTATCATCTCCTTCAGAACTGGTGTGACCTTCGATCACAACACGAGAAACTTCGTTTTCTATTTCTTGTTTAGAGAAAATAACTCGACTATACACAGGAATAAATCTTCGGAGAAAATCTTTTCCTTGTGGCTTAAGTTCTGTGCTACCTTGAGCAAAGAGAATTGATTCTTGAATGCTAATATCTCCAGTTTCTGGGTTAACTTTGACATTAATGTTATTGCTTTTCATTTCTCCAATCACATTACCAATAACTACTCGTTTAGGCTCGTCAATTTGAGCTAACGCAGTGATAAAAAGCAGGACAAAAAACATTAACAATCCGGACATTAAATCACCGATGGAAAGATATGTACTTGCATCATCATCTTCGGTATTGCCTGATTCCGAATCCCATGTAAAGTTTTGCATTTTAATGATTTCCGTTGAAGTGGTTACGGTTATCAGTAGCTTTGACTAGAACATCAGCAGAATGATATAAGTTTTGACAAACTTGAGTTATTGCAGTATCTGCTTCCTTGAAAAAATGAGTGTGCGTATCTTCAAAATGTTGTGCCCAAGATTTTAAGGAATTTTCAAAAATTTTAGATAATTCCCTATACTCACTTTGCACTCCTCTAACTTGTGTCCCAATCTCACGAGCAATTTCTTGTAATTGTATTAGTCGTTGACTTGAATTTAGTCCAACAGCATTTACAACGACGAACTTTATCACTTCGAGGATTTGAATTTTTACGCTTTAGCCATTTATTCAAAATCTTAATAGCAGTTTGAGTTGTACGAAACTTCGACAAATAATCAAATACACTATAAAATTCAACAAAAATTGCCAATATTAATACAATAGCTGTTGCATAGTAAAAAGGAGTGTCATCCCAAATAATGTCCCAAATTTTACGGATATCCATATAGCACCTCTTTTGATTTATATTGATTGTTTGGTAAATTTACGTAATTCTTTCTCAGTGAGAAATTCTCTCGCTACTCTAACAGGGAGGTGTTCCGCATATAAGCGATCGCCTACCTTCTCTCGTAGTTGCAAACTGTAAATTTCCTCACCTACTTGATTAGATTCAACCGGATCGTTGACTAGATAAACTTTGCTAGGAGCATGTTCTCTTAGTAACCGCACCTGCAAACAAGTTTTTAAATCTCGTGTTGAAGTGGAGAGAGGAGAATCATCACCAAATAATTCCCGTGCAGCTTTCCAAGCATGATTAACTGCAACAATCTCTCTCACCAACTGTTCAACAGATGTCTTGCAAAGTTGTTCAATTTTATCCATCGGTATGTAGTCTTGATGCTTTGTCTCCGATGGTTTTATTGTTCCCGTAAAAGTATTGAATATAGCTTTAAACTTAAAAAATTATAAAAGTTTTATATAGCCCAATACGGTTCAGTTAAGGATTTTTGGTAGAAAAAATTGGTCTGTAGAGACGCGAAATTTCGCGTCTCTACAAAGGATTGTGAGCTTATTACCAAGCGTATTTTTATATAGCCCACACAGGCGAACTTTGTTTATCTATATACACTCTTGTTAAGTATTGATAGTTAAAAACACGGCTTAATCCCCAATACCCGATCCCCGATCCCTAATCCCTAATCCCCAATCCCTCTTCTTCCTCATCCAACATCAATTCTGGAGTTTGAACTACAAACGGTAAATCAGCGCCTAATATACCCCGCTTGATCCTTTCTAGTGTCTCTGGAAAAACCACAAACAGAGGATATATGGTATTTGTTCCCTCGCTTAAAATATGCTTGTAACGAGGAGGCATTAACCACTCATAGTCTTTGTCCAGACAAACTTGTGTTTGTCGCCAGCGTCCTAAAAAATCTGAAAAATCTTCATGGGGACGATGAATAAAGACAAGAATTTCGGCTTCCGTTTTGATTTTCCATTCCGGATCGCACATCAGAATTGCCACATCACACGGTAGGGAAATTGTCTTACCCGTGGTTGTTGCTTCCCCACGCAAACGCACAATTGGCAAAGGTATGGTGATGATGCTTTCGTCTGGACGCCGCAGACTGGGAATCATTTCTAAGTATGGACGATGTTGCTTGAGTAGGGCGATCGCACCAATATTATTGCTGTACTCAGCTAAACTCATTTCATAATGAGATTTTCTTAGGGTCATGATTAAAATTATGAAATATAAATTATTATTTTGATTTTTAAATGAAGGATGAAAAAAATAATGTTAATCTTTCATCCTTTATCCTTAATTTTCTCTTAGCCCAGCTTTTCAAATACCTTGAACAAAGGCAGATACATCGACATCAAAATAGTACCAACCATTCCCCCTAAAACCACAATCATAATTGGCTCTAAAACACTAGTTAGTGCCTTGACTGCCTGTTCTACTTCATCTTCATAAAAATCAGCAACTTTCATTAACATCCCATCTAATTCTCCAGTTTCCTCCCCAATACTAATCATCTGAATTGCCATAGGAGGAAAAACCTTCTCTTTTTGTAAAGCCAGACTAATCATCCCTCCTTGTTGAATTTCTGCACGCGCTGCATCTATAGCATTGGCAACTACCTGATTTCCGGAAGTATCCCGCACAATTTCCAAGGAAGTTAGAATTGGGACACCTGAACGAGTCAAAGCACCAAAAGTGCGGCTAAAACGGGCAACTGATGACTTTTGAATTAAGTCACCAAACAACGGCATTTTTAGAGAAATACGGTCGATTGTTTCCTTTCCAACACGAGTTTTGTAGTACTGTTTGTAAGCAAATGCTATTGCCATCAAAAATCCAACAAACACAAAAATTCGCCAACTTCGTAAAACTTCACTACAAAACATCATGAATTGAGTCAAGGGTGGTAATTCTGTTCCTAATTCCTCAAAAATTTTGGCAAAGATGGGAATCAGAAAAACCGTCATACCGACAAAGATGGCGATCGCTATAATACTGACAGCAACTGGATAAGCCATCGCTGATTTGATTTGGTTTTGTAATCGGGCAACATCTTCTAATAACTTGGCTAAGCGATTTAGTACTTCATCTAAAACACCACCAACTTCACCAGCCTGAACCATACTGACATACAACCCATCAAAGCAGTCAGGATGTTTACGCATTGCATCTGAAAGGTTTACCCCATTTTGAACTTCACCACTAATATCCAAAAGGGATTGTTTTAATTTAGGATTACTACACTGCTCGGAAAGTACCCCCAAGCTTCTGACTATTGCTACTCCTGCATTCACCAAGGCAGCAAATTGACGAGAAAAAACTGCTTTATCTTTAACAGAAACCTTGACTAATGATGTCTGAAATTTTTTCAGATCAAAGCCTTGAAATTTTTTCAGTTCTTGAACAACCAAACCCTGTTGTCTGAGGTTCGTACGGGCTTGTGCTAAATTTTCTGCAATAATTTTTTCGGTTCTTGATTTTCCTTGTGAATCTCGAACACGGGCAACGAATGTAGGCATTTCCTCTATCAGTGGAGAAGTTTACTATTAGTAGTGATTAGTTGTTGGTTATTAGTTATTTGGACATTACTAGCAAAATCCAAACAACAACAAACTACCAACAAACAACTCATTTTTAATGCGCTTTTACAGTTCCACCAGCACCGGGTTTTGTAGCGGTAAGTGGTGGCGCAGCACCGATGAGACGCTGCACTTCATCTGGCTTAGAAGTCTTAGACATTGCTGCTTCAAAAGAGATAGTTCCTGCTTTATACATATCAGCTAAAACTTTCTCCAGAGTTTGCATTCCTAATTTGCCGCCAGTTTGAATAGCCGAGTAAATTTGTGCTGTTTTGCCTTCACGAATCAAGTTAGAAATAGCCGGAGTAACTACCATAATTTCCTGCGCCATCACCCGACCAAATTCACCTGGTTTGGGATTCTTTTTCGGAACTAAGGTTTGGCTAAATACCGCTACCAGCGAGTTAGACAACTGCACTCGCACTTGGGTTTGTCTTTCATGGGGGAAAACGTCGATGATCCGGTCAACAGTCTGTGCTGCGGAACTGGTGTGCAAAGTACCAAATACTAGGTGTCCTGTTTCTGCGGCGGAAATAGCTAAGGAAATTGTTTCTAAGTCTCGCATTTCACCCACCAAGATAATATCTGGATCTTCCCGCAAAGCAGCTTTCAAAGCATTGGCAAAGCTCTTGGTATCTTCACTTAATTGCCTTTGGTGGATAAGACTTTTTATTGGTTCGTAAACAAACTCTATTGGATCTTCTACCGTCAAAATATGTTCTGCCCGGGTGCGATTAATCAAATCAATCATGGCTGCTAGAGTAGTTGTCTTACCAGAACCCGTTGGGCCCGTAACTAAAATTAGTCCTCGGGGCTTTTCTGACATTTCTCGCACTACATCAGGCAGACCTAATTTTTCAAAGTTAGGAATTTTAGAACTCAATGCCCGCAAGCAAGCAGCGTAGGTACCGCGTTCTTTGTAAACATTGACGCGGAAACGTGCTAATCCCTTTACACCATAAGAACAATCTAACTCCCAAGTCTGCTCTAATGTTTTGCGTTGGGAGTTATTAAGCATACTGAAAATCAACCTTTGACACTGATCGCCAGACAAAGGCTCATCGCCAATGGGAGTGAGTTTGCCACTGATGCGGAAATAAGGAGGCAAACCAGCGGATAAATGCATATCCGAGCCACCCATTTCAATCATTTGCTCCATTAAATCTTCAATCATCATTTCCATAGTTTTTTTCCTTTTTTATTTGTTGATTGTTGCTAGTTGATTGTTAGTGGTTAGTGGTTAGTAGTTAGTTGTTTTCAACGAAACCATTACTTAATGCCCATCTCAAGAACCCATCAGCAAACTTAACTGACATAGAAGTAACTGATGTGATGCACCCACTATTTGGGCGAAGGTTTGCAGTGATATCCATATCAACCCCGCCAAGTGGTGAGGGTCATGCGGTAGTAGCCTATCGAGGTCATATGCGCTTACGCATTCCTTTATCAGCAACCCAATTAGCTCTCCCAAAACAGTATTTACGTACTAAGCTCACATTAGAGAGTGTGACTGAGTTAGTCACGTTAGCCAAACAATGTGAGGTTTTATGTCAATCCCACCCCGTGAGATCTGGGAACGCCTCACCCCAGCACTCCAAGAAGTAATCACAGACGAACTACAAACCGTCTTCCAGGAGGTAATTTATGAGTACCTCAGAGCTAGTAACACTCCAACACCTGAACCGCAAAGCGATAATCTACATTCGTCAGTCTACCCCACATCAATTAATCAGCAATCAGGAGAGTTTGCGTCTGCAATACGCTCTGCGTCAGCGAGCTATAGAACTGGGCTGGTCGGATAATAACATTGAGGTAATTGACACTGATCTAGGTATTACCGCCGCCAGCGCAGAACAGCGACCAGGCTTTAAAGAACTGTTAGCCCAGGTAACTTTAGGATTAGTAGGGATTATCCTCTCTTATGATGTTACTCGCCTGTCACGTAATTGCTCAGATTGGTATCCCTTGCTGGACTTGTGTGGTTACAGAGGTTGTTTGATTGCTGACAGAGATGGGGTTTATGATCCAAGTAGTGCCAATGGTCGATTATTGTTGGGACTCAAAGGACAAATTTCCGAAGTAGAGTTGCATACGATTCGTTCCCGCTTAAGTGCTGGGATTCTTAGCAAAGCCAGGCGTGGTGAACTGGCACTCACCTTACCTGTGGGTTTGGTTCGTGATGAACTGGGAGTGGTGCAGAAAGACCCAAATCGTGAGGTGATTAACCGAATTAACTTAGTGTTTGAGATTTTTGGGCAACGTAAGTCAGCTTCCAAAGTGTTGCAGACGTTCAACAGTGAAGGGCTGTTGCTTCCACGGAGAAATCGCTTTGGTGATATTTTCTGGCGCAAGCCTAGCGTGGCAAGTATCATCTCAATTCTGAAAAATCCTGCCTACGCTGGTGCATTTGTATATGGACGTACACGTACTCTCAAACGTGGTTTGGTTTCAAATCAGCCACAACAAAAGCAATTGCCAATGGCCGAATGGAAAATCCGAGTCAATGACGTATATCCAGCTTACATCAGTTGGCAAACCTACGAGCGTAATCAGGCACAGCTTATGGATAATTATGCTGAGTATGACCGCAATAAAACTCGTGGTATCCCTCGCCCTGGTGCAGCATTACTGCATGGGATAGTTTACTGTGGTGAATGTGGTCACAAGATGGTTGTCCAGTACAAAGGCGCAACCCGCTATATTTGTAACTCCTTACGGCAGCAGTATCGTGTGCCTGTTTGTCAGTATATTCCTGCTGATGCAATTGATGAGTACGTAGTCAATGCCTTTTTAGAAGCTTTGTCAGTTGTAGAGCTAGATGCTTATCACAAAGCTGTCAAAACCCAACAGCAGTCTCAAGAGACAGTGGAACGAGCGCACTCTCAACAAATACAACGTTTACAGTATCAAGTAGCACTAGCAGAAAGACAGTTTAACCGGGTTGACCCGGATAACCGATTGGTAGCGGCCGAACTAGAACAGCGTTGGGAAAACGCTTTACGCGAACTAAAACTTGCCCAAGAAAACTATGCTCAACGTCAGCAGCCTCAAACAGTAGATCACCTACCAAAAGAACTCAAAACTGCTTTTATTAACATTGGACAAAGGCTCCCTGAACTTTGGCACAGTGGCACCTTGACACAAGTGCAAAAAAAATCTCTGCTACGCTGCCTCATTGATAAGGTCGTCATTCATCGTGTTGCACGTGATACAGTTCGCACTCGGATTATTTGGAAAGGTGGTGACACTACTAATGTTGACCTGCCAATCCCAGTTGGTTCATTGGCTGAACTCACCAATGCCCAGGAATTGGAAACTCAGGTTGTTAGTTTGAGCCAACAAAGTATTGATGACCAAGTTATCGCTCAACAACTGACGGCACAAGGTTATCGATCGCCACTATGCAAAACTCTCCTGCCCAGTACAGTCAAAACTATCCGGCTTAAACATCATATTTTTCAAAACCGTAGCCAGTCTCATCCCCGCGAGATTTCGGGTTATCTTACGGTTCCTCAAGTTGCCCAGTCTTTAGAACTTTCACCCCACTGGATCTACGATCGCATTCATAACGGAACGATCGCCATTAGCAAGGATGAATCAACCGGGCTTTATCTGTTTCCTAACCTTCCCGATACACTCTTACAATTCCAAAAGCTCAAAGCTGGAGAACTCCAGAACTTGCGTTTTTGAAAGGAGTATCAAGATGCCCAATCAAAATGACCATTAACTCTTGACTCTTGACTCTTGACTCTTGACCCTTGACTCTTGACTAATGACTAATCTTGAAAACGAGGCGTCATACAATACGGACAATCCAACCACTCAGGTTGCAATCCAGCATTACAAGTCCGGCAAGTAAGACTACTCTTGCGTTTGGCTTTCAACTCAGCTTCTAAACCTGTATCTGTGAAGGTGACTCGTTCTACTTCTTCTAGGGTGGTTGAACCTTGGCGCACTAAGTCCAAGCTGTACGACAGCAAGGTTTTCATGCCCTCTTCGACTGCTACCTCTTTGATGCGTTCTGTTGGTGCTTCTTCATTAATGAGGGTTTGCAGATTTTCGCTAATTCGCATTACCTCATAAACACCGCAACGTCCTTTGTAGCCCACGCCATTACAAGTTGGACAGACATGACCTTTGCCGCCTTTGGCTTCTTGAATTTGCTCTGTAGTGAGAGTGTTGGCTTTGTAGAAAGTTACTCCTACTTCTTGCGAAGCTGACAAACCATAACGAGCAAGTTCTTCCACACTGGGAGTATAGGGAATACGACACTCAGGACATACACGCCGCACCAAACGCTGTGCTAAAACGCCGATCAGTGAACTAGAAATCATGAAAGGTTCAATGCCCATTTCTCCCAAACGAGCGATCGCACCAGGCGCATCATTGGTGTGCAATGTAGTTAAGACTAAATGTCCTGTTAATGCCGCTTCAATGGCTGTTTTTGCCGTTTCCTTGTCTCGTGTCTCACCTACCAGCAGCACATCTGGGTCTTGCCGCAAGAAAGCCCGCAAAGCAGTCGCAAAATCTAACCCTTTTTCCCGAATTACCTGTACTTGAGTAATTCCCGGTAAGCTGTACTCGATCGGATCTTCTACAGTACTGATATTAATTCCAGGATCGTTTCTTTCTGCCAGTGCTGAATACAGAGATGTTGTTTTACCAGAACCTGTAGGCCCTGTTACCAAAATTAGACCAAAAGGACGACTGACCATTTCCTGGACAATCTGCAAAGTCTCTGGATCAGTGATTAACTTATCCAAACCGAGTTGGGTTGCAGAGTTATCCAAAATCCGCAGTACTACCTTTTCCCCGTAGCGACTGGGCAAGGTATTAACGCGGAAGTCCACCTTACGCCCCTCGAACATCCGTCTGATGCGTCCATCTTGGGGTAAACGCCGTTCAGCAATATCTAGGTTGGCGATAATCTTAAACCGAGCGGTAACGGCAGGAATGATTTTTTTCGGCAGAGGGTCAAAAGCCTCACGCAACACCCCATCCTTGCGAAAGCGAATGCGGAGGTTTTCTTCTTGGGGTTCGATATGAATATCAGAAACCTTCTCATGCAGTGCTTTTGCCAGGATTCTGTTAACCAGATTGATCACAGGGGCATCTTCTGCACCCTTCATCGCCGCCCCCAAGTCAGCCTCAGCTTCTTCTGGGGCGTCGTCTAAGTTGAGATTTTCTAGATTTTCTAAATCTTGATTGATATCAGTAAATTTTTCTTGTTCTATATGCTTTTGGCGAACAGCCAAATCATCCAAGTATGAGTTGATCAGCTGCTGGTAATCTTCCTGAGTAATTACCATACGCTGCAATGCCAAGCCTTGGGGGCGCAAGATGCGATTCAGGTCATCCGAAGCTTCTAGATTATCTGGATCGACCATCGCCACCAAAACTGAGGGTGGGTTTTGGTCTTCATGTTTTGTCAGTGGTACTAGGCGGTGACGACGGCATATATCTACTGGGATTAGCGTATCAATTAGATTGGCTACCGTTGTGTTGCCTACTGGGCTAATTTCCGGATCGAGGAATTCAACACCGTAAAGTATTTTAAGTTCAAATAACTGCTGCTTCTTGTACTGTCTAAGTAACTCTGGTGATAATTGTCGCCCCGATATTGATTCGAGTACTTCGGTCAAAGGTCTGCCTGACTTGCGGCTTTCAATCAGGGCTTGTCTCATCTGGTCGCTATTAACAAAGCCAGATTGTACAAGCTTATTGCCGAAGGGCGAAAATTCTGTTCTAGTGGAGAGAGCGGTACTACGCCGTTGTGGTGACGAGTAAGTCATAAATCAGCGATACATAGCGGAAACCTCTGATTAGAGTATTCCCAAGCTGAGAGTGAGAATTTACATATTCACTTAATTAAAATCGAGTCAACCAGTTGCGGCAATAAATTACTTCCCCATAGCTGTGAGGAAGAGGAATTAAGAAAATAACCTATTGATAAAAAGATTAAATATATTTGAGTGAATATACTGAAAACAGTTGATATCACAGGACTTAAGACTAGAAAACAACCGCGATCGCCCAAACAAAAGGAGCCTAAATTACCGCAAGATATATGCGTCTGCGCTAAGGCGCTCAGCATTTGTCAAAATAGATGACGGTGACATTACTTCCAGCAAATGTTGGCAACAAAATACGCCTATTTTTGGCTGGCAAAAATAGACCTTTTGCAAAAGCAGCTTTTGCAAGACGGTGGGATAAGGGTAAAAGGAAATGAGTTTTCCAATGCCTTTAACCTTGTCCCAACTTCTGTAAGAAGTCCAAAGGCTATCTGCCTCACAGATTCAATGGCTGCAACATGAAGGTGATTTGCCGTATTCAGCATCTGGGATGAGTACATAGTACATAATGATGGACGAAGATAAACAGGTAAACAATACTAGCAAGCAATTGGGTGAACCAACAGAGGTCAAGCAAGCAATGAACAGTGACTCCCCAGTTCCAATGAATGTTAACGAACCTGGCAGCGAGGTAACAGAGCAAGTGGCAGCCCAAACTAGCGTACCCGAAGAAACAGTTACGCCCAGTCAGGACAATGGGGTTGCTGCCACAGAGACACAAGCAGTTGACACAGCTGCCATAGCACAAATGAGTCAACAAATTGAGTCTCTCAAAGCGCAGCTAGAAGAGCGTAACACTCAATATATGCGGATCGCGGCGGATTTTGAGAATTACCGCAAACGTACGATCAAAGAAAAAGAAGATTTAGAAGTACAGATGAAGCGGAATGCGATTACTGAATTACTACCAGTAGTCGATAATTTCGAGCGGGCGCGAGCGCAAATTAAACCCCAAAACGATGGGGAAATGGCAATTCACAAAAGTTATCAAGGTGTTTACAAACAATTAGTAGATTGCCTGAAGCGTTTGGGTGTATCGCCGATGCGTCCTGAAGGTCAACCATTCGATCCCAACCTGCACGAAGCAGTAATGCGGGAACATACTGATGAATATCCTGAAGGAACAGTGTTAGAAGAGTTAGTACGCGGATATTACTTGGGCGATCGCGTGCTGCGCCATGCAATGGTTAAGGTGGCTGCTCCGAAAGAAGATATGCCGTCTTCAGAGGAAAATCAGTCTCCTCCAGAAAATAGTTAAAAAGCTACTAAGTTTTTGTCATTTGTCCTACCCTGTACCCTAGGGCGTCTACGCCAGTCCCCCATCTGGCACCAAGCCCTTCGGGTTCGCCACGTTGCCATCTCGGCAGAAGCCAAGACGGCAAGTGGTTTCACCAAGACGGGGGCTAGTCTCACCGCGCTGCGCGCGTCTACATGGGGGAGAACCCCCTATAAGTGCGCGCTGAATCACCGCCCGGAGGGCGTCTACATGGGGTGAACCACGGCGACGGCGCTTAAAGTTCGGACACAGGAGAATCCCTACCCGAACACGCGCCTCCCCAAGACCACACACGCTGCCTCCCCTTTGCAGCGCGCTGTCTCCCCAAAACCGCACTGGCTCATCGCTAGCGCGTCTATGTCATTTATCAAAAGTTTAACAGTCCAAAACTAATGACTAATGACTATTTATGACCAAAACTGCCTGAAAAACTAAGGTCAGCACCGCATTCAAAAACGTAAACAAGGTAGTCCGCGAAACTCACGCCCGAAGTTTAGTAGCCTTCCCCAGTGGAAACGCTAACGGAGAAACAATTTCTAGCGTCAAAACACCGCCCAGAAAAATTTCCTCCGTCAGATACCGCTTATACTTCGGTAAATAATTACTCAGTAAAAATACTCGTACACATGGGAAAAGTTATTGGGATCGACTTAGGCACTACCAATAGTTGCGTCGCAGTTTTGGAAGGTGGTCAACCTATCGTTATCGCCAATTCAGAAGGCGGACGAACCACACCTAGTATTGTAGGTTTTGGCAAAGGCGGTGAGCGCTTAGTCGGTTCGCTGGCAAAGCGCCAAGCTGTAACTAATGCTGAGAACACAATCTACAGTATCAAGCGATTTATCGGTCGTCGTTGGGATGACACCGAAACAGAACGCACTCGCGTACCCTATAACTGTGTCAAAGGTCGAGATGATACCGTTGATGTTCAAATTCGCGGACGTAACTACACACCGCAAGAAATTTCCGCGATGATTCTGCAAAAACTCAAACAGGATGCGGAAAACTTTTTAGGTGAATCAGTAACTCAAGCAGTGATTACCGTACCTGCTTATTTCACAGATGCTCAAAGACAAGCGACTAAAGATGCTGGCACAATTGCTGGACTAGAGGTACTGCGGATCATCAACGAACCAACCGCTGCGGCTTTAGCTTTTGGCCTAGACAAACAAGATCAAGAACAACTAATTCTTGTCTTTGACTTGGGGGGTGGCACCTTCGACGTATCCATTCTGCAACTAGGGGATGGAGTGTTTGAAGTAAAGGCGACTAGTGGTAACAACCACCTAGGTGGAGACGATTTTGATAACTGTATCGTCCGTTGGATGAGAGATGTATTTATCCAGCAAGAGAAAATAGACCTTTCCCAAGATAAGATGGCTTTGCAACGTCTACGGGAGGCAGCAGAAAAGGCCAAGATAGAACTCTCCAGCATGGTGAATACCTCAATTAACTTGCCGTTTATCACTGCTGATGAAACAGGGCCCAAACATCTGGAGATGGAACTTACCCGTGCCAAATTTGAAGAACTGACGGGTCATTTGATTGAAGCCACTATTGAACCTATGGTTCAGGCCTTGAAAGATGCAGACCTAAAACCACAAACCATCGATCGCATTATTTTAGTGGGCGGTTCTACACGCATTCCTGCTGTACAAAACGCCTTAATAAAATTTTTTAATGGCAAAGCTCCCGATCGCTCTATTAATCCTGACGAAGCAGTTGCATTAGGAGCTGCCATCCAAGCTGGAGTGCTTGCTGGTGAAGTAGATAATCTCCTCTTATTGGATGTTACACCTCTGTCACTGGGAATTGAAACTTTAGGAGAAGTGTTCACTAAAATTATCGAACGCAATACCACAATTCCGACTAGTAAATCTCAAATTTTTTCCACAGCCGTTGATGGACAAACTTCGGTAGAAATTCATGTTCTCCAAGGTGAACGGGCAATGGCACGGGATAACAAAAGTTTAGGCAAATTCCTACTTGCGGGAATTCCCCCAGCCCCCCGTGGCGTACCGCAAATCGAAGTCAGTTTTGAAATCGATGTCAATGGCATCCTGAAAGTATCCGCACAAGATAAAGGTACAGGTAGAGAGCAGAGTATTCGGATAACCAACACAGGTGGCTTGAGTACCAGCGAAGTGGAACGAATGCGGCAAGAAGCCGAGATGTTTGCCGAAGAAGACAGAAAACGCATAGAAATGGCGGCGCTCAAAAACCAAGCGGATAATTTGTTGTACAGCTACGAATCGACCTTAAAAGATAATGGCAACCTGATTGGCGAGCAAATGAAAACTCTTGCAGATGAAAAACTCGCCCAGTTGCAGGTAGTCATGGCTAATTCGAGTATTTCTGTAGCAGAATTCAAACAGTGCCTGGATGACTTCCAGCAAACTCTGTTTACCATTGGTGCCGAAGTCTACAACCGCGTTAATGATGGCCAAGTCGATCATGCTCCCTCCGCAGCAGATAGTTCTGCTCCTGAACAATCTGAACCACCCAATAGCACACTTACACCGCAATTTAACTTTGATTTTGAAGAGGAAAATACCCTACAGGCTGATTATGAAGCCATAGATTGAAAGATGTTGGTAGTTAGTAGTTAGTAGTTAGTAGTTAGTAGTTAGTAGTTAATCTTTCCCACTAACCACTATCCACTATCCAGTACCCATTTTTGCTAGATTGTAGAAATGATTAGCTTTGTCAGGAGTTAAAAACTCTAGCTGAATTGATTAAAAAACAGATGAACTCTCAGGGTAATGGGGGGTTTTCCGTACCTTTTGGTGCGGCTAGCCCCTCTGATTGGTAGGCAGAGTTTTTCCCTAGTACGTAGCACAATTGTAAAAGAGACAGCCTCAGGCCAAAGCTTTTATCGTCTTTTACGGCAGTCGCCACAACGGGGGAAACTTCGCAATGCGCTGGCTCAGGAACCACAGCAAGTGCTCATGAGGGTCTGCGGAGTCCCCACGAAGTGTGGGGTTGGGGGTCTTCCCCCAAGACCGCACTGCCTCCTCAAGGCCGCGCTGGTACCCTGCACTCCCAGGGCGTAGCCCTTCTCGTAAATGTAGATGCCCTACGGGCCTACAAAAACCTCCAAAAACGCGCTGCCTTACGAAGAAAGCACCTGTTGCTGGTGATTTGCTGGTGATTTATGTAAAAGGTAAAAGGTAAAATCAATTATTAATAAAATTTAACCGTTGCCTTCTGCCTGTTCGAATTTCATCAGAGGCTTAAGCCGCCGCACTATTGTAAGGAAGCCATAACTCAATCGAGTTGTCAATCCACGCCTGGTGCGTCTACAAATTTCTCCCTGCATAGCTGCTTTCTACCTTTTAACTTTCACCTTTGCTATATGGCCCGCGACTACTACGAAATTCTGGGTGTCTCTCGTGACGCCGATAAAGAAGAAATCAAACAAGCCTATCGCCGCTTAGCCCGGAAGTATCACCCAGATGTGAACAAAGAACCGGGAGCCGAGGAACGCTTTAAAGAAATCAACCGCGCCTATGAGGTACTCTCAGAATCAGAAACCCGCGCTCGTTATGACCGCTTTGGTGAAGCTGGAGTCTCAGGTGCGGCTGGTGTCGGCTACCAAGATGTTGATATGGGCGGTTTTGCCGATATCTTTGAAAGCATCTTCAGTGGCTTTGCCGGTGGTATGGGTACTCAAGCGCAAAGACGACGCAGTGGCCCGGTTAGGGGTGACGATCTGCGCCTAGACCTGAAGTTAGATTTTCGAGAAGCGGTATTTGGTGGTGAAAAGGAAATTCGTATTTCGCATTTAGAGACTTGTGAAGCGTGTGGCGGCTCGGGTGCAAAGCCAGGAACTCGCCCTCGCACTTGTTCGACTTGTAGTGGTTCGGGTCAAGTACGCCGCGTCACTAGAACGCCATTTGGCAGTTTTACCCAAGTCTCGACCTGTCCAACCTGTAATGGTACGGGTACTGTTATAGAAGACAAATGCGATGCTTGTGATGGCAAGGGTGCAAATCAGGTTACAAAGAAACTCAAAATTACTATTCCGGCTGGCGTAGACAATGGTACGCGCTTGCGGATATCTGGAGAAGGAGATGCCGGTCAACGTGGTGGGCCGCCTGGAGATTTGTACGTCTACTTATTTGTCAATGAAGACGCAGAATTTCAGCGGGATGGTATAAACATTCTCTCGGAAATCAAAATTAGCTATCTCCAGGCTATTTTAGGTTCCCGCTTTGAGATCAATACGGTAGACGGGCCAGTCGAACTGACAATTCCACCCGGAACCCAGCCAAATACAGTGATGAAGTTGGAAAGTCGTGGTGTGCCACGTTTGGGTAATCCAGTCAGCCGAGGCGACCATATGATTACAGTATTAATTGATATTCCCAATAAGATAACTCCTGAGGAACGAGAATTGCTAGAAAAGCTAGCTAAAATTAGAGGAGAGCGTACTGGTAAAGGCGGTATAGAAGGTTTTTTGGGCAATTTTTTTCACCAACGATGAGTCTATCTTCTCTCTCAACTCCTGATGCTCAACTTGACTTGCGCGGCACCCCCTGCCCAATTAATTTTGTACGCACAAAACTCCGTTTGGAGCAAATGCAACCAGGGGGTTTACTAGAAGTCTGGCTAGACCCCGGCGAACCAATTGAGCAAGTTCCTGATAGCCTGACAATGGCAGGTTATCAGGTTGAACAAGTCACAGACTGCACTAGCTATTTTTCTTTGTTAGTACGCCGTCCCGCTACCACCTCATGACAGAGGAAACACCAGAACACACTCTCACTTTGTTGGGTACGGTGTTAGCCGTGCAGGCGAATTATTACAAAGTACAGCTAGATATAGGAATGGGAAAGCGGGAGAGTGGGAGAGTGGGAGAGTGGGAGAGTGGGAGAGTGAGAGTAATTCCCCCCACCTCCCTATCCCCCCATCTCCCTATCCTCTTATGTACCCGCAGAACCCGCCTGAAAAAAATTGGGCAACAGGTAATAGTAGGCGATCGCGTTGTCGTAGAAGAACCAGACTGGACTGGAAAAAGAGGTGCGATCGCTGATGTTCTACCCCGAAAAAACCAATTGGATCGTCCGGCGATCGCTAATGTCAACCAAATTATGTTGGTGTTTGCTGTTGCCGATCCGCCTCTAGAACCATACCAACTCAGCCGCTTTCTGGTTAAAGCTGAGTCTTCTACAAGTTTAGATGTAGTTTTATGCCTAAATAAAAGTGATTTAATCTCAACAGAACAGCAGGTAGAAATAAATGAACGTCTTGTAAGTTGGGGTTATCAGCCAATATTTATTAGCGTGTACAAAAGTATAAATATTGACAAAACAGCCAACCTACTTAAAGATAAGATTACCGTTGTTGCTGGACCTTCAGGAGTTGGTAAGTCCAGTTTAATCAATATCTTGATTCCTAATGTTAATCTACGCATAGGTGAAATTTCTGGCAAACTCGCTCGTGGTCGTCACACTACACGCCATGTAGAATTATTTGAATTGCCAAAAGGTGGTTTGCTGGCGGATACTCCCGGTTTTAATCAGCCTGACTTAGATTGTCAGCCAGAAGAATTAGCAAATTATTTCCCGGAAGCTAGGGAGAGATTAGCAGTTGCTAGCTGTCGGTTCAGTGACTGCCTGCATCGAGATGAGCCTGGATGTGCTGTGCGGGGAAACTGGGAACGCTACCAGCATTATTTGGAGTTTTTGGAAGAAGCGATCGAGCGTCAAACCCAGCTTAACCAACAAGCTGCTCCTGAATCTACCGTGAAGGTAAAAACTAAAGGCAAGGGCCAGACTCAGTACGAACCAAAGTTAGAAAGTAAAAAATATCGACAAAAATCTCGGCGCACTCAACTGCAAGAACTTGAGCAGTTGTATGAGGAAAGTGAGGAAACTTAGAGGCTATTTATAACAAAATATTCCCTGCCGTCGCCGCTGGATTTCATGCTGTCGCGCCCGACCTACGCGGCTTTGGCGAAACGGAGGCGCCGCCGGAAATCGAAAGCTATTCGCTCAAAAATCTGACTATTGATTATATCAACTCCGGGTAATCACTTACGATTAAAATCTCTCCGCGTCCCCGTGTCTTTTCGTCACCGCGTCAGCCTTAATGATAAGTGTTTAAGCGGACATGGTATTATTCGGTCAGCGGTTCCACTAATGCCCGAACTCGTGCACTGTCTCCTTTACAGAAGAACCTGTCACAACAAGCGACCCTGCTTCGTCTAATAGGTGAACACCTATTGATGAGACAGGAGGTAGACAGATGCAGATCCGAATAGAGTTTGGAAAAACGAATGCAGCCGCTTATCAGGCAATGTCGCACCTGGAACGCTATGTTCGAGGCAGTGGTATCGAGCCAACACTGCTGGAACTGATTAAAATTCGAGCATCACAAATTAATGGCTGTGCGTTTTGCATTGATATGCATACCAAAGATGCCAGACGCAATGGGGAAATGGAGCAACGGATTTATGCTCTCAATGCGTGGCGGGAAACTCCTTTTTTTACCCCAGAAGAACGAGCAGTCCTTGCCTTTACAGAAGCCGTTACTCTGATTGCAACTGATCGCGTTTCAGATTTACTTTACGAGGAAGTAAGCCGTTATTTTACTCAGGATGAAATTGCCAATCTGTTGATGGCGATTGTTACCATCAATGGCTGGAATCGGATTGCGATCGCCACTCGCATGGTTCCCGGCAGCTATGAACCGCAACCATTGCAGGAAAGAAAAACGGCTCCTGAAACACTCTCTGCGTAAGTGATTTGGGAGAGTGAAAGCCCCAAAACAGGAATATTAGTCATATCAATACACGCTCAGGGAGTAGTAAAGATGCAACGCATTATTCGATATGCCACTATCACTGTCATCATTCATGCCATTGTCGTCGTCCTACATGGTTTAGCTCACGAGAAAATACCGGTTCCTTTGTCTGGGCTGCAAAGTCTGTTTGTCGGTTCTATCATTGTGTTAGCTCCGATCGCTGCCATGATTTTACTTTGGACACCATTTCAGCAGGTTGGTAGCTGGCTTTTGCTGAGTTCAATGGCTGGAGCAATCCTGTTTGGTGTCTATTACCATTTCATCGCGATCAGTCCCGACCACATCTCCCAAATTCCGTTTGCCGGTTGGGGTATCCTCTTCCACATCACTGCGATTCTTTTATTCCTCACAGAAGGAGTCGGATGTGGGATCGGCGCATGGGCATTGACTACTCTACAGCACAGAGAGCAGGTTTTATGAGTCATCTCGAAACCTTTAACCAGCATCGTCCTCTTCTATTTGCGATCGCCTACCGGATGTTGGGAAAGGTTACTGATGCTGAAGACATGGTGCAAGAAACCTTCCTGCGCTGGCAGCAAACGGCCCAAGCCACGGTGAAATCTGCCAAAACGTATTTGTTAACGATTATTACCCGCCTCTGCATTGACCATCTGCGTTCTGCCCGCATGCAACGAGAACAATACGTGGGGCCGTGGCTACCCGAACCGATTGTGACTCAACAAACCGACGATCCAGCTGCTCTCTTAGAGTTGGCAGACTCACTTTCGATGGCGTTTTTAGTGGTTTTAGAACGCCTATCGCCCATCGAACGAGCCGTATTTCTGCTGCGGGAAGTCTTTGAGTATGACTACGATGAAATTGCCCAGATGGTAGGGAAAAGCCCAGCTAACTGCCGCCAAATTCTGCGGCGTTCGCGTCAGCATATTACTGCTCAACGTCCTCGCTTTCCTGTTTCCCATCAACAACAGGAGGAAATTACAGCGCAATTCCTGGAAGCTTCAACCCAGGGTAATTTGCAAGGTTTACTGGCACTTCTAGCAAAGGATGTCACCTATTGGTCGGATGGCGGAGGACAGGTTGCCGCTGCCCTGAAACCACTACAGGGGGCAATGAAAGTCGCTCGGTTTTTGCTGGCGGTTCGCAGCAAATGGGTTTCTGAGGCAGTTACTTACATCATCGACATTAATGGACAGCCTGGCATAATCACGTTTGTTGATGGCTGCATTCACAGCGTGACGACATTTGACATCGTGGATGGTTACATTCAATCTGTCTACACTGTCAGGAATCCAGAGAAGTTGAAGCGAATTATGGCAAATCTACCTTCATGAAACTTTACTTAAAAACTTGAGTGCCGCGCTAAAATGAAGTCATTTCGACTACGTTAAAAATCGCAGCTTGGCTGGGTAAGGAGGCTGTGAGTTATGGTGACAAACGAGGCTCTGAGGGTTAATCTGGCTGGAGAAGACGGTCTTTCAATTTACCCAAACAAAGCACTCCTGTCTAATAATTCAACCGATTGGGGTGGACTCTACCTGCAATATCACCGCCAACCGCCCCCTGAAATGCTTGAAAATTTCTGTCCGCAGCATCGCCTGATCGTTCACGATCGCACCTCGCGATCGCCCATCGTTGAAACCTTTGAAGGACTCAACCAGTTATATCCGATGAGCCAGGGGACGGTGAGAGTGTTACCCGCTCAGGCTCGAACCCGGGCGTATTGGCAGACAGAGCATCAGTTTATGATGCTGGCATTTGAACCAGAGTTATTGGCACAGCACATGGCTGAGACAACCGATGTCAACGATGTAGAACTGCTTCCTATCATCAATCCTTCCGATCCGCTGATTCACAGCATGGGGTTAGCGCTGAAAGCAGAATTGGAATCCGGTGGAATTGGGGGGCGTTTGTATGTCGATGCCATGACGACAGCATTGATGGCGCATCTGTTGCGGCATTATTCTGTTCATAAATATTCGCTGTCCCCAACCATCAGTGGTTTACCTAGACACACACTGTGGCAAGTGGTGGACTATATCCATGAACATCTCGACCAAGACTTAACGCTAGCAACGTTAGCGGCGATCGCTCGCATGAGTCCGAGTTACTTCTCCCGATTGTTCAAACAATCCACAAAGTTGTCACCCCATCAGTATGTGATTCAACGTCGCATTGATCGCGCCAAGCAGTTGTTGCGACAGGGCGAATTGAGTATTGCAGAAATTGCTTATTCTTTGGGGTTTACTCATCAAAGCCATTTTAGCTATCATTTCAAACGCCTGGTGGGCAGTAGTCCTAAAGCATTTCTCAACAAATAGATAAGAATTTGCTCAAAAGTACAAGAATTTGCAAGACACTGATTCTAGAGATTTTACATACTAAACTCATCACTACTAGAAATTGGTTATTTGAAATTAACCAATTCAGCACAAAGCAAAATCAAAACGATCAAAGGAGCAGTCTTGTATCTGACGGAAAGGGGAAAGCACTATGGCAGCAAGTCAGCACAAACTACATTTTTCAATCGATATTAATGCGCCAAGAGAAAGGGTCTGGAAGGTGCTCTGGGAAGACGCTACCTTTCGTGATTGGGCAAGCGTTTTTACGGAAGGATCGTATATCGAAAGCGACTGGAAAGAAGACGGTAGATTTGAGTTTTTTGATTCGAGCGGTAGTGGTGGTAGTTACGGCATCATTGAAAAGCTCGTGCCGAACGAATTTATATCTTTCAAGCATTTGGGAGAGATACGAGAAGGAAAAGAGTATCCATTTGATGACGGGGATAGGTTGGAAAATTATACGCTCAAGGAGAAAGACGGCATCACAACACTAACCCTCGATCATGATATTCCGAAAGAGTACAAGAGTATGTTTGAAGACGTGACCCCCAAGGCGTTTGAGAGGATAAAAGAGTTGGCGGAGAAATAAAAATTAACACTTACGATGGGAATCTGGAGGAGGCTGAGGGGCTATCAGAGAATGTCCTCAAACTTACGATCGCATTCAGTCCATTTACATTGTGGGCAATCCAGACAAACTCAAGTCATTGACACAGGATTTACTTGAAAACCAATGACCTCAATTTTGAATACACATACAAGAAACCTAATATTTCTCAAAAGGAGTTTACCATGTTCGATCAACAGTGGGTTTGTACCGTTTGTGGCTATAACATGATTGGCGAGATGCCTGATATCTGTCCGTTCTGCGGAGCACGCCATGATAAGTTTGTGACTTGGGATGAGGCAGAGCAAACTTATCGAGTGATGCCACACCCAATCAATGACTACGTCACACAATTGCTGTCTGTACCTCGTCTTGGCTTTGAACATGCGGCTTATCGCATTGAAACCGATGATGGTGCTGTCTGGATTGATTGTCCATCAGCATTCAATCCAGACTTGGAGCCAGTAAAAGCGATTTACTTTACCCATAAGGATTTCATGGGCGCGTCTAATCAGTATCGTGAACTCTGGGGGGCGAAAGTTTATCTACATGCTCTTGATGCCAAGCATCCGCTGGCTAAGCCATTTCCAGTTGATCGTCCCTTCGACGGTGACTTTACTGAGCACGGCATTGAAGCATTTCATATTGATGGGCACACACCGGGTTTCACGATTTATATCTATGACAAAGTGTTGTTTATCTGTGACTATGCATTCCCTCCAGGATCTAGGATGCGACTCAACCCCTTTGGGCCGCAAGACAAGATACTTGACGGTGCAACGCGGATACTAGAGGTTATTTCCGAGCGATCGCTGGAGACAGTCTGTGGTTTCAACTTTGTCACTGAATTTGATAGCTGGCATGAGGATTTCAAGCACCTACTCGAAGAGAGGAGCAAGCGCGATGGCAGTAACTGAGCGGGATGACAACAGATTGCAGCAGTTATTGAGCAGTATCGTTGTGGGTTTGCCACAGTGGATGTAGAGGCTCTCAAAGCCATCTGGGATCGAGACTACGACAATCACAGTAGCAGACATTTTACAGTAGCAGACATTTTATTGATGCGATCGCCGAAGAACAAAAAACTCTTTGTAGTGGTGGTGTTATTTTTTAACACTAGCTGCTTTGATATAAGCGATCGCCAAGGGAGTCAGTTTACTTTCAAGTTGAGTAACAACAGCGTGGTCAAATGCTGACCAAACTCGCTTTTGACCAAAAACAGCAGGCTGCAAAATACCCCAAAGTTGATCGTCTTGACACAAATGAGCATGAATCAGCGCTCGATGTCCGAAGTTCTTGCGCTCAAATTCTTTATTGACAACCTCTGGGTTTGCAGTTTCCACATCTTCAACATAAATGGAAGGATGAGTTCGGAGTGCAGCGGCAAATAGGGGATCTTCTTCTGGTAATGATGCTGGCTCTAATTTCCAATCTGAGTCTGTAATGTCTGAAATCTCTAGACTTCGACGCCAGCAATAGGCAACTTTGCCAAATTTAGTTTGAGGATTTCTCAAATAGAGGAAACAGCGATCGCACTGCAATACTTCCCCAACTACAGGAAGTAAAGCAGTAAATATGGACTCTGGCTCACTGTAATTTTCCAAAATGCTTTGTATAGCTTCTGGCAAAGTCGGGTCAGTCATTACAAGCAGATAAATTTCATTTGCTTGTATATTTTCTCAACAACCTGCAATTGAAAACATCATCCTACTGACTGGAGTTTAGGCAAGTTTTCGATGTGAAACCCACAGGAAACTTGTCTAAATTTCAGTTTGAAAGCAAAAGTTTGTAATTAATACGGTAGCGATCGCCTTAATAGTACGTGAGTTCGACGGATAGGAAGGGGCAAAAAGCTTGCTATGTAAGAATTGCTCAACTGGGATTCACGGCAGCGATCGCGCACAGTGGCGCAGACGAGCACGACGATTAATTGAGAAGAGGTAAAAAGTGACAAAAAAATGCCGAAACTAAAAATATCTAAGAAAAATCAAGGTTTCGGCTATGTCTACTATTGTATCTCGCCTCGACATCACACAAATTTTCTGCGATGTAGATGATTTTTGCTCCTCATGGGAAAACCTTTGGCAGCAAATACCACAATTACCATCAACTACGTAAACGTGCGTTTAAGCGAGTCGGTCTATGACCATCTCAAAAATATTTGTCAAATCGAACCAGATCGTCATCGTAGTCCATTTAACTTTTTGGTGAATTTAATGGCTGGTGAGCGCGGCTTATACCTATTTGCCCAAAAAACCTGCCATTGACATTTTATCCAAAAGATTTGCCTGCTCTACCTCCTGCCATTTTTTAGTCCCGTCGAACTCACGTTAATTCAGTAGCTACCAGTCCGTCCGGTGCATGCGATTGTTGGGCTGCGTGTATTGTCTACCGCCAGCGCCAAAATAGGACTAAGGCGAATCCCGTTAAGATCAGCATCAATCCGGCGGCTAAACCGTAGGTTGTACCAAGACCGACGGCATAACTAATCGGCTGACTCAGCAGGGGCGACAGAAATTGCCCTAAAAAGAAACTGGTGGTAATGCCGCTTAGAACCCTGCCTCGAAACGCATCAGGAGTCACAGAAGTCAGACAAAGATTCATATTCGGCATGAGTAGCCCTAATCCTATACCCGCGATCGCTAACCCCACTAGCACGACTGCATAGCCGATCGCCCAACCGATCAATCCATACCCCAGCGCCATGTTGACAAACGCAATACCGTAAATTGCAATAAACCCTAAACGAGCTTTGACCTGGCGATAGAGAATGGAGCTAGTTGCTGAAAATAGGGTTGACAGCGCGATCGCCAACCCACTTTGGGACGGGCTGGCATTGGCAATTTGCTGCAAATAGAACGGCAACTGAGTTGGAATCAGGTAGAACACAATCTGGGTGATTAGCGCAATACCGTAGGTCAGCACCACGAGATTGAGCGGGAATTTCTGCGCTGTGTCGGTAGCATTGCTTGATGTTAGGGTGGGTTGGTTCCGTTGTGGTTCTGGCAAAAAGGTTGCTGTGAAAGGTACCAAGACTAGCGCCATGACATAAATCAAAAAAGGCGATCGCCAATTCCCATCGGCTAGAAAGCCACCCAGAGAAAGGAATAGGACTCCTCCCAAACCCATGAATCCTGCCTGTAAACCCAGGAATTGTGCCCGTGCAGATCCGCTGTAGTAGTCAGCAATTAAGGTGGTAGCGGTTGTCATAATTCCCGCCACACTGATGCCCAGGAATGCTCGACCCACCAAAATCAATCCCAGGGTACTCAGTACAAATCCAGAACTCCCTGCAATTCCATAAAGAACCAACGAGAATAGCAGCAAGGGTTTACGTCCCAATCGGTCAATAGCAACGCCAACAAAAGGAGCACCGAGGGCAATAAACAAAGCCGGGAGAGTCAGCGCCAATCGCACCAAGTAGTCTGCACTGGAAACTTCTGCAAAGTGCTCCCGCATGGCTGGTAGGGAGGGAGCGATTGTTGCTCCTGCCATCACGGTGAGCGTACTGACCAATAGCAGGGTGAGTTTAACAGGTAGCGAGTTTGTTCGTTCCTGAATTGTTGTTTCCAGTCTCGCCATAGTTCAAGCCCTGATGGGTGATAAGGTTTCAGAATGAAAAAACCGTTCGCACTGTACCCGTGAAAATTGTACCGTTTAAATCTTGATTGCCAGGGTTAGTTATGGCTTGAATCAAGGGTGTGATTTGGATATAGTCATTGACCGGAACATTATAGAATGCTTCAAAATTAGTCTGTGTAGCATTTCCTACCTCATTTTCAATGAATGGCTGACCAACTGCAATCCCTGCGATCGCTCGCTCCATAAATAGATCTGGAAATGCTAACCCGACCATCCAGTAGTTGGGGTTAATATCTCCTACCGTAGTTTTGGGGTAAGAACCATAGCCATATCGTCCAAACACACCCAGACGATCGCTACGCCAGTTCAGCATTGATCCCTAAAACATCAAAATTGCTACCAAATACCCTACCACCGCCATATTGCAGGCGCAGGGCAAAGGTTTCGCTCGGTGCATACTCTAATTCAATAACTCCTTGATAAGGATCGCCAAATAAGCCCCCATCAGCCCCTCCGCCCCCAACAGGGAATAGTCGAATGTCTTCAGGTCTACCACCCCCAAATACTTGTTGATTTTCTGGAAGGGAATTTTCTGCATCTCCAGCGATGTATACTCCCCGTAAATGGAAGGCTCCCGCACCTGGATTCCAGGCAATCGCGGCACCTGCTCCTCTGCCTCTAGGAAACAGGATAAAGTTATTCACAAAAGCTTGAGTAGAACAATCTTTAAAGCTAACGTTGGCATAGCGATTTTTGTCTACAAAATCGGGTGCCGTAATGGATGATCCAATGGTCAGACTCAGGTCATTAGACGGAGCAAAGGTGTAATAGAGGCGGGCAATGCTAAATTGATCGTTCCGACCTGGAATTGAGAAATCCAGGGTACTTCCTAGATTTGGTTCGAGGAAGCCACCAGCATTATCGTCAGCACCGTCGCTACCTGTCACCAAGCGAACTTGCAGTAAGTCTGTTCCTGTAAAACTGGTATTCAGGTTTAGAGTAGCTCTATAGATAAATGTGGGATTTGGATCGTTATCAGTAATCAGAGCACCTCTGGGAGCGATGATGCGATCGCCTTCAAACCCGCCTGCGTTCACTGCAAAGATGACTTGACCTGCTAGTTTTGTTGTTGTGGAGAACTGATTTGTCTCTAACTCAGCGGAACGAACTTCTAACGGGTTAACTTGCTCTCGCAATGTGGCTAACTCTGCTGAAAACTCTTCCTGAAGTCGCTGCAATACAGCTAAATCATCTTGAGAAACGATGTTTGCTGGTTCATCATGAATGAGTCCATTCATTTGCTCTAGGGCTGCGTTCAACCCTGCTGCAAACTCATAGCGGCTCATTGCCCGGTTTCCCTGAAATGTACTATCAAGGTAGCCCGAAATGATAGCGTATCGCTCAGCCAAAGACTGAAGCGCTTGGAATGCCCAGTCGGCATAGAGCCGAGATCCCTGCAAAAACGGAAATAGAGGCTGAAAACGCTTACCAATAATAGGTTTCAGCTTTTAATACTCTATTTAAACCAAACATAAGAAAGCTACAAGCAGACACAGCATAGTACATAGTTACTAATTAATACAGTCAAGACTCAAATACCAACTTATGAGTCAAAGTAGGTAATACCAGACAAAACGACATTGATTTTTCAGGGGGTCTGGGTATGACTGTAAAGATACCCCAACTATCGAAAGTTGGTAAAACCCAAAGTTCACCACTTCAATCTCCTAACTCTCGCAAGTATGCCGCAGTGAGGACAAGAGAATACTTACTGGAAAAAGAAATTGAGGCAATGCGAGATGCACTCAAGAAGGCTGGTGGTCGCCATGCTCATCGGGATTCGACCCTAATCCTATTGATTTACCGTCACGGACTGCGAGTGGCAGAAGCAGCAGCACTACGATGGGAGCAAATAGACTGGAGTGGTGGTAATCTCCATATTAAGCGAGTCAAGAGGGGAACTCCTTCCACACATCCACTATATGGTGATGAAATTCGCTCTCTGCGTAAACTCCAGCGTGATTATCCAGCTTGTGCTTATATTTTCCAGTCATCTCGCTTTGGTCCACTAGCGAAAGATACAATCGCTGGAATTGTCGAACGAGCTGGAAAACTAGCTTTGTTGCCGTTTCCAGTTCATGCTCATATGCTACGCCATGCTTGTGGATATGCTCTGGCGGCTAAAGGAGTAGACACACGTACCATTCAAGGTTATTTAGGACACAATAATATTCAACATACAGTCCGCTACACAGAACTATCACCAGTACGATTTAAGGGACTGTGGGATGAATAAAAGCGTCAGCAAGATAAATTAATTGTCTGTCAGAAAAAAAGATAAAATACTGAGCGGTTCACGAGTGAGTGAGGGATGAACCAAGTTTGGGTAGCCCTCAGAATTTCCGGTGTTAAATTTGACCTAAATGACCTTAATTGACCGTACAGCTTACCCAAGATTTAAACAATATCCCTCAGCGAAAGAACTAACTGAGCTTTATACCCCAACACTGGAAGAGCTTAAATTTGTCAAATCTCGTGTTCGTAGCCATGAAGGTTTACTTTGCTTCATGGTAATGTTGAAATCGTTTCAGAGACTGGGATATTTTCCGCATCCAGAAAATGTACCTATCACGATTATTAAACATATAAGGTCATATTTAAAATTACGTGATTGGGTGACAGCTATTCCCACAGACCGCCAAAGGCGTAATTATCAACAAGCAATTCGAGAATATTTGGGTGTCAAGTCTTATGATAAAGCTGCCCAAAAATTGATAGCTGTTGTTGTTAGTTCTGCCGCAGAAGTTAAAGACCATCCGGCTGATTTAATCAACATTGCAATTGAAGAATTGGTTAAAGAACGATATGAGTTACCAACATTCAATTCCCTAGACCGCTTAGTTAGCCATGTCCGTTCCATTACAAACAATCGATTATTTCATCGAATATCTCAGGGTCTATCTATTAATGAACAAGCTTATTTAGACCAACTATTATTAGGGGAAACCTCTGAATCAATCGCCACATTAAATTTATTAAAATCCCCACCTAAAAGTGCCAAACTGAGCCACATTAAACAACTGCAAATCAAGTTTAACCAGTTGATGACCTTTGGTGATGCTAAACGCTTGTTATCAAGTATTGCTCCGGCTAAAGTGAAATATTTAGCAACACACGCTAGGGCTTTAGATATATCAGAATTTCAAGATATTAAACTGTCTAAACGCCGTACATTGCTGTTGTGCTTGCTATACGAAGCCCAGGTCAAAACTCGTGACCATTTGGTAGAGATGTTTATCAAGCGTATCCTCAAGATTCAGAATAATGCCAAAGAAAGATTAAAAGAACTACGTGAGAAGCATTTGACCCAAACATCGGAAATGCTAGGGATGTTTGCACAGGTTTTAACTGCATCGAAAGAGACTCAAGATAATTTAGCTGCTTTAGGAGAGCAAGTTCTGTCCATCTTGGATGAACATGGTGGGGCAGATTTGCTACTGCTGAAATATGAAGAAATTGCCGCATACAACACCAACAATCATTTGCCATTAATGTGGCGGTTTTATTCAGCTAACCGCAAGGCGTTATTTAGTTTAGTACGCTCTCTAGATATTCATTCAACTTCTGCCGATGAGTCGGTAATTGATGCCTTAAAGTTCGTGTTAGATAATGAACATAAGCGGGGCAAATATTTAGCTTTTGAGATTAATTTAGATTTTATTAGTAATAACTGGCGAACTCTGGTTGTTAAGGAAGTTGAAGGGACTAAACTTTTAGTACGCCAACAGTTAGAAATTTGTGTATTTTCTTACTTAGCAAATGAATTTAAGACTGGGGATGCTTGTGTTGTTGGGTCAGAAAGTTACGCTGATTTCCGTGAACAATTGCTGACTCTATCAGAATGTGAACCCATGATAGAAGAATATTGTAGCCAGCTTGGATTCCCCTCCAATCCAGAAGATTTTGTTGAGTATTTACGCTCATGTTTAACCCAGGTGGCTACTGAAGTAGATATTCTTTGTGCGGATGGACAACAAGTAACAATTAATCAGGATGGTGAGCCTGTACTGAAGCGGCTGAAGTCTTCTCCTGAACCCAAGGAGGTCGAACAATTAGAGGAGAAAATTCGCTCTTTGATGCCAGAACGTAGTGTTTTAGACATTCTCTGCAATGTTGAGCATTGGCTGAACTGGACAAGGCATTTTGGCCCCCTTTCAGGAAGTGAATCCAAATTAAAGCAGTCGGCGGAACGCTATATTTTCACAACTTTTGGTTATGGGTGCAATCTTGGGCCTAATCAAACGGCACGTCATTCTAGGGGTGTGGTAACATCTCACATGATTTCTTATACCAATCGTCGCCATATCAGTACGCCCAAGCTTGAGGCGGCGATTCGGGATATGATCAATGCTTTCAACCGTTTCAGTTTACCCTCTATTTGGGGAACGGGGAAAAGAGCGGCGGCAGATGGTAGTAAGTTTGAGATTTACGAGAATAATCTACATAGTGAGTATCACATCCGCTATGGTGGATATGGTGGTATTGCTTATCACCATGTTTCTGATAAGTATATTGCTTTGTTTACCCACTTTATTACTTGTGGAGTTTGGGAAGCAGTATATATTTTAGACGGGTTACTGAAAAATCTTTCCGATATTCAACCCGATACTCTGTATGCAGATACCCAAGGTCAGTCGGGTCCTGTATTTGCTATCTCTTATCTTCTGGGTATCAAGTTGATGCCACGCATCCGTAATTGGAAGGATCTGAGTTTCCTGCGTCCTTGTGAGTCAGTCACTTACAAGTACATTGACCCCTTGTTTAAGGATGTAGTTAATTGGAATCTGATTCAGCTTCACTGGTATGACATGATGCGGGTGGTACTGTCGATTAAGGCGGGGAAGGTGATGCCTTCTACGCTCCTACGTAAGTTAAGCAGTTACAGCAAGAAAAACCGTCTTTATCAAGCTTTTTTGGAGTTAGGGAAGGTTGTGCGAACAATGTTTTTGTTGGAGTATATCTCCAATGCCAGGATGCGCTCCGAAATTAATGCAATTACAAATATTGTTGAGAAGTACCATCATTTCCTCGATTGGGTGTTTTTTGGTAAGGATGGCGTGATCACTGAAAATGACCCAATTGAGCAAGAGAAGCGGTTGAAGTACCTTGATTTGGTTGCTAGTGCTGTCATTTTACAGAATACTGTGGATATGTCGTTGGCTATTCAGACATTAACGGCACAAGGATATCCAGTTAATCATCGCTTTGTTGCTAGTTTAAGTCCTTACCTCACCAGACATATCAAGCGGTATGGCGATTATGTGGTCAATCTGCACAATATTCCCCAACCTTTTGAGGCGGCTCTTCATCTTCCTCCTGAAATTTTTGAAACCTAGATATAGCAAGCTTTTTCAGCCTCTATTTCCGTTTTTGCAGGGATCTCGGCTCTCTACCCAGTCTGTTGGCTGCACGTTTGAGAGTTGGCTAACAGAGCGAACTTGACCCACTAAAGTAATGTCTGAAACTCTCTCTACGAAGGCTTCTGAATTGGCCTCAAGGGTTATAGGGTCAACTACAGATGATGTTTCGATTATCCCAGGCGGCTCGGAACTTGGCGCGATCGCTGGAAGCATTGTAGCCATTGCCGCAGCGCACCAACAAACTGAGCTGATGATACTAAATCCCCCCATGAGGAGCAAATCGATTCCTCTCATCGAATGATTTTGACGACATCAAAGAGGTCATGTTCATTATCAGCATAGGCTTGCCAGTAATTCGTTTCTTTGTCGAAGCCTGGATTCTTGCCAAGTGACTCAAAATCCTCACGACTATTCCACTGAGCAATGAGGGAGATGGTAGTTTTATCAGTACTCGGAGCCATTGCAGCCCATTGCAATCCTGGTATCATTTGCATTACACCAGGCATCATTTGAGACACAATCCCTTCCAGTTCGGATTGCTTGTCGGGGTCTTTCATTTTGAACTCGCTAAACATGATGGCTCCATGTTCAGCAATGGCAGGAGTGGTGTTTCTCGTTTCTGTCTTTTTGATCTCAAAGACAAAAGTACGAGGATTTGCGGCGGAAATTGTTGTATCTGGAGTTTGTTTTGCCTCATACGCTTGGAAACTGGATAAATCTTTCCACTGGTTTAAGGCAACAACTTTCGTGCCATCCTGACCTTTGAGAACGGATGAATTGAGGAAACCAGGTGCTTTGGGTAGTGTCGTTTGCTCAGATGCCAGAACTTCTGAGAGAACCTGATTTTGAGTATCGGGACTGGTTGTGTAGACAGTGGCGACATCGATCGCTTGATTTGTGGTGTCTAAAGCAACAGCGGTCGCAGCTTGGACAGCGCTAGGCAAGACACCAAGAAAACTCAGTATGAGTACAGCAGCGAGAATGAGCGTTTTCAATTTGCGGATGACAAACACGGTATTACTCTATCTCCATAAAGGATTCTGCCAGTTGATAATACAATGTCTCTAAGGTTGCCGTATATTCACTTATTGCGTTGCTTAGTCGATTATTGCGATCGCTGCCAGAATTGTTTGGGAGTAACACCTGTGAAGCGTTTGAAATGCCTCCCGAACTGGCTTTGATTGGCGAAACCCACTTGTATAGCGATATCGGTAATACTCTGTTGCCCCTGCAAAAGCAACACTTTAGCACGCTCTATGCGGCATTTGAGGAGATATTGGTAGGGTGACATCCCAGTGGATTGCTTGAACAACCGACAGAAATAATAACGACTCATGCCCACTTCGGTGGCGATCGTCTCCAAGGAAATGTCTTCAGCAAGATGAGCCTGAATGTAGTCGATGGCTTGCTGCAACTAAAGGCTTGGCAAACCGCCAGAGCAAGCTTGGACACCAGGCTTATGGGTTGGGTAGCGATGCAATAGGTGAACAGCTAATGCACTCGCTATTGACTCAGCATAGAGACGATGACTTAATCCATCGATTTCTAGTTCTGTTTTGAGTGCCAAACCGATTTATTGAATGAGAGGATCGCGAATCTTCAATTGTGGCGTGATTTGAATAGAATCTGTATCAAAAGCTTCAGACACAGCAGAGGTAAATAGCCTTGGCTCAAGGCGAAGTAACAAGAAATCTGCATCAACATCCCAAGACAGTTTACGATGCAAATAAGGAGGCGAAATCATGATGTCGCCTTCAGTTAGATAATCGCTGCTGCGCCGTCCATCTACTGTCCGTTTTAGCTGAATAGGCTGCCCAAGATGAATGCTGAGTAAGTAGTTTGGAAGACAACACTCGGATGTCCCATTGGCAGGTTGATGATGGTGTTCAACCCGAAGAATATCTGAAACAATGTCTCGACTTTGCACAACCGGCAATCGTGGCACAACCTGTAACAGAGCATTTTTTTTGGTCAAGTCTTGGCTCATGCACCTTACTGCTGTGAGGTTACCACACTCAATCTTATTATTCTACTTCCAGTCTCGGAGCATCTCATCAAAGAGCGATTAAGCGATTATTTTACCACCAACCTGCCAGCATCGCCTCACAAATAACCTCACAGGCAACTTGACCTTGAACGAGGAAATCGGGGACTGGGGTAAAAATCTTCCCAATCCCCAATCCCTAATCCCTAATCCCCAATCACTTCTCCAAGCCGATCCAGATAAAACCGTTTCAATTGAATTTTTTACTCTTTCCAAGTCCTATAATATGGGCGGCTTCCGCATAGTTTATGCCATTGGTAATGCTGAGTTAATTCGTGCTTTGCGTCAAGTCAAAGCAGCAGTTGATTTTAATCAGTATCGCGGAATTTTAAATGGGGCGATCGCAGCCCTCAGCGGGCCGCAAGATGGCGTCAAAACAGCTGTCAATACCTTCCGCCAACGCCGGGATGTCTTTGTTAATGCTTTACATCGCATTGGTTGGCAACTTCCCAAACCTAAAGCCACAATGTACGTTTGGGCAAAGTTACCAGAACCTTGGAGCCAAGATTCTGTAGAATTCTGTACTCAACTAGTCGAAAAAACAGGAGTAGCAGCGTCACCTGGTGCTGGTTTTGGCAAATTCGGGGAAGGCTATGTTCGCTTTGCCTTAGTGCACGAGCCACACGTGTTAGAAACTGCTGTACGGAGAATTGCGGAGTTTTTGTAGCTATATTATCAAGTCACGCCTAATGTGAATTACAACTATGTAAAACATGTTCCGATCAAGAAAGCGATCGCAAGAGAATTTTCCAATGTTTAAGCCACCATACCTATATGGGCAGCGACGATCTGCCAAGTTCCGCTCGAAGAGACAGCACTTTCTATTTGCTTGGGCAGAAGAATCCCCACTTCAACGGTTATTACTTGAGGTTCCACATCTGCCTCTTGATCAGCCATTCTCCTGAGTCCTCTCTGTGGAGAAGCCAGGTCTTCGTGGCTTTGAATGAATTCGTCGCCCCATCAGCGTAGGCGACAGTGTTCACATTGGCCTGCGCAATTCCATATACCCATCGATCATCGATCCGTAGAGCATCAAGGGGTATCGATTGAACAGTCCATTTCGCGACATCATAGTCCTTCTGTTCGCTCTTTAAGATCTCGTCTGGACCGTGCTCAGGCTCCGACCCGGGTGGAATCCGAATCGCGTCTGCGGCAAATAGCTTCCCATAGGCTACCGAATCGTTGGCGCTAACGGCTGCTTGATATTTCTCACACATTGCCTTGAGAATTTCGTTCGCATCAATCATAGTTTCTGCCTCCTTGGCTAGCTTGCTCTCTCCCGATGCATAACAGGTGAGCAAAATTGGTATAACCGAAGCCGATTCTTGCACCGATCGTCACGGGAGGATTTTCGCACTGTCTAACGTCGTTAAACTCATCGACGCAAGACTAATTTTGAGTCAAAACTGGATAAGACTGCTATTAATCTTTGTGTAGTGGGTTGCATGACCAAAAAATTAATCTTTGCTTCTCTAGTGAGTGGGTGGGGCATCTTCACAAGATTACCAAAGTTTAGAGCTAGTTTTTTATTATAGGTATTACCAGAGTAAATTAAGAAGCACAGGAATCAGAGAAGCTCACAGGAAGAACTAGCGCTAGCAGTAGACATCTTTGATGAATCTCCAGAAATTTACTCTGATTGAGAGTAAATTTATATCCAAGCGGGAATTATATTGATATGGCTAATGAAGAACATGTTGCACTCCTGAAAAAAAGCGTAGAAAGTTGGAATTCATGGAGGGAAGAAAACCCAGATATTAAACCCGATCTTTGCCAAGCTAACCTCTGTAAAGCTGACCTTGCATCTGCCAATCTAGAATCAGCTAACCTCTGTGAAGTTGTATTGACATCTGCCAATTTGAAAAGTGCAAATCTTTGCTGCGCTCAGCTTTGTAGAGCCAATTTCATCCAAGCTAACCTCTTGGAAGCTAATCTCAGTTGCGCCCACCTGTTCCAGGCAAAATTGAAGATGGCTGATTTGAGTAAGGCTGACTTGAGTAAAGCCAACCTCGCCAGTGCTGATTTAAGTGAAACTACTTTCAGGGATGCGAAACTTGTTGGCACTAACCTTAGCGGAGCTGATCTTAGTGCAGCAGAACTGATGAGAGCCAATTTAGGTGAAGCTAATTTGAGTCATGCTCAATTGGGAGGGGCTAACTTCACTGAGGCTGTTCTTACTCGCGCCAACTTCAGCAAAACAAATATCACTCAAGCTGACTTTAGTGAAGCAAATCTTGAACAAGCTGACTTGAGCGAGGCTGTTCTCTCTGGAAGTGAACTCAGAAAGGCTAACTTGATCGAAGCCGATCTGGCTGGTGCTGATTTGAGTAGGGCTAATCTCACTGAGGCTAATCTAAGTGGAGCCGATTTAGCTAAAGCGAACTTAACCGGTGCTAATTTTAGCAAGGCAGTCTTGACAGGTGCTAATCTCTGCCTAGCTAAACTTACTGGAGCCAACTTTAGTTGGGCTAAGCTTGAAGGAGCAATTATTACCTGGACTGACCTCGATGCCAACTTCAGTCACGCTGACCTTACGAATGCCGATCTAACAAAGTCTCATCGTAGTAATGGCAATTTTTATCAAGCCAAGCTTCCCGATAGTAAATAGGAATGTAGACAGCGATCGCATTTTTGCATTTTTGTTATTCTATTGTGCTGCTTGCAATTCCTGCAACTTAGCCAATACAGCCTGGACATGACCTTTCACTTTCACATTCGACCAAACATAAGCTAACTGACCATCAGGGGCAATTAAAAAAGTTGACCGCACCACACCCATATATTCTTTGCCCATGAATTTTTTTAACTGCCACACACCATAGGCTTCACATACCTGGTGTTCTGGATCGCTCAATAGTTGTAGCGACAAGTTGTGCTTGTTAATAAATTTGCAATGGGACTTTTCGGTATCGGGACTAATGCCAACAATTTTAGCCCCTAGGGCGGTGAACTCTTGAGAAAATTCGCTAAATTCTTTGGCTTCAGTCGTACAACCAGGAGTATCGTCTTTTGGATAAAAGTAGAGGACAAGCCAATCTGATTGAAAATCGCTAAGGCTGACTGAATTACCATTTTGATCGGGGGCAGTAAAATCAGGTGCTTTTTCTCCTGCTTGGGGAATATCTTGGAGTGAAGGCATTATTTATTTTAAGTTCAGCTGAGAAAATAGTATCATCCGCTGAATTAGATGCGATCGTAAGTTATGAAGTTAAAAAAGGCTGTTGTCATTGGTGGTAGTATCGCGGGTTTGCTAGCGGCGCGTGTACTTGCAGAACATTGTGATTCAGTCATAATTGTGGAACGCGATCGCCTACCTTTGCAACCGCAGATGCGTAAAGGTGTACCACAATCAGCGCAGCCCCATGTTTTATTGGTGCGAGGATACAGGATTTTAGAGGAACTTTTCCCCAGTATCGGTTCACAGTTGAGTGCTGCTGGTGCGCTTACCCTTGATTGGATGCGGGAGTTTCATTTTTTCACCCAAGGCCGATGGAGCAAAAATGCCGTTGTGTCTTCTGAAATTGTTTCCTTGACTTGCTCTCGTCCCTTGCTAGAATGGGCAATCCGCCAGCATCTGGCAGAGTTTTCTCAGGTGCAGTTTGTAGAACAACATCGGGCGATCGCCTTGCTGACAAACCCCAGTCAAACCCAAGTTACGGGTGTAAAATTGCAATCTCTTGCGGGCGAGGGTTTAAAAGAGTTGTCATCTGACTTAATAATTGATGCTAGCGGCCGTCGTTCCCATGCACCCCAGTGGCTAGAAAATATCGGATTTACACCACCACCAGAAACCATAGTTAACCCATTTTTGGGATATGCCACCAGACGTTACAAACAGCCAGAAGATTTTGCTGAAGATTGGAAGGTCATGCTAATTACCCAAGAACCCCCAAAAAATACTCGCTTGGGGTATTTAGCCAAGATAGAAGGTGGAGAATGGATAGCTACTCTTGGTGGTTATGGGCGTGACTTTCCGCCGCTTGAAAATGAGGGCTTTTTAGCATTCGCCCGCAGTTTATCTAGTCCCAGATTTTATGAAACCATCAAGGATGCGGAACCAGTGTCACCTGTTTATGCCCATCGTGCTACTGCAAATCGGCTGCGTCACTATGAAAAAATTAACATGCCTGTGGGCTTTGTGGTATTAGGCGATGCAGTTTGTGCCTTGTGTCCGGTTTATGGTCAAGGAATGACAGTCAGTGCTTTATCAGCAATGCTTCTCAAAGACTGGCTAAGTGATACTGAACTTCAGCCTTCACGCTTCCAAAAAAACTTGGCAAAAAGCAATTCTTTTCACTGGATGCTAGCTACAACACAAGACTCTCGTTTTCTTACCACATTAGGTAGAAAGGAACCTAGTTGGGCTAATAAACTTTTGGTTTGGTACAATCAAACGCTTATTGAAAGCAGCAATGTGGATACCGAATTGCGTACTTTATTTGTAGAAATTACCCACTTACTCAAATCACCTCTAACTTTTTATCATCCCCAAGTTGTATTTCGTGTACTCACACAAAAGAAAATTTCTAGCAATTTGAGTTAATTGGTAAATTTGTAGTAGCTCTTTTAGAGCTTTGTATAACAAAGAATTATTTTATGAACATTGACATAATTCACCGAATAAATATACTCAAAGTGTACTATTGATGGCACAAGTCGCATGACATGGACATCATTAAGACAACGGATTAACCAACTGCCGCTCGTTCTTGCAGGGCCAATTTTGCGACGCACCGATCCTAATGGTGTTACTGTGTGGATAGTTTTAAAAGAAAGCCGCAATGTCACTCTCAAAATATTTGATACTAATAAAAAAATATTACTTATCGGGAGTAAAAATACAATTCCATTAGGAATTAATTTACATGTAGCCGCTGTTACTGCCAAAACTAATACTAATGTGCTTTTATACGGTGAAAATTATCTCTATGATTTAGAATTTGGTGATGGAGAAAGGCTGAGTACTCCTGGTATTTTAAATCCCCAAGGCTCAATCGCAGATATTACATATCCTCAATATGATTTGCCAAGTTTTGGGATGGTGCCTAATGATTTAAAAGATTTACGCATTATTCATGGTTCTTGTCGGAAGCCACATAGTGAAGGCTTAGATGCAATGGCAGCTTTAGACAAGATGATTAAAGAAGCGTTAGTACAAGACCCAAAAAAACGACCGCATCAACTCTTTCTGACTGGCGATCAAATCTATGTAGATGATGTCGCAGATGCCTTACTTTTCATGTTAATGGATGCAGGTCAAACCCTGTTGGGATGGTCGGAAACATTACCAGATGTCACAAATCCGCAAGAGTTAAATCCTGGTCAGCGCAATTATTTAGCAACGCATACTGCCGGATTAACGGCAAGTATGAATAAAATTAACCGAATTTCTAATATTGCCAAAAGTCATTTATTCACGTTTGGCGAATTTTTTACAATGTATTTATTCGCCTGGAGTGAGATTTTGTGGCCTAAACCTGAAGATTTACCAACATTTGCAGATGCAATTCAGAATTTGCCATTACTTGCAAGTAGTAAAACTTTATTTCAAGAAGAACTTGAGTATTTAAAAAACTTTCAAAAAACCCTCAAAGAAATCAGGCGTGCCTTAGCTAATATTCCCACTTACATGATATTTGATGACCATGAAATTACCGATGATTTTTATCTAAACATGGCATGGTGCGATCGCGTTCTCAGTAAACCCCTGGGCAGACGCATTGTGCAAAATGGTATGCTTGCTTATGCTATCTGCCAAGCTTGGGGAAATACACCAGACGAGTTTGAGGATGATGATAAACCAGGAGCAGCATTGCTGAAAGCTGCTGTAGCATGGTCAGCTTCACAAGGTCAAAACTCACAACACGAACAGGAAATTACCCGGCGCGTTGGTTTACCATCCCTTGCAGATATAAAAAACGCTAGGCAACTAACCCATACAGATGCTTCCCTAAAGTGGCATTACACCGTCACCGGGCCAGGATATGAAGTCATAGTACTAGATACTCGTACCTGGCGGGCATTTCCAGGTAAAGACTTTGATTTTCCTTCACTTTTGAGCGAAGCAGGTTGCGATCGCCAAATATCAAAAGTGGTTCGCCCCAAAGATGCAAAAGTAACTTTAGTAATATCACCAGGGCCTGTCATTGGTGTACCTCTTTTAGAAACTATCCAAAAGACAGCTAAAACTTTCGCCGAAAATTTAGGTAGTGCTGCTTGGGGTTTCGATCCAGAAGCTTGGGGTTTAGAAGCAACTGCTTTTGAAAGACTGCTTGCATCTTTGGCCTCACGAGCTTTACCAGCAAAACAAAATCGTGTAATTGTCTTATCAGGAGATGTACACTACAGTTTTGCTGCTCGCTTGCAATATGCAGCAACACGTCCTTTTCAACATTCAGAAAATTTTAACACTGAACTTATTGTTGTTCAATTTACTAGTAGTTCCTTGAAGAATGAAGACAGTGGCGCGGGTGGGAGTCATTCATTGCACAAAAAAGGTTTCATCCCGATTGAAGCAATCAACCATCTGCCAACAGCAGAGATTGTTGGGTGGGAAAATCAAGGCACAAAAGAACTAGAAATTGGTGTCATATATACTTTTGCTGACCAAATCTTGCAATGCATACCCTGGAAAATCAAAACTAATCCTGCCGTAGTAGATTTAATTAAAGAACGCAGTTGGTTTAAAGCATTCCAAATCATTAAACAACCCGAGTGGTGGTATCGAATTGATTTTTTATTAGGAAAATATGAACAAGTGAATGAACCACAAGATTCTCATATTCTCCAGCCTCAATTTGTAACTGCCCCCCTACCAGGACAAAACCGCAAGCCAGCGTTAGAAAAGTATTTGGCAATGGCAAAAAATCATCGTGATTATCGGGGCAAATGGGGAGATGGTAAAGAAATAGTGGGAGTAAATAATCTTGGTGAAATCACTTTTGAATTTGTTGATGATAAAGAGATCGCTGTACAAACTCTCTGGTGGCGACTGGAAAGTCGGGAAAAAGGTAAGTTTTTGGAACCTTTCCCATTAACTCGGTATGAAGCATCGCTGGAATTTGACGATCAAGAACATCCAATTAATGATGTCTTGAAAAAGGAGACAAATATTGGGTATGGCTAATAGGTAATTGGTAATAGGGAGAAAATCATTAAACCATACTCACAACTCTCTATTTCTAGCATCTAGAAACTTGAGTTGATGGTACAAACAACTAATCAGTGGTAAATTCACACCTGCGGAAACAGCTTTCCTTAAAGGATTACCAAAAATCGCTTCTATCTCCAAAGGGCGGCGTTCGTCGTAGTCTATTTTCATGCTGGTGCGGTAAGGCCTCATCTTATCCGTATAATCCAACATAGTTTGAATGAAGCGATCGCCAATGATCCGTCCTGAACTTTTTGCCCCTGCTACAACTTCGCACATCAACTGTTCCACTAAATTACGGGTGTGAGCATTTGCCATTAACTGGGCTGTCGTAGCGTTGAGAATCACAGAAAGCCCATTGTAGGGAATGTTCCACACTAATTTTTGCCAATGTGCCAGCAGTAAATCTGCTACTAATTCTACAGGAATACCAGCACGTTTCAAGTCATCGCCAATTTGACGCATCTTATCTGTAATGCCAACCGGATGATAGTTCGTGGTGTAATTTCCCAAGGTAATTTTTCCATAATCTAAGTGATGGATATGCCCAGGCCCCACCTTGTTAGAACACAGAAAGCATAGTCACCCATTACCCTGTCACTACCAACTATTTGGGCAATTTCCTCTTCAATACCCAGTCCATTCTGCAATACCAGTACTACACCATCATCTTTGACAACCTTGGACAACATCTGCGATAGTACATGATTTTGCGTTGTCTTCAATGCAACAACCACCACATCGCAACGCGGCATCTTTTCCACATCACAATAAGCGTTGACTTGAGGAAGGGTAAAGTCGCCATCTTTAGACTCGACAACTAAACCATGTTGAGTTACGTGTTCGTAGTCACTCTTTAGCAAAAAGTGGACATCCAATCCAGCTTTTTGTAGTTTAGCACCGTAGAAACCACCTAAAGCACCAGTTCCGAGAATAGCGTATTTGCGCTCCAGCATTTCTTAAACAAACATTTTTCTTTAATTCATGATAAGGTGTTGTCTTCAATAGTTTGCATAGATAATTCCTATATATGTTTTTTTTAAGTTAGACATCCATAAATTTTATTCATTAAAAATATATAAAAATTCTTCTAGCGATTGTTTTCTGTCTTCTTTCTTACTTGATTTAAAATCTTTGTTAGAGTAATGGTGAAATAAATGCCCGATATAGTTGATATTGCTGTTAGTGCAGATTCCTTCAAAACTCTGGTGACGGCTGTACAAGCAGCAGGATTAGTAGATACATTAAAAAGCCCCGGCCCATTCACTGTGTTTGCACCTAATGATGATGCCTTTGCCAAACTACCGCCAGGAACTATACAAACCCTGGTTCAAAATATTCCCCAGCTAACGCGAATTTTAAAATATCATGTCGTTCCTGGCAAGCTAAAACAAGCTGATTTAGCTCAACTCGGTACTGTAACTTCAGTGGAAGGTTCAACGATTAAAATTGATTGTTCTGATGGTTTTGAAGTGAAAAATGCCACTGTTTTAGCAGCAGATATCGAAGCTGATAACGGCGTTATTCACGTTATCGATACAGTCATTTTAATGGGTTAATTAATAAATGTTGATAGTAGAGTGAGCATTGCTAGCCCTGTTAAAGTGTAACCTTTAACATCGAGTTTTCTTTGTGTCTACCCTGCGGGAAGCCGCTATCGCGTCTATGTGTCTTTGTGGTGAAAAAATAAATTTTATTAACCACCAAGACACTAAGACACCAAGGTCATTGCAGGTAAATTATTTTGATTCATCTTCCATTCTCGATTCTCGACATTCACAAGTCATATAGGACTAGTATTTGATTTTTGAAAAGATACGTAGGGGAGGCAAAAAGGGGTGTGGATTTTCCTCCCCCTTTATTGCCGTTGCGTTACGCCAAAGGCTAACGCACCATTCTATGTTTTTGGTGCCGTACTCTCGCCGATAAAACACCCTATCTGTACTTAGATTTTTTCAATAATCAAACCGGATTCCTATACTTATTTTTGTCTAGCTATTTAGTTTATTGATAGTTATTTTTTATAATAATACAATATGTATGTAAACTTATCATAATATTAAATTAAGTATTACTCAGATTTATATTTCGTTATTTCGCCAGCTGATTAAGTATCTTATACTAAAGTGACGTTATCCCAAAAGTTGATGCTCGATTTCAACACCTTAGCGGAGTTTTCCCGCGCCAACTGCATCAGTATTTGTACATTTCTCGTACCAGCAAACTTGGTTGCCACGCTGTTGACGATTACTTTTGCTGTACTCCGTTGCCCACCACAGCAAGTGTGGCCAGCTTCCGGAGCAGCCTGCATGTTTGCTTTAATGATGGTACTGCACGTTTATACTTGGTTCATGATTGGTGTAGTCATGGTTCCCACTTACGTTTTGTTGTCGCTAGCGATTACCTGTTTGATTGGTAATTTGGGAGCGATTTTGTTTCATACACGCTATTTCCACACGCCAAGTTTTGGCAAATAGAAATTTTGAGCGCTGAAATTTCAAGAGTGTGATTACACGAACAAAGTCCGCAAATGCAGGCTTTAGGGTTACAAGTATGGTATTTTGAGGCAATAGTAAATGGCGATCGCGCTTGTGGTAGAGGAGGGCGATCGCTCATTACCACACTACATAGTCATAAATTGTTAATTCGCATATCTCCGCCACTGCCAAAGTGCTACAATCAGCTCTGATGCTAGGGGTGCCTGCATACAGGCTGAGATTAGACCCTTAGAACCTGAATCCGGGTAATACCGGCGAAGGGAAGCTGTTTATAGAGGTAAAGTAAATATGCGAACAGAATGGGTCGCCAAGCGGCGTGGGCTGAGCAATGTTACTCAAATGTACTATGCTCGTCAGGGTATCATTACCGAAGAAATGCACTACGTCGCCCAGCGGGAAAACCTCCCCGTCGAGCTAATCAGAGATGAGGTAGCGCGGGGACGGATGATTATTCCTGCGAATATCAATCACACAAACTTAGAGCCAATGTGTATTGGCATTGCCTCTAAGTGTAAAGTAAATGCCAACATTGGTGCTTCTCCCAACTCTTCTGATATCAATGAAGAACTGGAAAAGCTAAGACTGGCAGTAAAATACGGTGCTGATACCGTCATGGATTTATCTACTGGCGGCGGTAATTTAGATGAAATTCGCACCGCGATTATCAAAGCTTCATCCGTTCCCATTGGCACAGTGCCAGTCTACCAAGCTTTAGAAAGCGTTCATGGTAGGGTTGAAAACCTCACTCCCAATGATTTTCTCCACGTGATTGAGAAACACGCCCAGCAAGGGGTAGATTACATGACTATCCACGCCGGGATTTTGATTGAACATTTGCCCTTGGTGAGAAACCGCCTTACTGGCATCGTCTCTCGCGGTGGTGGCATTCTAGCAAAGTGGATGCTGCATCATCACAAACAAAACCCACTTTACACTCACTTCCGAGACATCATCGAAATTTTCAAGAAATATGATGTCTCATTTAGCTTAGGTGACTCACTACGTCCTGGTTGTACCCATGATGCTTCTGATGAAGCGCAGTTAGCCGAACTCAAAACCCTCGGACAATTGACCCGCAAAGCTTGGGAGCATGACGTACAGGTGATGGTCGAAGGCCCCGGACACGTCCCAATGGATCAAATTGAGTTTAACGTTAAAAAGCAGATGGAAGAGTGTTCAGAAGCACCTTTCTATGTTCTGGGGCCATTAGTCACAGACATCGCTCCCGGTTATGACCATATCACCTCTGCTATTGGTGCGGCTATGGCGGGATGGTACGGTACTGCTATGCTGTGCTACGTGACACCCAAGGAACATCTAGGTCTTCCCAATCCTGAAGATGTGCGAAACGGGTTGATTGCCTACAAGATTGCGGCTCATGCGGCGGATATCGCCAGACACCGCCCAGATGCGAGAGACAGAGACGATGAACTCTCCCGCGCTCGTTACAACTTCGACTGGAACCGTCAGTTTGAATTGGCGCTTGATCCCGACAGAGCTAGAGAATACCACGACGAAACTCTGCCAGCAGACATTTACAAAACTGCTGAGTTTTGCTCAATGTGCGGGCCCAAGTTCTGCCCAATGCAAACCAAAGTGGATGCAGACGCGCTAACAGAACTAGAGAAGTTCTTGGCAAAGGATAAGGAAGTTGTGCCACAGGGTTAGTTAGTATTTCCGATAGCCCTTAGACTGGAAGTCTAGGGCTATATAAACAAAGCCTGCCTATGCAGGCTTAATTATGTTGAAACCATCTGACAGTAGTGCATTGCTTTAGTTTTTTAAGAATTCAGACTGCGGCTACTGACTCTAGAGTTTTTTACGTTTCCATGTATGTTTTGGAATATCTTCAGCTTTTTTAAAAGGTACTTCTTCTATTATTTTTTTAACCAAAACTTCGACATCTAATGTTTCATCAATATAAAATTTGCGTACAGTTTGTACTTTTAGATAAAAATCGTCTTTTGTAATTATGATTTTATTGATATTTTCTGATTTTGATTCATATCCAAAATATATGGAATATGTAATTTTGCCAAAATACAAATCTTTTATCTCATCATTGCGATTAAATCTTATTATTATTTTTGGAATGTCCCAACGTCTTGAAGGTGATTCAACTTCCCAATCGGTTTGTTTAATTAATAATTCAGATACTTCTTTATAAAAATCAAGCCACATACTCAAAATTGAATATTTAAATTTTGTGAAAACTGTATTTTAACTTATGAATATTTAATTTGGTATATTTGCAGGAGTAATCGGACTCCTCACGCGCTGCCCCCCACACAAATATTAATTTCCCAGTTTTTGTAAGGTATGGTATCTACCAGATTTTTACTCATGTTGTTTTTTCCTTTATGCTAATTTCATTTAAGGCTACATAGAATAGTTTTCTTTCTGCGACAGTGTATTAGTTAGCAATACCCAAATTCATGAAGCCTGCATAGGCAGGCTTCGTTTTATAACCCCAGACTTCCAGTCTGAGGGCTATTAATTCGTTATCTGCCGATACCGCTCTTGAATCTCCTCAATCGTAAACACCGTCTGAAATTTCAACCCTACTGACTCATAAAACTCTGCTCCCCCCTGCTTGCGATCTACTAGGGAAATTACTTTATTGACAGTATAACTTGCTGCTCTCAGGCGTTCAACTGCTTTCATTGCAGATTGTCCGGTAGTGACAACATCTTCCAAAACGACCACGTTTGCACCTTCTGGCAAATTGGGACCTTCTATGTACGCCCTCGTCCCATGTCCTTTAGCTTCTTTGCGAATAATCAGCGCTGGTATCGGGCGGTGTTCGTAGGCAGAAACCACACTCACTGCCGTAACAATCGGATCTGCCCCTAGTGTTAAACCAGCCACTGCTTGAGTATCTGGTGGTAATAGCGATAAGAGAATACGACCAATTGCCAAAGCACCTTGGGGATGGAGCGTAACCTCTTTGCCATTGATGTAATAGGAACTACGTTGTCCAGAAGAGAGAACAAAATCACCCTCTTGATATGCCAGTTGGCAAAATAAATCTAGTAATTTGTCACGTAAAATTGCCATATCACTACTATCTGCCCAAATATCAGACTGGGTAAGGCTTTCGGCTTGATAAGTCATCACAAGAGATTAAAAATTGTGCTAAACCAAAGGTTGAACTCCTAAGTAACAGGGCGTAAAAAACATAACTTTAGGATTGTTGATTGTTGTTAGTTGGTAGTTGGTTGTTTCAAATAACAAACAACAAACAACGAACAACTAATTCACGCCTATCTACTTAAGAGTTCTGAAAATAAGGATAAGTTAAGATTCGCGCAAACACAGAGGAGCTATAAAAATGACTTTTAAGTTCAAAGCCTTGGGTGGTTTATTAGTGATTTTTGCTACTGCTATTGCTTTTCCAGCAGTAGCAAAAGAGGAGATGCAGACACCTAATTATGAATATGAAACAGCGAATGAAGTATTTGAGCGAGCTTATTTTAAAAATGACCCTAATTTCTTTGGCAATACCACTACCAAGAGCGATATAAACTTCTTAGTGGGGCCTGGTTCGTTGTCCCGGAGTTCCTTTCCAGAAAAGCAGATTGCGCGAGATGCTGAGCTGGTTAATCTTGTTTATCGGGATACTCTCTATCAGCAAGTTAGTAACGATCCTTACCTTCGCACTCCAGATTTACCCAATCCTTACAACACTTCGCTGTTAATGTCTCCCGGTTTGAATGCTAGCAAGCTGAAAGTCGGAACTGAGTTCCGATTTGAGCAAATGCCTCCTCGGTAAAATCCTACTATAAAGAGTCAATAGTCAACTGTTTATTTACCATTGACTATTGACTATGTACCAATACGGTTCAGTTAAGGATTTTTGGTACAAAAAATTGGTCTGTAGAGACGCGAAATTTCGCGTCTCTACAAGGGGTTGTGGGCTTATCACCAACCGTATTGGACTATGTACAAGATTGCACAGCTTCGTAAGTGTATCTTAGGCATTTGCGCTAAAGCGCAAACTACGAACATGAAAATTTTAATTCTATGATTAAGTAATCCAGGGTACAGGAGTTGAACCTGTCTAAGGCGAATTATGAGTTCGCTGCCTCAACCGCTCGGCCAACCCTGGTCATGTCTGATAGATTTTAGCATAATTATACTACTTGTGTGCGATCGCCATTAGCCGATCGGGTTTTTATACTACATTATTCGATTCTGCAATAGTGCAGACTAAGATTAATAAAGTTCCCTTAAGGATGAAGCTCAGCAGCTTCAATACTTTGAGATAGACCAGCATTCTTCTGCCATAGCTTGTCAGCAATGAAACTAAATTCTACTGTACTTTTAACTTTGACTTTGTTAACCCTGATGTTAGGAGCTGGTTCTGTAAGTGCGATTTTGGGATTTGATATAGGCAGTAAAGCACTAAAAGGTGTAACAGCACCAGATGCTCGTCCGACTAGCAAGTTTACCAGCCCCAAGACAGGTAATTCACAACATGGGGGGTTAACGCTCTTAAAAGAGGAAGAAATCCTAAAAATTGTGAAGGCACGGATTGAGGGCAAGACCAAAGCTGCTAAATCAGAAAATACAGAGGAAGAGGACGAGGAGGCTACTAACAAAAAGGAGAAGCCAGAGGAAAAGCCCCAAGAAGAGGTTGAAGAAAAACCCCAGGAAGGATTTCCAGTTAATGCTGAAAGTGATGGTGTGAGTCTGTCGGTACAATCTGCTCGCTATTCTGGCGGTGCTTTGCAACTGCGCGTGAAAATGCAGAATAAAGGTAAAGATTCTGTGCGCTTCCTCTATAGTTTTTTGGATGTCACAGATGATAAAGGGCGAACCCTCAGTGCCAGTACAGACGGCTTGCCATCAGAATTGCCTAACAATGCACCACCATTTTCTGGTACTGTAAGTATTCCTACAGCTTTGCTTGATGATGTCAAAAGTATCTCACTTTCTCTGACAGATTATCCTGCTCAAAAACTGAAGTTAGAAGTGTCAGATATTCCTGTAGAAAGGTAATGGGTAATGGGTAATAAGTCATAAACATAAAATACCAATTACCAAATTGGTGAGAGCGTTTACACGAGCTTTGGCAGTGATAAGTTTTCCTGGCTTGAGTTGGACTGATGTAGGGCTGCGATTGTTGTCAGTACTACTGCTGATTGCTATCAATGCTTTTTTTGTTACGGCCGAGTTTTCGATGGTAACAGTACGGCGATCGCGCATTCACCAGTTAGTTGAGGCTGGTGACATTCAGGCGGTAGCAGTTGAGGTTTTGCAGCACAGTATTGACCGATTGTTGTCTACAACTCAATTAGGGATTACCCTTTCGAGTTTGGCACTGGGGTGGATTGGAGAAAGTACAATTGTCGTTTTAGTGCGATCGTGGCTCCTATCCTGGCCTTTACCTGGCAGGATGAGTGCTTTGATCGCCCATTCTCTATCAATCCCGATCGCCTTTTTTTTGATTGCTTATCTGCAAATTGTCTTGGGTGAATTGTGTCCCAAATCTGTAGCTATGCTGTACTCAGAACAACTAGCACGGTTTTTAGGGCCTTTTGTTAGAGCGATCGTCCGATTTTTTAAACCTTTTATTTGGATTCTCAACCAATCTACCCGCTGTCTGTTACGGCTATTTGGCATTGAATATACAGGTCAGAGTTGGAGACCACCCGTTACTCCTGAGGAACTGCAACTAATTATCTCTACAGAACACGAATCTACTGGTTTGCAAGCTGAAGAACGAGAACTGCTCAAAAATGTTTTTGAGTTTGGGGATGTAACCGCACAAGCAGTCATGGTTCCCCGCACAAACATAGTAGTGCTGCCTAACGATGCTACCTTACAAACTTTTCTTGAACAAATGGCAGCAACAGGTCATTCTTGCTTCCCTATTGTCGGAGAATCTTTAGATGATATTCGTGGCATTGTTTACTTTCAAGACTTAGCAAAACCTTTAGCTGCGGGCAAGTTGATTTTAGAAGCACAGATCCAAGCGTGGATGCGTTCAATACGATTTGTGCCGGAAAATACGCCCTTAAATGAACTATTGCCCATGATGCAGCAAGAAAAGCTGGGAATGGTAGTAGTTGTGGATGAATTTGGTGGAACGGTAGGACTGGTTACTATTGAAGATGTCATTGCTCAAATTATTGGTGACATAGGCGCTACAGAAACTACTGACGAATTGTTGATCGATTTGGTTGATGAGCAAACATTCTTAGTGCAAGCGCAGATCAACTTGGAAGACCTTAACGAAGTGTTACGTCTCAATTTACCTTTGCGGAAGGAATACCAAACACTAGCAGGCTTTTTGCTGTATCAATTGCAGAAAGTTCCTTCCCTTGGTGAAACCTTACGCTATCAAAATCTGGAATTCACTGTTATGTCGATTAAAGGGCCTAGGTTGCATCAAATTCAGGTACGACGCTTGGAGGGGTGATGGGGTGATGGGGTGAATCTTTTTCAAGTGTCTCCCCATCTTCCCACCTCCCCATCTCTTACTGAGCATAAGGCAACGGATCTTTAAGCCCCAACTCAGCAAAAGCTGCAAGACGCAATTGACAAGCATCGCAGACACCGCACGCAACATCACCACCAGCGTAGCAAGACCAAGTAAATTGCCAAGGTACTCCCAACTTGTTACCCAATTGGATAATTTCGGTTTTTTTCAGGTTGATTAGGGGCGTGACAATTTTAATAGGCTTGCCTTCACGTCCTTGTTTTGTTCCCAAACGAAAAACTTCCTGCATCGCTTGGATATAGTCAGGACGACAATCAGGATATCCAGAGTAATCTAAGGCGTTAACACCTATGTAAACACGTTCAGCGGCAATGGTTTCAGCATAACCAAGGGCAAAGCTTAAAAAGATGGTATTTCGCGCCGGAACATAGGTTACAGGTATATTTTGCGACATTTCTTTGACGGAGCGCCCTTGGGGTAAATCAATTGCATCGTCAGTGAGTGCTGAACCACCCCATAGCCGCAAGTCAAATGTTACTACTTGATTTTGGACTACGCCTGCTTTTTGTGCGATCGCCAAGGCTGACTGTAACTCTCGTCGATGTCGTTGCTGATAATCAAAGAAAATGGTGTAACACTCACAACCATCTGCTAGTGCTTGGTAGAGAACTGTGGAAGAGTCTAATCCACCAGACAATAAAATTACAGCTTTCATCTTTACTAAGGGTGTAGGGGTATGGTGTATAGGGATGTAGGGAAACCCTTACTCCCTTAAACCCATTTTTAAGTAACAAGCAAGAATAATTGTTGACTTTCTTGCTGAGTTGATTGCAAGCGGCTGCTATTCCAACAAAACGCTTTTGCCGAAAAACCTTTCAGTGGTTGGTAACTTAACAGACAAAAAAATTATTTATTTTTACTTGTATTAATTGGATAATTATACCGCTAATAAATTTCCTCAATAACACTAGGGAATATATACAATTATCATACTTATTTCGGGAGGTAAAAAATAGGACAAAAAAGTTTTTATGTAAAGTGTCTAAAGCAACATCAATTTTTACCGATCGTACAAAACACAGCCAGATGGTGGGAACTCATAACAAACTTTGAAATTCTTCATAAATAGAACCTCTATGTTACCATCTGGATGGTTTTAGACGACTCGTCAGTGGCAGTTTGAGTATCAAAGCCAAGACCGTAGCGTCTCTAAATTTGGTGGTTGAGGAGAGAATGAGAGTGCAAGATAGCAGCATGTCAGCAGGAGAACAGAACGGACACGGACACCGCACCCAACCCCATCCGATCCGCATAGGCGTGATCGGTGTGGGTAATATGGGACAACATCATGCCCGTGTCCTGAGTTCGATGAAAGACGTTGAACTGGTCGGTGTTGCAGATATAAATGTCGAGCGAGGTTTAGAAACCGCCAGCAGATATAAGGTGCGTTTTTTTGAGGATTACTGTGACCTGCTGCCCCATGTGGAAGCGGTTTGCGTTGCCGTTCCTACGCGCCTGCATTATGCAGTCGGGATTAATTGTTTATTGGCAGGAATTCATGTTTTGATTGAAAAGCCGATTGCTGCCAGTATTTCTGAGGCAGAATCGCTAGTAAATGCAGCAGCCGAGTCTGGGTGTATTTTACAAGTAGGTCACATTGAACGCTTCAGCCCAGCCTTTCAAGAATTAAATAAGGTGCTAAAGACTGAGGAATTGCTGGCGCTAGAAGCTCACCGGATGAGTCCCTACTCAAATCGTGCTAACGATGTCTCTGTTGTCTTGGACTTAATGATTCATGACATTGACTTACTGTTGGAATTAGCCGCTTCGCCAGTGGTCAAGTTAACAGCTAGTGGCAATCGTACTTTAGATTCTGGTTATTTAGATTACGTGACTGCGACTTTGGGATTTGCCAATGGCATTGTTGCCACGCTGACTTCTAGCAAAGTCACTCATCGCAAAATCCGCAGCATAGTCGCCCATTGTAAAAACTCATATACAGAGGCAGATTTTCTCAAGAATGAAATTTTGATTCACCGACATACCACTGCCAACTCTATGACGGATTATCGGCAAGTACTTTACAGGCAGGATGGTGTAATTGAAAAAGTCTATACTACTAACACTGATAAGTTAGGAGCAGAATTGGAACATTTTGTCAACTGCGTGCGCGGCGGCAATCAACCTTCGGTTGGCGGCGAACAAGCGCTTAAAGCTCTAAGATTAGCAAGTTTAATTGAACAGATGGCGCTAGAAGAACGAGTTTGGAATCCCTTGGATTGGGAATCTGAACCAAGAATGCAACCTTTGACACCCACTGTATAAGAAATAGTGGGAGAGTGGGAGATTGGGAGAGTGGGAGAAGTCAGTAATTACTGTTTCCCTCTCTCCCTTTCTTTATAGATTTGTTGGTTGTTGGTAGTTGGTGATTGCTTGGAACGAACAGCAAACAACCAACAACAACCAACCTTTTTAACAAAAAGACTTCTGTCGCAGTTTTTAGGAATCGACTTCATGACCGATTGGATCAAGACTACTATCGAATCCCTAGGCTATGTGGGAATCGCTCTGCTGATGTTCCTAGAGAACCTCTTTCCTCCTATCCCTTCAGAATTGATTATGCCACTGGCAGGATATACAGCAAATATACCAGGGGCAAAGCTCAATGTCTTTGGTGTATTTTTTGCAGGGCTGTTGGGTTCCGTACTGGGCGCAATCATCTGGTATTACCCTGGTAAATTGTTTGGCGAAATTCGCTTGCAAGCCTGGGCTGATAGATACGGCAAGTGGTTGGGTATATCTAGCAAAGATATTATCAAGTCCAAGCACTGGTTCGATAAACAAGGTAAAAAAGCTGTGCTGATGGGTCGCCTTGTGCCAGGAATACGTACCTTGATATCCGTTCCCGCAGGCATCTGCGATATGTCTTTACCATCTTTTATATTTTATACAACCGTGGGTAGCGCTTGCTGGGTAGGTTTGCTAACATACTCAGGATACGTGTTGGGTAGTCAATATGAACTTGTGGACAAGTACCTTGCTCCTGTATCAAAAATTGTGCTTGGGGGTATACTTTTGGTATTTCTTGCCTTGGTATTACAACGGAAGCGCAAACCCAGGAGAAGATAAAAAACTTGCCCTCAATTAAAATCTACAAAAAAAGGCTTTTTGGTGTAAAAAGTGGCGTTACTCATGACAAAACGCTACCAATGTCTTACTATTTGGCTTTCACCAGCACAGCCTTGGCAAACTAGCTCACACTCACAGGTTCAGTAATTTTTGGCATGTTTTCAGCTATGTGTGAACGCTACCAAGAATTTCTGATACACGCACGCATTTATGTAAGATGAGCATGGTAACTTTTTGAATTTAAGTAAGTACTAGGAGCTTTCATGACAGACCAACCTTCCGCAGCCACCCCTATGAATGCCGCTGCCATACCCATGAATAGGGTATCGGCTTCTACTCCGATTAATGCTACTCCCATACCAACAAGCAACAGCACTAGTAAAAAAATTCTCAGTGTTGATTTAGGTAGAACTTCCACAAAAGCTGGTGTTACTCGCGAGCCAGGAAATGTGATTTTTGTCTCTGCCAACGTTAAGGAAATGTCAATGGAACAAGTGCGGGGTGGCGTTTTTGAAGCCCGCGCCACAGATCCCTTAATGGATCTGTGGTTGGAGTATCAAGGCAGTGGCTATGCTGTAGGTCAACTGGCGGCAGATTTTGGTGCTAATTTGGGAGTAGGTCAATCTAAAGTTGAAGACGCACTGATAAAAACCTTGGCTTGTGCTGGTTACTTTAAGCTGAAAGATGATATTTCAGTTGTTTTGGGTCTGCCGTATCTTTCTCAAGAACAGTTTGAAAAGGAAAAAGCCCAATTAATCAGCCAATTGAGTGGCCCTCATGTAATGAACTTTCGCGGCGAACCTGTCTCGCTGAACATCAACAAAGTTTGGGTAATGCCAGAAGGCTATGGCAGTCTGTTGTGGTGTGAAGCCCAACCCAAAAAAGGTGCTGCAATGCCCGATTTTACTAAAGTATCTGTGGCAATTGTTGATATTGGACACCAAACAATCGATTGCTTGATGGTGGATAACTTCCGCTTCGCCCGAGGTGCTTCTAAGAGCGAAGACTTTGGCATGAGCAAGTTTTATGAACTAGTAGCCGCTGAAATTGAGAGCGCTGATAGCCAATCTCTGGCTTTGATTGCTGCTGTGAATCGACCCAAGGGCGATCGCTTCTACCGTCCCAGAGGCGCTGGTAAGCCTACCAACCTCGATGATTTTCTCCCCAATTTAATAGAGATGTTTTCGCGTGAAATTTGCAGCCGTGTGTTAGCATGGCTACCAGAGCGCGTCACCGATGTGATTCTCACTGGTGGCGGTGGGGAATTTTTCTGGGAAGACGTTCAACGTCTCTTGAAAGAAGCAAAGATTAATGCCCACTTAGCTTCGCCATCTCGACAAGCTAATGCTCTAGGTCAGTACATTTATGCAGAGGCACAGCTATCCTCCAATCGCTCTTCTAGGGCTTAAAAATAATGTTCCAATGGTCAAAAAAGGTAGTGAAATCGGTTACGTTCAATCCAGGGGTGGCGGACGAAAGTTTGTTGGCGCTTGTCGAAAGCCATTTGGAAAAAGACCCCAACAAAACTTTCAGCGACCTCTGTAAAGAAGCCTTGTGGCAATCTTTATGCGTACCGGAATCCGTACGACCAAGCCCGCCGCCTACTCCGCAACCAACACCGACACTAGGAGTAGAACCACAAATCGCTGAACTATACAGGCAATTGGCTGACCTTGAGGAACGTTTTTTCGCCAAGGAATCTAATCGATTGGAGATGATGGAACGCCATCTGACGCAACTTAGCCAACAAGTGGCACAGTTGGCGATCGTGGTTAATCAAGCACAAGTCATTCAGTCACCGACACAATCAGCACCAGCACTAGAAGTAGTAAATCAAACTATTACCACTTCTGCTGCTGTCACGCCTCCCCAAGAGGTTGACCCCGTAATTAGCCGCCTGAGTCAGTTTCTGGATGATTTCTAGAAAAAATCAGGGTGTTAAATAATTGTAATTTATTATACCTCCTTGATAGAAAATTCTATTAGGGAGGTTCAATATTTAAGTCAATAGTCAATAGTCATTAGTTAGTAGTTAGTAGTTAGTGGTTAGTGGTTAGTGGTTAATAATTATTCCCCCACTCCCCCACTCTCCCACTCTCTTATTCCCTATTCTTAATTTTCCAGACACTGGGGAACACTCTAACTTGATTATCAGTCACCATACGGGAGCGTTTGCTCGCAATACTTTTTATACTTAAATCTTTTGTTACTGGGTGCCCTGTGTAAATGTTACAATCCTCCTAAACGGAAGTAGGGATACCTCGATGCCAGTTGCAGCTAAATCAATCAAATTTGGTACAGATGGCTGGCGCGGCGTGATTGGCGACGACTTCACTTTTGAACGTCTCGCGTTGGTCGCGCCAATTGCCGCAAAAGTGCTATTTAATACATATGGAACAAAAGTCGGCAACCGGACAATTGTAGTCGGTTATGATCGCCGTTTTATGGCAGAAGATTTTGCTCAGAAAGTAGCTGATGTTGTTTCCGCTGTTGGGTTTGATGTAGTGTTTAGCGAAACCTATGCGCCAACTCCAGCTTTTAGTTGGGCAGCCAAGCAACACAACGCTTTGGGAGCATTGGTAATCACTGCCAGTCACAATCCAGGTCAATATTTGGGATTAAAAGTTAAGAGTGCGTATGGTGGTTCCGTACCACCAGAAGTTACCAAAGAGATAGAATCACTTTTGGAGGAGGAAGTGCCACCTGCTCTGACTCCAGGCAAGATATACAAATTTAACCCGTGGGAAAGTTATTGTCAAGAACTAGAAAGTAAAGTCAATATTGCTAAAATTCGCGAAGCAATAACCTCTAACAAACTGACGGTATTTGCTGATGTGATGCATGGTGCAGCGGCTGGTGGACTGGCGATGCTGCTTGGCAATGAAGTCAGAGAGATTAATAGCGATCGCGATCCTACTTTTGAAGGCGGTGCACCAGAACCATTACCGAAATACCTTTCCCGTCTGTTTGGGGTGATGAAGACACACCGAGAAAAACATCCCACAGGTTTAACGGTGGGATTGGTTTTTGATGGTGACTGCGATCGCGTTGCAGCTGTGGATAGTGCAGGTAACTTCCTGAGTTCGCAAATTTTGATCCCAATCTTAATCGACCACCTGACCCTACGGCGAGGCTTTAGCGGAGAAATTGTCAAAACTGTCAGTGGTTCTGACTTAATTCCCCGCGTTGCTGCATTACACAAACTCTCAGTATTTGAGACACCAGTTGGCTACAAGTACATCGCTGATAGAATGCTAGCAAGCCAAGTGTTGCTGGGTGGTGAAGAGTCGGGAGGAATTGGTTATGGTAGCCATATTCCCGAACGAGATGCACTCTTATCGGCATTATACGTACTAGAAGCGATCATTGAATCAGGTCTGGATTTAAGTGATTATTACCGCTGTCTGCAAGAACAAACTGACTTCACTTCTGCATACGATCGCATCGATTTACCTTTGGCAAGTATGGAAGTGCGGGGTCGCCTTTTGGAACAATTACAAAAGGAACCACTAAAGCAAATTTCAGGACAAGCAGTAATTGATTGCCAAACAATAGACGGTTATAAATTCCGCCTTGCAGATCAAAGCTGGTTAATGATTCGTTTTAGTGGTACTGAACCCGTTTTGCGTCTCTACTGTGAAGCTCCCACACTCCAACAGGTGCATCAAACTTTGGCTTGGGCGAAGCAGTGGGCAGAATAATATTAGGTATTAGTCCAGAGTCAAGAGTCCAAAGTCCAGTGTAAAAATCTTGACTCTTGACTTTTGACTTTTGACTTTTGACTCTTAAACAATGACTAAATTACTCGTAGTAGCCACAGGAAATCCAGGTAAATTGCGGGAAATGCAAGCTTACCTATCTGATTCTGGTTGGGAATTAACACTCAAACCTGAAGACTTGGACATTGAGGAAACAGGCGATACCTTTGCTGCTAATGCCTGCCTCAAAGCATCCCAAGTTGCCAAAGCGACAGGTAACTGGGCGATCGCAGATGATTCCGGTTTACAAGTAAATGCCCTCAATGGCGCACCAGGAGTGTACTCTGCACGTTACGGCAAAACCGATGCCGAACGCATTGCCAGGCTATTGAGGGAGTTGGGCGACGAAGTGCAGCGGCAAGCCCAATTTGTGTGTGCAGTGGCGATCGCTCGTCCTGATGGTGCGATCGCGCTACAATCAGAAGGAGTTTGTCCTGGTGAAATTCTGCATACACCCCGTGGTAATGGTGGTTTTGGCTACGATCCGATTTTTTACGTCCCAGAAAAACAAATGACCTTTGCTGAGATGACGCCAGAATTGAAGCGCGCAATTAGCCATCGAGGCAAGGCTTTTACGGCTTTACTTCAAAAGCTACCAAATTTAGAAGTTCTTGATTGATAGTTGTTATACAGCTTCGGTTATCGGTTAGCGCGTAGTTGCAGCATTATCGATAGGATGCGATTTATGACACTTGAAGAACTAAAAATCAAGCTAGCAGATATCAACAACCTAGTTGTTACGTTCCAAACGTCAGTAGCGTTGGAAAAGTACTACTCTGAGAACATTGTGATGATTGAAGGTGATGGAACCATCACCACTGGTAAACAAGAGTGTCGCAAGGGGAGAGAAGTCTTTTTCAAAGAAATGTTGGTTGAGTTCAGAGAATCAAAATTAATTAGTCAAGACATTGCTGTTTCAGCAGATAAAAATTATGACTTTGTAGTAATTTCCAACTGGTACAATGATTACACTGTCAAAGTTGACGATCAAATAGTTGATACAAAGAGCAACCAAATCTCTATTGGCTATTGGAAGGATGGTGTAGTAGTAAAAGAGAGTTACAACTATCCAGTTACTTCGATGGTTTAGTACTTGTAATGCTAGAATCTGAAACCGTCAGTTCAGCTGCACAGAACAAGAATCTGTTGATACGTCGATCGTGTCGATTGTCGCGATCGCTGTATAACAAGTCGCTGCACCGGAACGTTATAGAGATGGTCAGTTGGGTTGTAAAGATTGTCTGCGTCCGGTGCTTAGTCGTTAGTTGTTTGTTGTTAGTTGTTTGTTGTTTGTTCCAAGCAACTACCAACTACCAACTACCAACAAGTAACAAATTTAAACAGCTTCTGTATTCTTTTCCCCAGTCCGAATCCGCACCACTTGCTCAACTGGCGAGATGAATATTTTACCATCGCCGATTTCACCAGTCCGGGCAGCGGCGATAATTTTCTCGACAACCATATCCACTTGGTTGTCTTCAACGACAATTTCCAGTTTGAGTTTTTGCAGAAACTCAACAGTGTACTCCGAACCCCGATAGCGTTCTGTTTGCCCTTTCTGGCGTCCAAATCCCCGTACTTCAGAAACGGTCATGCCAACTATACCAGCATTGACTAGAGCAATTTTTACTTCGTCAAGCTTAAAGGGACGGATGATAGCTTCTACTTTTTTCATTTTTTATCTCCTGTTTTCTAGTAGCTTCTATATATATAACCAGATCCTTTGTCCAAAGCTTTAACTGGTGGTGCAACCCATAATTGTAAAAAAGAATTAATTTACACAAAATGCTGAATGTATGAACTGTTCATCCCATGACATTTGATGACAATAGAATAGTCAGCATTGCTTACTTCCATAATCTTTACTGTGACGATTCGGTAGTTTCATCCTCAGTTTCTCATTATTTTGTAGCTTTTATAACAAAATAATCATGTTCAGTGAGCAAAAAAAGGACTCCTAGATTCAGAAAGTGATTTTGCTAGCGAGTATGATGCTCAAACAAGGGACGCACGACCAAATAGCCAGCACCAAAACCCAAAAGTATTATGAATGCGATCGCCAGAAACATCCACCAAGCATTAATTCCTTCAGCTTCTGATTCACTGACTGGATAAGCTACAACTTGCTGTTCTTCCAGAAACACTGGTTCTGTCATGGGAACAGGAAATTCCATCTCTGTATAAATAACGGGTGGACGCCTACGGGGAGGCTGCTGCCTCTTGCCTACCTGCGAAAGTCGCTGAGTGTCTGGTGTCTTCTGTTTTTTGCCCCCTGCTCCCTGCCCCCTGCCCCCTGCCCCCTCCTGTCTCCTGCTTGCCTGCGGAGGCGGCTGTGTGTCTACTGGTTCTTGCCTTTGGGGTACTTGCTGATACCTAGCCGGAGTAGAAGGATCGAGCAAATTTTGCAGATGTAAAACAGACTGAACAGTTTTAGTAATTTCTTGCCGCAGAAGTTGATTTTCTTGCGCTAATTGGTGATTTTGGGCGATCAGGGTATCTATCTTTGCCTGTGCGGCTTGCAACTCTGCTGCCAAGTCTCGGTATACAGACAGGGGTACAGAAGGTGAGTAAGTTTGGGTGTTTGTACTTGGTGATTTATGGTTGTAAAAAGAACCGTTAACTGCTCGCATTTGTAGTTTATAAGCAAAAAATAAGACAAACTATGCCCAAGAATAATAGAAAAATTCCCTAAGAGCAAAGATTTTTAATTTACAAAATCGTGCGATCGCCATAATGGATAAAAATGTCCCACAGGGCCTTGTCCCTTGCCTATATTTAGGGCGTGAGAGAGTGCATTAGTGACATACTCCTTTGCTTGTCGCACCGCTGTTAATAAATCATCACCGCGTGCCAGATTCGCTGCGATCGCCGCCGACAAAGTACAACCAGTCCCGTGGGTATTTTTCGTATCTACTTGTTTTGTGGTCAGAGTTTCCAGCTTTTGCCCATCAAACCAGATATCAACACCACGCCCATTTCCCGGCATACCACCACCCTTGACTAACACAACTTTAGCCTTGCAATTCCGGTGAATCATGTGGGCAGCTGCCCTCATTTCATCTAGAGAGTTAATTTCTATACCGCTCAAAATCTGTGCTTCGTAGCGATTTGGTGTAATAATTGCTGCTATGGGTATGAGCGCATTGCGGAGAGATTTGATAGCGTCATCATCAATTAATTGTGCCCCCGTACGCGACACCATCACCGGATCGACCACTAAATTTTTAATTTGTAAACTTTCTACCTGCTTGGCGACGGCGGCAATAATTTCATTGTTGAGTAACATACCGGTTTTTGCCGCTTGTACACCAATATCCTTACATACTGCCTGAATTTGGGCAACAACCGCCTCCGATGGCATGGCATCAACGCGCATAACGCCCAAAGTATTTTGGGCTGTGACGCAGGTGATAGCGCTAGTACCGTGGACACAGTGAAAGGCAAAGGTGCGTAAATCCGCTTGAATTCCCGCACCACCACCACTATCAGAACCGGCAATGGTTAAAGCAACGGGTACATTGGATGTTATTTCGGTGTTCATAGGTTTTATAAAAATTATGAATTATGAATTATGAATTATGAAATTTTCAAGATTCAGCATTTTCACCCATTCCCCCAGCCCTATTTTTTTCGCGATCGCTTCTAGCGGATTCGGTTTTTGATTTTGCGGTTGTGTTTGCGGTAGAACCGTTAAATAAGGATTCAGCTTGGTTTCATCAACCCAGCCAGAGTAGTATTTAACGCTAGTGGATTTTGGCGAAATCTTCAGTAACTCCAAATCACCGCGAATTGCATTTGCAGTTCTCTTACCACTTGTAGGTTCAAGAGTAACACCAATACCCCAAGGCCCGCCGCCAACGTAATTCAAAGCCACTTCATCAAATCCTCGCACGAAGCGTTGCCCATTCCAATGCCATTCAAAACCAGGCCAGCGTACAGGCGGTTTTCCTGGCGGTAAAAATCGCCGGAATTTATCTAGACTTGCACCTTGATCTAGCTTTACTGTAAAGCCTTTTTCAGTTCTGACTTCATAACGACCTTTACGAGTTTCAAAGTCTATTGGGCTCCACCAGAGTACTTCAACTGTTGCGCCATCTTTAGCAGGAGATAAAGTCAAAGCTGGAGATTGATTTGATAATTGACTGTAAAGCGGTAAACCTGCTTTTGGTAATTTAGCTATTACCGCAAATCGCCAACAAGACCAACTTTTAGGATTGTCAGGTGCTTGCAAATTGACTTGACAAACACCGTTACCCGTACCAACCCAAAGCGTATTATTTTCTAGCTTTAGTTTGTCAGGAATCGCCCCAACTAAAGGACTATTGTGAACATTATAAGAAGTTAAATTACCGGAATTTAGATTTTGTGGATTAGGACGGTAAGAAACCAATCCTTTAGCAGGAAGATAGGGATTACCTTCACCACTGATTTGTGTACCCATCCAAAACGTTGGATTATTAGCATCTCCGGTAACAGCTAGATCGGTAATTTGATGCGACAGAAGTCCCTGTGGTTGAATGAGCGTAAATTGATTTGCTTGTGGATCGTAACCAACAATAGTAGCGATACCATCATTACCTTCACCTTGCTCAAAAGCAACTGACCACCAGATCTGATTTCCATAAATGACGGCAGCTGTAATCCGAGAAAGACCTATTTGAGTTCCAGTATTTGTTTTTTGCCGTAAATCTTTCAGAGTGTATAAAATTTGTTGCTGAGGTTTTTTACTATTAGGAGTAATTAGTTCAAATACAACTTTATCCTTACTTGGATTTGGTACTGTTGGTACTGATGCTTCTCTAACAACTCTATATTTATAGGATTTACCCTGAACTTGGATAGTCTTGAAATCTTGAGAATATTCTGGATAATATTGCTGTTTTAAATTTTCAGGTAAAGTTCCTGGTTGCACCGTCCAAGTGTTGTTACCTCGACAGAAAACAAAATCTTGCTTTCTAGTTTGAAATTTCACTGTATTAGCATCTGCTACAATATTGCGAACGTGAAAATCAAACCTGTCATAAAAGCTTTCCTGTTCTCCTGGTACAGGCAAAGAGACAACCGCACTTTTTGGACAATTTTTAACTGTATTATTAGTGGTTTGAGCATCAGTATCAGCTGGAACAGTGCAAGCATTAAGTACTAATAAAAGACCAAAAATCTGGATAACATGTTTCATATGCCAACATACTCATACTATTTTTCAAATATTTGTGAAAGATGATCCCCCCAACTCTCCTTTTTTGGAAGCGCTAGGGGGAATCAGAGGTTTCGTATGGATAAAGTATATTTACTTCACTAACCTGCAAACATCATAAACTCATGCAATGTTAGTGGGTGTTATTAACCCTCGTTACCAGGTTGAACCTGGTAACGAGAATTTAGAGCCTCTGGCTCTTCCAATCAAATGGTGCAAGATGTCAGAAACACGATTTTGATCGTAGCCTTAATTCACATCAGGCATAACTAATTAGACTGTAGAATTATTCAATTAGTTCCGACTTGATCTGGTGTAATTGCCTCTGTAAATACTTACCCCATTCTGCTGCTAAAGGAATTTCTGTAAACGGAATTCGTACCGATTTCGTAGGTTCGCGAAATACAAATTCCAACTCAATCGCTCGACCTTTTTCTGGTAGTTTTTCTGTATCTATAGTTCTGTCGTCTACCACAAGGCATATTTCTTGAATATCATGCAAAGAAAATGTTTCTAACTTAATCGGGCCTTTAGGCGTGGGTTTTCCCCAAGTGATTAAGTCACCTTTTTGACCTAAAACAGCATAGATATCGTACTTAGCTTTGTCAAACTGTTCTGCCCAAGTACGATAAGCTTCAATCTTTTGATATTCCTTGGAACCTTGCCAAGCTAACCAGAAAAACGCTGCTAACAAAGGCAGCCACAAAAGACCACGTTCCATGATGGATTCAACTCAATAGAAGTAAGAAAAAAGTGCTGGGGAAAAGGTTAAGGGACAAAACTAAACAAGAGGGGAAAAGGTGAAAGGAAAAGGGGGAAAGGAAAGAAAAATCTCTTTACCTTTTTACCTTTGCCCTTGCCCCAAGTGAAGCCCATTCCCCATTCTCCAATGTGTAACTATTCTGCAAATATAGAGCCACTAGGGGGCTGTATAAGTTATGGTAGTGAAACAAACTGGCAAAAAGCGGTGATGACTTGATATGAGAAGGCTTTTATTATTGTGCTTGTTTGTCATCGGGCTTAGTGCTGCCGCGTTTGGTTTCTTGAGTGTTCAAGGACTGGCAGCGAAAGGTGAATTTGACACAATTTTGTTGAATTTTCAGGAAGATATTCCTAAAGAGGTATTGCAGGAGAATTTGGCAGCGATCGCCCAAAAGTATAATGTCACACCCCAATTAGATAATAAATTTTCTGCTCGGGATAATGTGTATATTATCAAAGGCGATAAACAGCGACTGAGAGAACTGCGAAAGTCTAAAATTGCCAAAGCGACGGAATTTATTGAGCCTAACTATATTTATAGAATTCCCCCACTGGATGAAGTTACGAGAGAGGGTGAATTTAATCGATCTGAACAGGGCAAACAGTTTCCGTCTACTGCAAACGAACCTAACGACCCAATGTACAGCAAGCAATGGCATTTGCACAATATCGGTGTTGTTGGTGCATGGAAAGAAACAAAAGGCAGTGGCGTGACGGTAGCGGTGATTGACACTGGTATTACCCGCGTGCGCGACTTGGTAGAGACTAAGTTTGTCGAAGGCTACGACTTTGTTAATGACCGAAAAGAAGCCAAAGACGACAACGGACACGGCACCCACGTTGCTGGTACGATCGCTGAAGCGACTAATAACTACTATGGTGTAGCAGGAATTGCCTACGAAGCCAATTTGATGCCATTGAAGGTACTCAATGAGTATGGTGGTGGTACCGTTGCTGATATTGCCGAAGCGATTAAGTTTGCTGCTGATAATGGCGCAAATGTAATTAATATGAGCTTGGGTGGTGGTGGTGAAAGCCAGCTGATGAAAGAAGCAATAGAATACGCCCACAACAAAGGCGTAGTTATAGTTGCAGCAGCTGGTAACGAAAGCCAGAATTCTGCTTCTTATCCGGCGCGTTATCCCCACGTTATCGGCGTCTCGGCATTGGGGCCAGATGGAGAAAAAGCCCCCTATTCTAACTTTGGTGCTGGGGTTGATATTTCTGCTCCTGGTGGCAGTGATGCGGGTAAAGTTTTGCAACAAACTATCGATCCCGAAACTGGTGACGCAGTGTTTATTGGCTTGCAGGGTACAAGCATGGCTTCCCCTCATGTTGCAGGTGTAGCCGCGCTGATTGAAGCCGCTGGTGTGAACGAACCAGATGAAGTTTTACAGGTACTCAAGGAATCAGCCAGAAGCATCGAGGATGATGGATTAAATTACTATGGTGCTGGGCAACTAAATGCTGAAGCAGCAGTGCAACGTGCTATACGCGGACAAATCAGCTTCCAAGACTTTTTCCGCTGGCTGCGGGATAACGGCTATCTCAACCCCGGCTTCTGGATTGATGGCGGTGCTGTGGCATTGTTACCCAAGATTTTGATGGTATTGGGTTCTTATCTGCTGGCTTGGTTTTTACGGGTTTACTTCCCGTTTGCTTGGAGTTGGACTTTATCTAGTGGGTTGATTGCTGGTAGTTCTGGATTATTCTTCCTGAAGCCAATCTACATCTTTGACTTGCCCCAGTGGCCTTTCCGTTTATTGGGCAGTTCAATTCCCGAACTCGGTAATGCACTTCAAGGAACCGGTGCGCTAAACCCATTGTTTGCCAGCGTACTTATTCCCATTGCGTTGATAGCACTGCTACTTGGGCATCCGCAATGGAAATGGTTTGCGATCGGTTCATCCTTGGGTGTAGCGGCGTGTTTGGGAATCAGTGCGATTTTAGATCCGGCCGTTTGGGGATTGGGAAGTGGTATGTTGGCTCGTGTCTTCCTGATTGTTAATGCCCTACTATGTTTTGGTCTTGCTAATTTAGCTGTGAAAAACCAGTGATAGGTAATAGTTAGTGGATAGTGGTAAAAATTAACAACCAACCACTAACCACTAACCAATGTACAGACGTGCCATGGCACGTCTCTACAACCACTAACCACTAACTACTAACCCCAATCTCTCATTACCTTCTTAGAACCATTACCACTATGAGCATCACAGTTACAGGAACCATCCAACGCCGTGATATTGGTACTGGTGCTTGGGCATTAGTTACTGATGAGGGCGTTACCTACGAAATCCTTAGAGGTGCTGACAAAAATTTACTCCAGGCAGGACAAAAAGCCAAAGTCACAGGCAATGTGCGTGAAGATGTGATGACAACGGCGATGATTGGCCCTGTATTAGAAGTCAAATCCTTTGATTTACTCAAGTGATATAAGCTCAATCACTCCCCCAGTGAGCAATGATCCCGTGGGGAGTACTCTCTATCTTAAGGAGTATTTTCTCTATTTTAGGAACTGGGGTGCGAATGTTCATTTGCACCTCAACAGTGAAACCTAATGAATTTTTAGTTGTAAAAATTAAGACTAATTTTTTTTGTTAATCAAGTAGATGTTTATTTGCAAAACTCTGCATTATTCCTACCAAATACTCAATTCACTGCGAATTTAGCTAGATAAATCCGAGGACTAATTCAGTAAAAATACTGTATTAAAAGGCTTTTACGGATATATCTTATTAACAACGATATCAAGAATTGCCTTTATTAAGATGCAAAAAGATTTCTAAGGATTTCCTTAAAGATGAACTTCATAGGAGGACATTTTTTGTCAAAATTAATTAAGCTATAGCCTAATATAATGGGCATGTAATTTGCTGGTAGGTAAAGCTGATGCTCTTAGGCACAGTTCTCCGTAATCGCTACAAAATACTTCAACAGTTGGGAAGCGGTGGATTTGGTGACACCTATCTTGCTGAAGATATGGACCTACCTAGCCATCCCAAATGTGTTGTCAAACATCTTCAGACTCGAAACCCCAATCCAGAATTTTTGCAGATTGCCAAAAGGCTTTTCAACCAGGAAGCTGAAGTTCTTTATCGTCTAGGCAAGCGCCATGACCAAATTCCTGAACTTTTAGCCCACTTTGAAGAAAATGGCGAATTCTATCTAGTGCAGGAATTTGTGGATGGACATGACTTAACTGCCGAAATAACTCCCGGTATACGGTTGAGTGAACCTCAGGTGGTTAAACTTTTACAGGAAATACTGGAAGTTTTGGCAGTTGTCCATGAACACAATGTCATCCACCGAGATATTAAGCTGCAAAATATCATGCGCCGTCAAGACGGCAAAATAGTACTGATTGACTTTGGTTCAGTTAAAGAAATAAAAAATTTAGCGACAAATATTGAAGGAGAATCGACTTCTACTGTTGTCATCGGCACTCCTGGCTACATACCAAATGAACAAGCTAATGGTAAGCCAAGATTTTGTAGCGATGTCTATGCAGTGGGAATGATTGGAATTCAAGCTTTAACAGGTATACCGCCGCGTAAATTGCCAATTGATCCTAACAATGGGGAAGTAATTTGGCGTAATACAGCAAACGTTAGCAAGAAGTTGGCGGATGTTTTAGACAACATGGTGCGCTACAACTTTACCCAGCGATATCAAACAGCAGCAGATGCACTGCAAGCTCTCGAAGCACCACCGCCACCACCAACAATACAGCAAGCATCCCCGCAAAGAGAAAAAGCGCCCCATCCTCCGCAAACCAAAAAAGCGTCCTATAAGCCGTCACGTAAATCACCATCTCGTTCACTACGCAATCAAGGTTTTCCGACTCTTGGAGTGCTTTCAGTAGGGATTATTTTTGGTGTAGCAGTTTTTGCAGGGCGTTTTTTCCCATTACAGTTTAATACACAAGAAAATCAACCTATCAAAAACACAAATCCAACAGTTACAGACACCAAAAATCAGCCTTCTGATTTGCCATCTACACCAGCGGTTAAGCGTACTAAAAATTACTTTACTCCTTCGCCTACTGCTTCACCATCAAAAACACCACCGCAACGCCCTTCCAATCCACCAGCAAGTACGCCGTCTACGCCAACGACAAAGGAAACTACAAGGCCATTCATACCCTCACTCGAAGAAGAAATCAAGCCATTCACGCCCCCAGGGGAAGACGACATCAAACCATCCAAAACCCCAGGGGAAGACGACATCAAACCATCCAAACCCCCAGTTGAAGAAAGTACAAAACCATCTACGCCTGCGATTGAGGACGATACAAAGCCATCTCCATCCCCAGCCGAGGAGGATAAGCCATCTACGCCTGCGATTGAGGACGATACAAAGCCATCTCCATCCCCAGCCGAAGAGGATAAGCCATCTACGCCTGCGATTGAGGACGATACAAAGCCATCTCCACCCCCAGCCGAAGAGGATAAGCCATCTACGCCTGCGATTGAGAGTGAGACAAAGCCATCTCCACCCCCAGCCGAAGAGGATAAGCCATCCACACCTGCGATTGAGAGCGAGAAACACCCATCTCTACCCCTAGCCGAAGAAGATACAAAGCTATCTCCACCCCCAGCCGAAGACAGTAGAAATCAAATGATGATTGTGCCTTCTGCATCTCCAACTGTGGATGCCAACAATCAAACTACGATTTCACCATCCGCATCCCCAACTGTAGATGCCAATAATCAAATGATGGTTGTGCCTTCCGCATCTCCAACCGCAGATGCCAACAATCCAACAACGATTTCGCCTTCTGCATCTCCAACCGCAGATCCCAACAATCAAACAATGGTTGTGCCTTCTGCATTCTCAATCGAAGATCCCAACAATCAACCGATAATTTGGCCATCTACACCCGCAGTTAAGGATCTTGAGGACAATAACAATCAAATAACTGTACCATCTATACCCATAGACAAGGACAATAACAATCAAATAGTAGTGCCATCTATACCTGTAGTCGAAATCAATAACAATCAGCTGACTTCTTCTCCATTCACACCACAGCCAGAGTAACTAGGTTTATCGCTCCTAAGTAAAAATAACTGGAGGCGTTAACAGAAGTAACCAATCTCGCCATGCTGCGAGCAAAGAGTGTGGAAATGAAGTGTAGAGCTTGTTATCAGGAGTTGCTCTGTCACTGAATTTTTAAGGGCCCTGTTGGGTGCGATCGCCACTAGTTGTGTAGGCTATGAAACTGTTTATATATACATAAAAAGCACCACCAGAATTTATTACTAAGCATTTATACTAAATTTATGCTTGAGTGAACCCAGTTGCAGCGCTAAACACAATCCTTAAATATAAGCCTTAAAGCTATAATAACCAAGCCTGTAAAAGCAGGCTTCGCTCGTGTAGCCCCACTCTTTAGGGTGACGACTACCGTTAACCAAACCGCATTGAGTATAAAATTGGCATTGCCCGCCCTACTAGTTCACCACTACGCGTCTATAGTGCTCAATTAAGCACGCTTTGTGCTTACTGCGAACCCAGTAACACTACTCATTAAACAGTGAGATTATCCCATGCTGACGCTTTATCACGCGCCCATGTCTCCCAACTCCCGCCGTGTTTGGATTACACTGCTGGAAAAAGGACTTGAGTTTGAACTAGTACAGATCAAGCTGGTGGATGGGGAGCAGTTTAAACCAGATTTTTTGGCAATTAGCCCTTTCCATCACATTCCAGTTTTGGTAGATGACGGCTTTAATATAGTAGAATCCTTGGCAATTTTGGACTATTTAGAGGCAAAGTACCCAACGCCTGCGATGTTACCAAAAGATGTCAAGGATTTGGCAGTTGTGCGGATGGTGGAATTGGTAACTATTAATGAGTTGATGCCAAATGTTCTTCCACTATCTACGCTGATATTAGGTTTGCCTGGAGGAGATCCAGAAAAAATCAAGCAAGCACAGCAGAAAGTTGCAACGGTGCTGAAGTTTTTTGAAAGTTTATTAGACGATCGCCCTTACTTTGGCAGTCAAAACCTAACTCTAGCCGAGGTTGTTGCTGGAACTATCATACCCTGGTTGTCGAGAGGGGCTATGTCTTTAAGTGAGTATCCAAAACTAAGTGCTTGGTGCGATCGCTTAATAGCACGTCCGGCATGGCAAACTACCGAACCAACACCAGAGATAATAGAAGCAATGAAATCTCGCATGGCGGCGAGAATGGCACAGCAGAATTCAGGTTAAGCGAAATTTCTGTACCAAGACTCTTCTACAGGCGTGCGTTCAAGTTTCAAGTAGGCGATCGCTTAACTCAACTGACTGCGAAACCTCTTCACACTGATAGTCATTAACACCACTGCAAAACCAACTAATGCCAGAACGTTCATCCACAGAACATCTATACCTACCCCTTTCAGTAAAATGCCCCGAACAATGGTGATGTAATGACGTAAGGGATTGAGGAGAGACAGGACTTGGAAAAAGGGGGGCATCGCTTCGATTGGGGCGATCGCGCCTGAAGTCTGCACTAATGGCATGTTGATAAAAAAGGATGTGAGTACTACTTGCTGTTGCGATCGCGTAATTGTTGCCAGCATCATTCCCAAACTAATTCCTACGAATAAATACATACTCGACAAGCCGAAAAATAACAAAAAATTACCACGAAACGGCAAATTAAAGACAACTAGTCCTAAAGTCAAAGCAAGCAGTACATCCCCCATCATCAGCAACACCAAAGGCACAATTTTTGAGAGTAAAATCTCCCAGTCTGCCGCTGGTGTCATCAATAGCTGCTCTAAAGTTCCTGTATCTTTCTCTTTGACTACCGTCACTGCTGACACGAGTGTGCCAATTAACGTTAAAACTAAACCCATGACACCTGGAACAAAAAACCAGCTACTCGTTAGTCCAGGATTGTAGAGAAATACCACTTGAGGTGACACAAAAGAACTCGTCTGAACTTGTGCCAACCCACGATTGTACTGTTGAATAATCTGATTCATGTAGCCGCTGGCAATACCTGCTGTATTCGCATCCACTCCATCAATGAAAACTTGAATTTCTGCTGATTTTTGTGCTAATCGGCGCGGAAATTCTGGTGGAATAATGACGCCCACATCCAGCTTTCCCTCCTCTACCTGACGACTCAATTCCTTCTCACTAGTAGGAACTGATTCTAAAATAAAAACGCGATTAGAAGTCATCGCTGAGACTAATTCCCGACTTGCCTCAACATTGGCATAGTCAATCACACCTAATCGCAAATTGTGAACATCAGGATTAAGTGCCGTGCCGTAGATCAATAATTGTACTGTTGGTGGCACAATCAGCAATACAATTAACTGTTTGTTACGCAGAATTTGCCGAAATTCTTTGCGTACTAATGCCCAAAATGGACTCTCTAATAATCGGAGAATATATTTCATAAAACTTTTGGAAATATTGCTTTGTTTTTTAGTTTAGAAGAGAGTAACGCCTTCCACCAATAGCTTGTAGCGCTTCTATTAAACTGCCACTTATCACCGAGTATACTACTTGAAATCTGCTGTATATCGGCGATCGCCTTTGGTCATCCTCCAAATAAGAAAACCCTAACTAGTAAGCATTACTAGCTAGGGCGTAGATTTTATCCGGCATATTTCGAGTGTAAATGCCTATTGGCATTCTATGGCTACTTCTCTTAAGACTCGCACGAAGGTTCCATTAGAAACGCAGACCTATACCTGTTTGGAAACTAAGGGCATCAGCATCACTATTTTCGTAAGCGTCAATACCCCACTTCGCATCACCATAAATGACGGTATTTTTGGCAACTTCTGATTCAGCACCAAGAGTTACCACAGGAGCATTTCTATTTCCCAATTGAGTACTCTTACCTTCCTCGGTAATAAACGAGTAACCACCACCCAAATAAACGTTGGTGTTTTTGGCAATGGGTGCATCGTAAGTTAGCATCGGCATTAATGCAGTTGCATCGCCACCAAACAGAACTGAACCGCGAAGTGAAACAGGCGCATTAGGAATAGCGGCTCGTCCTTGCACATTTCCACCTAATAAAGCTGCGTCATTTTGTTGTCCTCCATTGGTGACGCCAGCAGCAACACCAGCACCAATGTAGCTACCGTTCATACCGCGTGGTTGAACTGGTTGTTGAGCCGAGGCAAAACCAGCTGAGAAGATAATAGAACTAGCAACCAGTGCGGCAGTTGTTAAACTAGCAATCCTCATAGGTTTCTCCTCACTAGAGCAAAGTGCAATTAATACTCTCTAGTTCTAGGTTCACCTTTTTTAAGAGTTTGGATATCATCCACTTGGATGACCCGAATTGATGATATTTTTTTCATCTACTTGGGTGAACACATTCGGCAAACCAAAAGAATTTTTCTAGGGAATATGCGGCTAGCTAAGGTATCAATAAAAGGTAAAAAAATTGAATTGGGCAGAAGTAAATTAGGCAGCAAGTAAAACAGTCAGTTCTGAAGCTATTCATGAGGCGGCATAGTGCAGTGTGCGATCGCTCCATTTATCTCAAAGTCTATAGCCTTATCTAACAGTTTTAAACTTTTTACATTTCGTCAATTCAGTAAAGCGATCGCCTATGGAACTGCCATAATATCCTCAAGAATTCCTGCTGGCATATACAGTGATATAAACAAATGGGAGCAGTTGACCGTGAAGCTAGTAACACAACAGGGAAAGACAGCAAACATTCTCGGTTTGGCAGGGCAACAGCAGATGGATGCCGAATGTGTCTCAGCAGCATGGGAGGCAGGAATCAATTACTTCTTTTTTTATAATCTGGAGTTTGAAAACTTCCTGGATGGATTAAAGACTCTCTTAACGACAAAGCGCGAACAGGTGTTGGTTGTAACGGGGAGTGAAAACCGAGATAGGAGTAAGTTACGTGATTATCTGGATGCCTGTCGTCATCGCCTCAATGTTGATCGAGTGGATGTATTCTTTATTGAATATGTCTCCCCTAGTGATGACATAATTCAGGTTCAGGCGCTGCTTGATGAATTGTGGTCATGGAAACAAAAAGGACTTGTGCGTTACGTGGGAGTTACAACGCACAACCGACCTATCGCCTTAAAACTTATAGAGCGTGTTCAGTGTGAGGTGTTAATGCACCGTTACAATATGGCACACCGGAAGGCAGAAGAAGATGTTTTACCCAGCGCTCAAAAAGCTAGCATTCCTGTAGTCGCGTTCACCTGCACGCGTTGGGGATCGCTGCTGAAAGGGCATCCCAACTGGCAGGAAAAACCACCCACGGCAGCAGACTGTTATCGCTATGTGCTACGTCACCCAGCCGTACATCTAGCACTCACTGCTCCAAAAAACAAGCAACAATTAGAGGCAAACCTCTCTGTTCTACACTCTCCGCCACTCTCTCCACAACAAGCAGCCCATTGGCAAGAATATGGAGATTTGATTTATGGGAATGGTCAAGATGCATTTGATACTCAATGGGTTTGAGAAGACAGCCTGATTGAATCGATGAGTAAATCTTCAAATGAAAAGGAGGGCTTGGAGATATAGGGTGATGGGGCATGGGGCATCGGTAAGAAAACCAATGCCCAATCCCCAATGCCCAATTCCCAATCTCCCCACCTCCCTATCTCCTCCTCTCCCCCTCTCCCTCGATATTTGTGGCGAGTTATCAGCGTGGTTCCCAGTCTGGACAATCTACTTTTAATTCTGGATGCACTGCACAAGGCAATAAATATTTGCCACTGTAGAATTTACAGTTTCGGCATTTTGAGTATTTTGAGTATGGAGAAGAACTCTTGATTTTGTGGCTGTACTGTTGTTCCTCGAACTCTAGCTGCGAGTTACCGACTGCCTTATCATACATCGCTGCTAAGAAAGCCGAACCCGTCAATCCGATTAGACCAATACCACTAGTAACCGCACCAACTTTCAAAGATTTTTCTATGAGTTGCCTATAAGGTTGAAGAAATTCCTCAGTTACCAGAAAACTATAACTTGTTAGCCCTACTGTACATATCAAAATTCCTGGCAGGAAGATTGTGAAATAACAAAAGTATTCCATCTTTGGTAATAAGCACTCTCTAATCCAATTCATAGAAACCTCGCCACATTTCCTCACAACAACTTTGTGGATGAGAGATATAAACGTTTCAGAATGTACTTACTAGGTAGACGCAGTTTCAAGCTTTGCAATCCCGATATCCGATAAAATCTACTTATCGCTGCTGTTGAGCGGCGATCGCACCTTACCACATGCGTCATTGTGATGCCAAGCCAAAAAATAGCCCCCTATTGGGGGCATTCTATAAAACAGGCTAATATTGAGTGTTCTTACTTAGGATTGCCTCATTCTTCTTAAAAAACATGGGGTAAAGGGCAAAGGTTAAAGGGTAAAGGAATTTCATTAATCCTTTCACCTTTTCCTTTTACCCTTTCCCTACTTCTGCAAGAAGTCTATTATGCAGGGTTTGTTTGCACTCTTTTTTGGAGTAGGTTAATAATTGCAGCTTTTTCTAAGATTCCCACTAGTGCTCCATTGTCGCGAATCACAGGCAGTGCAGATAATTTTTGTCCTTCGAGAAGCTGTACTACTTCCAACAAGGGTTGATCGGATTTTACAGTGCTAGACACCTCGATTGGTTGCATGATTTCTCTGACTAGAGTTTCTGACCACAGTACAGCAGGGATGGAACGCATGTCATTAACATTTACTGCTCCCAGTAATTGCCCGCTATCATCTGTTACTAAGAACCGACGCCAGTTTTGTCCATTCAAGATTTGCTCATCGGCAAACTCTCTGAGGGTAAGATTGGCAGATACTACCGGACTATTAACTGTGACTGCGTCTGCTGCTGTCAATCCTTGCAGTTGTTCTTGGACTCTAGCAAACTGAGCCGCATTACCAGCATTTTGCAGTAAGAAGAAACCGATTAACAAGTTCCAGAAGTTAGCAAAGCTGCCAAAGAATAGTAGCGGAAGTAAACCAGAGGCGATCGCCACCCAACCAAAGATTTGTCCAACTCGGCTGGCAAAAACCACACCTTTATAAGGATTACCCGTAATTTTCCATACTGCTGCTTTCAGTATATTTCCGCCATCCAAAGGCAAGCCTGGAATTAGGTTAAACAGCGCTAATGCCAAGTTAATATAAGCTAGCAAACCAAGAATCGCTGCTAATGGGCCAGATGCGGCAGTGGCAAAACCAATTGCTGTAAATATACCGAATAGCACCAAACTAACTAAAGGGCCAGCGATCGCTACCCAGAAAGCTTCAGCTGGGGTTTCCGATTCTTTTTCTAAGCTTGCCAGCCCGCCAAATATAAACAATGTAATTGATTTGACATCAATTTTCTGGCGAATGGCAACAAAGCTGTGTCCTAATTCATGGGCAACAACAGAGCTAAATAACAATAGCGCCGTCATCAATCCTAGTAGCAAAGCCAATCCCCCGCCTAATTGGGGAAATTGCGCCGCTAGTCCATTGCTATAACTCCAAGTCACCAAACCTAAGACAAAGAACCAGGACGGATGGATATAAAAGGGAATCCCAAAGAGGTTGCCAACGCGAATCGTGCCATTCATGTCGTTTACCTTCGATTTTTCAGCTTTGAGAAGTTTTTTCACCTCTCTTGATGACTTTATCGTAACGAAATGTTAAGCACTTTTAATCTTGTTAACTGTAGTGGTGTCCGTCCCTTTAGGTGTGGTTATGCGACTTTTGTTAAAATCGCATCTTCTGTGGCATAGTCGAGCAACCACGGTGCTGCGAATTGCTGCGGTTGTTGGGGTGAATGATTCCACTGCCAATTAATTGTTCGTTGCAGTGCTTCATCTAGTGAAACAATTTCCTCATATTCCAACTCTTGACGGATACGAGTTGAGTCTACAAGCCAATCTTGTTCTGTATTGACGGGTAACTTCCACTCTGGAGGTAACTGGCTTTTGGGTACGACAACAACTTTGCCCTGCCATTGTGCGATTTTCCCGACTCTGGTGACGCGTTCAGCTTCAGTAAGTACTTCTACATCAGCAACATGATAAATGCAATTGGTTGCGCGTTCATTTGTCGCTGCTAGGGCGATCGCATAAGCAATATTCTCCACATAACCGTAAGAACCACACCACCTAGCGATACTCTCTTCCAAGAGGATCGCAGAACGGCGATCGCCCATCCTTTGCAAGTATGGAAACAGGCGGTTGAGTGGGTCGTTTTCACCGTATACCATTGGCAGGCGTACAATTGTCCCAGGTAAATCGGGGTTTGCCATCACTACCTGTTCCACCAGAATCTTTTCATAATCCACTGGTGCATCAAGGGGTCTAATTGGCATTTCCCGGAATGGATACAATGAGGAGCGTAGGGGCGAATCTTCAGTAAGTGGTACAGGTACAACTTCTGATTCCTTGCCTAAAATCACCTCATAGGCACGATACACATCCATACTGCTGATCGTAACGACACGCTGAGCCATACCTGCAAATGTGTTCATCAGCGTGAGTGCGTCTTGTTCGGTGTAAGCAACCATATCTACTACAACTTGGGGCGAAAGCTGCTGAAACTTGCTTTTCATTTCAACAAGTTGAGAGCGATCGCCCAAAATTTCATGCACATCTGGTGGTAAGTTTGCCTTAGTTTTTCCCCGATGAAATACACTCACTTCATGACCCATTGCGATTAAGTGACGAACTACAGGAGGGCCAATAAAATTTGTACCGCCAATGATGAGAATTTTCATGGTTGGTATCCTTTATTTTATCTTCCATTCCACTGCTGTTTATCGATGTCAGGACTGGTTGCAGATTGAAGAGATGCAGATGTTTTCAGGATGATACTGTCAATTAATCCGTATTCTTTTGCTTCTTCAGCACTCATGAAAAAATCGCGTTCTGAATCCATTTCAATTTTTTCTATTGATTGACCAGTATTAGTAGCAAGTATCCTGTTGATTAATTGGCGGAAATACAAAATTTCTTTAGCTTGTATTTCAATATCAGATGCTTTTCCTTGAGCGCCTCCTGATGGTTGATGAATCATAATCCGAGCATTAGGTAAAGCATATCTTTTACCCTTAGTTCCAGAGGAAAGCAAGAACGATCCCATTGAGGCAGCAGTACCGATACATACAGTACACACGTCTGAACGAATTTGGTTCATAGCATCGTAAATAGCCATTCCTGCTGTCACCGAACCTCCAGGACTATTGATATACAATGTGATATCTCGCTCTGGATCTTCGGCGTCAAGAAATAGCATTTGTGCAACGATGAGATTAGCTGTCTCGTCGGTAACTTCGCCTCGCAAAAAGATAATTCGCTCTGCAAGTAAGCGTGAATAAATATCTAATGCTCGGTCGCCTTTTTCGGATGGTTGAATAATAATTGGGATACTGGGTTGAGTTGGAGTGTTCATATTTGGTATCTCCAAAAAGTAGAAATCGGTTGTTAAGGAACCACAAAGACACAAAGACACAAAGAAAACAAGAAATTTTTATAGCTGCTCAAAATCTCCCATTTGACCGAGACGAATGGTAATAATCTCAACGGATGTAATTGCTTTATGAGGGCCGTTCTTGGTATTAGCAGGCGTAAACCAGAATGTTCCTGCTTTGCATTCACGTCCAGCAGTCTCGATAGTCCCTTCAAGGACGTAGACATACTCATCACAAGGATGGTAATGAACGGGAATCAAGGTACCAGCAGCCATCCGAAGTCTATGAATTGAACCTTGTGGAACTGGTTCTGCTAATGGCAGAATTTGTGTTCCTGGAAATGGCTTCATATCAAGCCACTGTTGCGTATTAGTGTCAAGAAAAATCTGTTGAGCCATATTTAATTCTCTGACTGATTAAAATTTGTCTGACCACAGTTTGTAATGTTGCCAAGCTTCTGTTGTATCCACCTCTGGCATATGCTTTTCTACCAAAGCAAATGTTTCTTCAATTAGTTCACCTAAGTGACTAACAGCAGTTTCAGGAGACTCAAGAAAAATCTGCTTGAGACGAAATGAAAGGTTAGGTGGAGCAATTGTCATCTTATTGATGAATTTATCCATGCCTTTAAATGGCACGGAATTTACGGGATGGTAGAAGCGATTTAAGCCCAACAGTACTCCCATGAGGTTCTTCACTGCTTGCAATAATTCATCTGTTAAAAACAGCACATCTTCCCGTTGAACACCGTAATTTTGTAAAATCCATAATCCGCGAAAATGCAGGTGCTTTTTCACAATTGCTTGGGCTAATTGGTCGGGATAATTTGCTACTTTAGCCTTCCATGTTTTAATCAGTTCAGCACCATGCAATGGAATCATTTCAGAGATACCAGCCAGCATGTACAGCATGATATTGTCCGGATCGCATTGCTTTAGGAGGGTTTCAATGTTGCACTCACCAAATTTGATGGTATGGTGGCCAAAATCACTTTTGACCCCCCGGACAAAGTATTGATCGATAATCAACCCATCTTCGCGATCGCTAGCATGGATTCTATAGTCTGACCCTTTATTCTGTTCATATGCTGCCTTGAGTTCTTCGTCAGAGGGTAATTCTTCGTAACAAATCATCATGTCGATGTCTGAGTAAGCATCGGCTTGTCCGCGAGCAACAGAACCACCAACTCCTATTGCTTTCACTTTTGGATTAGCTAAGTATGTAGCTGCGTTGTTTTGCGCCAAGGCAAGCAATTGTTTACTGGCGTCGTTCATTTTGTTATTGAGGTTTGTATTGAAACGCAAAGGTACGCAGAGGTAAGCGCACGCCTGTAGCAGAGTTTTGGTATGTGTGAATTTAGGCGTTGCATATTTGCGGGATGATTTTATTTTCTTTGCTAACTAGAAAACTTCTTTCTTGGCGCTCTTGGCGTCTACCCTGCGGGAAGCCGCTTGCGCGTCTATGGCGGTTCGTAATTCATCCCCTCTTTGTGCAACGCCTGAATTTAATTTGGTACTAAAATTTTTGGCAGTTTTTCATTGAGTTTGTATTCCCATCCACCATTCAGAAAAGAACTGAGAATGAGGCTATCTAATGTCTCATACTTGCCGCTGGGTATTGAGGGGAATATAGTGTTGCGATCGCTCGGTGCTAGTGTCTGCGTTACCGTTGAAGACTCATACATGAATTTACCTTGCCACGGTTGGGAAAGGTTTCTTGATTGATGTAGAGCTGTTGCAGGCAATGTTTCTACTTTGTGCCTCAATCCTTTATGTTCAAGTTGAAGTTTAGTACCGCCATCTACAGGTTTAAGCGTCCAGATAACAATTGAAGGCTGGCACATCATACTGTCTTGCCAAGTGAAGGCAAGCCGTTTTGGCTCGTCGAGTTCAATCACTTCACAGTCTATATTTTCTCCTAGCCCTGGCAATGTTGAATGCACAAATCGGAATTTATGCCCCAAACGCGGCTCAAAGTCGTTTTCCATTAGCCATGCTGCCAACGCCTGACGGTTGGTGAGTATCTGCCAAACCCGCTGGGGGGGATAGGGATAGAATGCTTCTATATTCAAGTTTCGGAGCATGAATTTTCCTCCAAGTAATTGCCAAGGGCATCTAGTTTTTCTTGCCAGAATTGCTCGTAATCAGCAATCCAATTAGATATCTGCTTCAGTGGCTCCGGGTTCAATCGATACAGGCGCTGTCGCCCTGCTTTTCGCATTTGTACTAAGCCTGCTTCACAAAGAACCTGTAAGTGCTGAGAAATAGCTGGCAAGCTCATGGCAAATGGCTCAGCTAGTTGTTTGACTGGTTGCTCACCAGTACGTAACAGATCCAATATCGCCCTGCGTGTGGGATCTGCGATCGCCACAAAAACATCGGCACTGGCAGCAGGTCTACTCATTCAAATTAACCATATATTTAAGCAAACGCTTAACTATTGATATACTACATAAGCAATTGCTTAAATGTCAACATCGCGAATGACATTAATAGCTGTCTTTAGCCAATCAATGTAAGTTTGTTCTCTGCGGATCGCCAATTCTAGTACGAGTCTTTGCATCATCTGCTCACGACTCGCACAGCGATCGCCGAGTGCTGGTAACTCAATCTTTTCGCACTCAGTCAGCTTTTCAATATGTGCAGCTAACTGCTGTTCTAGCAGTTGAATGATGGCTTCATTAGGTAACTGTGCTGCGAAAAATAACTGCATGAGCAACGGTTCTCGTATCGTTGGCAAAGGCTGAGGACATTGAAGCCAACGGATTAATTCGGCTTTTCCTGCTTCAGTCAGACTGTAAACCTTGCGATTAGGGCGATCGTGCTGAATCTCAACGGTACAAGTAATCCAACCCTGCTCAACTAGTTTATCGAGGGTTCTGTAAATCTGTGCCTGATCGGCTGGCCACAAGTGAGCAATACATCGATCAAAGCAGCTTATTTTTAGGTCATAGCCCGTCCTTTCTTCTTGCTGAAGAAGACCCAAAATTGCATGTGCTAGCGACATAGACGGTTTTCCGAAACTAAATTAGGGGAAGCTCTCTCTGTTACTTCTTATATAGTTTTATGCTAATATATGATTAATCAAATATATGATTTATCTAGCACTATTGATGACAGTGTGCTTGGACAAAAACTCAAAGCCCAGAATCAAACGGATTTTTGATATTTGACCCCGCGCAGCGGTATTAAGGAATCAAGGAGGGGATCGATGACGACTCAAACACAAACGATGCGAACAGTTGCAGGAATCATCAACAGTGTGCAAACACTAGAGGGTGAAGGCATGTTGGTTCGTCGCCCATTTCCCAAGAGCACCTTTTCAGACTTCGACCCTTTCCTCCTCCTTGATGAATTAGGCCCTGTTGATGTTGAACCAGGTCAGGCGAAGGGAGCACCAGATCATCCTCACAGGGGCTTTGAGACGGTATCTTATATCCTTGAGGGGTATCTTGAGCACAAAGATTCGCAAGGACATGCGGGAAAGCTTGGCCCCGGTGATGTGCAGTGGATGACCGCAGGAGCAGGTGTTGTCCATTCAGAAATGCCAGAACGGGAATTTGCTCGTACAGGCGGACGGCTTCATGGACTTCAGCTATGGGTGAACCTACCCCGTCGCGACAAGATGATCGAGCCTCGCTATCAGGAAATCCCGGCTCAAAGAATCCCAACTGCTCAAACTCCTGATGGTTCGGTAACTGTGAAAGTAATTGCTGGAGAAGCGCTAGGAGCAAAAGCTGTAATTGAAACACAAACTCCGATTATGTACCTGCACTTCAAGCTGCAACCAGGTGCTAGGATAGTTCAGCCTGTACCAAAAGAATATAACGCCTTTACATATGTGCTTGATGGAGAAGGCTGGTTTGGTGTAGATAATGAGCATGTGGGAGATGGGCAGATGGTAATATTTGCACAAGATGGTGAGGAAGTGGCGATCGCCAATCCATTAGATGCGAAATCACCCTTGGATGTGCTGCTCATCGCTGGCGTACCACTCAACGAACCAGTTGTTCGCTACGGTCCATTCGTGATGAATACCGAAGCAGAAATTATTCAAGCCATAGAAGATTATCGTAACGGGAGGATGGGTTACATTGACTTCTAACACACTTCTACAAAGAATACATCAACATCAATACCTGCGTGATTTGAGAAACAAATTGCTGCACCTTCATAAGATGCTACTTGATACAGAACGCATCACCTACGAACAGGTGCGGGGACGAGTATCGAGCGGAGAACTTCTTCAACTCGTGATTGAGCATGAACAATTTGCTTGGTTACATCGCATTTCTGAGCTTGTTGTACAAATTGATGAAATGCTAGAAGCAGATCAACCGATATTGCTGGATGACATCCAAAATGTGATTGCCAATGTCCGCACGCTGCTCACACCACAAGAAGCAGGGAATGGGTTTGCAAGAAAATACTACGCTGCTCTCCAGCGTGAACCTAACGTTGTGTTGGCACACGCACAGGTAACAGAACTGCTTGCATCCAAGTAAATCAGGCAAAGTAAAGCATTATAATACGCACCGTGAAGTACCTCGCGGTGCTTTTCCATATAAACCCAGTAAATATCCGGTTAAAATTTAAGTCGTATACTCGGCATTAATCTTGACATAGTCATAACTCAAGTCACAACCCCAAGCTTTGCCGGAACCATGACCATTGCCAATACTAACCGAGATTATCACTGGATTGTCTACCCGCTGCTTCTGAACAGTGCTGCGATCCACGGATAGATCGTTGCTCATATTCGTGGCGATCGCATCATGTGGCAAAGAAGAATCCGCTGCTGTTTTTTTCAGATATTCACTTGCTGCTTTACGATCAAAAGCTAAGGGTTGACCATTCTCCATCATCAAGAAATTCCCTAGCTGAATCCTCAAGTTTTCTTGTTCAAACAACACACCTGCACGTCCGGCGGCGGCGGCGATGCGTCCCCAGTTGGGATCGCGTCCAAAGATTGCAGATTTGACCAGAGAAGAACCTGCTATGGTTTTGGCAACTTGGCGGGCTGCTTGTTCATCGTGTGCGCCAGTTACTTGCACTTCAATTAAACAAGTTGCACCTTCGCCGTCACGAGCGATCGCTTTTGCCAAATGCTGGCAAACTGCTGTTAGCATTGCCTCTAATTTTTCCGCTTCGTGTCCCGTTTCCATAATTGCAGGGGTACGGGATTCACCGTTGGCAAGGCCAATTAAGCTATCGTTGGTACTGGTATCGCCATCAACGGTAATAGAATTAAAGCTTCTATCAGCTGCCCTGCTTAACATCTGCTGCCAAAGATGGGGCGAAACTGCTGCATCACAGGTGACAAATGCTAGCATCGTTGCCATGTTGGGATGAATCATCCCAGAACCTTTGGCAATTCCGCCGATTCGCACCGGGCGATCGCCTATTGTTGTTTCTAGCGCGATAGATTTTGTCACTAAGTCTGTAGTAATAATTGCACTTGCGGCGGCATCAGAGCCAGTTTCTGATAGTGCTGCTACTAGTTGGGGAATTCCTGCTTTCAGCTTATCCATTGGTATGCGCTGCCCAATTACCCCAGTCGAAGCGAGTAGCACAGATTCTGACGGAATGTTAAGTGCGTGGGCTACTGCCATAGCAGATTCTAGCGCATCTAACCAGCCCTGCTCACCCGTAGCAGCATTTGCCTGTCCAGCATTGCAGAGAATGGCACGGGCACTATGCTTAGCTTGTAAGCGTTGGCGGCAATAATCCACGCACGCTGCTCTCACATGGCTGGTTGTGAATACTCCTGCTGCGATCGCTTCCACATCTGATAATATCAATGCCAAATCCGGCAATCCCGAAGGTTTCAATCCAGCCGTAATTCCAGCCGCCCGATACCCTCTTGGTGCTGTCACACCACCAGTAATTTCCTGCCAGTCTGCCATGATTTTTCCCCCACGACTATTACTCGGCTGACTGGCGATTATATCAATTATTAGTCCTTTGTCATTTGTCCTTTGTTAATAGCTTTTGACAAATGACCAATGACCCTTACGGGTACTCTGCGAGAAGCCCTACTCTGCGAGAAGCCGCGCTGCGCGCGTCTACGCAGTCGCTCATCGGGGGAACCCCCTTTGGAGCGCGCTGGCTCACCAATGACTAATGACCAAAAAAAAAGAGAGCCACTTGGGCAGCTCTCCAGATCATCAGGGTGCATCTATTTAACATATTATACTATGTTAGGGATGTGGGGCAATACACCTCAGTTAACTTTATTTGTGCTGAAAGTTCTTGGAAAAATTTCTGAACTACCTGCAAACATGAAATTGTTACCAAATCATCACCAAATGAATGCACGCAGCAGGGATAGTAAGAGCAAAGTAGAAGCTAGATTTTTTTGATAGTTGCTAAATCATAGCGTAATAGCAAAAATTCCAAAAAAAAAGAGAGCTTTTGGGCAGCTCTCCAGATCATCAGGGTGCATCTACTTATCATATTATATCATTTTTGTTATGTGGGGCAAGACCCCTTACTGAGTTTTTTATTAAAATCTTCTTAAAAAATCTCCGTATAAGCACGATCAGCAAGAGGGGGATTTTCTTTGTCATTTTAATCCCTCAAACATACTTAATCAACAACCCGAGTAACAACCCATACTATTTTGGATTGTGAAAGCCTTGTTTAATGAGTATTTCAGCGCTTTATCTATCGCATTCATTTTGGGGATTGGTGATTGGGTATTAGTGATTGGGGATTGGGTACTGGGTATTGGGTACTAGGTTCCTAATCCCTAGTCCCCCTTCGGGTACTCTACGAGAAGCCCTACTCTGCCTTGAGCCGCGCTGCGCGCGTCTACGGGTTCGCAGTCGCTCATGGGGGAAACCCCCAAGACCGCGCTGCTCACCGCCCTGACGGGCGTCTACGCCACTTTCCCCTATAGGCAAAAGCCAAGACGGGAAGTGGTCTCACCAGTGCCTAATCTCCAGTCCCCTTTAAATTGGTACTCTTACAAAAAAAGAGAGCCACTTGGGTAGCTCTCCAGATCATCAGGGTGCATATAGATAGCACAGTATAGCATTAGAGCGATGAGGGGCAATACCCCTTTTTAGACTGCTGATACGCTTTGAGATTGCATATTTTTTCTTGAGGGTTGTCAAGAGTCAAGAGTAAAAAGTCCAGAGTTTTTTGACTCTTGACCCTACCTACCCTGCACCGAAGCCGCCCTTGCGGGCGTCTACGCTGCGCCCCTTGGGCATGCTTTTGACTTCCGCCTTGCGGACTTAAGCATTTAGCTTTTTCTCCACCAATTCGTTAGTCAACTTGGGATCGGCGCGTTTGTTGGTTTTTTTCAGAACTTGCCCGACAAAGAAGCCTTTGAGATTAACGTTACCGTTACGATATTTTTCTACTTCTTTGGGATTGGCAGCTATCACTTCATCGATGATGGGTTCTAGCACGCTGGGATCTGCGATTAACTCTTGACCTGCGAAAGCTTTCTCGGGAGAAACACCACTCAACAAATCGGTCAACTTTTGTTTAGCTTGGGCATTGCTAATTTTGCCCTTTTCGATCCGACTGATGACATCAGCGAGATTGGTAGGAGTGAGGGCAATATCGGTGATGCTGAGTTTATTTTTGTTGAGGTAAGCAGCGATATCTTGAGTAATCCAGTTAGCAGCTGCTTTGGGATTAGCACCCGCTGCGATCGCCGCTTCAAAATACTCGGCAGTAACGCGTTCCTCAGTTATAACTCGCGCATCGTAGGTTGAAAGACCCAACTCATCTTCGTAGCGACGGCGCTTTTCGGCTGGAAGTTCCGGTAGTTGAGTTCGCCACTCTTGTAATTGTTCGTCTGAGACTTCGATTGGTGCTAAATCAGGTTCGGGGAAGTAGCGATAATCGCTAGAACCTTCCTTACTCCGCATACTGACTGTGCGCTGAGTACCTTCTTCCCACAGGCGGGTTTCTTGCACGATTCTTTCACCAGCTTCTACAGCTGCGATTTGGCGTTCAATTTCGTATTCAATCGCTTTTTGAATGGCGTTGAACGAGTTCATGTTTTTAATTTCTACCTTCGTGCCAAACTGCTTTTGACCGACAGGACGCACAGAAATATTCACATCGCAGCGCAGCGAACCTTCTTGCATGTTGCCATCGCTGACACCGAGATAACGCATAATCCGGCGTAATTCTTGGGCGTATTCAGCAGCTTCTTGTCCAGAACGCAAATCCGGTTCCGAGACAATCTCTATCAACGGTACACCAGCACGGTTGTAGTCTACCAAAGAATAGGCAGAACCGGAAAGGCGATCGCTACCTGCGTGTACCAGTTTGCCTGCATCTTCTTCCATGTGCAAGCGAGTGATGCCAATTCTTTTACGGACGGGGTTTCCATCCTCATCTACCAACTCAATTTCTAACCAGCCGTGTTCGGCAATGGGCAAATCGTACTGAGAAATTTGATAATTTTTGGGAAGGTCAGGATAAAAATATTGTTTGCGATCGAATTTGCTATATTTGGCAATTTGACAGTTCAGTGCCAAGCCTGCTTTAACGGCGTATTCTAGTACCTTTTCGTTGAGTACGGGCAACACACCCGGCAAACCCATACACACCGGATCGATGTTAGTATTGGGGTCAGCCCCGAATTCTGTGGAGCTAGTAGAAAAAATTTTGGTTTTGGTACTCAGCTGACAATGGGTTTCTAGACCAATTATTGCTTCGTACTCAGTTTTTACGGTCGTAGCAGAAGTCATAAAAACACAAATTATGGCTAATCCTCATTTAGGCTACTATTGTAGACTGCTATGGACTTGGTCTGAATACGGTTGTTTGGGTGGAAGCAAAAGGAAGATATATTCTAAATTCTGGCGTTGCTGAATCAAAAGTGGCCAAGAACCCAAATAATTAGTCACTGTACAGTATTGGTCAATACAGTTCAGATAAGCCCATAATCCTTTGTAGAGACGCGAAATTTCGCGTCTCTACAGACTAATTTTTTGTACCAACAATCCTTAACTGAACCGTATTGAGGTATTGGTGGGTTATTATAATTTTTATGGAAGGTTGAAAGAGAGCGCTACGTTGACATTATCGCTAGAGTGTCCGTGGATGAATGTCATTAATCTGTCACTAGCACTTAAAGGACACCAATGTGTCCCGACGACAATTAAATAGTCACGATGACAGTAATTTATCACCGATGACAAACAATTAGTCACTGTACAAATATATATGGACGTAACTGGATTCGAACCAGTGACCTCTACGATGTCAACGTAGCGCTCTAACCAACTGAGCTATACGTCCGCACTTTTGCTAGTGTAACATAGATTTACCTAAAAAAGCAACTTCCACAAATTATTTATTGTCCCAGGCTTGCCACAGACACTCGCCCGCTCTCCACACCACACAAAAGCCTACTGTTGCAACTTTTGCTGTGCTGATATTAGCAGTTGTTGTGCTTCTGCGTAAGCAATTGTTCCCGGTTTAATAGTTTTCAGGTGATTGATAATTCCCATTAACTCACCTTTAAATTGGTTGCGATCTGTGGGAGGATAAGCAATTAGCCTTTGAATTTGCTCGTTAGCTTGTTTGAGAGCTTGTGTTGACTCGCTTTCTGCTTGCTTGCGAGTTTGCACAATCCCTAAGTTGCTCTGATATGTGGCCAGTAACTTTTGTGCTTGCAAATAATTTGGTTCTCCAACTTTAACTTTTTGTAGCCGCTCAACTGCTTCAAACCACAATTTTTCTGCTTGTTTCCATTTTTCTGCTGGATGGGGTGGATGTTGTGAAACTTGTGCAGCTTGCAAGGCAAATAGCTTCGCAGCCTCAATTAATGAGCTTGTCTGGTTATCACCTGTAAGAGTATTAGCAACTTTACCAAAATCGCGCTCGTAAGCTACTAGCTTTGTTTGTGCCGTTTTTCCTGCTAGTGTTTCTTTAGGTATTTGCTCTAGAGTATCCAGCGCTGCTTGCATAGATGCGATCGCTTTTTGTTGCTCTTGTGCATTCTTAGTTTGTTCGTATTGCTGCTTTGCAGTCTGAAGAGCTGTTTTTGCGTCTGTTAATAGCGTAAAAGCATTTTTTTCTTGAAAAACCTTCGCATCCATCCGCGCTACCCTGCGACGAGCATCTTCAAATTCATCTAAGGTAAACTTCCAAGTGCAACCAAATAAGCTACAGTAAGCTTGAGGAGAATACCCTAAAAACCAAACTGGTAGGTTGTCCAGATGCTTTTGTGCTTCTTTGACTTTCTCGGCACCACGTTCAATATCAGCTTGGCTTGTAGCTTGGTTTACTAACTGATCTGCTTGTTCAACGTAGTTTAATGCCCCACGATAGTTACGATCCATACTCATAAAACTGGGTAACAGCAAGATTGGTGCTGTTTTGGCTACAGATAAGCGAATCATCGGATAGGGTAAATTTATTACCCACATAACCCCAGTTATACTTGTTACTATAATAGTCACCCATTTTATTTTGCTGAAAATACCAGGTGGCTGATTAGCTCTTGCAGCTTGCTTTATTGCCTTCTCGCTGAATTGCGGAAATACGTCTACAACTGTGTCGCGCAGTTCATCTACATTGACGGGATGACCTTTTTCTCGCCGCAGTTTTTCTAAACGTTTCATAACGATTTGGCGCTCGGTTTTGCCAATCTCGCCATCACTGCTACATTCTTGAACTTCGGCACGTAAGATTTCAAAAGCTCGTTTGTTGAGACGGTACATAAAAATACTCAGTATTTTATGATTTTAGTATTCCCGTCAGTAACCAAAAATTTACAAAACTTACTCAGTGAAGCTTTTGCCTTTGGGTATATGACTATAGGCGGGTCAAACTTGCTGCAAGTATTGTTAATATCTGTAAAAAGATTAACGAATTCTCATAATATTTAAAATGCCAACTGCTTTAATTACAGGAGCCTCTGCTGGTATTGGTAAAGCCTTTGCTGAGGAACTAGCTGCACGCAATACAAATCTTGTTCTCGTCGCTCGTTCAGAAGAAGAATTGAATGAACTGGCAAAGCAACTACGAGAAAAATATCATATTCAAGTTGACGTTATAGTTAAAGACCTCACAGAACCGGGTGCTACTGGTGCTGTGTTTGATTTCACAAAAGAAAAGGGATTAACAATTGATTTATTAATCAACAATGCTGGTTTTGGCGACTATGGAGACTTTGCTGAAGCAGATGAAGAACGGCAAATTAAGATGGTGCAATTGAACGTTTTGGCATTGGTAGATTTAACTCATAAGTTTATGCGCCTGATGCGAGAACGTCGTTCTGGAAGCATAATTAATGTATCTTCTTTGGCTGCATTTCAACCCATACCTTACCTTTCTGTTTATGCTGCCAGCAAAGCTTTTGTTCGCAGTTTTAGTGAAGCATTGTGGGCAGAAAATCGTCAGTATGGTATCCGCGTTCTAGTATCTTGTCCAGGGCCAACAGAAACAAACTTTTTTACAGAAGCTAATTTCCCTCCAGAACTTGCAAGTAGAACAAATGAAGTATCTACAGTAGAAGAAGTAGTGCGCGAAACCCTCAAAGCTTTGGAAAGAGGAGATTCTACAGTTGTCATTGGCGGCTTTAGCACTCACTTAATCACAAAATTAGCTGGTATTGTTCCACGCAAAACTCTGCTGAATATATTGGAAAAACAGTTTAGGGTATAAGAGTCATTTGTCATTAGTCATTTGTCATTAGTTAGTGGTTAGTGGTTAGTGGTCAACAACCAACTAATACCTACTAACTACTAACTCTACATATAACGAGTCAGTTGAACGCGATATCTGTCTTTTTTAGTGACAGCAATATCCCCAACTTCTAAACGTCCTTTACCACGAATGGCGATTAAATCGCCTGTTTTAATTTGAGAACTAGCTTGGGTTACTTCCTTCCAATTGACGCGTACATCACCACCATCAATCAGTTCCACCATTTTACTGCGGGACATGCCAAAGCCAGCAGAGGCGATCGCATCCAGTCGCAAGGAAGCTTCGACGGTAGTTAATTCTTTTTTCTTTGGTTCTCTTACCTTTAACTCGCTTAAATCAATGCGCTGAGTTTTGACGGGAACTGAACGCACCTGCTTGAGGTTTATCTCTAAAAATTCCACCAATTCCGGTACGACAATTGCCTGCGCTCCGCGTTCTCCCAGTACAATAATATCCCCCGTCTTTTCGCGGATAATGCCAGTTCCCAATATTGCCCCTAAAAAATCGCGGTGAGTAGCAGTATCAAACAGAAAATTACCAGCAATATCCAACGCGGCGACAGCGACTTGAGATATATCTAAGGGAAGTTCGGAACGAGCGATCGCTATTCTCTGGCGTTCTGCTTGCGGATATCCTCCCCATACCAGTAATTGCACCTCGGTTAACCGACTAAATACCTGTTGGATTTCCGCTAACTCTGGGGGAGAAAGAAAATCCGTCAAAACCACTTCCCAAGTTTTAATAGCTTGTTCAGCTTGATCGATTACACGAGCAACAGTATCTCGATTTTCAACACCTTTTAAAAGTTCTTCTCTTGGTAGCATTATTAAATAATTTTGTTGGTGGTTGGTAGTTGGTAGTTGGTGGTTGGTAGTTGATGGTTAACAAACAACAAACAACAAATAACGAATAACTAACAACTATTCTTTGTAACCTTGAATATTTTCTGGCTCAAACTGACGTAAGATCCGAGTTGCTTCACGGGTAACACTTTCAGAGCCTTGCACTACTATTAGGTATTTACCTTCACTCAAGCGGTTGCGGTAGGGTAAAGCATCACCACTACCAGAAATTAAGCCGACTCCACCACCGACAAATACACTACCCAAAGCACCACTGGCGGCCCCTAGTAATCCTCCAACAACATGATTACCAACTTCACCTGCCCAAGCAAAGGTATTCAACCCAGTGATGAGACTGAAAGTTGCTCCTGCAAAAAATCCAAAGGGTATTAGCCAGAATGCCATGAATCTTGCCTGCTTTATGGCTACTTCCTTAGGGTCGATCAAACCAAACTCATCAGCCGTTTTGTAGCCTTTTCCCAAAATTGTACCTTTTATGCTTTCTTGCTCTAAGGCTAAGTAAGCTGATTCTGCTTGGATGCGGTCTGCTAATACAGCAACAAGGTAATTCATTGAATGTAACAACTGTTGTCTGACATTAAAGTTTTGTCCTAATTAACAGGGTATCAGTGGTTATTAGTTAGTGGTTAGTAGTTAGTAGTTAGTAGTTGGTGGCTGATTGGAACAAACAACAAACAACAAACAACCAACAACCAAAAACGATCCTCACTCCAACACCTCATCTAACGGCTCACAAAAAGAGCTTACGCCTTGCTTGAGGACATACATTAAAACTGGTGTTGCCAAAATTTGCGGAAAACTCGGCATTGTTTTCAACTGTTCCATTATTCCCTTGACTGAGCCATTGAGCAAGTCATCGCGAAATCCTTGTTCGCAAATCACAGCACGCCACTTTCTTGCCAATGCGTCTAACCACTCTGAATTTGCTCTTTCTGGTTCTTGTCCGGCTCGAATAGCTAATGTCATTGCTGCATCTTCTAAATCGCCTTCACAATCCTCAATCAGATCCAGTGCTTCCATCACTGCTGAATCTTCTGCCAATTGAGAGCGAAAGCGTGCTATTTCTTGCGCTGTGACTTTTGTCATATGATAGATGTTTCCTAGCCAAGGGATTGACCACTCAGTTATGTTATTCCAATTTTGACAAATTTAGTCGAGCCGATTGTGTAAGGTGCGATCGCCTCAAAATTACCATTCCCCTGCTAACCTCTTCAAAGCCAACAAACTCGCACCATAAGCAGGTTCATATCTTGGTACAATAACTTTTGTAGAAGGAAATTTAGTCACAATAGATGCTGCAAATCTTTCATGGATATTGCATTTACTTCGCCACACACTTCCAGTTGTGACTATTTCAAAATTCAATAAATTTTCTCCAATCATTTTGTTGATCGTTTCTTGCTGTTTTGGTTCAGGCAGTATCCCGATCGCCCTTTTAATCGAAAGATTAGAAATAGAACAGATTATACTGGAGTTAGTGCAGACTAAAAATTTAACAGCTGCTCGGCAGTTTCTGGGAAAACTGCGAGATGTACTAGAGTCCATTGCTACTGAAGCGGCTAAAGACTTGCCCCAATTTGAGTGGAAATTAGCTCAACAGCAAGCAAATGTTAATAACTTTAAAACACAAACTATTCCCAATCTCCAGCAGCTTCTGCACCAGCAGCGCTCTTGGCTAGATAACCTTGTCAATGGCAAAAACACAGTTTAACAATCACTTTCGATATTGAAAAAGCTGATTGGCAATACCTGAACTACTTGAAGCAACTGTTGCGTGCCTGGCTTTGGCACAAGATACACAATGCCGTTTTGAAAACATTGACGCAGCTATAAGTAGCTGTGGAGCAATTGGTAACACAGACTCAACAAGCAGAAACAACCACGATCGCCCTCCGCAATTAATTCCTGCAAGATGTAGAGCAAGTTGCTGTTTTAATGGATTAGTTTGCTGCGTAATGCCTCAGACTTACAAACCTACTATCAGTAAACCAATAAGTTTTCTCTCAAGGGCGATCGCGAAAGTCACGAGTTTATCTAGTTGAAAGACAGTTGCGATACCGAAAACGGTGTCAACCCGATCCGTCTAGGCAGTAACCCAGTTTTTTTGATGACGAGGTAGCCACTTTGCTACGACAGCAACTCGAATGGTGGCAACAAAATTCCGTTCCAGAAGCAATGGAGTGGTCATTATGAACACTAAGGAACAATACTCAACCTCCTTGGATTTGAATCATCCGCTACCTCAGCAAGCGCCTTTGCACAAACCGTCCGTACGAATTCTTCCTATCATCGGTTTGCTACTGATTCCTTTATTTCTTGCACTCACCAATCCTTCTCAAAAAGGCTATGAAGAATACGTTGTGTGGAAATTGAAGCAGACAACATGCAAGCAAAAATCTCTTAAGCCAGAAACACAGTTGTCTTGTGCATTCTTATCGAATTTCCCGTACAATTTCTCCGCACGAGCGCTGAGCGGTTATATTCGTCGCGAAAACTATCTATTTTTCAGTATATATACTACTGATGCTTTTGGTTTGAGAGATCGCAGTGTTGGGATATCCGGGCATTACTTTGACTGGAATTTCCCAGTAATTGTATTTAGGTAAACTCAGTCGAGTTCCAATGAACTACCTACGCACTCCGATAGCCGCTACGTGCGAGGTTTCTGACGTTTCTTCTGCAAGGAGTTCAAATCACACATTGACAAACACTATTGGAAGCCTGTTTTTTGGTCAAGCTCATATTTTGTGAATTCTAGTGGCGGAGTATCGCTTGATGTGCTGAAGAAATATATCAAGCAGCAAGACTCTCTGCCTAGTTGATTAGATTCTGCCCAAGATTCATCCCCAGGTGTAGTTTACGGAACCTGGGGACTTCCCGCAAGGAAGGTTAAATAATAAAGTGGACGCGAATTCCTGACTGAATGAGAGTTTGGCAGAGTTTTTGCGCTTTGCGAGCGTGCGATCGCAAAGTGCTCTCGATCGGGCAAATTTTATTATACTCTGTCCATAAATAATTCCGGCGCGCCTCGTCTTTCAATTTTCGCTCCTGTGAGGTGGATGGGTATGTGAGTTTAGGTGGCTTGCTTTTTCGTAACCGAGACCGCCAAGACCGAGAACCGCAAGGAATGCGAGAAGTATCAAAAATATGCTGTTATCGGGCTTCTGTTCAGGTTCAGGTTTCTTTGGCTCTACTTTCTTGCACGTACATTGCCACTCTTCAGCCATAAGCCATCTCCTCTGATTTTTTGTTGGTAGATGAAAATTTAGAACTAGGCCTAATACCAGAGAGCTTGCCATGAAACTCCAAGCGCAGATGTAAAGTTCCGATTTTATGCCCCCTCAGTCTCTTCACACATGCATGAGCCTATTTTATGAGGGGTTTCAAGAATACACAGTACCCTTGGAGGGTACTTTTTTCGCTTTCAAGGGCTAACCTAAAGAGTTTTTAAGTATCAATTGTTACTTAAAACTATGACATTGCTTTAGTTTTTGTTGATACTGAGCTTAGAGTCCCTCTTTCCTCCGGGTTTGGTGATTGTCAAACATCTGTCAACAGTAGGGATGTTGCAGTGCAACAACTTTACAAATGTCAATCTCCCAAATAAATACCCAAACCACGCGCAGTTTTGACTAAAGTATCCTCTGGGTTAACAGCTCTATACTGAGCGATCGCCTCAGCAATTGGCACACTGACAACCTGGCGATTTTGCCATGTCACCATGTAGTCATATTTAGCTTCGGCGATGAGATTTACCGCTGCTACACCAAAGGCAGCAGCTACGAGTCGATCTAGTGGTGAAGCAGTTCCACCCCGTTGGATGTGTCCTAACACTGTGACTCGCGTTTCCGTACCAGTGCGATCGCTAATTTGGTCGGCTAAGTATTGACCAATACCACCATATCGAGATTGACCCAAACGATTTGTCATTGTGAGAGTTTCACCGTCTTGAGTACGAACTGCCTCAGAAACAATAATTAAACAATAGTTCTTGCCTTTGTCTTGGCGCTGTTTAATTTGGGAGCAAATGTGGTCAATCGTGTAAGGAATTTCTGGAATTAAAATCACATCTGCTCCCCCAGCAATTCCCGCAGCAATGGCAATGTGTCCGGCATCACGACCCATCACTTCTAAAATCATGACTCGACTGTGAGAAGCAGCGGTAAAATGTAACCTATCGAGTGCTTCTGTGGCAATATTAACTGCCGTATCAAAACCGATGGCATGTTCGGTAATGCCAATATCATTATCAATCGTTTTGGGAATACCCACTAAATTAATACCGCCTTGTTGTGCCAAGCGACGCAAAATAGCCAAGCTACCATCGCCACCAATCCCAATCAAAGCATCTAAACCTAGTTGATGGTAGCCAGCAATAATTTCTTCGGAGCGATCGCATACACTGCCATCAGGCATAGGAAAAGCAAAAGGATCGCCTGTGTTGGTGGTTCCTAACATTGTTCCACCAGAAGTTAGTAGCGGATCAACTAAGTCGATTTCCAGTTTGGTGACTTGCGGTGGACGCGCCATTAATCCCAGAGTTGCTTGACGAATTCCCAGTACTTCCCAACCTTGGACACAAGCACAATGGACAACAGCTCTTATAACCGCATTCAAACCAGAGCAATCTCCTCCACTAGTAAGAATGCCAATACGCTTGCATTTTCCCATATATTTTTTAACGTTTCAAACGTGAAATATATTTAGTAGTAGATTAAACGATTAGCAGCATTCAATAGCTGAAAAATCCACAGTGATTTTATACCGTTTCACTATAAGTCTGATACATTTGGCGGGGAGACAAGGAGGACACGCTAGGGACTGGGGACTAGGGATTAGGGCATAGGGCAAGGGGCAAAGGAACTGGAAAAGTAAAAAGTAAAAAGGTAAAAGAAAAAATTCTTTCTTTTTACTTTTAGCTTTTAACCCTTCGCTGCGCTCGAGGGCATGCTTTTGACTTATTTTTACCCAATTCCTAATCCCCGATCCCTTTTACGAATTTTGTGAAATGGTATTAGATTCCTAGTCTTTGGTAAACCTGTTCTAAATGCCGCAGATGGTTTTGCGGATCAAAACATGCTTCGATTTCGGCTGGTGACAATTTTTCGGTGACGCGCGGGTCTTTGCTAATCAAGTCACGAAAATTGCCTTCTGGCTGGTTCCAAGCTGTGTGTGCGTTTTCTTGCACAATTTTATATGCTTCCTCGCGGGTAATTCCCTTTTCTACCAACGCGAGTAGAACTCTTTGACTAAACACAACGCCGCCATAGACGTTCATGTTCCGCGCCATGTTCTCTGGATAAACCAGCAGGTTCTGCACTAGGTCGGTTGTCTCCAATAGCATAAAATGCGTCAAAATGCAAGCATCAGGCAAAATCACTCGTTCTACAGAACTGTGAGAGATGTCCCGCTCATGCCAGAGGGCAACATTTTCCAAAGCTGCTACGGCATGACCTCTAATAATTCTGGCCATGCCTGTGAGTCTTTCAGAACGGATGGGGTTGCGCTTGTGGGGCATTGCCGAGGAGCCTTTTTGCCCCTTAGCAAAGAATTCTTCTACTTCCAAAACATCGGTTTTTTGCAGGTTACGAATTTCAACGGCAAAGCGTTCTATGGAGGCTGCAACTAAAGCTAATTGTTGCACGAAATCGGCATGGCGATCGCGTGATATTACCTGTGTCGATGCAGCATCTGGTTGGAGTCCGAGTTTTTGGCAAGCGATCGCTTCCACACGCGGTTCAATATTGGCATAGGTTCCCACTGCACCGGAAATCTTACCAACAGCAATAGTTCGCCGCAGAATTTGCAGGCGTTCTTGATGGCGCAATACCTCTGCCAACCATCCCGCTAGCTTAAAACCAAAGGTGATGGGTTCGGCGTGAATACCATGAGAACGTCCGATCATCACTGTGTAACGATGTTCTTTGGCCTTTTGACGAATCGCATCAATTAATGCTTGCAGATGTTGCAACAATAAATCTAGACTAGCAACGAGTTGCAATGCTAAAGCTGTATCCAACACATCGGAACTGGTTAAACCCAAGTGAATGTAGCGTCCAGCATCGCCTACATATTCATTGACATTTGTCAAAAAAGCAATGACATCGTGACGGACTTCAGCCTCAATTTCCAATACCCTTTGGGGGTCAAAATTCGCCTTTGCCTTAATTTCCTCAACCGCCTCGGCTGGAATGTAACCTAATTCCGCCTGCGCCTCACAAACAGCGATTTCTACTTGCAACCAGGTTTTGAATTTATATGCTTCCGTCCACAAATTGCCCATCTCGGGCAAGGTATAACGCTCAATCACAGTCCGCCACAGAGTACAACCGTCATATTGTACTGTAGCCTGTAGGTCAACAACCTTCTGTAGGGGAAAAGGTTAAAGGGAAATGGAGAAAGGTTTCTCAATTGTTATCCCTTCCCCTTTGGCTGACTTCTGCAAGAAGTTTAGCGGCGATTTTTTGGTTTCCTTTTTAAGCGTTTAGCACCAGCAAAGCGCCGCAGAGAGCTAGCGATCGATTCGGAGGAAGATGTTTGAGTATTGGTGGTGCTATTTGCTTTCATTCCTTGTTGCAGGCGATCGCTCTCACTCAAAGGCATGGCATAATCAGCTGGGACAATACGAGAACCGTATCTGCGAGCATAAACTTGGGTAAATTCTGCTCCGAAAAATAATATCTGAGCAGCATAATAAACCCAAACAAGGATAACCACTATTGAACCAGCTGCTCCGTAGGTAGAGCCAAAAGTAGCATTACCCAGATAATGTCCCAGTGCATACCTACCGATGGAGAACAACAACGAGGTAATCGCAGCTCCAATTAAAACATCTTTCCAAGTAATTTTGGCATCCGGCAAAACCTTGAAAATTAACCCGAATAGCACCGTGGTAATGGCAAAACCAAGGAAAAAGTTGACAAACTGCCAAAGAAAATCAACACCTGGTAATAGATTTTGAAAATAGTTAATCAGCGCTGCCAGTACCGTACTAATCACCAGGGATACTAGCAATAAAAAGCCAATCGCCAGAATCATCGCAAACGATAAAAAGCGTTGGCGAACCATGTTTTTCATGGCTTTTCCTGGTTTGGGTTGCACTTCCCAAATAGTATTGAGAGCATCTTGTAACTCTGTGAATAAACCAGTAGCACCAAAAATCAAAACAACAATACTAATAAGTGAAGCGATAGTCCCTGCTTGCGGCCGGCTAGCATTTGCAATTGCATTTTGAATAACTTTTGCGCCTTCAGGGCCAATTAAACCTTGAAGTTGGTTGAAAATTGCGTTACTTGCCGCTGCTTCCCCAAATACCGCACCGGCGATCGCAATTACAATAATCAGCAATGGAGCAATAGAAAAAATCGTGTAATAAGCTAATGCAGCCGCCAACCGCGACGCTTTATCTTTTTGCCATTCACTAAATGTTTCTTGGAACAGTCCCCAAACCGCTTTTAAATTCATTGAATAAGTCTCCTTTACCAGGATGCTTGCTTTGACCTCCCGATTTGATTGATACTAAATTTGTGGAATGCTCCACATCTTCCTCAAGATGTTCATGCAGTATCCGACAGATAGAATTACATCCAGAACCATTGCTTGGATTGACAAGTCATCAAGCACGATAAGCAATGTCAAGGATTAAACATCCCACTAACTGTCGCGGTACTGTTAGCCCAAATGATATATTTCATCATTGGCAAAATTGGGATACTTAGTATGCAGCAGCTTTTGCTTTCATTTACCTATTACCGATTACCAACCTTATTAAATTCACGTTAGACGTAAATTTGGAATAATTTCTAATTCTTTATAGCCTGTTTGTTCGTCAATGGTTCTGAGAAAAGTAAAATCTTCTGCGATCCCAATGACTATTTCAGCTGTTGTGTAGATAATACATCCATCATCAAGATGTCCGCCGATAGTTTTGCCTTGTTGATCGGCAATGGCAATGTGAAGATGAACGCCTGTGTTTGCAATTGTACCGTTAAGAGAAAGTATTTCAAATTTATCGGTTAATACTGTACTAATTTCCTGATTGGCAAAACGAATAGTTGCTTGTTTGAGGCTGCCAATTGCAGTTAAGATAAATCCAGCTTTGATATTTTGATTGAGTGCGAAGTTTTTTAAAGTTTGTCTTAAATCTTCGTTAGGTTTGAGCCTAATAGCAACAACATTCATAGGTTCTTTACAAATCTTTTGATTTCTAATAGTAATTTTGCTTATAAAAATATTGCATTTAGTGTATTCTTTAGTTACAAGCATATCATCTGAGTAAGACAAAATCTTGGAAATTTCTTAGTAAGATTACTGAAGCTATAGAGCAATTAAAAGCCATAAAATATACGTAAAAGCTTTAACAGTAATATTTATAAATTGCTCTATATGGTAGCTTTGCCGCCCCAATGCCAAAATTTGAAAGAACAAGTCGAGTTGTTATTACAACTTTTACAGCAAGAACCATCTTTGCGATCGCATGACATTACACCAATACAAACATCTCTTGGTAAAGCAATATCTCCGAAGTTTGAAATTGTGTTTGCAGGTGCGTTTAGTGCGGGTAAGTCAATGCTAATTAATGCATTGCTGGAAAGAGAATTGTTGTATAGTGCAGAGGGACACGCTACAGGCACAGAATGCAAAATTGAATATGCACAACCAGATCAAGAACGAGTTGTTTTAACATTTTTGAGTGAAGCGGAAATTCGAGAACAAGCGGTTTCTCTATGTCAGCAGTTAGGATTTACAACAATAGCCAATATCAACCAAGTGGAAGTTATCAATCTGCTGCGTCAAGGATGCGAAACCATTATTCAGCAAGAAGGCGGCGAGAGTAAATCGGAACGGGCGAAACAGGCGAAGGCATTGATGCTGCTGCTGGAAGGGTATGTGACAAACCGCCAACACATCCACACGGTAAATAATGCCACATACTCAATGGAGCAATTTAACTTTACCAATCTCAAGGAAGCTGCTAGTTATGCACGGCGTGGTAGCAATAGCGCAGTTTTGAAGCGAATTGAATATTATTGCCATCATCCCTTGTTGCAGGATGGCAATGTAATTATAGACACTCCAGGAATTGATGCACCAGTAGAGAAGGATGCACAACTAACTTACGCCAAAATTCAACATCAGGATACTTCGGTGGTGGTATGTGTGCTGAAACCTGCGTCAGCGGGTGACATGACGAAGGAAGAAACGGAACTTTTAGAGATGATGCAGGAAAATGGGGGAATACGCGATCGCGTTTTCTACGTCTTCAATCGCATTGATGAAACTTGGTACAACACTCAGCTACACCAACGTCTGGATGATTTGATTAGCAACCAGTTTCGGGATACAAGCAGGGTTTATAAAACCAGTGGCTTGCTAGGTTTTTACGGCAGTCAAATCAAAAATACCAGTGGCAACGATCGGTTTAGGTTAGACTGTGTGTTTTCCGAGAGTGTCAAAGGTTGGGATGAAAGAGAAGAAACACCGCAGTTTGTAAATGAGTTTCTGCGTTACTGTGCTAACTCCGGTAAGTTGTTACCTAGTAAGTTTCGCATTTCTGTTAATAGCTATGAAACTCCAAATGAAAACTATGTGCGGATTTTAGCAGAACAAGGAATGCCACTAATTAACCAGCTAATTCGAGACAGCGGCATTGAAGAATTTAGGACTGCTATTACCCGTTATCTTACTGAAGAAAAGCGTCCGCAATTATTTAAAAATCTCGCTAATGATTTAGAAGATATTTGCATTCAACTCAAGAAAAACTATCAGGTATTACAACGAAATTTAGACAGTCAACCCCGCCAAATCGAGGCAATGAAAGCGCAGGAGTTACAACGCCTCAACCAGCAACTACAGCAAGTAGGTAACGATTTTCGTCTGCACATTACTGAAGAAGTTAACAAAGTAGTAACAAACGGAAGTGAATATTTTGAGGCAGATTTTCGCGATCTAAAATCAAGGATGATTAGCCGTTTGGATGAGTTGCTAAACACCTTTTCTGTTGCTAATGCTTATAGCCGTGCAACTTTGAGTCATTCCCGCAATGCGACTGCACCTTTAATTGCCATTTTAGTAGAGGCGCTTTATTATTTAGCGAATCAGTTAGAAGATATTTTAGTCGAGTCTTGCCAGGAAGTAGTTGCAAATTTCTTCCAGCGTTTGATTGAGAAGATTTGCAAGTCAGATTACTATCGCCAATTGTATCGCTTGTTGGGTAACGATGGCGGGATTGAGCAAGAGTTGCAAGCGCTAGAAAAAGTAGTTTCACTGAGTTTGGTGAATGAGGCGCGGGTAGAGTGCGATCGCTTTGTTCGAGAAAGTCCCAGATTTTATGATGAAGGGACTTTTTCTATATATCAATTTCGGCAAATATTGCAGCAAACCTCCCAAGCTTACGACTGCGAAAGCATAGTAGAAGCAGAACCTGCAATTAGGCAGTTGTTAAAGTTAGATTTTGAACCGAAAGTTTCCCAAACCATCCGCAAAACTTTTCGTCAAACCATCAACCAAACTCTCAAAACCCAGTTATTACTGATGGCAGATAAACAAGCAGATGAAATTTTGCAGCAGTATTCCCAGGCACGTGCTTATTTAGAAAAAACATTACAACAAGAAGCTGAGGAAAAGATTGTTAATAATCAGCGATTGTTGAGTGAGGTAGAGCAAAAAATTGCGACTTATAATCAAGCTGTTAGTTCTATTAATAGTTGTTTGCAAGCAATGAGTTTATATGATCATTTACTGCCTGTGATTGGTATATCTGATGTTATTCCAATAGCTGAGAAGCATGAAGTAATTGTTAGTAATGGTGTTGTTAGTTTATCTCAATCATTGTATACTGCATAGTCTATTGTCTTTATAGTAAAGTAACGTTGAATCTGTGTTTATCTGTATGCATCTGTGGCCGTTCTTTTAAGAACCACAAATAGCACAAAGCTAAGAATATAAAATGAGGTAAATTTATAAATCAATTTTTATATAAATCAGCTAATAAATATCCAATAAATGTATTATTTGTTATTTGATTTGACTCATTAGCAATGCTAATATAACCCATTTACCAAAAAGGTGCATTATATGTTTCTACCAAACAAATTTCAGCAACTGAATAGCGAAAATGATGTGCTTTTATTAGATAATGCTAAATTTAAAGTCACTCAAATGAAAGACAAAATCATTCAAGATTTTTTACCAAAAGCTAATGATTTAAACTTTGGCAGTCACAATTCATTGATAAAAAAATATTTCAAAGAAGTCAATACCCAGGGAATATTTAATCGAGTAGAATGGAAATTTTTACTCAAACCAGGAATTCAATGTGAGCTTCTAACGATAGGTAATAATTGCAGACAAAAAGGTAAACTTCAAATTAAAGTTAGTTTACACTTTTTATCATTACCTAATTCATTAAAAAATCAAAATAGCACAAATTACAAAAATTTTGATATAAATGTTTCGCTTGACTTTTGCCCAGAAGCACCTGAAGTTTAATACAAATTTTAACGAAAAAATTCTTTGTATTCGTACAAAGCGGTAGTCATCCGTCATGTGATTGTGTCTGAATGTGTGATTTTTACTCTGCTTCGTTTTCAAGCAGAATAGTATTGAGAAAATTCAATTCACTGGATGCCATAAAGTAGCGATCGCTAAAAACTATTTCTAATTGTGTAAAAATCCGTCTACCTGCCACAGCTACCCAAGGAAATGTTCGGTAGTGAGGTACTACGGGTATGATTAAGCCTTGAGGAGTTAGGGAGCGTCCTAGCGCACTTCTCCAAGCTTGCGGATCTTCTAATACCTGTTGGCGGATGTCATCTTCTGATTGTTCATTCCAGAAATGGGGATAGTCTAGAGGTAAGCCAATAACTATGTTTTTAGTTTTCAATGCCTGATGTGTGGAAGATTCAATTACAAATCCTTCTTGTTCCCGACTCAATAGTTTATACAGTTCGTTGGCAGGAAGTTTGAGTTTTGAGGGAAATTTGAACTTCTTGCTTTCGGCAATTTCTTTTAGAGATCCTAAAAGAACGTGAGTTCGACAGGACTAAAAAATGGCAGGAGGTAGAGCAGGCAAATCTTTTGGATAAAATGTCAATGGCAGGTTTTTTGGGCAAATAGGTATAAGCCGCGCTCATCAGCCATTAAATTCACCAAAAAGTTAAATGGACTACGATGACGATCTGGTTCGATTTGACAAATATTTTTGAGATGGTCATAGACCGACTCGCTTAAACGCACGTTTACGTAGTTGATGGTAATTGTGGTATTTGCTGCCAAAGGTTTTCCCATGAGGAGCAAAAATCATCTACATCGCAGAAAATTTGTGTGATGTCGAGGCGAGATACAATAGTAGACATAGCCGAAACCTTGATTTTTCTTAGATATTTTTAGTTTCGGCATTTTTTTGTCACTTTTTACCTCTTCTCAATTAATCGTCGTGCTCGTCTGCGCCACTGTGCGCGATCGCTGCCGTGAATCCCAGTTGAGCAATTCTTACATAGCAAGCTTTTTGCCCCTTCCTATCCGTCGAACTCACGTTAACAACACAACAGCATCAAACACCACGGCATTAATGCAACAAATCTACTGTAGCTAACCAAGTTTGGAAAAGCTCCACGCCAACCAGGCAGTACATGCAACGTATAGAACTCCTTGAAAGTCTTATAACCACTGCCATGAAATGCGCGGAGCGATAGTTATGACCTCGCTGATGTGCATCCTGGAGCTACTGCGGCGTTCACCGCTCATTAACGGTAGCTGAGGTACTTGTTGCCACATCTTCTCCCATGAGGAGCAAAAATCATCTACATCGCAAAAAATCTGTGTCACATCCAACCGAGATACAATATTTTCCATTGCTGAGACATCATGCGTATTTTTTATCCAAATACAGTCTCAGCTTTTTTTTGTACATTTTTCAACCCGTCGAACTCACGTTGAATTAGAGGGTTTACGCTGGTCTAGAAAACTCAGAAGGCGATCGCGTGCAGCTACATAGCCATCCCATAGCTACAAAAACTCCGCAATTCTCCGTACAGCAGTTTCTAATACGGGTGGCTCATGCACTAAGGCAAAGCGGACATAGCCTTCCCCGAATTTGCCAAAACCAGCACCAGGTGACGCTGCTACTCCTGTTTTTTCGACTAGTTGAGTACAGAATTCTACAGAATCTTGGCTCCAAGGTTCTGGTAACTTTGCCCAAACGTACATTGTGGCTTTAGGTTTGGGAAGTTGCCAACCAATGCGATGTAAAGCATTAACAAAGACATCCCGGCGTTGGCGGAAGGTATTGACAGCTGTTTTGACGCCATCTTGCGGCCCGCTGAGGGCTGCGATCGCCCCATTTAAAATTCCGCGATACTGATTAAAATCAACTGCTGCTTTGACTTGACGCAAAGCACGGATTAACTCAGCATTCCCAATGGCATAACCGATGCGGAAGCCGCCCATATTATAGGACTTGGAAAGAGTAAAAAATTCAATTGAAACGGTTTTATCTGGATCGGCTTGGAGAATTGAGGGAGCAAGCGATTGGGGATTGGGGATTGGGGATGGGGGATTGGGAAGATTTTTATCCCAGTCCCCGATTTCCTCGAATACTAAATCAACGTAGGGGAAATCGTGAACCAGGACGAGATTGTGTTGCTGACAAAATGCAACAGCTGCTTGGAAAAAGGATAATGGTGCGATCGCGCTAGTAGGATTGTGTGGGTAGCTTAACACCATCATCCGCGCTTGTGCCAAGACATGTACGGGAATATCAGCAAAAACTGGTAAAAAATCGTTTTCCGCTAGTAGTGGCATTGGGTAAATTTGACCACTAGCTAAGTAAACTCCGCCTGCATGGGAGGGATAACCCGGATCGAGTAACAGGGCAAAATCTCCTGGGTTAAGAACTGCTAGTGGTAAATGGGCAGTGCCTTCTTGAGAGCCGATTAGCGGTAGCACCTCTGTTTCTGGATCTACGGAAATGCCGAATTTTTGCTCGTACCATTGGGCTGCTGCTTTGCGAAATGCTTGCGTACCGTGAAACAGTAAGTAGCCGTGGGTACTCGGATCGTAGAGAGACTGAGCGATCGCTTCGATCGCGTGTGCTGCGGCTGGCAGATCCGAAGATCCCAGCGATAAATCTATCAATTGCTGTCCAGCAGCCAAAGCTTTTGCCTTGGCTCTGTCCATATCAGCAAATACATTTGATTGTAGGGGTTGTAAACGTTTGGCAAATTGCATTTTAGTCAATGGTCAATAGTCAATAGTCAAGGGTCAAGGGTCAAAAAGTGTTTGACTTTGGACTTTTGACTCTGGACTCTGGACTATTGACTAGTTTAAGTGAGTATCTAAGAGGTTAACTAATTTGTCTTTACCAATGACTCCTTCAGTGGATGCTAATATTTTGTCTCCTTGAATGAGCCTGAGGGCAGGTACTCCTTCTACCTGGTATTGTTTGACGGTGACTGGATTCGGATCGATTTCCATTTTCACCACTTTTAGGCGATCGCTGTAGGTATTGGCAGCAAAGTTTACCATTGGGGACATTAATGTACAAGGACCGCACCAAGAAGCCCAAAAGTAAACCAATACTGGCACCTCAGCTTTTAATACTTCGGTTTCAAACTCAGCATCAGTTATAACTTTTACACCCTTATTCATTTCAGTCTCCATCAGGTGGTATCGTTTTCGGTTGACACACAAATTACTCTATCCCAAAGTAGTCAATCGTCCATAGCAAGCGATCAATAGTTATTTTTCACTATTAACCATTAATAATAATTAATAATTAACTATTGACAAATGACGCAAAATCCCACAACCAACAGGTGTGGGATTAGTTTCCAAAGGTGTTATCAAAGTATTACATTTGATCCAATTGCTTGCGTAGCGAGTCCAACTCGGCGTCAACCACTTCATTATTGACTTTAGGAGTGGTTCTTTGTTCGGGTGGCAGTTGGGGTTGATTTGATGTACCACCTGGTAGGGACATTTGGGCTTTCAGTGCTGCCAATTCATCGTCAACATCACTACTAGCTTCTAAAGCTGCAAATTGGTGTTCCAAATCTGCACCAGCCAATTCGCCTGCTGATTGGGCACGAGCTTCTTGCATCAAGACTTTTTCTTCCATGCGCTCGAACGCTGCCATTGCCGAGGAGGTATTCATACCCCGCACCATGCCTTGGAGTTGCTCTTGGGCTTTGGCAGCAGTGATCCTGGCTTTGAGCATTTCTTTCTTGGTTTTAGCCTCAGAAATTTTGCTTTCCAGCTGGATTAAATTGCGCTTGAGGTTCTCAACTTGAGCGGTTTGCTGCTCTAGGCTGGCTTTGAGGGCAGTACCCGTCTCTGTAAAAGTTTTCTTGCGCTCCAGCGCTTGGCGTGCTAAATTTTCATCACCTTTTTGCAGGGCAAGTTGGGCATTGCGTTGCCACTTGTTGATTTCATTTTGCGCATCATTGTATTGTTTTTCAGTGCGTTTTTGGGCAGCGATCGCCTGAGCTACTCCCTGGCGTAGCTGTACCAAGTCTTCCTGCATTTCCAGGATGGCTTGTTCCAGCATTTTTTCAGGGTCTTCGGCTTTACTGACCATGTCGTTGAGGTTGGCGCTGACTACTCGCCGAATGCGATCAAATAATCCCATAACTTTGTTTTTCCTTTTGAGATTTACGCGCTTGGTTTGGCAGTTAGCTTTTTTACTGTTTTACAGCTACTTATTTCAATGTAATCCTTCCGGACTGTTTCAGTCCTGCTGTTCATTAGTAAATGAAGACAGGATATGGGAGGTAGTAGTTAAAACTACTAATCAATGACCAATGACCAATGACAAATGACCAATGACCCTTATTCTTAAGATATTCTTTCAACTTAGTAATTGACCAATCCGGCTTAATCCTCTGTCTTGGGTAATTGCTGTGGTATTGATTGCGTATTTTCCGTACCACTAGGTAGCTGTGCTTTCATTTGTAACAGTTCGGCATCAACACTAGCCTCTAATGTTGCAAACCGTTTTTCCAATTCATCTGTACCAGTAACTGCTATTGCTTCTTTTTGGGCTTCTAGTTGTTCAACTTTTTCTTCCATGCGCTCAAAGGCATTTAGACTACTTGTACCAGAAACACCTTCCAGCATTTCTTGAAGGCGCACGGCAGCTTCTGCTGAACGGGCGCGAGCAATATACATATCTTTTTTAGTTCTTAGTTCAGTAATTTTTAGCTCTAGGGAGCGCATATCCTTTTTCAGCCTAGCCACGACGTCGGTTTGTTCCTCAATCTGGCTAGAGAGGGCTTTAGCAGTTTCTTGGTAGGCACGGCGTTTACTAAGAGCTTCCCTTGCCAAAAGTTCGTTGCCTTGTTGTAAGGCTAATTGGGCACGACGATACCATTCTTCTGAAGCAGACTCGGCTTGCGCTGCCTGCCGTTCTGTGCGTTTTTGGCTAGCGATCGCTGCCGCTACCCCTTGGCGCAATTGCACCAGATCGTCCTGCATTTCCATCACGGTTTTTTCTAAAACCTTTTCTGGATCTTCTGCTGCCCCAATTAAACTGTTAATATTAGCACGAATTACCCGCCCGATCCGTTCGATCAGTCCCATATCGGCCCTCCATTTACTTTTCGCCAGTCAGCAACCAAGCCAAGCGTGAGTTTATGACCTCATCGTATCGTATTGTTTTGCCCCTTAAGGCTGCTGCACCTTGGCATTAATTCCCTTTGCCTGTAGCATTTGCATGTGTTGTTTGACTTGCTGTTTGGTCTTAAAAGCTCCTAGATAAATTAATTTGTTGTCAGATGCTAAATAAGCATCAGGAATTACCTGCCGTATTTTGGCAAACAATTCTACACTCTGATTATCTATAACGACATGATAAAATCCATCCGCCAAGGGTTTTATTTCTGCATCATCTAAATTTTGTGGACTAGGTGCAGGAGTAGGAGTTGGCTTGGTGGGGGTTGTAGTTGTAGCAATTGGCGGCATCGGGGCTGAGGTTGGCTGTACCTGCTGGGCAATAGTAGTTGTGGCAGGAATTGGGCTGGGTGTAGATGTCGCTATTGGCGTTAGTTTGGGTTTGGGTTGCAAACCAACTACATCATTGGGGTTTTTTACCTCTGGAAATTCGCTAGCAGCTAGATTGGGATTCTTGGGTATGGGTGTAAGTTCTGGTTCCGCTACAGTTTTGATATTGCTGTCTGCGCCTGTACCTTCAGTATTTGTGGCTGAGTCAAGAGTGTTTTTCTTAAACAAACCATTTAGACTCAAATGCGGTAAGCTTTTCGGATTAAACACTACATAGCCAAGAGTAAGACTTGACATCAATAGCAGCAGCATTGAGCCGATACCTAAAGGTGATAACAGACTGTCGCTGGAATTACTACGCTTGTTTGTTGGGGGTTGTTCTTCTGCTAGACTTCGTAGCAGTGCTTCTGATGATTCCAAATAATCATCAGGCGGCTTGGGGGTGCTATTTTGCGAGACAAGATTTTGACTTTTATTTTCCCCAATCGTTGCAGGCACAATACTGGCGGAATTAGGGATAGGTGTGGTTTGTTTTTTGTCTACAGCAGAGGTTGAGGGCATTTCGAGAGTGTGCTGTTGTGAGGAGTTTTCCTTCACTGTTGTTGGCACTTGCTCTTGGGTATTTGATTCCGATTCAGATATTGGTGGTGTCGTGCTTGGGAATAGTGGCAAAGAAATTTTTTCACTATTGTTTGCACTTGGTGCGTGCTGAGTTTTTACCTCTGTTGTGGCGATTGCAGTTAACTGTTGGAGTTTACCGCTCATCGAAATACCCAGACGGGGTTGTAATGATGTTTTATGTGTAAATCGGGTGCGTCGATAACGGGCTAGTTCTTGATCTAGTTCTACTTCTAAACTGGAGAGTGCTGCTGCAAGTGCTGGCTTTAACTCGGGTGTTTTGGAGGATTTTACACTCGAATCTACCAGAGGGTTTTGATTCATTGTCTATCTGCCTCAAACTTAGACTGCCGGATTATTCTCAAGTTAAAAGCTAACAGCTTTTCATCTTTTGGCTAAATAGCGATCGCCAATTGCTTTATTTAAAGATACATTTATGCTGATGCTATCGAAAGTTAGCATAGATTCATTGCATAATCCAAATGCAATTGTGGCACCCCTTTACTAGGATGTCGTTTAATTCTGTTAATGATATTTTAGGTGTTCTCCAACTACAGGCGAAGCTGCAAGAGCAGCCATTTCAACGTTTGCTCAAGTGCTGGCCTGAAGTTGTCGGAAAAGTAATTGCTGCTCATACTCGCCCTTTGTCGATTCAGCGCGATGTTTTGCGAGTAGCAACTTCTAGTGCTGCTTGGGCACAGAACTTAACTTTTGAGCGTCGGCGCTTACTTGTCAAGTTAAATACAGTGTTACCTACTCCTTTGGTAGATATTCGTTTTTCCACTGCTGAATGGTACGCTGCTAAAGAAACTAACAATCAGCCACAAACGCTTCTACCGCGCTACCATCCAAGTTATCTTGGTGAGGAAATAAACAGACACCATGATGTTGAATCCACTGCCAAGAGTGCCAATGCAGCTTTTGAAAATTGGGCAGAAGCAATGCAAGAGCGATCGCATCACTTACCCCTTTGTCCTGAGTGCCAATGTCCCACACCTGGTGGCGAACTCCAGCGTTGGGGTGTTTGTTCTTTGTGTGCTGCTAAAGGCTTCTCCAATAATTTTTGAAGATAACGGCGATCGCAACTGCAACAGCTAAGTAGAGGGCATGGGGCATCGGAAAAACAAGAGGGGAAAGGGGAAAAGGGGAAAGGTTAATAAATTACTTTACCCTTTACCCTTTAACCTTTACCCAATTCCCAATTCCCAATCCCCAATCCCCAGTCCCTTTTACAAACTGGCAAATCGCTTGAGTTCAGGCTTTTTTCCAAATGCTCCTTATCTTTTGTTATTTCTTCTACCCTTGGATGGAAACTTTTGACTTATTCAAATGATCTCTTCAAACGTTACATAAAATACGTTTTTCAGATCTAAACCATGCAAAAATATACAGCTTGCATAATCGCTAACTGTGCAACTTCCTGATAAACTAAAAACCGCTACGCATCAAAAAGTTTATTTTTAGCCTTGATCCCTAGTTATTTTTAGCCAAAAACAAATGTGCGTAATATTTTGACATGCTTGTATCACATTGTTAACAAAATAATTGAAATATATAACACGAAGCTAAAGAGATTCTAAAGCAAATTCTATCCCGGGGATCGCTATAACGTCCATCAAAATATACTTTTTGGTATAAAACAGCTTTTATATCTATATGCGAAATTAGATATGTAAATAAGCTTTCAAAGGCACTATATATTATGAAAAGCATTAAAGACTTGACTTCTGCTTGTAGATATTGTCGTTATTATCAGCCAGAGGGACGTCGTGGAGGCATGTGCCAGCAGTTAGGAGCACCAGTTCAAGCAGCTTGGAAAGCTTGCTCTTTGGCACTTCCTCCATTTGCTCCTTCTTGGGAAAGATTGGAAGATGCTTGGAGTTTGCCAGATGCTACACCAGTCATAACTTCAGATATGAATATAACAGTTATTTATCCTATTGAAGAAACAGTTAGCTGCACATCTTCTGAACAGCTAAAAACTAAGATAATGGTAAATTAGTCTTTTGATATTAGATTGAGAAAATTTTGGTGTGAGTTCAACTCAAGTCAAGTATAATTTTGAGTAAACTCGTCAAGGTCAAATGAATACAAGACCCTTTTACAGTAAGCTTTTCAGAGTGTGGCGCTGAGAAAGTGGGCAGTAAAAAGTGAATCTCTAGTAATTTCCAAATAAAATTTGTTTTTAACAATTATGGGTCTAGAAATAACCTTGATATGTCAAAAATCGCTCCTTGAAAAGAGGAGCGATTTTTGCATTTCTAACCAAGACGAGTGGCTGACTTTTCACTTGTATTTAGCTCAACTAAGAATAAAGCTTATTCGCTTTGCTAAATAATTCTTGGTGTCTTTGTGTCTTAGTGGTTTAAAAAAATTTTTCACCACTAAGTCACTAAGACACAAAGAGATAGTCTACGGAAGCCAAGGATATTGGCGAAAATTCGGCGGACGTTTTTCCAAAAACGCTTGTTTTCCTTCGGCTCCTTCTTCCGTCATGTAATAAAGTAAGGTGGCATTACCTGCGAGTTCTTGTAAACCAGCTTGTCCGTCACAGTCGGCGTTGAATGCTGCTTTCAAACAACGAATGGCAATGGGACTTTTTTCTAAAACTTCCCTTGCCCACTGGATGCCTTCTGCTTCTAATTGTTCCACTGGCACAATGCAGTTAACCAAGCCCATTTCTAGCGCTTGTTGGGCACTGTACTGGCGACAGAGAAACCAAATTTCTCGCGCCTTTTTTTGTCCGACGACACGGGCCAGATAGCTGGCACCAAAACCGCCGTCAAAACTGCCTACCTTCGGGCCAGTCTGCCCAAAAATTGCGTTGTCAGCAGCGATGGTGAGGTCACAAATTAAGTGGAGAACGTGTCCGCCACCGATCGCGTACCCAGCTACCAGGGCAATTACTACTTTCGGCATTGAACGGATTAGGCGTTGCAAATCCAACACGTTCAAGCGAGGGATACCGCTGTCGTCTAGATAACCCGCGTGCCCGCGTACACTTTGGTCGCCTCCCGCACAAAAGGCATATTTACCATCAGTGTGCGGGCCAGCACCCGTAAATAGTACGACACCTATGGTAGTATCTTCGCGAGCATCGCAGAAGGCGTCATACAGTTCAAAGATGGTTTTGGGACGGAAGGCATTGCGTTTGTGTGGGCGGTTGATGGTAATTTTGGCAATGCCATCAGCTTTGTGATAAAGGATGTCTTCGTAGGTTTTGGCGGTTTGCCAGTTGATTTCCATGACTGTGGAATGCTACTTCAAGTTGAAAATTGTATCTTAGGGTAGGCAATGCCTTACCTACTTACTGTGCCACGATCGCATTACCAGTAGGAGAAGTTTCTTATGGCACAGGACGAAATTCATAATCAATCAGATGGCAATCCTCTGATCAATCCCGAAAGAGACAGACTAGGATACGCACCTTTTGCCCAATATCTTGCAGATAGTATTTGCAAAATGGCCTGTCCGGAAGGATTCGCGATCGCAGTTTACGGTAGTTGGGGTTCCGGCAAATCCACACTCTTAAACTTTGTCATTCATTATCTCCAGCAAAAGCCAGAAAACGAGCGACCAATTATAGTTCCTTTTAATCCGTGGTTATTTTCTGGAAACGAAGATATTACAAGACGCTTTTTCGATCAGTTAGAAAATGTTTTAAGTCAACAGACTTCTGTACCGAAAGGCTTAAGAGAGAGAATAGCGGATATTGCTAAAGTTATTTCTGAAATTCCTCTACCTTATGCTCAAGCTACTAAGCCAGTAGTGAGATTATTTGACGAAAAAGAAAAAGAAACCTCCGAGATTAAAGAAGAAGTTGAAGAGACACTGATACAGCAAACACGGCGAATCGTCATCACTGTTGATGATATTGATCGGCTTGGTAGTGATGATATCAGGAAGCTATTTCGCATTTTCAAAGCGATTCCGAATTTTCAAAACGTTGTCTATCTTTTAGTCTTCGATAAAGAAGTTGCGATCAAAGCACTTGCAGAAAATGAAGCATCTTTGGAAAAAATTATTCAATTTAATTTTGAGGTACCTATTCCAGACAAAATCTCACTGCGTAGATTACTGTTTGAAAAACTTGATATTGTTATGGCTGACACGCCTCAGGAATTATTCGATTCAATCTACTGGGGTAATGTTTACTTGCAAGGAATAGACAAATTTATTAATAATCTCCGCGATGTTGTTAGCCTTACTAATGCGATTACAGTAATATATCCAGTAGTAAAAGGTGAAGTCAACCCAGTTGATTTTATTGCTATAGAGTCAATGCGTTTATTTTGCCCAATTATGTATGATATTATCTGCAAAAATTATAGCCTATTGATAGGAGAAGACAGCTATTCTGTAGAGGAACTTAAAAGTATTCTTAATTCTTGGCTATCTCAGCTTTCTGATGAGGATAAAGAACCTGTTAAACAGATACTCATGCAACTTTTTCCTAAATTAGAACTTGTTTGGCGTCATATCTACCACGACGAGCAACAACAATCTTTAGACTACTGTAAACAACTTCGGATATGCTGTCCAGAAATATTTCCAAGATACTTTCGATTGACTTTATCAACAGGTGAATTATCCAATCATCAAATTCAATCCATCCTGGCTTTAGCTGGTGACACCAAGGCTTTCGGCGAAAAACTTTTAGAGTTAGCTAATCAAAAACGCCCTGACGGTACTACAAAAGTTAGGGAATTTTTAGAACGACTTGAGGATGACATCGCCAACAACATTCCTCAAGACAATATTCCCTCAATAATACAAGCTTTGTTAGATGTCAGTGATGAAATTTTATGCCCCGAAGATAAACCTAGCGGAATGTTTGATTTGGGAAATGAAATTAGAATCGCTCGCATTATTTCACGGTTATTACATCGGCTCGATCAACCTATAAGATTTGAGGTGATGAAAAAGGCACTTGCCCAAAACCAACGATTATCAATTCTTGTTCAAAAAGTAGCAATTTCTAGTCAGTAATAAGGTCAAAAATATGACTGATGATAAAAAACTGCCGCGTTGGCTGAATTTAGGATTAGTTTTTCCAATCATTTTTGTCAACGGTTGGCTATTACTCTTACTTTGCCAGTACCTACAGCCTATCGTTAGTACTGTATTTACAGCCAGCCTGATCGCTTTTCTAATAAACTATCCCATCGTCTTCTTAGAAGAACGAGGTGTGAAGCGAGGTTGGGCAATAGGGCTTGTCCTGCTGTTGACATTATTACTGTTTGCAGTTATTGGGCTAGTCTTGGGCCCATTAGTTTTTCAACAACTTGTTGAGTTTGGCGATCGCGTACCAGCTTGGATTGAGGCTGGAAGGCAACAACTGCAAGCCTGGGATGAGCAAACAGTATTGCAACAGCTACCAATTGATTTCAGTACAATTACGACACAATTAACCAGTCAACTGACGGGAGCGATGCAGTCTTTTACGTCACAAATTATTAATGTCACACTTGATACTATCAATAGCGCTCTGAATGTGGTGTTGACGTTAGTACTGACTATTTTTCTGGTTTTATATGGGGAAAGCGTTTGGAATGGAATTTTAAGCTGGCTACCTTCTGAGTGGAATCACCAAATTCAGTCATCCCTCAAGCAAAGTTTTCAAAACTACTTTGCGGGTCAAGCGATCGTAGCAACTATCCTCAGCGCAATTATGATACTTGCATTTCTGGTTTTACAGATACCTTTTGGGTTACTGTTTGGACTGGGAATTGGTATAGCCAGCCTAATACCCTTTGGAGGCGTTGTAAGTATCACGTTAGTCAGTTTGTTAGTAGCGTTTCAAAATATTTGGTTGGGAGTCAAGGTCTTGGTAGTTGCCATTATCCTCGGTCAAATCAATGAGAATTTTATCGCTCCTCGATTGATTGGAGGTATCACCGGACTCAATCCTGCTTGGGTATTCATCAGTTTACTTTTAGGAGCAAAATTTGCAGGAATTTTGGGTTTACTTATGGCAGTACCTACAGCCAGCTTTATTAAGAAAACAGCAGATTCTCTACGGACTTCCGATCTGAAATTCGGTTGATTAGAGCAATTGCAGACATCGATCGCTCTTGTGAGCAAGCAATAGGATACTGGGGCAGATTTAGAGCGATCGCTTTTTTGTAAGCTTGTCGTGACAACGGATATTTAGGTTATATCTTCTGAACGATAAAGTTCAAAATAAAGAAGTGGGTGTCCCTTAATTACTGCACGCCCTGTTCTCTTCATACCTAGCTTCTCAAGCACCTGTACAGATGAGATGTTTGGTTCATCTACGTCTGCCCTGACTTTAGGTAATGCAAGTTCTTCTAGGACGTAGTGCAATACAGCATTAGCTGCTTCTGTTGCGTAACCGTTTCCCCACAGATTGGGATGAATCCCATAGATCAAGCTGGGTATTGCTTCCTCTGAAGGTAGAAAACCAGCAAAGCCAGCGAGATAGCTAATTTCACGGGCAAAGATTAGCCAGAGTCCGTATCCGTGTCGTTCAAAGTTCGATAGGCTGTCTTCGATAAACGAGCGTGATTCTTCTAGTGAAATTACTCGGTTGTCGAAAAGGAAATAGCGAATGCGATCGCTAGTCCAAAGCTCGTGGACGAGTAGAAGATCCTCTATCTGGCAAGGTCTAAGCTGTAGTCTGGCCGTTTCGAGTACAATGCTCATCGTCCTAAAATGTATGGCCTAGCTATCTACTATATCGCCTTCTCGTGCCAACCCTAACCATGAATATTCAACCTAACCCAATATCAATTGGCATATTGGGAAGACGACTCCACTCATTCCACGAGCCATCATAATTCTGCACATTTGGATAGCCCAGCAAATACTTCAAGACGAACCAGGTATGCCCAGATCGCCCACCAACAGCACAGTAGGTAATCACTTTTTTATCAGGGATGATGCCCTTGTCGCTGTAAAGTGCCTGCAAGTCTTTGATCGATTTGAAAGTACCATCTTCGTTCAAAGCTAGTTCATAATAAACAGGCACTGCACTGGGGATGTGTCCTGCCCGTTCCGTTTCTTTGGGAGGCTCGATCATAAATAATTCGCCGCTGTACTCTTGAGGTGTACGGACATCCACTAATACACGATCTGCCCTGTTAATCGATTCTCGAACTTCCTCGTGAAACGCCCGCAAGCTGGAGTCGGGTAACTGTACTTGATACTGGGTTGGCACAATGGTTGGTGTCTCTGTCGTTAGAGGACGACCTTCCGTCACCCATTTTCGACGACTGCCGTTGAGGACGCGCACATCGCGATGACCGAAGACTTTTAGAAGCCAAAACAGCCATGCCCCACTGGCAGGGAAATCGCCATAAGTAATCACTGTTGTGTCGTTGGTAATGCCAGAACGTGCCAACAATTTTTCCCAGGCAATTGGATCAAAGTTGATGCGGTAATCGGGAAGTAGCAAATCAGTGAGCATGTTCCAGAAGACTGCACCAGGAATGTGTCCGGTATTGTATGCCTGGGGAGTTAGATCGGCTTCAACTACACGAACATTAGGGTCGTTCAGGTGGTCAACAAGCCATTGACTGTCAACAAGTACTTCAGGATGGGCATAGTTAAACATGGTTTTTCTCCTACAAATTTAGATTGTGCGATCGCAAAGTGTTTCGGTATCTGACTTGTCAAAGACTATATGCCACACTCGATGCACCAAAGTTGTGGAAGCAGTGAACAGCATGAATCCAATCAGTGGGTAAAGTATGCCCAAAGATAAAAAGCGATTCAGGTGAATTGTGAGAAATTGCAATCCCAGAAGTATTATCAAACTTGCAGTGAGGAGCCGCACTCTCCGAGGAAACGGACTCAGGTATGCCCATCCTAGTAGAAGCACTCCCAGTCCACTAAACCCACGAACAAACCAAACATGGATATTCCACCATTCAGGACTATGGAATACGGCTAGTCCAACAGTTAAAAGTTGGGTAACTAAGCAGAGATTGAAAACCACAGTCACTATGAGAAAACCAATTTGAATCCAGCGTGTAGATACCCGCACGCTATCAAAATTGAAACTTGTTGTCATGCTAAAGTATCCTTTCGGGTGAATCAGTAAAGGTTTGCTATAAACACACAGCAGTGTGTACAATCAATGTTTTTAGATCTCATGGTTTCTGTTCTGCAATTGCGAAGTTAAAGCTAAGATAAGGTTTATTCTTTAGCTAATCCAGTCCTCGATCGAGTACACTTTGCAGAATGATAATGGCGAATTCTTTGCAATCTTTATTTCAAGCGATCGCCCAGGCGCGGAATGAGGAAGAATTGCGATCGCAGATCATGGATAGGGTGGGTACATATTTTGCCGCTAATCGTTGGGGAATTTTTTTCTTCGATCGGCTTCCTCCTACTAACAGTCGTCTCCAGAACCTGCTGGAAGTAGCCTTATCTGTAGAGCATAATCCGGTTTTACGCTATCTAGTTGAGCGTCATGCTCCTGTTCACGAAGCATTAGTGTTATCGCCAAAGGCATGGAAGATGATTTGTCCGCGTGCCGATCACTGGCATGTGATGGCCGGGCCAATCGTCAGCAGTGGTTGCCTTATCGGTGCTGTTGGCTTTACCCGCGTTCGCGGTACTCCTGCGTTTAATACACAAAATCTTGCCGATCTAAGTGCGTTGTGTTTGCATTTATCCACCTGGTTAGCAACAGTACGAGTGCAGCCTACTGCATTCGATACTCCAAGTCGCGATCGGCTCACCCCCCGCGAACTTCAAATTGCTGAATTGGTTGCACAGGGACTTACGAATGCTGAAATTGGTACTACTCTTTGGATTCAAGAGAATTCTGTCAAGCAAGCTTTAAAGCGGATGTTCCGAAAGTTAGAAGTTTCGTCTCGCGCCGAGATGGTGGCTCGGCTTTTCTCTAGTAAGAACAAAGACGTTGGCGAGATAGTTTTTAAGGGAGCGCGATCGCAAACGTACCCACCCGAATAACCCTAAAATAGATTTAGCAAACCTTATATTTTGTACCCTGTAAGATCCTCGACTTCTGGTGATAATTCGGGTATCTGTCTTTTTAAGACTTATTTAGTGACAGTATTAGTGCCACGTAAAAGCACCCACAAAGCACAAGTTTTTATTAAAAAATAAAGCAGAGTTTTGATTAGAAAATATAACTGTTTATGATTAAAATATGTTCAACAAAAAATATTCTCACCCAATACAGGATGAGGTGATTCTGTTTGCTTGATAGTAAGCGGATCGTGTTCTAGTTTATTCGTAGCTCCGGCTTATGGGTGTAAATGCTGGTCTATAAATTCGTGTAAAATTGCCCCTTACGTCTGATGTGAATTATCAAAACCAATGTTATATCAAGGATTCTGGGCTTTGTAGAGACGCGAAATTTCGCGTCTCTACACCGAAAATACAAGGTTTCAGCCTCTAATTCACATTAAGCGTCCCTTTTATCTGGCAAATTGGCAACTACTTCTTCCTTGGGAGGAATATCGTGTGAATTTGTTAACTATAGTTTGATAGCCCAGCACGCTGCCTTGGAAGTCAAAAGTCAAAAAGCTTATTATCTAAACTCTTCGTTGATTTAGAATGGTAGCTTTATTTCCGCCATCATGTACTAGTGCTTTTTTTGGAACTCTTGACACTTCAATGCCACACCAGCAGCATTTAGGTGGGAGCATTGTTCGAGGTAGGGCGATCGCTAGTTTTTATCGCGTTTTTACCGTACCTCATTTTGATTTGAGGTACTGTTAAACCTTAGAGTTATCGAAATTTTCTCTGATTAAGGCTAAATGTTCGCATTAGTAAAGCAAAACATGCAAATGCTGAATGATGCTACAATTTTTGAGGTTACTCAGCACAAAATGTTTGGAGTAGTAAATAAATACTACTGTAAACATTAAGAAAGCCCCAGCTAGCAATACCTGCAAGCTAGGGTGTAGACTTTATCCGGCTTATTTCAAGTGTAAATGTTTATTGAGTTCATGGCTGTTACCCCCAAAGAGTTGGGGGCTTTTTATTTGGGTTGTGTTGCAAAAACTATATCAGTGCAAACCTACCCAAATTCTCTTGACGCCATTTGGTATCGGCTTTGCGATTTGTTTGCAACTCCAAAACCCTAATACCCCTAGAAGGTAATGGATTTAACTGAGTCTGCAAGCGTTCCCAAGAAGTAATCAATTCATGCTGCACGCCGTAAGTGGCACACAATTGAGCAAAATCAATGTCCTGAGGAGTAGCAAAAAACTCTTCAAATGGCGGATCGAACTTGGCAATGGGTAACATCTCAAAAATTCCACCACCATTGTTGTTAATTAATACAATTGTCAAATGCCCAACAAATTTATTTTTAATTAAAAAGCCATTGGTATCGTGCAATAGTGCTAAATCTCCCGTCAACATGACGCTGCTTTGATGATGATGGGCGATTCCCAAAGCAGTGGATAAAGTGCCATCAATGCCATTTGCACCCCGGTTGAAAAAGGTTCGTACACCTAAGTTACTTGGTTTCCAGAAAAATTCCACATCCCGCACAGGCATACTGTTGGCGATAAATATAGGGGTTTCTGGTGGTAGAGTCTGGGACAGTAACCAAGCGATTTTACTTTCAAGTAAGTCTTTTATTCCCGTTAAGGTTTGGTCAACAGCTACTCTGACTTTTGCTTCTGCCGTACACCATTGGTGGAGATAAGAGGATGGGGGGATGGGAGGATGGGGGGATGAGGAGAATTTCCTCCCCTCTCCCTCTCTCCCTCTCCCAGACGCGCCATGGCGCGTCTCTACATCTGTTCGACTCCCCCACTCTTCCCCAACTAGCTGTTCTACACTCACCCGCAGATGAATTGTCCTACCGTGGAGGGGATCGAGGTTTTGGTCGCTGGGGTCAATTAACCAGCGTTTAGCGGTGGTGGTTTTTAGCCAGTGACGCAATACTGGACTGGTAGGCATTTCACCAATTTGAATTACTATTTCTGGCGCTAGCTGTTGCGCCAGTTGCTGATTCCGCAATATCAGGTCATAGGTAGAAATAATATGAGGGTTGAGATCGGCATGATTTCTGACAGGAGAAAGTCCTTCTGCCAAGACAGGGAATTTTAAGGTTTGGGCAAGTTGAGCGATCGCCTGACAATATTTATATGGTTGTTGTGGTTGGGCAATTCCAGCGATGATGATGCCGCGTTGGCATTGCTGCCATTGGGTGATTGCGGGGTGGACATCCAACCCGCCTATATCTATAGACAGGCGAGACGCCTGTCCCACAAGAGATTCTATGCTTGCAAAAAATTCGTCTGACTGAAAGTATGATTCCAAGTAGTTCAAGTCAGTTGCATCAGGAATGGGTGCGAGGGGGTCGCGAAAGGGTATATTCAGATGTACTGGGCCGGGTACTGGGTAAAGCGATCGCTCCCAAGCATACATGACCGTTTGCCGTAAATAAGCCAGCATCCCCATATCTGTTGCAGGTAAAGCTAATTCTGCTTGCCAGTTTGGGTAATTGGCGTATAATTTCAACTGATCTATAGTTTGTCCAGAGTGGCAATTTCGCAATTCTGGTGGTCTATCGGCAGTTAACAACAATAGCGGTACACGACTTTCTCTGGCTTCAATTACTGCTGGGTAAAAGTTTGCCCCCGCTGTGCCAGAGGTGCAAACAATAGCAGTGGGACATCCTGTTGCTTTTGCCCTTCCCAAGGCAAAAAAAGCAGCAGAACGTTCATCTAAAATGGAAATTGCTTCTATTTCGGGTGCTGATTGGGCAAAAGCGACTGCTAAAGGTGTGGATCGCGAACCTGGACAAATTACAGCGGTTGTTAACCCTAGATGCTTCAATGTCTGCGTCAATATAGAAGCCCAAAGTTCATTAGTATTTCTAAAACCAATTGGCATGAAATTTGATTTAGCAAAAAGACAATCTTAAGTAGATAGGCACAAATAAAGTTAACTAGTAAGGGTCGTCATTTGTCATTTGTCATTGGTAAAGGTTTCAGTAATTTTATGTTTCTTAACATAGTGATATTTATTGCCACCTACCTACTTTAGATATTAGATTTTGTATCAGAAATTTCAATTTAAAATCCTATTGGCAAAATTCACTAGCTAATTTCTTATGGACTGCATTCATGTAACGGGAATTCGCGCCTATGGCTACACTGGCTTTTTACCAGAGGAACAGGTGCTAGGCCAATGGTTTGAGGTGGATTTGAAGTTATGGTTGGATATCGACTCAGCAGCTAAATCTGACGCGATTGCAGATACAGTGGACTACCGTCGAGTCATCAACTTGGTGCAACATCTGATAAAGACATCAAAGTTTGCTTTGGTGGAACGCTTAGTAGCTACCATTGCAGATTCTATTCTACAAGAGTGCGATCGCCTTACCCAAGTTCAAGTCATTCTCAGCAAGCCTGCTGCACCCATTCCAGACTTTGGCGGCAAAATTAGCATCGAAGTCACCAGAATTAAACCCAATGGTTAAAGTAGGCTGGCTTGAACAAAGGCAGCGATGCTGGAAGAACATTCTGACTTCTCAGTTCTCGCTATTGCCCATTCTCAATTCTCAATGCTTCTAATCCTTACTAGGTGGGGAATATTGAGTTCCCCATTCCCACTTCCCGAGTCATACTGATTTTTGTTTCGCTAATCAGATACATTATTTTAGTAAATTTCTTAATGGCTTATCTTCACTTTTATTTTGTTATGTAAATACTACAAATAGTTGTAAATATAATCTAGAAAACGTGCCTTTATTATCACAATAACAACTTGATATTAACTGTATCAAGTTATTTTTCTTGACTTTATTAAAACTTTTTAAACAGCGATCGCCAATTACATTTCAGAATTAGTCAGTATTTCAGTCAAGTAATACACAGCAAGATTAGAGATTTATTATGATAGGATTACTGTCTTCCAAACTCAGCTAACATTGATAAAAAAATCTGAACCTGAGAAAACTGGTAATTTTAGCATGGTCGCTCCGAAAATCCTAGTTGTAGAAGATGAAAAAATCCAAGCTGTAGATATTAAAAATAGTTTAATAAAGTTAGGATATACAGTTACCGAAACCACTGATTATGCTGAGGCAGTGGTAAAAAAAATAGCCGAAATCAATCCAAGTTTAGTATTGATTGATATCTGCTTGGCTGGAGAAGTAGACGGTGTACAAGTTGTAGATATTATTCAGAACACTTTTAAAATACCAGTATTATATTTAACAGATAGCTTAGTGTATGAAAAAATACAAATAAATAACTTACTAGATCCTTTTAGCTATATTCTGAAACCATTTACTGAAAAAGACTTACATATTGCCGTCGAAATAGCTCTTTATAAACACAAAATCCAAAAGCAATTGCAAACAGAAAAGCAAAGGTTACTGTCAATTATTAATAGTATGGGCTGTGCGGTATTAGTCACAGATATTAATGTTCGGATCGAAATGATGAATCCACTGGCAGAAATGCTCACAGGTTGGCAACAAAAAGAAGCTTTGGGGAAATATTTAGTAGAAGTTTTAAATTTAGTTGATCGCGATACCGGAGAAAGAATTGCTAATTTAGCCACGCAAGCAATGCAAGCAGGTGTAGTTTTGAGATTACCAGATAACTGTAGGTTAATTGCCAAGAATGGAACAGAAATACCGATTGGAGATACTGTAGCACCAATTCGCGATTGTTTGGGTAATATTACAGGTGCTGTTGTAGTTTTTCAAGACATCACTCAACGCAAGCAAACAGAAGCGCAATTGATTCGCAATGCTTTTTATGATGGACTAACAGCACTACCCAACAGAGTTTTATTCCTGGATCGACTCAAACAAGCATTGGAACGTTGTAAAAGACGGGTTAATAGTCATTTCGCTGTTTTATTTTTAGATTTAGATGGCTTTAAGGAAATTAACGATCGCTTTGGCCATGGGATGGGTGATGATTTATTGATAGCGATCGCCCGACGTTTGGAGTCTTGCTTGCGTAGTGGTGACACCGTTGCCAGATTTGGTGGTGACGAGTTTGCCGTTCTTTTAGAAGATATTAAAGATGTTGGCGACGCTATCAACATTGCCAAACGCATTCAAGAAACCTTAGGCTTACCTCTTCACCTCAACGGAGTTGAGATATTTACAACAGCAAGCATTGGCATTGCCTTGAGTTGCAGTGGTTATGATGAACCAAGAACCCTGCTGAGAGATGCAGATACAGCTATGTATCGCGCTAAGGAGCAAGGAAAAGCAAATTATATTGTATTTGATAATAAATTTTTAACTTAAAAAGATTTATATATTTATATTTTTATTTATACCTTGATTTTGGTTATGGAGTAGTGTTAATAGTAGTGACATTTCTGTAGTTAGTTGCAGCAATGGCGATCGCTGCTTTCTTACTCAGAAAATCTCGCATCACCACTACATGAAGGGGAGTGGAAGAAGTGGGGAGAGGATTGAAACATGAAAGTTCTAGTTTAAAACGTGAAAGTTCTAGTTTAAAACGTGAAAGTTCTAACTTGAAACATGAAAGTTTGAGCTTTGAACTCCAACTCCCAACAGCATCTCTGGAAAGTATCAATGATGTTGTTAGATCCCCCCTAGCCCCCCTTAAAAAGGGGGGAAAGCATCTCAAAGTCCCCCTTTTTAAGAGGAGCCAGTGCGCCCTTGGTGGTTCCCGAGCCAGCGCGTTGGAGGGTGTTTCCCCCCAACCCCACTATCGTGGGGGCCCCTAAGCAAAGCGTTGTAGCACCTGGCGTCCCGTTGTAGCACCTGGCGTGGATTTAGGGGGATCTTCAAATTATCAACTGGTCGCGGCATTTGGATCTCAGCAACAAATACGTGTGGTGGAGTGCGAATGCCACTCCGAGACGCTTGTACTAGGTACTGGGTACTTGGTATTGGGTACTAGAAAGAAAAACTTAACTGGATTCTTTCTCAATCCCCGATCGCCAGTCCCCAGTCCCTTTGACCAACTTCTTTACCCCTTCCCCTATTCCCTAAATTAAGATGGCAACACTAGAACTGAGAAACATAAATAAAACCTATTCTCCTAAAGTTGTCCCAGTTAAAGACGTCAGCTTAACTGTAGATAAAGATGAATTTCTGACTTTGCTTGGCCCGAGTGGTTGTGGACTTGCCACAACCTTGAGAATGATCGCAGGGTTGGAAGAGGTAACGCGCGGTAACATTATCCTGGGAGATGAGGATATCACCTTTAAGCGACCGGGCGATCGCAATATGGCAATGGTGTTTCAAAGCTATGCCCTTTATCCCCATATGACGGTGTACGATAACCTCGCCTCTGGACTGAAATTAAAAAAAGTTCCGCGTACCGAAATTAAACAGCGAGTGGCAGAGGTAGCAGAAATTTTGGGATTAGGAGAATTATTGCAACGCAAACCCGGTCAACTATCTGGAGGACAAAGACAGCGGGTTGCAGTTGGTCGGGCACTGGTGCGTCACGCCCAAGTATATTTATTAGATGAACCGCTTAGTAACCTAGATGCCTTACTGAGGGAACGAGTCCGCGCTGATATCAAGCAAATATTTGCTGCCCAAAAAGCCCCGGTGGTATACGTCACCCACGACCAAACAGAAGCAATGACGCTTTCTACTAAAGTTGCAGTGCTAAACAACGGTTACGTGCAACAACTCGACCCACCCGCACGCATTTACAATAATCCAGCCAACTTGTTTGTGGCAGGTTTTGTCGGCAGTCCGCAAATGAATCTACTCACCCTACCCTGCAAGGGATATTATGCCATGCTGGGTGACTTTCAAATACCTCTACCCCATATCCCGACGGTTCCACCACAAATTGTCTTGGGAATTCGTCCAGAACATGTTCGCATTGCCCAAGATGAAGATACAAACATTATTAAAGGTCGAGTATTTTTGGTGGAAAACCTGGGAATGCACAATTTGGTGAGTGTGAATGTAGGTAGTTCCAAAACAGAAGCTTTAACAGTGCGTGCTTTGTTACCCACAGACCAAAATTGGCATGACGAAGAAATCACACTAGCATTGCCACACCAGAATATCCACTGGTTTGATGTAGAGTCTGGTGATGTGCTGCGGAATTAGGAGGAGTGGGGGAGTGGGGGAGTAAGAGAGTGGGGAGATGGGGAGATGGGGAGATGGGGAACTCGGGGCCCCCACGACCGCCAGGGAGTGGGGATTAGGGGCAATGGGGAGTAGTAAAAAACTAACCACTAACAAATGACTAATGACTAATGACTAATGACTAACTCGTAAAAATTCCTGTAATGCTGCTTGTATTTGCGGCTGATTAATATAAACCTCTGCCGCTTCTATCAAATTATTGATATTTTCTTCACTCACGTCATCAATGTCATCGCTTAAACGCTTGCCAGTTAATTGCCGATCCAGTTTGAATTGCAAGCGCAAGACGTGATTATCCATGATTTGATTGGTGATGTACTCGTAAATATCTGATGAGGCGTCAAATAATACACCAATCAAAGGTTGTGCCCATTGTATTAAACCCCAGCTTTCAGCTTTTTCAAAGGGAATTATCCGCGTGCGATCGCCTGTCCCAATTGAGAGAACGGTAATTTTATCTGCTGCGTGGCCTAGTCTCAGCGCTTCAGCAACAGCACTAGCGGAGGGGTTGTTAGCAGCGACACCACCATCAATAGCAGAATATATACATTCACTATTTGCTTGTTGAATTGTTCGGTTTACCTTTCTTTGTAGTTTATATGCTGGAAAATAAGTTGGTGCAGATGTTGAACAGACGCACACCTCCCACAGCGGTACGTTGCCATAATCTTTGTCTTGCCGCCAGCTTTTAAAAATGATTGGTTCACGGGTAATCGTGTCATAAGAGACAATCAATAGTAAAGGCGATGGAACATCAAACAGTCTGGTTTCTCCAAAAGTTTCTTTCAGTACTTGAATTAAACCGTCGTTCGAGTACTTGGGAGCAGACAAACCGTATTTTATAATTAGGGGAATTCGCTTGAGTGAAAAACGACTTCTGTAAGGGAAAATTATTGAACTTTTTTGCTTGTATAACTCAACAATTTCTTCACTACTGCGTCCTGTGGCTATAGCTGTGGCTAAAATTGACCCTGTAGAAGTTCCAGCTATTAAGTTAAAATACTCATTTAAAGGTTGCAGAATTTGCTTTTCAATTGCTGCCAGCATCTTTGCTGCAACTAATCCTCGAATTCCGCCACCATCCAAACTTAAAATCCGAAAAGACATAGTCTGGTTGTATTGTTTTACTGTTAGCTATCCTGCCAAATTGAAGATATAAAAGTCAAATTAACAAGAGTCAAGAGTTTATTCACATCAGACTTAACTTTATAGATTTTCCACTCAAATCATAAAACTAAGAATTTTGTATTTAGAAAAAATATGATTTGTATTATTTAAATAAATGATTATGGCACTACCAGTGCAGTAAATTTAGCGTAAATTTAATGCTAGTAAATTCTCTAGCCCTAACTTGAACAGGTGCAGATTGCCTTGTCTGCAAGCTCAAAGAGATTCCCTGCTATTACCCATACCACACTTGACTATCAGCACAATCAATCGCCAGACACTTGCTGGTTTCTTCACAATTTGTTACAAAAATACAAAGAACTTCTAGAGACCTCAACGCAAATGTTAGGCGGACTTACTGGTTTGACAGATCCTAAAGGCACAGACTGGGGAGAACGGATGCTAAATACCGTTGCTACCCAAACGATTCGCCACCTGTTCACCAAAAGCGAGTCAGTAGAAGTCTTTGTCCGCTGCTATCCTTCCAGCAAACTCTTGCAAGGCAGCATCGACAGCTTCAAGATGAAAGGCCGTGGTTTGGTTATCCGTAGAGATTTTGCTGCCGAGGAAATTTCTATAGAAACGGATGCTGTTGCGATTGATTTTGGTTCAGTTGTAAGTGGCAAGCTGCGTCTGAAGCAACCTACGCAAGCGATCGCTCAAGTTGTATTGTCAGAAGCAGGCATCAACGACTCTTTTAAAGCAGAACTAGTCAGAAAGCGGCTGGTGAACCTATCTTTACCTGCTTTGACAGCGTTATCTGGTGGTAAACCAGTCTCGTTTACCGAAGTACAAGTAGAACTATTGCCAGAAAATCGCCTGCGGATGTTCGCAAAGGCTGATTTAAACAATGGTGAACTTGTACCGCTACAAATGACTCTAACTATCGCTGTTGAAAGGCGGCGGCGTATTTCTTTTACAAATCCAGAGATTGAACTCGATCAAGTGCCAGAAGCGCAGCGGGAAATATCCAGAACCTTGAGTCTGGCATTAGCGGAAATTTTGGATAATATGGTCGATTTGGATCGCTTTGACCTAGATGGGGTAAAAATGCGACTTAACCGTTTGGAAACTGAAGGGAAACGATTAATTTTCAGTGGTTATGCGGAAATTGAGCGTATACCTCGTAGTGGTTAATTATGCTTCAGCTTGCCAAGACACCACCTGGTGCTAACTGCCTTTTCTGTCCTTACAACGGTGCTTGAGGATGGTCATTAGCGCGATCGCTCAAATTCAGTTGATAGTATATTAGTACGGCTGAAATATATGTATATTAAGGCTTTTATGGCTGATTTACTCCTAGTATCGTTACTTGTAATATTTCCCTAAGTATAGGACTAGTATTTGATTTTTGAAAAGATACGTAGGGGAGGCAAAAAGGGGTGTGGATTTTCCTCCCCCTTTATTGCCGTTGCGTTACGCCAAAGGCTAACGCATCATTCTATGTTTTTGGTGCCGTACTCTCGCCGATCGCACACCCTACGTGTACTTAGATTTTTTCAATCATCAAACCGGATTTCTATAGTTATGTTTGTTTAGTTCCAACAGTAAGTGTCCATAAACTATAGCAGGGAACAGGGAACTCTTAACGGGGAACAGGCTTGAAAGTCCTTTGGTGTCAGGGTTTTACGATCAGATTATGTCCTAACCTACCTGACAACAGCTATATTTCATAAACCCCTGACTATACATCTGTCATCAGCCTTGCTTTCCTGAGTAGGAATTGCAACACGGTTTCTTCCCTGGTAATGATATCGACTCTAGCCTCCATCCCAGATTGAAGTGCACATTGGTTATTGCCCTGACCAAATGTTTGAGTTTCTGGCTCGATCATCACCTCATAAAAGGCGATCGCTGCATTGCTATTGTGATTTGCAGCAACAAAGTCAGTTGTCGCCGTACCACTTGCTTGAGGCCTGGTAGTATCTTCGGCAATTTGACTAACCGTGCCTTTGAGAACGCCGTAATCAGGATAGGGGCAGGCGGAAACCCGTATCTGGACATTTTGCCGGGCTCTCAATTTATTTCGGTCCCCAGGGGATACAATTGCCTTCACCTCCAAAGGCGTATTAATAGGGAGAATTTGAGCGATTTCTTCCCCAGGACGCACCATTTGACCCGAGTTGCGTAGATTCAGCTTGGCGATAACTCCATCGGCTGTGGCAGTGATGGTGGTTTGACGGAGATCAAATTCGACTTGTTGCAACTCACGGGTGGAGCGTTCGAGCTGTTTATTGATTTCAACTCGTTGCTGAATCAAAGCTTCCTGTTCTTTGGCTAATGTGGCAAGATTGGCTTGACCGCTGGCTTGCTCTTGAGCAATGCGCTCAGCGGCGATCGCCACCTCAGCATCGATCGGATTCAGGGTGGTTTGGGCACGTTGCAGTTTTGATCGGGCAGCTTCAACAGCTTGTTCTTGCTCTGCAACTTCGAGTTGGGCTTCCTCCAATTGATTTTTAGAAATGGCTTTACTATCCGCAATTAACTGATAGCGATCGCGCTTTGATCGAGCTACACCTAAAGCCGCCTCCGCAGCTTTTAAGTTTGCCTCCGCTTCTGCTACTTCAGTAATGGCGATCGCTCGTTTGTCTTGATAGTCTCGACGACGATTACTCAGTTCTGCTTTGGCAGCAGCGATCATCCGATTTATACGGTTGGTTTCTGCTTCGATCTGGCGATGGAGGGCATGAATCTGAGCATTAATTTGCACTCGCTGGAGTTGGGCTTGCTGGATATTAGTGTGCAGTAAACTCTTTTTCGTTTGCAGAGAAGAGTTATCGATCGTCGCGATCACATCGCCGCGATTCACAGGTTGATTCTCTTTGACAGAAATATGCATGACTGCACCTTCGGCTACCGCTTGGACGAGCCGCAATTCACCTGTAGGACGAACTGTTGCTTCTGCTTTGACCGTTGTTTTGTATTTGAGTACAGACGTTAGCATCGTAGCGATTCCCACAATCACGACGATGACCATTCCGCCAAGGTTAGTCCAACGACTAATTGGTGGGAGAAACTCATTTTCTTGAACTGGGGGTAGCCAGTCTGAGTTAGAGTGACTAGTCATGATTGAATTAATGCGATAGACCACTAGACATGTCCGTTAAAAACGGATTTCACCACCCGACCATTTGTAGATGGGGCAATACCATCTAGGAAAACTAAGCGATCGCCTATTTCGTTTTGCAGAACTTCTGGAGTACCCTGAATTTTCACCTTTCCTTCCTCAAGTAAGACAATCCAATCAGCTCGCTGGATAACTTTAGGGCGGTGACTAATCATAATTGTGGTTTTGCCCTGGCGATAGGCAAGCAGTTTATCTAGTACTTCGGCTTCACTGACCGGGTCAAGTGCGCCAGTGGATTCATCTAAAATCAGGATGGGCGGATTGGTGACGAGGGCGCGGGCGATCGCTAATCTCTGCCGTTGTCCACCAGAAAGATTCGCGCCAAATTCTCCTAAGACAGTTTGATACTTGTCGGGCAGCTTACTGATAAACTCATCTGCACCAGTAATATCACAAGCTCTCACAATTTCCTCAAAACTGATATGGGGATAGCTGAAGCGGAAGTTGTCAATGATGGAACGACTCCAAAAGTGGGGTTCTTGGGGTACTAACACTACCTGCTGGCGCAAACATTCGAGGGAGAGGTCTTGCTGATTATAGATGTCATAGCGGATATTGCCAGACTGAGGGGAATACAAACCAGCTATCAATTTAGCGAGGGTGCTTTTGCCACAACCAGATTTACCAATGAGGGCAATTACTTGACCGCCAGGGATAGTGAGGGAAAAATCTTGCAACAGGTCAACTCTCCCCGCGTGATGGAAGTTGAGGTTAGTGCAGGTAATATCTGCATTGCCTGGAATTTCTGCCCAAGGCTTTTTAAAGTCGTTTTCGTCTTCTGGGGTAGCGTCGATAACTTCACTCAGGCGTTGGATGACAATCTGAGCAGTGATAAACTCATCAACTAACCCAATCGCTGAATCCAGGAAGCCAAGAAAGTTGCCACTCATACCGCTAAACGCCAGCAGCTGACCAATGCTTAAGGTGCGATTAATCACTAGATAACTACCTAACCAGAGTAAGGCAATATTCGTCACGGTGGAAATAAAGCTAGTAATAGTGCCGCTGTAAAGCCCCAACTTCATCGTACTCCAGCCTAGATTGGCGAGGCGACCGTAATTTGTCTGATACTCTTGCCAAGCTTGAGGGGTGGCTTGGGTAGTTTTTAGCACTTGGACACCACGAAAAGTTTCGACGAGAAAGCCTTGGTTTTCTGTACCTAAGACAATCATGTTGCGGGTTTTTTGGCGCAAGGCGGGGAGGAACAGCAGGCTGACGACCGTGACGAGAACAAAGGCAGCGAAGGAAGCGAGAGTGAGTGTCCAGCTGTAGAACAGCATAAAGCCCAAGGAAACTAAGGCGATAAAAAATTGGCTGGGCAAACCGAGGACTATTTCGGAAATTAATTCATTGATAGCATCAACATCGGCAATGCGGCTGACTACTTCCCCACTGCGTCGTCCTTCAAAATACGAGAGAGGTAAGTGCAGGAGTTTGCGACCATATTCCAGAATTAGTCCTAATTGCAGCCGCTGACCAAAGTGACCGATCAGGTGAGACTGTACCAAACCGATCGCACTGCTAATTAAGCTCATAGTGACAACGCCAATTGCCACTGTCGTGAGTAGTTGGGTATCCCCCCGCACTAGCACGTCATCGGTGAGCAGTTGCATCATTAACGGAGAGGCGAGGGAAAGCAATCCGATGGCGATGTTGATGGCGATCGCCTGGATGAGAATGCCACGATAGGGTAAAACCCGCTTGAGATAACGACCAAAGCCGCCAACTTTATCTTCGGGTTGTTGATAAAACCGACTATTATCTGGCTCCAGCAGCAGCATTATGCCGTTATTCCAGCTTGCCACTAACTCTTGGCGAGTCAAATATCGGATACCGACACCTGGATCGGCAATGACATACTTTTTTCCTTTTTGCCCATACAAAACCACCCAGTGACTCCCCTTCCAATGAATGACGGCGGGTAGAGGGGCTTGATCTAGGCGATCGAGCAATTGTGCAGAGGCTTTGACTTGACGTGCATTAAATCCAAGGACTTCGGCTCCTCGATAAAGTCCCAGCAAGGTTGTTCCGCGTGACCCAGTGCCAACCGCTTCCCGAATGCGACCGATGGCAAAGCTGCGCCCATAGTATTTGGCAACAGTAGCTAGACAAGCCGCGCCACAGTCTTCTTCGCTATGTTGCAGGACACTTTGATATTTCATCGTCAAAACTCAAACCATCTAGGTTTGTTGGTTCTAGATCTGTTGTTGATTTTTAGAAAGGTACGCTTGTTGCATCTGTCAAAACAATCAACAACAAATGTGTTATTTCACCCTTTATTGGAGAGGAAGGCGATCGAGACTTTCCTCTTGATCGCCGTAAATGTTCTACTGGTCTAATCAGTTTGTTTGATCGGACTCCTGAACATTGAGCAAAGGTGCTGCGTCAGGTGTAGGAAACATTTGCCCTGCCAGAGACAAATACACCATCTTTGGTATCTCTAAAATCGATTTTGTAGTTACCTCCCCGCACTCCTTTCCATTCAGTACGAATTCCCCTACCAACTCTGACCGTTTTCGCGTTCGTGTTATTAGTCTTTAAATTTCTGATACTGGCAGTGAATAATCGGTTATTCTTGCCCGATTGAGTGGTGGAAGTGAGAATGATGTCTCCACCTGGTGGCACATAGAATGATCGTGTGGTGTCGTACGTATCAAATCTAATATCCTCAACGAAAGCACCAGATCCTTCAATAACGGCCGCTTCTTCGGGAGTTAATTCGGTAAACAGTTGTTCATGCTGATTGTCTTTCATTTTTTCTCCTTTACTCCTTATGGAATGTGAATTTGAAAGCTTGCTGCGATAAGTTTGTAGAACATCGATTCAGTCATCGAAGTAGTAGTGCAGTTTTTCTCTGCTGTTGTTACTGTTTGTAAACTGGTTGGTATGTGAGAACTGAATCGGTAATTGAGCGCTCCACCTAATTCCCACATCTCTAGAATGCTATTTGTGCAAAGGTTTAATGGCTCATCACGGCTCATCACTGGCTCAATTTTTTAGCTCAATTTCTATCTCACTGCTCTTACTACTGATACGTAAGTGAGCCACAATTGAGAAAGGGGACACTGCTAAAACGTAAATATGGGAGTTTCGCTAAGAGCCTCGACTGAGGGTTTAGAAATTATTGAGCAGGCGAGAAGACGCAAAAGCTGGGACAGACAATCTCCTGCTTGGGCTGATGCTGCTCGTACTTCAATAGCAACTTTGAAGCGGTTTTGGCAAGGGAAACCTATTCAACAACAATCTTTTATCGATATTTGTTATGCGGTAGGACTGGACTGGGAAAAAATTGTTGATACCACCGTTCAACCTTACCTTTCGCTGTCAGATACAATCGCTGATTGGGGTGAAGCGCCTGATGTTTCTGTTTTCTATGGACGTAACGAAGAATTAACAACGCTCTGGGAATGGATTGTACAAGACTGCTGCCGTGTAGTGCTACTACAAGGTATAGGAGGAATTGGCAAAACTGCTTTGGCGGCAAAACTAGCAAAACAAATTCAAGATCAGTTTGAGTATGTGATTTGGCGATCGCTACGCAATGCTCCAGCAATTGAAGATTTCCTAAAAGACCTGCTTTTATTGTTCTCTCCCGATCAAGAAATTGAACTAACACAAGACATTAATCAGAGAGTTTCGCAACTAATTCATTACTTACAAAAGCATCGCTGTTTGGTAGTACTGGATAACTTAGAAACAATACTCAAAAGCGGCGATCGCGCAGGGTATTATCTTCAAGGGTATGAATTTTATGGTGAGTTACTCTGGCGACTGGGAGAAGATTGGCATCAGAGTTGCATAATCTTAACTACTTGCGAAAAACCACAAGAAATTGCCTTGTCGGAAGGGCCGAAACTGCCTGTTCGCTCACTCCTTTTAAGGGGATTACAGGAAGAGGACGCCAGGAAAATATTTATAGCTAAAGGTTTTTCTGGCTCAGAGGATAGATTAGCAGAAGTGATTCATCTTTATAGAGGTAATCCTTTGGCATTACAGCTAATAGCTAATCTGATTCAAGAGTTGTTTAATGGCAATGTTTCTGCATATTTAGAACAGAATACTTTAGTTTTAAGCGAGCCTTTTAACGACATTTTAAATCAACAATTTGAACGCCTGTCAGATTTAGAAAAAGAGATTATGTACTGGCTAGCAATTGAACATCAGCCAGTTACACCTGCCAGATTGCGAGAAAATATATTATCGCCACCTTCTCAATCAAAATTACTACTTGCTTTGGCATCTTTAAAACGGCGATCGCTAATTGAACAAAATCCAGAAGAAAACGAAGCAAGTTTTACTCTACAGCCAGTGATTATGAAATACGTTAGCAACTGCCTAGTAGACTTGGTATGTCAAGAATTTTATGAAGCTTATCACAATCAAAATTTTGAGAATTTGCATTTTTTATCTAATTACAAATTCATTAAATCACAAATTTATAATTGCAATTTGTCAATTAAATATTTTCCCATACTACTAGTAATCAAGAATAGGTTAAGTCGGTTGTTTATCAATGAAAGTGATTTAGTAGATCGGCTCAACTTATTGCTTTCAATGCTGATAGATAAATCACCATTACAAGTTGGATATTTGAAAATTAACTTGATGAATTTACTTTCAGAAAATCAAGTATAAATTGCAGTAATTGTGTTGACTAAATTTATGAACTACTGCATAAATCCTAATTGTCAAAATCGTACAAATCTTGATAATATAAATTTTTGTGTATGCTGCGGCAATTTATTACTTATTAATAATCGATATCGGCTAATTAAACCTTTGCGTGACCCATGTGATTCACCTCATTGTGAAGTTTTTGAAGTAGATGATGGTGGAAAATGTAAGGTTTTAAAGATTTTAAAAAGCAGTAATTATAAGTATATTCAACTTTTTCAGCAAGAAGCCCAAATATTAGTAAATCTTAGGAATTCAGGAATTCCCAAATCTGAATCACATGAATTCTTTACTTGGAAATTAAAGAATGGTCAAAATTTGCCCTGCCTAGTCATGGAGAAAATTAAGGGAGAAAATTTAGAGCAGTGGCTAAATGAAAATGATAATGAGCCAATTCTGCAAGACCTAGCAATTAATTGGCTAAGTCAACTGACAGAAATTTTAGATTACTTACATAAAAATAAGTTTTTCCATCGGGATATAAAGCCTTCTAATATTATACGCAAGCACAATGGACAACTTGTGTTGATAGACTTTGGTACAGCTAGGCAAGTTACAGAAACAGTTGTTCATGGAAGGGATGTAACAGTTATTTATTCTGATGGCTATACTGCTCCAGAGCAAATAGAAGGTAGAGCCGTTCCGCAATCAGACTTTTTTGCTTTAGGACGCACGTTTGTCCATTTACTAACAGGTAAACGCCCTACTGATTTTTCAAAAGACTACCAAACAGGTGATTTAATATGGCGACAAGCAGCACCACAAGTCACAGAAGTGTTGGCAGATTTTATTGATAAATTAATGGCTCCTAGCTTGGAAAGAAGATTTCAAGATACGCAAGAAATTTTGCAAGAAAAAGGACAACTAATCCTGCAACTTACTTGGCAACAATTAAAGGAAATTGATCCGCTTGCTACTAGACCAATTTTTTTGGAAGAAAAGCTAGATCATTCAATCTCTACAATTACTGTTTCCGCAAACACAAATTCTCCACCTTACTCTGTCCTTTATCCAGAAAAATATTTACTTTTGCAAAGTATTTTGCTTGAGCTTATCGGCCCTATAGCTCCTACTTTGTTAGAAGAAGTTGCCCAAGAAGTGTACGATCTCAATGAATTAGTAGAAAATTTCAGATTTTACCTTCCACAGCACCAACAGCTTGAATTTGAAAAGCAGGTGATGTTTCTTTTGAAAGAAAATCCGATGCAATCTCAAATAAATTGTGCTACTCAATCAACCGCAAAACAGCAAGGAATTAACGAAAGTTTTTTACGTCGATGTGAACAAGAACTAGCAGAGATAATTGGCCCGGTAGCTACTTTACTTATAGACTATTCTTTGGAATCTGATCCAGAAATTTCTCAAATGCAACTTGTGCAAGCTTTAGCAGCAGAAATTCCCGATCGGAAAAAAGCTATTGAATTTCAACAAAGTCTAGCTTCTTAAGTTTGACTATTTTTTATGCTTAAGAAGCTTCATAGCTATTTCAAGACTTGACTTCATCCGATTGAATGCTACAGCTAAAGCACCAATTTCATCTTTAGAGTTTTCTGTGAAATCAACATGCATATTTCCAGTACTAACTTTTTGTGCAGTATTCGCTATGCTTTTGATTCGCTGAATTACTGCTTTTTTCAGTAAAACATTGATTACTATAAGTATTATGGCAAATATACAAATTAAAACTCCCATTATCAAAGAAAAAGAGCGACGGACACTATCAAAAACTTCTTCAGCCGGAACATACACAATTTGAGCAGCAACAATATCATTGAGTTTCCAGCCAAAGCCATGTTCTGAACCGTAACTGGATAATAAACTTTTAGGTGCTTGTGCTGGTGTTGAATGGCATTGTAAGCACTTTTGTTCTGTGATGATAAATGGTCGAGCTATGTAAAATACTTTACCTTCAGGAAGATCGCGAAAGCCGTAATCTTCTTTTTTCTTTGAGTTGCGACGAAATTCTTCTACAAGCTTAGTTTCAAATTCATCAGCTTTGTCACGTAAATTAGTAGGATTTGGTGCTGCATCTTTATAGAAGAAATTTTTATATTCTTCGCTTTTACGAAAATTTTCAAATACTTCTCTCACAGAGAAGGTTGGTATTGCTTCTGGAATAAACGCTGCTTCGGTTTCAAGCCTGGCTACTAGCAGGGGATTTACCCGCTCTTGTGTATAGTTTCTAACTGAATTAACAGCTTGAAACAGAATCTTGGCTTGAGAAGTGATTTCATTTTGGGCTGTGTGCTGAAGTACTGTTGATAGAACACCACCACTTAATGTAATGCTTAGTATGAAAATAAGCATCAAAAATATATTAAATTTTGTGCCAATATTGGTATCTCTAAAACGTTTATTAAAAAACATGTTATTGGCCTCCCAGAAATTTACAACTAATTCTTAGGTAGGGCTTGCTTAAAATTATATTTCGGTTTTCAGCTTTGACTTAAAGTTGTAAATACTATAGGAATCCGATTTGATTTATGAAAAAATCTAAGTATCTGTAGGGTGTGTTACGCGATCGCGTAACGCACCCTACGCATATTTCAAAAATCAAATATGAGTCCTATAGAAATAATAAGAGAATATATCTCTCAAATAGTATAAAATAATTTTTATACAGGGTATTAATATTAACACCAAAAAAGTATTTTCAGAATTAGTGCTAGTAATGCCTTTAAGATTATCAGGTTGGTTATGTCTTCTGATATTTCTAATTTTTGTACTCGGAGGATGTAAATCACCAACGTCAAGTTTTAGCGGTCGGTTAGTTATTGGTGTAATTAGCTATACTGAAGCAGAACAAACTCTGAAGAGATATGCCAACTTCAACCACTACTTAGCCCAAAAAACGGGGGCACGTGTTGAACTAGAACCTACATACAATGAAAAGAAAGCCCTAGAGCAGGTTCAGAACCAAGCTTGGTCGTTGGTTTTTGCATCTTCGGGGATAGCAGCGATCGCGATCGCCGATCACCAGTACCGCCCTCTGTTTCCGTTGCAAGATTTGAGCCATTCGCGGTCAATTCTGGTTGTTCGCAACGACAGCCCAATCCGAGAGTTAAAACAGCTTCAGGGTCAAACAGTAGCTTTAGGCCAAGTAGGTTCCGCAACGGGATATTATTTCCCGGTTTACAACCTTTATGGCTTAACATTAGCTGAGGTACTATTTGCTCCTACACCCAAAACTGTTTTGGAATCGGTTGCACAAAAAAAGGCTGCGGCTGGTGCGCTTTCGCTGGCAGAATTTAATTTTTACAGCCCACAGTTGAAAGATACGCAATTCCGCCTACTTTACACAGATCCTCATAGTGCTCCACCAGATGTGGTTTTGATTGCACCAAATGTAGAACCGAATCGACAAGAACAGATTCGTAAAATCATGAGTGCAGCCCCTGAAAGTTTGGTTCGAGAAATAGGTTATATACCCGAGGCGCCAGTACCAAATTACGATTACATGATTTCCGTAGTGCGTCGGGTTCGGTCGATTGATTCCAATCTTCACAAGAAGCCCGCTCGTTTGTTTTAATTAACAATAGTTTCTGGGAAGATTAAATACGGAAATTAAAAATCTGCACTAAGTGCAAGACCGTTGCCGTGTAGTAGCACTATTTTGAGTATTTTATCTGGTGTAGTCTTCGTCATGCGCCACCACTGGAATTTCTTTTGGTAAACTTGATTTCTTTGTTTTCTCATCAGCAGCAATCTCAGTCAGATTTATCACAATTAGTTGATTTTTTGCGTCAGCGTCGCTGTTTAGTAGTATTAGATGAATCGGAAATCATCGAGACTTTGCATTGCCTGAAACGGCGATCGCTCATAGAAAGTACAGAACAAAGTGCAGTGCTGTTCACACTACAACCTGTTGGTATGAAATACGTAAGAAGAACTTATGGAATAAGTAGGTAAAGCAGTGAAAAGACCAAACATTTAACCCCTTTCTCAATCTTGATGGCGTAAAAGTATGAGCTACTGTATCAACCCCAAATGTCGAAATCGCCACAACCCCAACAACTTTTACAAGTGCCAAGCCTGCGGCAATGACTTGCTAATTCAGGGTCAATATCGACTAGTTAAACCTCTACGCGACCTCGACCTTTCACCCTATTTTGATGTATTTGAAGCAGCTATACAAACTCAGCCTGTTTTCCCAGCCCTTGCTCATGTAGCTGCACTTTTCAGGAAACCGACTGCAAAGGTAACATCCTCTGAGCCGAAAGTCCTAAAGGTTCTCAAGAAGAATGACCACGAGAAATACACCAAACTGTTTAAGCAAGAAGCAGAGATATTGACTAATTTGAGGCATCCAGGAATTCCCAAAGCAGAGCTAGATGATAGTTTCCCCTGGCGGTTGAAGGATGGTCAACAATTGCAGTGTTTGGTGATGGAAAAAATTGAAGGGGATAATTTGGAAGATTGGGTGAGGCAGAATGGAAAAATTTCTGAACAGCTAGCACTAGATTGGCTGAAAGAAATCACCGAAATACTGGATTATGTGCATCAAAACAACTTTTTTCATCGGGATATTAAACCCTCGAACATCATGCGAAAACCTGATGGAAAGCTTGCGTTGATTGATTTTGGTACAGCCAGGGAAGTTACAGAGACAGTGGTTAATCGACACGGAGGTGTGACAAGAGTTGAATCATTTATCTACACTCCTCAAGAACAAATTGAAGGTAGAGCCGTTCCACAATCCGATTTCTTTGCTTTAGGACGCACATTTGTTTATTTACTAATAGGTCATCACCCCACTCCTAATTACTTTCATCAAAACCCCCAAACAAATCAGTTGATTTGGCGAGAAAATGCGCCGCAAGTTTCAAAGCCATTGGCAGATTTTATAGACGCATTAATGGCTCCATCTGTAGAAAATCGACCTGCCAATACACAAACCATCTTGCAACGCTTAGAAGAAATTGGTCGCTCTTTACATCAGCAAAATAGCCAAACCGAGACTTTGCCTCCACCTCTCCAGCCTTCTCCCAATCCACCAGTGCCTCGACCCTCTCCCCGACCTATTCCTCAATCTCGCTCGCGCGTTATCGTTGGGTTGATCGTCATCCTATTGCTGGGTGTATTGATATGGCCAAACCAAACACAATCTGTGATTCACGAGCCTTAGATGTGAGTGAAATGGCTTTCAGCCCTGATGGTAGGTATATAGCCACAGCAAGTTTGGACAATACAGTCAGAGTCTTAGAACCAACCAGTAACAATAAGCCAGTTGGTTGTGGGTCTCATCAAGATGGTGTAGTAGCCCTTAAATTCAGCCCAAATGGAGAAAAAATCGCCACAGCCAGTTTGGATGGTAACGTACGCTTGTGGAAGATGGATGCCAAAGGTAGCATTAGCCCTTTAAACTTGTTGGAGCATACAAATTACGTAGTTACTCTTGCCTTCAGCCCTGAAGGCAACTATCTAGCTACAGCCACTGCTGGCGGTTCTGTGCGAGTGTGGGATACAAACAACTTTCAAGAAATTAAGCTTCAACAATACAATGAATACGTAAGGGCTGTTAGCTTCAGTCTAGATGGAAAGTATCTAGCCATAGTCGGACTGAACAACAAAGCACAGGTGTGGGAGTGGCAAACCGATAAAACTATGCCACTAAATAATGTAGTAGCTGTTGCCTTCAGTTCAAAAGATAGCAAGTATCTAGCAACAGCTGATGCTAACGGCAATGCACAAGTCTGGGACACAACTACTTTCCAAGTCATCAAGCAAGTAAACCTCGAAGCTTACCCAGTGGCTATCAACTTTAGTCCGGAAGGAAAATATCTGCTTCTGCTTGGTTCGGACAAAAAAGCGAAGTTGTGGGAATGGGAAAAGCAGAACACACCTCAACCTTTAGAACACGATCGGGTAGTGGCTTTTGCCTTCAGTTCAAACAGTAGGAAGTTTATCGCCACAGCTAATGCTGACAGCACGATAAAAATTTGGAACAACAACGGTCGTTTGATTAAAGACTTGCCCGATAATAACAACAATAGTTTAGTAGCGATCGCCTTCAATCCCAAGGATGAGAAGCAGTTGGCTGTGGCTAGTGCCGATGGCATTGTCAAGACAAGAAAATGGTGTAATTTTATAATTGGCGATTGGATTTTATAAGTAACTTCTCTGTTTGAGAAGCTGCCTCTTCCATCATCTGTTTATAATCTTTGTTATCAGGATTCAGAGCCTCACTAAGATATTTTTGTAAAATGCGGGATGCTTCTGCATATTCAGGAATAGGTGGACGTGCAACCGAGTTTTCAACCATCTTCAGCAGTTCTGGATAGTATCTGTATTTAGCAGCAATCCTTGGCTCATAAAACAAATCTCTACGGCTCGGCATAGAGCCATATGCTAGGGTAAACTTCTGCTGAGATGCTGCACTTGTGAAGAATTTAATCGCATTCAAAGCTTGTTTTTTATATTTTGTATTTTTGGCAATTCCAAAGCCCCAGCTGCCTTTGCAGGCACGACTTTCCTTTCCTTCTGCATGAACCACAGGTTTAATGCCAATCTTACCAGGAAAAGAAGGTTCTGAGCCATTAACATCAAGCCAGACATTAGGCCAATTACGCATAAAAATGGCTTTACTATCCCTAAATAAGCTACGGGTATATTGTTCATCGTAAGCGTAAGTTGTAAGATTCTTAGGAGAAATACCTTGTTTAATTGTGTCGCGTAAAAATTCAACCGCCTTTATTGCTTCTGGTTTGTCTAATCCTACATTTTTGTTCTCATCAATCCAAAAGCCACCAGAACTGTAAAGTACTTCAACAAACATTGCTGTCATTGCTTCCGAAGGTTTTCCCTGCCAAAGATAACCGTATGGAATGCTTCTCTGTCGCTTTACTTCACGAGAAATTTGCATTAAATCCTCAAATGTTTCTGGTGGCTTCTGATTTAGCTCATCTAGCAAATCTTTGCGATAGTAAAGTACGCCCACATCGCTGCGGAAGGGAATACGATATAGTTTGTTTTTATATTTTCCATATTCAACCTCACTACTTATAAACTTGTTCAATTCGTCTTTTGAAAATTCTTGAGTAATATCCATCAGCAAATTTTTTTGGGCAAATTCAGGAACCCAAATAATGTCCATGTAAATTAGGTCATATGACGGCGATTTGCTTTCCAAGTCGGAGATGTATGTATTTCTGACTTCTGTACTGGAATTTGGGTTTTGTGGGTTATTTCCAGCAAAATTTTTTAGTTCAACCTGGATATTTGGGTTGTTAGAATTAAATTGATCGATTAGCGGCTTCCAATATAGAGCTTCACGTTGTGTCACTACAAAAGATAGCTTCACAACTTCCGTTGACTGATTGGTACAAGCAAAAAGCAACTTCATACTTATTAATAAAATCAAGATTAGCCCGAAGATTCGTAGGAACCTCAGCCGCTGTAGCGATTGTTTTAATCTAAGTTTCATAAAGGTTGTAGCGCTCAAAGCGCAATATCATGAAGGGATTAAATACATTACATATCGTAATTTCACTGCCTAAGAGTTTGTGCGAGGCTGACTGCAAGAAAATGCAAAATAAATACAGATGTTTTCACAATCGCTGCAAGTGTAGATCGCACAGTACAACAAAAAAACGGTAGAGGATTTTCATCCTCTACCGTTTTCAATTTCTAAATTTTAGATTTCAGACTAAATTCAAATTCCAAAACCTAAAATCTACTCAACACCAGGAGTCATCAATTCTCGGCGCTGTTCGGCGCGTACTGTCACAGTACCGCCTTCTTCCACATCAACAATAGCGACGTCACCCTCCTTGATACGACCAGACAGAATCTCTTCTGCGAGGCTATCTTCTAGCAAGCGCATAATTGCCCGACGTAACGGTCTTGCACCGTAGCTGGGGTTGTAACCCTCTTGCAACAGCCGCTCTTTGAAGCGATCGGTAACTTCCAAAGAAATTCCTTTTTCGGTAAGGCGACCGAATACTTCCTTGAGCATGATATCGGCAATTTGCATTACCTCTTCCTTGCTCAGTTGACGGAAGACGATAATTTCATCCAGACGGTTGAGGAATTCTGGACGGAAGTAGTTCTTCAGTTCTTCATTCACCAAGAACTTAATTCGGTTGTACTGCGACTCGCTAGCGTCTTCAGAGAACTCGAAGCCAATACCGCCACCACCTTTTTCAATCACCTTGGAACCAATGTTGGATGTCAAAATTAGCAAGGTATTCTTGAAGTCAACTGTACGACCCTTAGCATCGGTTAAGCGACCGTCTTCCAAAATTTGCAGCAGCATGTTGAAGACATCGGGGTGCGCTTTTTCGATTTCGTCGAACAGCACCACGGTGTAAGGACGACGGCGTACTGCTTCGGTGAGTTGACCGCCTTCGTTGTAGCCAACGTAACCTGGAGGCGAACCGATTAACTTGGAGACGGTGTGGCGTTCCATGTATTCGGACATATCCAGGCGGATCATTGCTTCTTCGGAACCGAAGAAGTAAGATGCCAATGCTTTTGCCAACTCGGTTTTACCTACACCAGTAGGCCCGGAGAAGACAAAGCTAGCGATGGGTCGGTTGGGGTTCTTTAAGCCAACACGAGCGCGGCGAATTGCCCGTGAAACTGCTTTCACAGCATCTTCTTGACCAATTAGGCGCTGATGCAAGGTGTCTTCCATGTGTAGCAACTTTTCGGACTCGGATTCGGTGAGTTTGTTCACCGGTACGCCTGTCCAAGAAGCAACAATATGGGCAATGTCTTCTTCGTTAACTACAGGTTCTTCGCCATCTGCACGACCACCACCAGCCTTGCTTTGAGCGATCGCGCGAATTTCGGCTTTGATTTCCATTTCGCGATCGCGTAGTTCTCCAGCGCGGTCAAAATCTTGGGCGCGAACTGCGTCGTCTTTTTCTTTTAATATTTGGCGCAGTTCTTTGTCTAATTCCTTGGCTGCAGGTGGCAGTTGGGAGTTAATCAAGCGTACCCGAGAACCAGCTTCATCAATCAAGTCGATGGCTTTATCTGGTAGATAGCGATCGCTAATGTAACGGTCGGACAATTTCGCCGCCGCAATCAACGCATCGTCGGAAATCTTCAGTTTGTGGTGTTGCTCGTAGCGATCCCGCAGACCCCGCAAAATTTCTATTGTTTCATCCACAGTTGGTTCACCGACCATCACTGGCTGGAAGCGACGTTCTAGGGCTGCATCCCGCTCAATGTGTTTGCGGTATTCATCTAGAGTTGTGGCACCAATGCACTGCAATTCACCTCTGGCCAAGGCTGGCTTGAGGATGTTCGCCGCATCAATAGCGCCTTCCGCCGCACCCGCACCAATTAAGGTGTGTACTTCGTCTATTACTAAAATTACATTTCCCGCCTGACGAATCTCATCCATGATTTTCTTCAGACGCTCTTCAAATTCACCTCGGTACTTTGTTCCTGCTACGAGTAAACCAATATCTAATGTGACTACGCGCTTGTCTTCCAAAATGTCGGGGACATCTTTGTTGCCAATGCGTTGCGCTAAACCTTCGGCGATCGCGGTCTTACCGACCCCTGGTTCTCCAATCAGCACCGGATTATTTTTGGTGCGGCGACCCAAAATCTGAATCACCCGCTCGATTTCCTTGGCGCGTCCCACCACGGGATCGAGCTTGCCATCCAACGCCATTTGCGTCAAGTTGGAGCCGAATTCATCTAAGGTCGGGGTCTTATTGCGTCCTGATTGAGCACCGGGAGCGCCCACCTCAGCGGTTTCTCCCAGCATCCGGATTACTTGAGTTCTAACCTTAGAGAGATCCACGCCCAGGTTTTCTAGCACCCTGGCTGCTACACCTTCCCCTTCTCGGATCAGGCCCAACAGCAGATGCTCGGTGCCAATGTAGTTATGCCCTAATTGGCGCGCTTCTTCCAAGGATAGTTCTAGAACCCGCTTTGCCCGTGGCGTAAACGGAATTTCCACAGCGACAAAGCCCGATCCTCGACCTATGATTTTTTCTACCTCAATCCGAGCATCCTTGAGATTGACGCCCATAGATTTCAGCACCTTGGCCGCCACTCCGGTACCTTCTCCAATCAGACCCAGGAGGATCTGCTCGGTACCCACAAAATTGTGTCCCAGGCGGCGTGCCTCTTCCTGGGCCAGCATGATTACCTTAATGGCTTTTTCTGTGAAGCGTTCAAACATGGCATTTTTCCCATCACCTGCGTCGTGCCGGTACGCTGATTTTAGCACAGCCAAATAAGTTGAATGTCTGTATAAAGAAATAGACATTCAACCAGGATCACCCAGGATTGATGGGAAATTGTTTGCTATTTATTACTTTTTATTGACTATGTATTGAGGAGCTTGAATTTACCGTCTTTTCTGGAGATTGACTACAGACGAAAAGTTTAGATTTATGAGTTTTTAATGCCAATCCCAAGTAGAGATATATACCATATATTTAGGTTACTGTCAATACCTTTTTGAACAATATGATAATTTTTTATAATATACAGTGTGAAAGTAAAAATTATTTTAAGTTAATAAAATTAACAGCTTATTGCTCAACTATACCTCTTACAGGGGAGTGGGAGATGGGGAGATGGGGGAGTGGGCACTGGGCATTGGGCATCGGGCATTGGGCATAGTTAACAAACACTAACTACTAACCACTAACCATTAACTAATGACTAATGACTATTGACTAAATACCAAGAAAATTGACTGAGGCGATCGCTGATTTTGGCACGTAAGTTTTCCAAAGTATTTTGAAATTCTGGATATTGCATATCTCCTAACCAAAGAATCAGCGCGTCCTCATCATTATCTTTGTAGTAACGTCGCCGCCGTCCAGCAGTTTTAAACCCAAATTTTTGATATAAAGAAATAGCTGCTTGATTCGAAACTCGTACTTCGAGGGTAGCTCGTTCCAAGCCGCGATCGTGAGCAGTCTTAAGCAGAGAATATAGCATTGCCTGTCCTAATCCTTGCCCTTGGTATTGGGGTTGAACCGCCAAAATTGTAATGTGGGCTTCTTCTAAAATTGACCAATAGCAACCCATTGCCAGAAGTTCTAACGGAGAGAAAGGCGCAAATAAACCAAGTAAAACGCTGTTAGGGCTGTCTAACTCTCTTTGGTAAGCTTCCAGTGTCCAAAAACCGCCAAAACAAGCCATATCTAGCTCCAGCACCGCATTCAAATCTGGTGTTGTTATTAATTTCAGTTCTAATTTCGATTTGCTCACGCTTTGTTGGTAATTCCACTGACAAGAAGACAGAAGCCAAAGGGTATGGGGCAAGGGGCATGGGAAAAACAAGAGGGGGAAGAGGAAAAGAGGAGCCAGTGCGCCCTTGGAGGTTCCCGTAGACGCCCTACCCTTACGGGAAGCCGCCCATAGACGCGTAGCGGCTTCGGTGCAGGGTGAGTGAGTGCGCCCTTGGTGGTTCCCTCCGTTGTAGAAAGAGCCGTTGGGTTGTAGCGACTGGCAACAAAGGTGAAAGGTTAATAAATTCCTTTACCCTTTACCCTTTAACCTTTACCCAATCCCCATTACCCAATCCCCAAGACTAGTTTATTTTTTGATACTTCCAAGCCAGAGAAAAATTATCTATCTTTGGCGAGGTTGTGTTGGTGCAATTAGTAATTGACTACGCAAATATTGATGGCTATAGGTCGCTTACAGGGAAAAGGCAAAAGAGTAAAGTAAATTACCTTTTCCCTTTGCCCCTTACCCTTGCGCCAAATCACTACTATTCCAGAACCAAAAGGCAGGGGCGAAGAAGCGCGTTATTCGGTAAACTGGGAATCGGCATACCCGCTAATCGCTTGTAATTAAGACAAGGACAACTATTAATAGTTATGGTATCGACTCACCCTGGTGGGGTTCAACTTTCTGCTAAACAGTATTTACCGCAAACAAGCAGTAACAATATCAATGTTTCACCAAATCAGGAAATTTTACCGCTGAGTGCGAAAGTTAACAGTCAAGACCACCTAGAAATAGGGGGTTGTGATGTGACAACTCTCGTGCAGCAATTTGGTTCACCGTTGTATATTTTAGATGAAGAAACCCTGCGAACGGCTTGCCGCCAATACCGGGAAAGTTGCCAGCGCTACTATAAGGGTGAATCTCAAGTATTGTACGCTTCCAAAGCATGGAGTTGTTTAGCAGTCTGTGCGATCGCCGCATCAGAAGGTTTGGGAATTGATGTCGTTTCTGGAGGCGAACTCTACACTGCCCTGAATGCAGGTGCGAGTCCGGAAAAAATCTACTTCCACGGAAATAATAAATCTCGGGAAGAATTGATTTTGGCAATCCAGTCCGGTTGCACGATCGTCGTGGATAACTGGTATGAGTTGCATACCTTGGTGGAGTTAGGAGAGGACACGGAGACACAAAGACACGGGGACGCGGGGAATGTAAATGAAAATTTCTCCCCCTCTCCCACTCCCCCACTCTCCGCGTCTTCTTCATCTCCCATCCGGATTATGTTGCGGCTAACCCCGGGGATCGAGTGCCACACCCACGAATATATTCGTACAGGACACCTGGATAGTAAGTTTGGCTTTGATCCCAATGATTTGGATGAATTGTTTACTTTTGTCAGTAAGCAATCTGTCCTAAACTGTGTGGGGTTACACGCTCATATCGGTTCCCAAATATTTGAACGCCAACCGCATCAGGATTTAGCTGCGGTGATGGTGCAGTGGATGAGTAAAGCGGCTGATTACGGTTTAACTGTAACAGAGTTAAATGTTGGTGGTGGTTTAGGGATCAAATATATAGAATCGGATGATCCGCCCAGCATTGAAGAGTGGGTAAAACCCATTTGTGAAGTGATTCAAACCGCTTGTGCAGCAGAAAACTTGCCTCTACCGAAATTACTTTGCGAACCTGGGCGATCGCTAATTGCCACAGCCTGCATCACAGCCTACACTATAGGTTCATCTAAAGTTGTTCCCGATATCCGCACCTACCTAGCAATTGATGGCGGGATGTCTGATAACCCCCGTCCTATTACTTACCAGTCAGTGTATCGTACTGTAGTGGCCAATCGGATGTCTGCTCCCCTAACAGAAACAGTCACAATTGCTGGTAAACATTGTGAATCAGGGGATATTCTGATTCATAATGCTCAGCTGCCCAAAACTGAACCAGGGGATGTACTCGTAGTTATGGCAACTGGTGCTTACAATTACAGTATGGCATCTAACTACAATCGCCTGCCCCGACCGGCAGCTGTTGTAGTGGCGAATGGCGAAGCAAATTTGATTTTGCAACGCGAAACTTATCAAGACTTGATTCGACAGGATTGCCTACCAGAAAGATTAAAAAATTAGTCATTAGTCCTTGGTGAGCCAGCGCGCTCCAAAGGGGGTTTACCCCATGTAGACGCCCGCAGGGCGGCTTCTCGCAGAGTACCCGTAAGGATCATTAGTCATTAGCCAGGAACTATTGACTAATGACTAATGACTAATGACTAATGACTTACTTTATTTAGAGGCAAAGGGTTTAGTCCAGATGTCATGGGAGATTGGTGGAAGCAATGGCTGACAAACCTAGGGTGGTCTCAGCTCTTGCTACTTGAGACTCTGGATATTGTCTTAGTACTGGCGCTGACCTACATGATACTTGTTATTATCAGTGAGCGCCGGACACTTTGGATGGTGCGAGGATTTATTATTCTGATGCTGGCATCAGCAATCAGTGGTAGGTTGCAGCTGCAACTGCTAAATTTTGTGCTGGAAAAGCTGGTGATTGGTTGCGCTGTAGCAATGGCAGTTGCTCTCCAATCAGAATTTCGTCGGTTTTTAGAACAATTAGGACGTGGCGAATTTTGGCAGTTATTTCAACCATCCCGTCTGGTAGTTCCCAAATCTGATAGTGTAATTGATGAAATCGTCGAAGCAGTTAGAGAACTGTCGAAAAACCGGATAGGTGCGCTACTAATTATAGAAACGACGGGCCCGATTGATGAGCGGGATTTTTCTGTGCCAGGAGTAAAACTGAATGCTGAGGTGTCTAAAGAACTGATACAGACAATTTTTCAACCGAAAACTTTGTTACACGATGGTGCTACATTGATACGAGGTTCACGGATTGTAGCATCTGGTATAATTTTACCGCTTTCGGGACGCACAGCTTCGCGCCAGTTGGGAACACGCCATCGGGCAGCGATGGGAATAACTGAGCGGGTCGAAAATTGCATTTGTGTCGTTGTATCTGAAGAAACAGGTTCTATTTCTTTAGCGGAAAGGGGAACCCTAAATAGACCACTGACGATCACGAAACTGAAAGAGTCTTTAGAGGCTCGATTTTCGCCAACTGTAGATCGGGAAGCTGTTGCTCCTGGTTTACTTAGTTTGGGTCGTCAGATTCGTAGTCAGGCTTTAGCACTGGTTTCACGTTTACTCGGATTACCATCGACCGCATCGCGAGACAAAAAATGACAGCACAACAAACTGAACTGCAATATCTGCCCCCTGACTTGAAAAGAGAACTACTGCCCAAACACGTTGCAGTGATTATGGATGGCAATGGTCGATGGGCAAAGCGTCAAGGGCTACCCCGAATTATGGGTCACAAGCGGGGAGTAGATGCCTTAAAGGATTTGCTCCGCTGTTGTAAAGATTGGGGAATTGAAGCACTCACAGCCTACGCTTTTTCGACCGAAAACTGGGGAAGACCGCACGAAGAAGTAGATTTTTTGATGACCCTATTTCAGCGGGTTTTGCGTCAAGAACTGCGGGAAATGGTCAATGAGAATGTGCAAATTAGGTTTGTGGGCAATTTAATTTCTTTGCCGCGATCGCTACAAGCAGAAATTTCCCGTTCGGTAGAAGAAACACAAGATAATCGCGGTATCCGGTTTACTGTGGCAACTAATTATGGAGGTAGACAAGAAATTATCCAAGCTTGCCGTGCGATCGCCGAAAAAGTACAGCAAGGTTTAATCCAGCCAGATGAAATTGACGAGGCGACATTTGAACGTCATCTTTATACTACTGGTATTTGTGACCCAGATTTATTAATTCGCACCAGTGGAGAAATGCGAGTCTCGAATTTCCTTCTCTGGCAAATAGCTTATTCAGAAATTTATATAACTGACACCCTCTGGCCGGATTTTGACCGTAGCGAATTCCATCGTGCCTTGTGTGCCTACCAGCAGCGGGAGAGGCGGTTTGGGAAAGTCTGAAGAAGAGTGGGAGAGGGGAAGAGTGGGAGAGGAGGAGAATTTTATGCAGTTCCCCCACCCCCCATCCTCCACTCCCCCACTCCTCTTCTACGGGCCAGAAAACACCGCCTGTTCTATATCTTGCCGACTCAGGGAATACTTGAAGGCGCGTTGGATATCTTGCCCATCTTCCGCAGCATGGAGATATCGGACTATGATTTGCTCTACATCAAGCCAAAGTTCGGCTTTCCAAGAGGGGCGCTGCACGTGCCAGCAATGCAACTGCATTTCATCTTGTTGACAGCCTTGTTCTTTCAACCACTGTTCAATTTCGGGGAGGGGATGGTTATACAGTGGTGTGTCAGCGGGAGGAAGAGACATAGGAATTATGAATTATGAATTATGAATTATGAATTTTTCAAGAGAATCGTTAAGATATATTACAATTTATCAATCGTAATTCATCATTTATATGTTGTTTGGGTAAATTCCTGCTGTACTACAGGAGTTGGTTGTACTAGTTGAGTTTGGAAAGCGGCCTCACCACGAGTTAGGCCAATGGCGATCGCCAGTAGCAAACAACCCAAAAATGTTATACCCAAGATAAACAAAGCAAAAATTTCACCTGGTGAGAGGGGGCGATCGCTAGCCTCCAGATAAGCAGATTTAGACCAGTCGTAAGAATAAGAAACAGGATGGTTTAAATCGGGTGGTGCTTGAATGACGCCAAAGCGGGAATAGCCAATTCTTAAGTCATAGCTTAACCGTCGTTCTGGGTTACTGAGGGTGGCGTAAGCTTCGTTAAGTTGCTGAAATTTGGCAGTAGCAATGACTGTAGGCAAGTCAGTAGTGTCGGGATGATAGCGTTTGCTTAACTCCCGATAAGCACGACGGATTTCAATTGCCGATGCGGAAGGATGCAGCCCTAGCAAGGTGTAATAGGTGGGTTCACTGCTTTGTGGCATTACCCCATTCTGATTCACAGCTGTTTTATTCACCTAGCGACAAACTCTATTTCTCTAATTTCTAATATTTTAAACCTACTAACCTTAAAGGTTGTTAGTGGTTAGTAGTTAGTGGTTAGTGGTTATGATTATTCCCCCACTCCCCCCTCTCCCTCTCCTCCACTCCTCCACTCTTCCCTCTTAGAATGCGTCGCCATTACTTGATCAATGCGATTTTGCACCGCCGCCGCAGCAGAGGAGATTTCTTCTGGTGGAATATTCCATAGTTTGGTAATCAGCCACTCGGGTACAGGACTGATTAACATATGACACCGACCGCAAAGTGTAATCAAATTTGACAGGTCATTCGTTCCGCCTTTACTTTTAGGAATAACGTGATGTACCTGGCCGCTGTATTCCTTACCACATACTTGGCACTTGCGGTTATCTCTTTGCAAAACTTCACTTCTGATTTCTCGCCAAGATGACATGAGAATGTTTTTTAAACCTAGAACCAAATGCTCCCACAGCTAACTCATTTACGAGTTTGTTCGACAAACAATTTATTCATTGCTACGAAAACAAATCAGCGCGGGGTTTAAAAGTTTCAATCTGCCGAATTTTTTCGTACAATTCCCGTTCTTCTGCACTAATATTTTTGGGAGTAACTATTTGAATTTCCACCAATTGGTCGCCACGTTTACCTTTCTCGCTGGGGTAGCCTTTTCCAGACAAACGCAATCTTTGCCCAGACCTAACTCCAGGGGGAATTGTCATTTTGACCAAGCCATCAAGGGTGGGTGCTTCTACCTGTCCTCCTAATACTGCTTCGCTGGGAGTAATTGGGATTTGACAATAAACATCTGTGCCTTCAAGCCTGAAAATAGGATGAGGGTCGACAGTAATTTTTAAGTACAAATCACCACCATTAATCCCTTGATTTCGCAGACGAATCGTTTGACCCGTAACCATACCTGCGGGCATACCCACTTCTAGCGATCGCCCATCTTCTAAGCGAATTCTCTCCAACCCACCGTGATATGCTTTTTCTAAGGGTAAAGACAATTTCGCCTCGATATCTCGACGCGCAGGGCGTTGGTTTGGTGTATATGCAACTTTTGTTCTGGGAGTACGAAACGGATCGCTAGTGGTATTAGTAGCCGTAGCTGTGCCGTTTTTACTGGTTCTTACACCGATAACTTCATTAATAAATGTAGTAAAATCGGAATAATTGCCAGGATTTACATCCTGAGTATTGCGACCGTTAGAACGGTTATCTACTCCCCAAGGTTTACTTTTTTGTGCTTGTTTGTCGAAGCCTTTTTGCTTCCAATAGCGGCTAAACTGATCGTACTGCGCCCGCTTAGCTGCATCGGAAAGAATTTCGTAAGCCTCGCTTATATCCTTAAATTTTTCTTCTGCTGCTTTGTTCCCTGGGTTAAGATCCGGGTGATACTGCCTGGCTAAACGCCGATAAGTCTTTTTAATTTCTTCATTTGTAGCATCTTTAGATACTCCCAACATTTCGTAGTAATCGCGAAAATTCCGCAAATTCTGCATAGTCAGCTGTTTAACTTTAGATTTTAGATTTGAAAATTTTTAAACAATAGCAGTGAACTGTTGATTGTTGGCTGTTGTTTGTTGGTTGTTGTTTGTTCCAAACACCTAATAACTACCAACTACCAACTACCAACAAAGAACCACTAACCACTAACTACTACTTTTCCTTATTACCAATTATTAATTATTAAATCCGAATTACGAATCAATTTTATTACCTTTTCAACTACTATAGGTATTCTGAAGAAAGCGAGGTGGGGTTTCCCACCTAGCAAACTTTACAACCAATCATCGTCATCATCCCAGTTATCCTGATAGCTGGGACGAGATCGGCGTGAAGAACCGCTGTCAAAGGAAGAAGACCGATTGTCTCTACCATAATCTCTGTCATAGTCTCTACTAGGACTTCGACCATAGTCTTTGCCATAGCCTTTGTCATAGTCTCTACTGTTGTAGTCTCTGCTATAACCTCTGTCATAATCCCTACTGGAGTTTCGGTCATAGTCTTTGTCATAGTAATCGCGATCGCGCAGCGTCTCCCGTGGATAATCGCGTTCTTTATCGCCACCAGTAAAGATGTCTTTGATCGCACCAAACAAATCATCGTCTTCCTCTTCAGCGTAGTACTGCCGGACTTCCCGGTTGAGGTCATACAATGCATCTTGCAGATCGGCGTAAGCTTGATCAATCCCGCGTTCGTCGTTTTGCTGTAAACTCTCGCGTAGTTCTCGACAGATATTGTCAATTTGTTGACGACGGGTGCGGGCAAATGCCATACCAAAATCCAACGCCACTTCTCGCAGTTGTCTTTCAGCTTGCAAAATCAAAGCCTCAGCACGGGTACGTTTTTCTACTCTCTCTTTACGCTGTCTGTCTTGATCGGCAAATTTCTCAGCTTCTCGAATCGCCTGTTGAACTTCGCTTTCGCTAAGGGTTGAAGCGCCTTGAATCGTGATACTTTGTTCTCGACCCGTAGTTCTATCTAGTGCAGTTACCTGGAGAATTCCGTTAGCATCAATATCAAATGATACCTGAATTTGCGGAATGCCGCGAGGTGCTGGAGGAATACCATACAGCTTGAAACGCCCCAGAGATTTGTTATCCACTGCCATTTCCCGTTCGCCTTGGACTACGTGAATCTCCACAGTGTTTTGATTATTTTCTGACGTCGAAAATATATCAGAACGGCGAACGGGGATAGTTGTGTTGCGGGGAATCAGTACTTTTTTGACGCCACCAATAGTTTCCAATCCCAGGGAAAGGGGTGTAACATCTAGCAGCAGAACATCTTTAAGTTCGCCTGCGAGAATGCCTGCCTGAATGGCTGCACCAACTGCCACAACTTCATCAGGGTTGACGTTTTGGTTGGGTTCTACGCCAATCATTGCCCGTACTAGTTGCTGTACCATTGGCATCCGTGTTGAACCGCCTACCAACACGACTTCATCAATGTCTCTAGGGGTAAGTCCGGCATCTTTTAGCGCCCGTTTTACGGGTATACGCAACCGCCCTAACAAGTCATCGCACAAGCCTTCAAACTGGGAACGAGTCAGGCGGGTTTCCAGATGTTTGGGGCCATCTTCGGTAGCGGTGATAAAGGGTAAGTTAATATCGGTAACGCTGACTGCCGAAAGTTCGATTTTGGCTTTTTCCGCAGCTTCCATCAAGCGTTGGAGGGCCTGGCGATCGCGTCTTAAGTCTACCCCTTCTTGTTCCAAAAACTGTTCTGCCAACCAATCGACAATTTTCTTATCAAAGTCATTACCACCAAGTTGGGTATCGCCGCTGGTAGATTTGACTTCAAAGACGCCATCACCAACATCGAGAATTGACACGTCAAACGTGCCACCACCTAAGTCAAATACTAAGATTGTTTCCATCTCACCGCGATCTAAGCCATAAGCCAAAGAAGCGGCGGTAGGTTCGTTGAGAATCCGCAATACGTCTAAACCAGCAATTCTACCAGCATCCCGTGTTGCCTGCCGTTGAGAATCATTAAAATAAGCGGGAACGGTAATCACTGCCCCTGTGACTGGTTCACCTAGATATTTACTAGCGTCTTCTGCCAGTTTCTTGAGAACCATTGCCGAAATTTCTTCTGCGGCGAACTCTTTATTCAGGCGAGGGCATACAATTTTAATATTGCCGACTTCATCTTTACGGATGGTGTAAGGTACTCGCTTCGAGTCTGGGTTGAGTTCGCTATACCTGCGCCCAATGAAGCGTTTGATTGCAAAAAAGGTATTTTGAGGATTGAGGACGGTTTGTCGCCGCGCCATTTGTCCAACTAGGCGTTCACCATCTTTGCTAAAGCCAACTACGGAGGGAGTTGTTCGCATACCTTCTGCATTGGCAATAACCACCGGCTTGCCACCCTCCATGACGGCGACTACAGAGTTTGTCGTCCCTAAGTCGATGCCTACTACCTTGCCCATGCGCTACGCTTCTCCTAGTATCTCTATATAAAAATTATTTGTTTAGAACTAATGCTTGATTTATTGTATCTTGCTGTTGATAAATACACGGTCAACCAGGTTCGCTGCTAGAATCTTGTGAATTTAAAGAACCAACTGGAAACTCATCTTAATGAGATAGCGCGCGATCGCGATCCTTACATGGCAAGTGCTGGCCATTTCTTTGTCCAAGAATACATTCGCGCCTCATTTGCCAAGTGGGGGAGTGTGGATATCCACACCTTCTATGTGGGTACTAAAGCCTGCAAAAATCTCATCTTAAATTTACCCTCTGCTGCCCCCTCAGAAAAGGGAGATTTGCCACCAATTTTAATTGGTGCCCATTATGATGCTGTACCTGGTTCACCAGGGGCTGATGATAATGCTACAGGTGTAGCAGTATTGTTGGAGTTAGCAAGAATGTTTGCTACAGAACCGATAAAATATCCCCTACAACTGGTGGCTTTCGATATGGAAGAATACGGTTTGTTGGGTAGCACCGAGTATGCAGCCAAGTTACAGCAACAACAGCAACCGCTACGCCTAATGATCTCTCTAGAGATGTTAGGTTATTGCAATTCTACCCCTGGTTCTCAAACTTACCCGCCTCCTTTACAACACATCTACCCCAGTCGTGGTGATTTTATTGGTTTAATTGGTAATTGGCGAACATTGCGAGATTTAATTGGCATTAGTCGCAGCATTCGTAAAGTTGGCGTCCCCAGTCAGTGGCTACCAGTTCCCAATAAAGGCCATATCGTCCGCCAAACCAGACTAAGCGATCATGCACCTTTTTGGGATGCAGGTTATCCAGCAATGATGATTACAGATACGGCATTTTTGCGGAATCCACACTATCACAAACCCAGCGATACTATTGCTACTTTGGATTTAAATTTTCTCACTGGTGTGTGTCAGGGTTTGGAAAAGGGAATTCGGCGGTTGTGAAGATGAACAAACATGGCAAGTAAAACGTGCTATAGGATAGTTAAATTGACAACTTTTCTATATCAATTCTCTGAACTCAATCTTTGTAGAAATGACTGCTAGGAGTAAGACTAATTAAATCATCGATATTGCGATTCATGGTATTGCAAATTGCATCCAATGGCAAATCATTAATATCGTAACCAAAGGGATTTTCTATTTCTAAGCCAATAGCTTCAATCCCAAATAAAGTAAAACTAATTAACGCCACAATTAAACCTGTCCACCAACCAAGACTCTCCACCATTTGAAACGGTAGTAGGAAGCAATATAGTAATAATAATTGTTTTAAATGAATAGCGTATGCTAAGGGTATTGGTGTTTTCAAAATACGCTCGCAAGCACCTAAATTATCCACCAGCATGTTTAACAATTCTCGCATCGCTGTCAATTGATAACTATTGAGGCAATTACGGTTGTACTGCTGTTGTAAATAATCTTCAATCCAAAAAGCCACCTCTAAAGGTGGGTTGTTCATGGTTTTTAGTTTGATATATTTAGATTGCTGCATTAATTCTTCTAATTCACTATTTACAGGTTCTCCCCGCAAATGCAATTTTGTTGCTACAGCAAATGCTACTAATAACCATAATGCTGAAATTTTTTTGTCTTTATCTTCCGGGGATGATTCGTCTACTGATACCCAAATTTGTCGTGCTAGATTGCGAACGGTATTGACAATATTCCCCCAGCATTTTCTACCTTCCCAAAAGCGTTCATAAGCCGTATTAGTGCGAAAAACCAGTAATAAACCTAAAACAATACTAGGAATAACAGTCCCTAAAATTGGCTGAGATACAGGCTGCTTTAAATAGTAAAGTACAGAAACAAAAAAACCAAACAGCCCACACCAGAGAACACGTTTATAAATTGCTGTGATAACTGAACCTTTAAACTGTAAAGCTAATTGCCACCATTCAACTTTTTCAACAGCCATGCAGTTACCCTAAAAGAATATTTAATGAATTGATCAAGTCAGCATAGGATTTACCCAAGTTTTAGTATCCGATGAAGCTAGCTCCCTAATGTAATTAGATAGCCGCGGCGATACCCATTTTTTCTAGGTGTTTGGGCTAAATGCAGATTTACCCTCATATGTAGATGAGGAGGGCGGCGGGTTCTTTGGCGATCGCGCTCTCTTTTTCATTTGACGAAACTTATTTTCTAATTGAGTAAGTGACAAAAATATCCTTACACCAGGGTGATCGGTAGCGTTTTTTCTATCAACAGACTGATTAATTACTCTCCTATTGTCAACATAATTAGCAGGTATAAATCATCAAAGAGTGCATAATCTATGACTGAAGAATTTAAAAAAGGTGACAAAGTTAAGTGGAATACATCTCAAGGTGAAACTACTGGTGAGATCAAAAAGAAACTCACCTCACCCACAGAGATTAAAGGACACTATGTCAGTGCTTCAAAAGATAACCCCGAGTATTTGGTTGAAAGCGACAAAAGCGGAAAACAGGCGGCTCACAAACCTGATACTCTTGAGAAGTTAGAGGAGTAATACAGCCTGATGAGTAAAGATGTTAAATCAGTGATTGATGAGTTTCATTCTTCAATCAACATGACAACTAACGAACTAGATTCTTGGTTAAAAACAGAAGAATCTCAATCCGTTGGATAAAAGAATGAAAACTCAGAATCAATCGGACATCAATCGGGTAAACGTATCGTTGAACTGTTGCAAAAGAAAAAGGATTATTACACTGATGATGATATATCGCACATGAAAAAAGTCATCAGTTATATTCATCGCCATTCAGCACAAAAACCTGATGGCGATATTGAACACACACGTTGGCGCTACTCGTTGATGAATTGGGGACATGATCCGTTAAAAGAATAAGGTTGTTAGTTGTTGGTAGTTAATGCTTGGTTATTCCAACCAACAAACAACAACCAACAAACAACAACCAACAAACAACAACCAACAAAAATATATTTATCCAAACCAATGAGAAGGTTCACAACCTGGTTGAACTGTTTCACAAAGGTGACGGCTGATCCAATCACTTTTTTCTTGCATGATTGAATAAATACCTTGGTGAATCAAATTCTGTAAATGTATTTGATGTTCTAGAGGACTGCGGGGTAACTTGTAATCTAGCCAGCAAGCTCGATCGGGTTCAATAGCACTGTAACAACAAGGAATACGGCTAAAGACGAAGGTAATTAGTTCTTGACGCAACTCAGGAATAGCAAAAGCTTGTTGATAAGGATGATATGGATAAGTATCTAAAACACTTTCAATTTCTGCTATTACTGATTGCTGCGATAAATTGAGTACTGTTTTCATCAGCTTTTAACTCCTTTTTTATTCAGTTAATTGTTTGTCTTCGATATGAGGGTGTATCTTAGCGAGTTGTCATTACAACCAGTAATTAGCCGTGAATTTAAGTAATCGAGGCTTTATCTAGAAGCCGAACCTTATATCAACACAAAATGTGATGAAGTAGGATCAGCTTATATAAATAAAATTGCATCTGTCAGTCAACGAATACTTAAACCATTTATAGATACACTGGTTAAGGCTATTTATGGTGTATCTAATGCTAATTATTTCAATTCCCTGACTTTTTGGCGGAAAAATACACAAAACTCATTATAAACTCGTGCAATTGATGTAGTAAAGAATACAAAAAATTAATAAAAATAATTTTAAGAAATAAAATTAACTGACTTATTCGAGAAGAATTAAAAAACTAAATTTTAATGATGGCAAAATAGCTGAACTACTCGTAAATAAATTTCTAAGCAGCAAGGTAAACTGGTTGCATTGAGCAACCATGTAACATGAATTTTAATTTCTGTATTAAGAAGTAGCGTTAGGTCTAAAAGCATAACATCGCTTTTGAGATAACCGCCACATTAATCACTATCAATTTGTAACAATTTTTGCTTCAATCATTCCACATTACAAAAACTGCGATCGCTCTTCGGAATCATTTAGGCGATCGCATTCAAAAAATTTTTCAAGTAAAGAGGACTGGGGATTGGGTGTCAAATCGAAAAATTCATGTAAAATCAACATTTTTGGCTGTTTTCCAGTCTTATTTAGTGGCATCACCAGCCATCAACCAACACCCAACAACTCATAACAAACAAATGACAGCTGAAAGCTAATAGTAGAATAAGGTACAGAAAAAGCTGCATGGAAGGGAGGAAGGGAAATTGGACGAACTCAGGGCAGCACTCGAGCTCGCTACCGAAGACGAATTACAGGACTTGACGGCAATTCTGTTTAGCCGTAAGTTCAATCCTCTAGACTACGTTCAGACACCTGAACCGATAGAAGTACAAAGCCAAGGTCGAGAAGCTTGGCTGGATGCATTAGAACAGCGCTTTCGCTTTTTGGCGGCTGATGGGGTGACGGTATTGCGGGGACGTACAAATCAGGTAACGTACCGACAAGCACTGATCCAAGTATGTAAGTATTTAAAAATCCCCTATTCTAATGATCTGTCAACTATTGATTTAGAAGCAGAAGTTTTTTTACATCTGCTGGGGCGGGTGTGGAAAAAACTCCCAGAAAAGGAAAAACAAAAACTAACTGTACGAGTGCAGCGCCAGTTAGCAAAATCACAACTAGACGAACCGCTACCATTGACTTTGCAGCCCGATCCTTTGGGACTGCTTTTTAAAGGAGGTAGTGCTTTGGCTGTCACCTCCGTAATCCAACCGCTGCTACTCAAACAAATTGCCCGTCAATTTGCCATGCACTTTGCCACCTATCAAGTTGCCAGACAAGCTAGCCTCCAAGGTGGGGCAGTTGCGACAACTCAATTTCAAAACTATGTTGTTTTACAAATGGCACGGCGAGGCATGGCTGTGAATGCAGCTCGTTATGGAGCAGTTCGCGGTATGTTTGCCTTTTTAGGGCCGATGATGTGGGCTTGGTTTTTTGCGGATTTGGGGTGGAGAGCGATCGCTACCAACTACGGTCGGATTATACCAACCATCTTCGCTTTGGCTCAAATTCGCCTCACTCGTGCTGAATGTTGGGAGTTAGCTTGACGAAATAGTCATTAGTCATTGGTTATTAGTTGGTAGTTGGTAGTTGCTTGGAACAATCAACAACCAACAAACAACAAACAACAAACAACAAACAAATGACAAATGACAAAGTACAAATTACCTTTTTTGCGACATCCCGATCCTAGTTTGCAGTTTTCTTGGAATTCTGCTCAGCTAGGACTGCTCATCTTTCCATTAATTCCATTTTGGGGGGCGGTGATTTTAGTTTTGGTATTGTTAGGAACATGGTTCCAAAAATACCACACAATTATTCGCCGCCCCCAAAATTTGGGATTTGCGCTTTTAGGTATATTGCTAATCATTAGCACTGGCTTTGCTTTTGATCAAAAGGTAGCAATTCTTGGCTTATTTAATTTCTTACCATTCATTCTATTTTTCGCTGCCTTTAGCGCCCTCATCCAGACACCAGCGCAACTGCGACAACTGTCTTGGATTTTGGTAATCACTTCTGTACCAGTAGTGAGTATTGGCTTGGGGCAATTGTTTTGGGGTTGGACTACTCCACCACAATGGCAAAGCACTTTTGGTTGGGCGATCGCATCAGGAGGAAACCCGCCAGGTCGCATGGCTTCTGTTTTCATGTACGCTAATATTCTTGCTGGTTATTTGGTGATAGTTTTTATCCTTAGCTTGGGACTATGGCTGGAAGCTTATCAGAAGACAAGAGTCATTAGTTATTCTCCGCGTCCCCACGTCCTTGCGTCCCTGCGTATCCCCCTCTTCCTCACTGTGGTAGTGATTGCTAATTTTGTGGCATTAATTTTGACCAACTCGCGGAATGCGTGGGCGATCGCTGTTTTTGCCTGTTTAGTTTATGCACTTTATCAAGGCTGGCGCATTCTGGTTGCTGGCGTCACCGCTGTAGTTACGAGTGTGCTGTTAGCTGCTTTTGCTCCTTCTGCAATTGCTAAGTTGTTCCGCAAATTTGTGCCAGCTTACTTTTGGGCACGGTTAAACGACCAAATGTATTCAGATAGACCTGTAGTCTTACTTCGCAAAACCCAGTGGCAATTTGCTTGGTCACTAACTCAGCAGCGGCCTTGGACTGGTTGGGGATTACGCAATTTCACCCAGCTGTATGAAGCGCAGATGAATATTTGGTTAGGTCATCCCCACAACTTATTTTTGATGCTATCTGCTGAAACAGGCTTACCCGCAACAATTCTATTTTGTGCCTTACTCGTTTGGATATTTATTGCGGGCGTCCAATTTTTGCAAAATTCCAAATCTCTCGATCCAGAAGATAGATTGATATTTTTTAGTTATTTGGTAGTTTTCGGTGCTTGGGTATTATTTAATACGTTTGATGTTACCTTCTTTGATTTGCGGTTAAATACACTTTCGTGGTTGCCGATTGCTGCCATTTCTGGTGTAGTCTATCGCTACAATCAACACGAAAAGCTTGTAGCTCATCGCAGTTAGCTAGAATAGCAGTCAGAATATTTTCAGTATTTATACAGGCGGCATTTTATTTTTAAGTTAATAAAATTACTATATTCACGTCTGTGACTGTGAGTGTGACTAATCAGACATTAGTCACTGTTGCTGATTGTTGGGAAGGTGTAGGTTCACCCTTTGTGGGTGTTTTCCTGCAAAATGGGCATCTTTTATAGATGCCCTTATCTATATTTTGGTGGTTGTTTATTGGTAGTTGATTGTCGGGAAATCATTGTCAAAGTCCCCCTTAGAAAGGGAGATTTAGAGCGACCTGCAATCATTTGTGTATCACTAATAACTTTAGACGCGCGATCGCAAAGTTACTTCTCAAGGTAGTAGCGATGTGTCTATGCAGTAAGCACTATGAAAGGGTATTCTAACTGAATTCACCTATACAGGCGGAAGGAGGTAATCCTATGTTGCTTTCCTACAGAGTGCCACTTTTACTAGTCGCATTCATGATGGCAACCCTTACTGCCTGCACAAACGCACAGCAATTCCAGCCAAGAACGACTACGACACCTACCACTGAGACAAAGGCACAGCCAGCGAAATTGAGCAAACTGGGTACGGTCGATTTCCCCACCTCTGCGCGATCGCAACAAGCGCAAGCCCACTTCCGGCGCGGAGTCGCTGCACTTCATTCCTTCTGGTATCCAGTCGCTCTAGAGGAGTTTCGTGCCGCTACCAAAATTGAACCCGATTTCATGATGGGGTATTGGGGTGAGGCAATGGCGCACAATCACCCGATCTGGGGCGATCCGCAAGAGACTGAAGCGGCACGCAAGGTGCTTGAGAAGATTAAAGTCACCCCGAAATTAACGCCTAGAGAGCAAGCTTATTTGAATGCGGTAAAGGTTTTGTACGGTAAGGGTGATAAAGCTACTCGTGACAGGGCGTACTCCGCCGCGATGGAAAAAATCTATCGGGAGTACCCGGACGATGAAGATGCAGCGCTCTTCTACGCACTTTCTTTAATGGGGACTGTTCAGCCAGGAGATCCTGGGGGTTTGCAAACCCGGTTGCGTGCAGGCGAAATCGCTTCAGACGTTTACAAAAAGAATCCCAATCATCCCGGTGCAGCACATTACGTCATCCACGCCTATGACGATCCCGAAAATGCTGCTAAAGCACTCGACGCCGCACGACGTTACGCTGAAATCGCTCCTGACGTGCCTCACGCGCTGCACATGCCCTCGCACATCTTCCTGCAACTGGGGATGTGGTCAGAAGCGGCCGCCTCGAACGAAGCGTCGTGGGCAGCTTCGGATATCCAGGAAAAGCCCAAAGACCGCCCGGTCAACGCAAGCGACCTGGAGGGTTATCACAGCCTACACTGGCTAAACTACATCTACCTGCAACAGGGGCGCTACAGCAATGCCAATCAGTTGCTCACGCAGATGCGAAAGGAACTAGCCGCATCCTCGCCTAATAACCCGTTGCAGCTTTACTACGGTGCTTACACTTACGCAAATATGGCAGCGGCTTTCGTGGTCGAAACCGAACGCTGGGATTCAGCAAACGAACTATTTGAACCGTTACAAACCCTGACAAAAGCAAATTCCTCAGCAGGAGCAACGGGGCAAACTAAACCACCGCAGCCTGAGAATGGGGCGATTCAAGCAGATCTGATGTCGTTGCAAACCTTACCTATATTTGTACGCGGTCTGGCGGCTGCCAAGCAAGGTTCGGCGGCTGACGACAAGAGCATTGCCGAGCTGCAAACCATCGCCAAGCAGTACTCCGGCACGCAGGAACCAGCCCTAGCACAAGCGCTGAAACGCCTGGAGATTCAAAGGCTGGAAATAGCCGCTGCCAAGAGCGCTTCCAAAGACGACTTTAATCAAGCGATCGCGACGATGAAGCAGGCAACTGCCCTGGAAGCATCGCTGTCGCCTCCTTTAGGCCCGCCAGAACTGATCAAACCCTCCCACGAGTTGTTCGGTGAGATTCTCTTGCAGGCGAAACGCCCCAAACAAGCCGCAGAGCAGTTTGCAACTTCGCTTCGCCGACACGAAAATCGCGCACGTTCGTTACTGGGCACAGCACGCGCCGCTGCTCAGAACGGAAATACACAGGTTGCGGCTAACACCTATGCTCAACTTGTGCGGCAGTGGCAACAGGCAGACGCGCAATTGCCGGAATTACGTGAAGCGCAGAATTACTCGAATCGGTCGGGTGCGCGTTAGGGATTTCAGTATAGTTAGCACTTTATGAAAACTTCTCTAGCATTAGGCGAAATCAGTAATTCGCAACTCTAGTTTGAGTTGAGACTCGAATCGAGCGATCGCACTCGTAAAATAGGTATCTGTAACCAAAAAGCAGACACCTAGTTAGTCAATTATTATGTTCTCGCAAGCTGACTTTATTCAGTACGCCCAATGGTCGGGTATTGCCACATTGGTATTTGCAGCTCTGACAGTCTTGGGTTTTATTTTGAAATGGGGGCTGCGCTTTCGGTTGGTGGGTACGACGGGTTTTATGTTAGTCCTAACGGCTGGTTTATTTGCCCTCTCCTTAGCCCCTTTGACCCGTACGGTGATTCCTGGGGCAGTACGGTACAAATTGGTTTATGATAATGGGGCTACACAAACAGTGATTGCAATCTCTCCTGAGATTACTCCTACAGAATTAGAAGCAACTTTGCGCCAAGCAGCAAGTGACTTATATTCTTATGGTCGTATGGGTAAACCAGGACAAAACCAGTTGACCATTCGTGCTCGTACTATTCTCCATCCAGAACCAGGGATTTCTGTGCCATTTTACTTGGGTCAGGTGAAGCGATCGCTTGTTAATCGTGAAGATCCGCAAATGGCAATTGAAATTTACCACGATAGATTTGCCCAACTACCAAAACCCAACGCCTAAGAAGAAGAGGGGGAGAGGGGGGGAAATGAACAATTCAAAATTCAAAATTACTCCCCCACTCCGCCTACTGCCGAATTTTACTCAGGGCGTGCCAAGTAATTTCATCAATAATGCCAGTATCCGGTAGGTTGTTACGGACTTGCCAAGTTTGTACAGCGGCTTCTGTAATCGGTCCGAATTCACCATCAACGTATCCTATGTAATCTTGTGTTGATTTCAGGACACGCTGCACCTTCATTACTAATTCTCCGCTGCTACCTTTTTTCAACTCTGGTAGATCCACTGGTCTACCTGTGTATAGGCTTAGCCATGTCTTGTATCCAACAATGCCATCATCGGGCAGAAAAACTCGACGCTGGTATCTTTTTACACACTCTTGCGTCAGCTTTTCAAATATGCCATCAATTTTTCCAGTATAAACACCTCTTTTGGTTAAAAGCTGTTGTAACTCCTCCACCGCCTCACCACTGGAACCAAGCCGTAGTTCTGGCTTGTTTAAATCTGTCTGCACCATTTCTGGCACTGTGTTGCTGTGATCGCTTGCCGATTGCATGTTCCTACCCCTTGGGAGCGGCGTTTAGTATAGTGTAGTTTTTTAACACCGATCTTGCATCACCCAAGCGGGGTACTTCCACCTATCCTCAATCTCCTGAAAAAGGTATAATCTTTTTGTGTTTTAAAATACATTACTAATTGATTTTTGGTTAAGATATTAATCTAGCTATTAAAACACTGGGAAAACTAAGCAAGTGTAAGAGTCCTAGGTTTGAAATTTAGTACTTTTTTGTGTTGCAAACTTAGTTTTACTTCCCCGATATTAAAAAATTTTGTGAAATGCTATTGTTAATTAATTAGTTATATGATTAATCAATTTACAGGACAGTTGTCTACTCAAACTCCTAATTTGTTACTTCCTCTGGTGGTAGCGCCAGCAAAAGTGATCCGTGGCTCCCAAATCTTGACACAAGTATCAGATGCGATCGCTCATTTGGGCAATCGTCCTTTGATTGTGGGAGGCGATCGCTCTTTCAAAGTCATCCAACCCCGCCTACAACCAGTTTTAGAACAGCAGCATTTACAATTTGCCCAAGCTTCTTACGCACCTGATTGTAGTGAAGCAAGCCTAAAAGTTTTACGTGAGGCTGCTAAGGAACATAAAGCTGATGTAATTATTGGTGTAGGTGGTGGTAAAGCACTGGATACAGCAAAATTACTTGCGTACCAGTTGCAATTACCAGTAGTAACAATTCCAACCTCGGCAGCAACCTGTGCGGCTTGGACTGCTCTCTCAAATGTGTACTCTGATGAGGGGGCATTTTTATATGATGTGGCGCTAGATCGCTGTCCCGATCTATTGATACTTGATTACGATTTGATTCAAACTGCACCGTCGCGCACTCTGGTAGCGGGAATCGGAGATGCGATCGCCAAATGGTACGAAGCTTCGGTAAGCAGCGGACACTCAGAACAAACCTTGATTGTTGCTGCCGTACAACAAGCGCGAGTATTGCGGGATATTCTCTTGCAAAAATCTGCTGCCGCCCTCAAAGAAACGGGTAGTGAAGTTTGGCAACAAGTTGTAGACGCTACCGTTTTATTGGCTGGAGTAATTGGCGGTATAGGTGGTGCTCAGTGTCGCACCGTTGCTGCTCATGCCGTACATAATGGTTTAACGCACATTTGTAGACATGGCAGTATTCATGGCGAAAAAGTCGCCTATGGGATTTTGGTGCAACTGCGTTTAGAAGAAATGATTCAAGGTAATCAGCTAGCAGCATCTGCACGTCAACAGTTACTGAAGTTCTACACCGAAATTGGACTGCCGCAAAAATTGAGCGATTTAGGATTGGGTAATATTACCTTGAGTGAGTTGCAAACTGCTGCGGAAATTGCCTTAGCTCCTAATTCTGACATTCACAGATTGCCGTTTAAAGTTGCGCTAGAACAATTGATGGCAGCGATGGTTTCTACCACTGCACCTGTAGAAGGAAATCGCACCCAGTTGGGATTGACGCCAACTGTTAAGGAGGAGAGATTATCGAATTGCACAGAAGCAGATAACTAATGAATTATGAATGCTGAATGATGGAAAAAAGTATAAACGTGATTTACATTTTATACTTCATTATTCATCAACATCTCATAGTTCATAATCTTACTCATTTCATAATTCATAATTTATAATTTTTCCGATGAACTTGGATTGGATCGCCCCAGCTGAACGCATACAAAAATTACCAGCCTATCCATTTGCTCGTTTGGATGAACTCAAAAATAGGGCGCGGGAACAAGGACTGGATTTAATTGATTTGGGCATGGGCAACCCAGATGGCACGACACCGCAGCCAGTTATTGAAGCTGCTATCAAAGCTTTGCAAAATCCTGCCAATCACGGCTATCCTCCCTTTGAGGGTACTGCTAGTTTCCGCCGTGCTATTACTAGTTGGTATCATCGCCGCTATGGAGTAGTTTTAGATCCAGATAGCGAAGCCTTACCGCTACTAGGTTCCAAGGAAGGATTGGGGCATCTGGCACTAGCATACATCAATCCTGGGGATGTGGTATTGGTACCTTCCCCCTCTTATCCAGTTCATTTTCGCGGCCCGGTAATTGCCGGAGGAAATGTCTATAGCTTGATTCTCAAACCAGAAAACAACTGGTTAATTGATTTGGCAGCAATTCCTGACGCTGTCGCCGAAAAAGCAAAAATTCTTTATTTTAATTATCCTAGCAACCCGACTGCTGCCACAGCACCCCGGGAATTTTTTGAAGAAATCGTTGCCTTTGCCCGCAAATACGAAATTCTCCTCGTACACGATTTGTGTTATGCCGAGTTAGCTTTTGATGGCTATCAACCAACCAGTTTATTAGAAATTCCTGGCGCGAAAGATATTGGCGTGGAGTTTCACACTATGTCTAAAACTTATAATATGGCAGGTTGGCGCGTCGGGTTTGTGGTTGGCAACCGCCATGTGATTCAAGGTTTGCGGACGCTGAAAACTAACCTGGATTACGGTATTTTTGCAGCCTTGCAAGCAGCCGCCGAAACAGCTTTACAATTACCTGATTCTTATTTGCAGGAAGTCCAAAATCGCTATCGCACCCGTCGCGATTTTCTGATTCAAGGGTTAGCTGAGTTGGGTTGGAATATCCCTAAAACTAAGGCGACAATGTATTTGTGGGTTCCTTGTTCTGTGGGTATGAGTTCGACGGATTTTGCTTTGTGGGTATTGCAGCAAACTGGTGTAGTCGTCACTCCTGGTAATGCCTTTGGTGTTGGTGGTGAAGGCTATGTACGCATCAGTTTGATTGCAGAGTGCGATCGCTTTGGCGAAGTCTTGCACAGATTTAAACAAGCTGGTATCCAATATCAAGCAGATGCAGTTGTCTCTAGTTCACAATAGAGAAGACGTACATTTACTGTTTGGAATTGATGCAAACCCCCTCAACCGTTCCAAATGCAATTGTTTCTGGATTTCATGCTCTTTCTGAACCATTGCGGATTAAAGTCTTAGAATTGTTACGAGAACGCGAACTGTGCGTATGTGATTTGTGTGAGATCTTGGAGGTAAGTCAGTCGAAACTTTCTTTTCATCTAAAAACCCTTAAGGAAGCTGATTTAGTTATCTCCCGTCAAGAAGGACGTTGGATTTATTACAGCTTGAATTTACCTCAATTTGAGGTTTTAGAGGAGTATTTGGCAAATTACCACCGCTTGATCCAGGTATTGCCAGCGCGTTCTTGCCAAGACTCACCCTAATTCATCAACTGACTATTTTTCAGCACGGTTTGCTTGCTTGCTCGTAGATGATGTGTATTAGCCCCTCATGATGCTACGTGAGATTTCTGAATGGAAAAAAAGTTTTTGACAAACAAACTATATAGGATTTGTTAATTTATCCAACCTTGTTGAATTATTATTCTTCGGCTTTGCATTGCTTGTGCAAATAAATCTGTTGGCAATGCTTCTTCAACAGGCCAAACTCCTGGTTTTTTGAGCGTTCCTTCTAGTAAGAATTGGGCAATGCTACCCGTTCCACAACCAGCAGCAGCAGCAGTATTTTCATGGACTAAAGTGGAGCAATATACGGCTTGCTGACCATTTTTTTGACCTGTTACTTCCGAACGAACAGCGACTCCAATACCAGTAAAGCGGTCAGTAACATCGGTCATAAAATGGCTAACATGAGAAAGAAATTCTACTCCTTTGGGATTCTGTATCCATGATTTAGGAAAGACATGGGCAGCTACCCAAGTCAGGTGATTGTAAAAATCAGGAACAGAGCCAAATTTAGTAATGACGGTTTTAACTCCTGGGAAAGCATGGGGTAGAGTGAAGGTTTCTGGCATATCAAACCAGTAAACTCCACTGCGTCCGTAGGGTGGTGGAAAGTTAACGATTTCGCGATCGCTATAAGGCTTGACTGTTTGCCATGTACCATCTATCCAGGCTGGAAAAGGATTTTGTAAACCTAAAAATGTGGTTCGCATCACCGTGATGCCAGCACCACCAGAACCAGACACCAAATAACTCAGATGTATTTTTTCTGGTGTATCAAATTGCTCGACATCATGACGCACCATACTGTTAGAAATACCGGGGAAAATGCCAGTATTAATTATCGCTGTCACACCCGCAGCAACGGCTTCTTCATGATAATTTAGCGCCTTGCTAGTGAAAGAACGGTGATCGCTAACATCTACATAATTAACACCTTCTTCAATGCAAATTTTTAGAACATTAGCATCTCGATGGTGAAATGGGCCAGCACAGTGGACGACTAAATTCACAGAAGCGATCGCCTCCCGCAATTTCTCCACATCCGCCAAATCCAACACTAGGTATTGTAAAGGCGATATATTTTGTGTCTGTTCAGGGGTACGCCCAGTGATGATAATTTCTGCCTGCGTATGGGTGACTAAATCCTGAGCAACGCTACCGCCGATCCGCCCCCGTCCTCCAAGAATCAAAACCCGATCTCTCATCGCTCCAGCATTGGCAACAGCAGCTTTATTACATCAATTTTCAGTTATAGTTGTCATCGCTAGTAAGTATGACGTTGCTTCTTGAGAAAATAAGACTTTCGGCGTTACACATTTGGTGAACAGTTATCTCATCCAAAGGCTTTATGTAGAAACGCTTACGCCGCAGGCGTTCCCGGAGGATTATACCAATTTTCAAAACTAGAACTACACATGGTTCGTAGTAAGCACTTAAGTGCTTACTACAAGCTAAGAAAATTTGTAGTCATTTTTTCGAGAAACAGTATTATTTCGCGTCTCTACATGACGTTTGAGCATTATTCACTCCGAAAAACCGATCCAATAGTTGACTTGAGTGAATCTCCTGCTTCTTTTAGTGTTTGGGCAATGGGTTGCTGTGCATGCAAAAATACCCGCGCACAATTACGCCCCGGTATACCAGATATTGAACCACCCGGATGAGTTCCCGCACCTGTGAGATATAAATTCTCAATCGGGGTTTTATAATTAGCCAATTCCGGTAGCGGGCGGAAGCATAGCATCTGATCTAGAGTCATATCAAGGTGGTAGTAGTTGCCCTTGAAAAATCCCAAGCGTTCTCCTAATTCAGCGGGACTTTCCACATGACGAGCAATGATTGAATGTTTGAGATTGGGCGAATACTCCGCCAGTTTTTCCACCACCTTATCTGCAACTTTGTTTTTCAATTCATCCGTCCAACCTGTACCCTTTAACCCCGTGCCTTCCGCACCTGCAATATCATAGGGAGCAAAAAATTCGATCCAGGCTGTATGCTTGCCTGGTGGTGCCATCGAGGGGTCGAGTCCGGTGGGCATAGCTAAATACATCGAGGGGTCATCATCAGGAATTTTTCCCTGACTACAGTCGCTATGAGCTTTTTCCACATGGTTTACGGAATCTGCAATCAAAATAGAACCTATTAGGAATTCATCTCTATGTTCGTGGTGTTCAAATCGCAGCGGTTCGTTTAAAGCCAAGTCTATCTTGAGGATACTTTCGTTATTGTCCGCAATGCGCCGGTCTAATCTTTCCCGTAAATTAGAGTCAGCGCTATCTACATCGCTTGCATCCACTAGTTGCAGAAATAACCGCTTAGCATCAATATTGGAAAATATACCCTTGTTGGCGCGATATTCTTTACCGCCATCAACTCGCACACCAACAGCCTTACCATTATCAACTAAGACTTTTTCCACCCTTTGGTTTGTGAGGATAACACCATCAAGGCTTGTCACAGAATTTACTAATGCTTCAGTAAGTGCACCAGTACCACCGCGTGGTCTAGCCATACCAGGGTTGTGGCGCATAACCATCATCATTGCCCCGAAGGCCATAGCTTTTTGAGAAGGAGGCGCACTGATTTCTGCGGATAGTCGGGCAAGGGGTGCTTTGATAAATTCGGAATCAAAATACTCGTTAATATTATCCATCGGGCTGGTTAGCATTGTGCGAAGGAAATCTAGCGTTTGATTAGGCCCGCCCAAAAGAGAAAACAGGTCTTGCAGTTTTTTCAGGTCATAGTTACCTATAAGATCAACAATTGACTTTGGTGGTGCATTGAAATAAGGAATGATAGAGCCAATGAAGCGATGCCAGTAGTTGACATATTCGGTGTATTTTAGAGCATCTCTGTGATTGTAACGGGCAATTTCTACACAAGTTTTTTCTACTGACTTATGAGCTAAGAAATACTTACCATCGGGATGGGGACAAAAAACAACCGGATCGCAGGACAGGTATTCCAAACCGTACTTGTGCAGTTCTAATTCTTGTATGACTGGCCCGAGGAAAATAAACAGGTGATCAAGCGCGCAAGGGTTGAATTTGAACCCAGGTGCTTCTTTTGGCATTAGTTCCTCAGTTGTCGCACCACCACCGGGAAGCGATCGCGCTTCCAAAAGCAGGACGCTGTAACCAGCTTTGAGGAGATAGGCTGCACAAACTAATCCATTGTGTCCAGCGCCAATAATTACAACATCATACGATTCCATGTCTGTAACTTTGGGGAAATGGGGGTATCTTCCCCGATGTTAAAAATCAGGTAGACAATATTACTCTTTCGCGAGTTATAGAATTAAGAGTTGTATACAGAAAACTGTTTTCTTTGTGTCTTTGTGTCTTTGTGGTTTAATACTTTGTGCGACTTAGGAAAGTGCCCCGCGCAACAGTGCTAACTTCTCCGGCAAAATCCGATAGTAGATCCAAGTCCCGCGTCGTTCTTTTTCCAGTAAACCCGCTTCGTACAAGACTTTAAGATGATGACTTACTGTTGGTTGCGAAAGTCCCAAAGGTTCTGCTAATTCACAAGCACAAACCTCTCTACTCGGCTGTGCTGCAATCAAACTCAGCATTTGTAACCGCGCAGGTTCGCCTAACACACGAAAAATTGCAGCTAGATTTATCGCCTCATCAGGTGTAAGACGACCAGCAAGCAAAGGAGAGCAACAAGATACGACAGGTTTAGATAACTTCATACTTTCTATATTGACATACATCAATATGTATGGCTAGCATATTGATGTAATTAAATATTGACAAATATCAATATAAGGAGTTCCTGGATTATGTCTCGTCTTCAACTAGCGCTGAATGTGAGTGATATTGATGCTGCTGTCGATTTCTACAGCAAACTATTTGGAACTGAACCAGCAAAGCGTCGTCCAGGCTATGCTAACTTCGCCATTGTTGAGCCACCATTAAAACTGGTATTGTTTGAAAATCCTGCGGCAACTGGCAAGTTGAACCACTTAGGGATTGAGGTGGAATCATCACAAAAAGTTGCACAAGCAAGCGATCGCCTCAAGCAAGCTAATTTAACAGTCAAAGTTGAAAACCAAACAACTTGCTGTTATGCCTTGCAAGACAAAGTTTGGGTTACAGATCCAGACGGTGATGATTGGGAGGTTTATACAGTTCTGAAGGATTCAGCAACGTTTGCTTGTGGAGGTGCTGAGAAAACTGCATCTGCTTGTTCGTAGCTTAACTCATATTTCTCACAGTCTTGGGGCGATCGCTTTCCGAGTCGCCCCACCAATAACCTTGAAATATATCAAGTTTTTTTGATTGATTTTTGTAAAATGTCATCTACTGGTAGTTGACAAATCAACTTTTTTTGAAATGATATTAAGTATAACTATCATATATGCCACGAGGTGAGGTTATGGGCGCGACAGGAACAAAATTGGCTCTCGCGCTTGGTATGTTGGTTTTAGCAACGAGTTGCACGACCAACACATCTACGCAAACTTCTCAATCGCAAAATGTGACTGAAGTAGCTAGTTCAGAAACGGTTGCAGCGGTGAAAATAGACGGTTCTAGTACGGTTTATCCAATTACCCAGGCGATCGCCAAACAGTTTCAAGCAGAAAACAAAAATAAAGCAAATAAAGCACAGGTAATAGTAGACTTTTCCGGTACTAGCGGCGGATTTGAAAAATTCTGTGCTGGAACAACAGACATCAATAATGCCTCACGGCCAATTTTGTCCGCAGAGATGGAAGCATGTAATAAAAATAACGTGAGATTTATAGAGCTTCCGGTGGCGTTTGATGCTCTTACCATCGCCGTTCATCCTCAAAACAACTGGGCAAAAGACATTACTACCGCTGAATTGAAAAAGATTTGGGAACCTGGAGCCCAAAACAAAATCACTCGTTGGAACCAAGTACGTGCATCTTGGCCTAATCGTCCACTGAAGTTGTATGGTGCTGGCAATAAGTCTGGTACATTTGACTACTTCACAGAGGCAGTAGTCGGTAAGCCAGGAGCTAGCCGTACCGACTACACAGCCAGCGAAGATGATGATGTCTTGGTAGATGGTATCAGTAAAGATCCTGATGCTCTAGGTTATTTTGGCTATGCTTATTATGAAAAAAACCAAGGAAAGTTAAAAGCCCTAGCTGTTGATAGCGGCAAAGGCGCTATCTCGCCATCGCGACAAACAGTGGAGAAAGCCCAGTATCAGCCTCTTTCTCGACCATTGTTTATCTATGTTAATGCTAGGTCTGCTCAAAACAAACCAGCAGTGAAAGATTTTGCAGAATTCTACATTGAAAAAGCACCGCAAACAGTAACTTCTATAGGTTACGTGCCTCTACCGGATGAAGCTTATCACCTAGATAAAGTTCACTTTAATAGGGGCAAAGTGGGAACAGTTTTTGAAGGAGAAGCACAGATAAATCTCACAATTGGAGAGTTGTTAAGAAAACAAGCCAAGTTTTAGGAATCAATCCGCAAACCAGTTTAGTAGGCAATGAAGTCATTGGTAAAAGAATTTTCTCTATTTAAACAAGAGGTATTAGCAGAAGCAATTGGCACCTTTACTTTAGTGTTTGCGGGTACGGGTGCAGTAATGGTGAACGAAATAAGTAAAGGTGCCGTTACTCATGTAGGGATTAGCTTTGTATTTGGTGCAGTAGTAGCCGCTTTGATTTACTCCATTGGGCATCTTAGCGGCGCACACTTCAACCCAGCGGTGACACTGGCATTTTGGACAAGTGGAGTTTTTCCCAGACGGCGAGTGTTACCGTATATTTTGGCACAGTCAATCGGAGCGATCGCAGCCTCAGCTTTACTGCTGATTAGTTTGGGAAAAGTTGCGAATTTGGGGGCAACTTTACCACTGAATGGCAACTGGTTTCAATCTTTCATTTTGGAAACCATTCTGACTTTCGTCTTGATGTTTGTAATTTTCGGTTCCGGACTAGATCGCCGTGCCCATATTGGTTTTGCTGGGTTAGCAATTGGTCTAACTGTAGGCTTAGAAGCTATGTTTATGGGGCCAATTACCGGTGCGAGTATGAATCCAGCCCGTTCATTAGGCCCGGCGCTGGTGGGAGGAATTTGGCAATCTCACTGGGTTTATTGGGTAGCACCTATTTTGGGGGCACAATTAGCAGTGGTGGTATATGGTCTGCTTTCCAACGGATTTCGGGATTTGAAGTAAACAGTTATTGAGCCAGTCACAATGACCCATTTACTCATTATCGGTGGTAGCGATGCAGGTATCAGCGCAGCTTTAAGAGCGCGAGAGTTAGATTCTAGTGTTGATGTCACTGTTGTTGTTGCTGATAGCTTTCCCAACTACAGTATTTGTGGGATTCCGTTTTATCTCAGTGGGGAAGTACCGGACTGGCGTAATCTAGCTCATCGCACCGCAGCAGAAATCACTGCAACAGGTATTAATTTGTTACTCAACCACACAGCACAAACTATCGATCCCGATCAAAAAAGCGTCAAAGTTGTGGATCGACAAGGGCAGGTGCAATGGTTAAGCTACGATAAATTAATTCTTGGTACAGGTGCTGTGCCAATTCAACCTCCCATCCAAGGGTTGGATATTCCTGGAGTTTTTCTGTTGCATTCAATGGAGGATAGTTTCGCTGTCCACCAGTATCTGACTACCCATGCGCCAAAAACTGCGGTAATCGTTGGCAGTGGGTATATAGGTTTGGAAATGGCAGATGCTTTGACTCATCGGGGGATAGCTGTCACCTTGGTAGGGCATTCCCCCACTGTCATGAAAACTGTTGACCCCAATTTCGGGCAACTGATTGCTGAAGAAATGCAACGCCACGGTGTTGAGGCGATCAACAGTGTTGAGATCAAAGCTATTGAACAAATAGGGAAAGATTTAGCAGTATCCGGTTCGGGCGGATTTCATAAGACCGCTGATATGGTGTTAGTAGCGGTTGGAGTGAAACCATTAACTAGTCTGGCCTCTTCAGCAGGATTAAAAATAGGTATGCGGGGAGCATTTCAGGTAAACCGTCAGATGGAAACGAATGTCCCCGATATATATGCAGCCGGGGACTGTGTGGAAACTTGGCATCGCCTGCTAAACCAGTATACCTATCTTCCCTTAGGGACAACGGCACATAAACAAGGTCGAATTGCTGGTGAAAATGCCGTTGGCGGTAATCAAGAATTTGCTGGCACACTGGGTACTCAGGTTGTGAAAGTATTTGATTTAGCGATCGCCCGTACTGGCTTACGCGATACCGAAGCTACAAGCGCCGGATTTAATCCAGTCACCTTTGAATTTGCAACCTGGGATCGTAAAGTATACTACCCAGGTGCACACAAACTGCACTTTCGCATCACCGGAGATAAAGAGAATGGTCAATTGTTAGGCGTTCAAATTGTTGGTCACTACCAAGGAGAAGTTGCTAAGCGAATAGACATTTTTGCTACCGCCTTATTTCACAACATGAAAGTAGATGAATTAAATCAACTCGACTTGAGTTACACCCCACCCTTTAGTAGTCCTTGGGATCCCGTGCAAATGAGTGCCCAAGCTTGGGTCAAGCAGCAAATTTTATCTGTTCATTAGAGATATGCAGACCTTCGATCATCCACCCAGAATATTGTTTTTATATGGCTCTTTGCGAGAGCGTTCTTATAGCCGTTTGCTAGCAGAAGAAGCTGCTCGTATCATTGAGGAGTTTGGTGCAGAGGTGAAGTTTTTTGATCCTCGCGATTTACCGATTCATAACAGCGTACCGGATACCCATCCGAAAGTACAAGAATTAAGAGAATTGAGCCAGTGGTCTGAAGGTCAAGTGTGGTCATCACCGGAATTGCACGGCAATATTAGTGGCATCATGAAAAACCAAATTGACTGGATTCCTCTCAGTATAGGAGCAGTCAGACCAACTCAAGGCAAAACCTTGGCTGTGATGCAAGTCAGCGGTGGTTCTCAATCTTTCAACGCTGTCAATACATTAAGAATTCTCGGACGCTGGATGCGGATGTTTACGATTCCGAATCAGTCTTCTGTTGCCAAAGCTTATCAGGAGTTTAACGAAGACGGCACGATGAAGGATTCTCCTTACCGCGATCGCGTCGTTGATGTCATAGAAGAACTGTATAAATTCACCATACTATTGCGTGACAAAGTAGATTACCTGACAGACCGCTACAGCGAACGCAAGGAAAAAGCAGCCAAAGAAACCATCAGGATTGCAAATAGTGCGCTAGAGGTGAATTCTCATCGAGGTTCCTAAAGTTTTTCGTTAGTAAACTTATTCACAACCAATAATCAACTATTAACAAAACCATGAAAAAAGTAATGTTTGTTTGTAAGAAAAATTCCCGCCGTTCTCAAATGGCAGAGGGATTTGCTCGGACATTAGGACAAGGAAAAATTAGCGTTGCTAGTTCAGGTTTGGCAGCTTCTCAAGTAGATCCAATAACCGTTCAAGTGATGAAAGAAATTGGCATTGATATCAGCAATCAAACTTCCAAACCATTAAGTGATTTTAATTCAGAAGATTATGATGCAGTAATTTCCTTGTGTGGTTGTGGAGTTAATTTGCCAGAAGATTGGGTGATTAGAGAAGTATTTGAAGACTGGCAACTTGAAGATCCAGAAGGAGAGTCAATCGATACCTTCCGCTGTGTTCGTGACCAAGTTAAAGAACGAGTCGTGAAGTTGATTGAAGAACTCAGTTAAGAGACTATTTATAAAGTAAATCTTAAGTAGGGGAGCTAGTGCGGTGGTGAGGCAGCGCGCTCCAAAGGGGGTTCTCCCCCAATCCCCACTCCCTGTCGGTCGTGGGGGCCCCGAGTCCCCCATGTAGACGCGCGCAGTGCGGTGAGACCAGCCCCCGTCTTGGCTTTTGCCGAGATGGGGGACTGGCGAACCCGGAGGGCTTCGGTGCAGGGTACGACTGCCGTGCATGGTTCCCCGGCATAAAGGAGCCACTGCGCCCTTGGGGGTTCCCGAGGGCTGGAGCCGGAGCTTGCATCCGGCGAACATTGCCCGTCCCGTTGTAGCACGTGGCGTCGCCTGGCGTTGCGTTTGGCTTTAGTCTAACGCACCGCCGATAACATGGTGCGTTAGGCGCTCAAATCATGTTTTTCATGAAAAATGATATTAAAATACGCGCCTAACACACCCTACATTGATTTTATTTTTACTTTATAAATCACCTCGAAAAGTTGGATTACACATTAGTTAACTAATCGATAAATTAGCTCAAGTTGATAAGTAAAATGCGCCCTGTCATATCCCCGACTTCTTAAAGAAGTCGGGGATATGAATGATAAATTTTCTGTATGTGTTTGTATTTATCTGTAGTTGTAAATGTAGGGTTATAGGGAACTATTAAGCTTTCAATAAACACTTTTTTATTTATATCTAGAGAAAGAGGTCAATCACAAAAATAAAAAGATAAAATAATAGTTTAAACTACAGTTTGTTTGATCTTTTAGTTCATTGTGATTCATCAAAATCCGGAAAATGTACTTAACCGTCCAATTGAAAAAACATCTGTTGAGGGTTATAGATTTAGCTGGTTTGATAGGTTTTGTCTGTGGTATCCTCCTGGTTGGTTGATTTTATTCAATCGGCACTGGCAGTATTATCATTCAGACCCTGATGGATGGAATTGGCTAGAATACGTCTTATTTTTAATTCCAGGTGGTTTTTATTTAGCACTATTGATTCGCTGGTTGCGTCTTGGCTGTCGTTCGCCACGCCAAGAAAATGAAGAATTTGACCCCAACTATCAACGAGCTTTTCGTGAAGAAATTCTTGCTCCTATTATTGAATATTATTTTCGTGGTGAATTACAACAACTAGAAAACTTGCCGCCTACACAACCAATGATTGTGGCAATGAATCATGCGGGAATGTGTTTTCCGTGGGATTTTTTGACCTTGGGTTATTTATTAGGTAAAGAACGGGGATGGGTAGTACAAACTTTGGCTGGTATATCTTTGTTTGACCATGCTTGGATGATTTGGTGGTTGCCACCTGGGTGGTCAAAAGTTTTAGGTGGTGTGAGAGCAGAGTTAGATGATTTTGCAGCTGTTGTGCAAGAGCGTAAAATTATCCTATATGCACCAGAAGGGTTACGCGGGCCAAGAAAAGGTTGGCGAAAACGCTATCAATTGGAAAAGTTTGATTTGAGTTTTATTCAGTTGAGTCAACGTTATCAAATTCCAATTTTACCTGTTGTTTGTATTGGCAATGAAAATTTACATCCTTGGGCTGTCAATCTGCAAAAATTGCAGAGGCTATTAAAATTACCATTTTTGCCTTTATCACCTTTAATGTTGGTTTTTATTCTCTTTCCATCAATGGGGGTTTGGGCAATGAAAAGCCGTCTGCGTTATTTTATTCAGCCTTTGGAAGTAACCACTTCAAAAACAGAGAGTGAAACTGAGTCAGATACAAGACGTGCAGTAGCTTTTAAACAGGCGCAAGCGTTGCGAGAAAAGATACAAGATCAAATTAATAGGTTAATTGCAACAATCCAGCGTTAGGGTATTTACAACCACAGATGTACATATGCATTAAACATTATTTTTCTATTTTAAACAATTGAATTGGAATTTCCATGACAAACTTCGTTCCTTGTCCCTGTGTAGACTCGCACCACAACTTACCACTATGCTTGTCAGTGACGATTTGATAGCTGATGTACAAGCCTAACCCTGTCCCTTTGCCTACAGGTTTGGTTGTGAAGAAGGGATCAAAAATGCGCGATCGCACTTCCTCACTCATCCCCACACCGTTATCTGCGATTTGAATTGCAATCCATTGATCTCGAATTACTTCGGTGTCTATCCAAATGCAGGCGGGGCTATTGTTGATTTTGTCGATTGTTTGATTGCGATCGCGCTCCTCTAATGCATCAATTGCATTGCTAATTAAGTTCATAAATACCTGATTAAGTTGTCCGGCATAGCATTTCACCATTGGTAATTGACCATATTTTTTGATCGCTTGAATATCTGGATAGTTAGGTTTAGCTTTAAGACGATGGTGCAGAATCATCAAGGTGCTATCAATACCTTCGTGAATGTCAACTGCTTTGAATTCGGCTTCATCAAGGCGAGAGAAGTTGCGGAGAGAAAGAACAATATCACTAATGCGATCGGTTCCTACATGCATGGATTGCAATATTTTGGTCAAGTCTTCTTCTAAAAAGCTAAAATCGATCGCCTTCAATTCATCTGCAACTTCTGATGGCGGATTGGGGTAGTGTTTTAGATATAACTGCGTCAGGTGCAACAAATCGTGAGTGTATTCACTGACGTAAGTAAGGTTGGCATAAATGAAGTTAACGGGATTATTAATTTCGTGTGCCACGCCTGCCACCATTTGACCGAGGGCAGACATTTTCTCGCTCTGCACCATTTGTGCTTGGGTGCGTTGTAAATTTTGAAGTGCAGTTTGCAGTTCAGCTGTGCGTGCTTCGACTCGGTTTTCCAGTTCTGCATTTGTCTGCACTAACTTATCGAATGATGCCTGTAGCTGTTCTGCCATGTGATTAAACGATCGAGCGAGTGTATTCAACTCACGAATACCCGTGACTTTGATCTGTTGAGCTAGCTGTAGCTGTCCAGTGGCAATTGCTTCAGACACTTGACTGAGACGCAAAATGGATTCAGCAATCCACCGGGAAGTAAAAAATCCTAATAGTGCGGCAACACCCGCTGCTCCCAAACACAGGAGGATCGCGATCCGTGTATTGGCCTTAATTTGTGCCATAAAGTCAGATTCGGGCACTGTCACAACCACAAGCCAGTCTAAGCCCAGCTCATCTCGCCACGGAGTCACCTGGACTAACTGACGCTGCCCATTCAGCATGACATTAAGCTCTTGATTTTTCTGAATGGCTTGAAACGTATTAAATCGCTTTTGCAACGTCTGAGCCACAGCACGAATTAACGGATCGGGACTATTGAGAACGCTGAATCGTTGGACTTGCTCATTCGCCTTATACAGAATCGGATAGTTGCTGGAACTGCCCACCAACAAACCACTGCGTTCCATAATAAAGACCTGTCCGGAGCGACTAACTTTTAGACGATGGAGAAAATCACTAATACTAGTTAGTGTTAGCTCAATACTCGTAACGCCCAGCAACTTACGATTTTTGTCATAGAACGGGGCCGCAGCAGAAACTGCAACATAATACTCAAGCCCACCATCTAATGCATTACCTTGAGTTTGCAGAGCCTTTCCAGTCTCTGTGATAGCCGCATTACTATTCTCGGCTGCCTCAATTGGACTCCAAAGGAATTTGCCTGCCGCAACAGCATCTTTGTACCAAGACTCTGTTAACGGATTGTAATCATAGCGTTGTAAAAGTTCAGCACGTTTGCCCTCATCGTCAGCGATGTAGTCTGAGGCTCGCTCCTTTCCCAGATTTTCGTAGAGCAGCAGATCAACTCCTTTGACCCAGTGCCCTGCTCCTGCTTCTCTTCCATCCGTTAGGGCATACCCAATATAGTTGAGATTCCTAAAGGCTTTGGCTTGTCTCCAAAAGTAACGCCCACTGACGATAGGGTCATTGAGATTCAATTCTCCGTTGGCGATCGCATCGACATTAATCTGGGTTAATTGGACAGGCAAGGCTAAGTACGTATCCAAATGATCGTCGACTTGTTGGCTGGCTTTGTCTACCAACTGGTTAGCAAGTTCATTGACTGCCTTTTGACCATTTTTGAATGAGAGATATCCGACTAACCCGACTGCCACAAGGATTTGCAGCAAAAAGGGAACAATGAGAATCGGTTGTAAGGGAAGTTGCTGAAACCACCTGGAGTTTGTGTGCTGCATGCTCAAGAAACAGGATTATCAATCAAGCTTTCCTTAGAGTTCCCATGCTGACACTATCTGTATCAAGATCGGCTATCCCATGCCTGAATCCTATCCAGAGTGGCCGACAGCAGAACAAATGCGGAATTACTTGCAGTCCTACGCAGACAATTTCGGTGTCACCGAGAGGATTTGTTTTCAAACAGAAGTTATTAATGTTTCTAGAAATACTCAAGGAAGACCAGGTTGGCTAGTGACTGTCAGGTTCAAGGACGGTTTGGAGGAGAACTACGAATTTGACTTCGTTCTAGTTTGTAACGGTACATTCAGCATTCCTAAGATACCCTCGATGCCTGGTATGGAAGAGTTTATAGCTTCTGGAGGCGAAATTCTTCACTCTACTGGGTTTAATGACTCGTCTCAGATTCAGGATAAACGGGTGGTGGTTGTGGGTTTTGGCAAGTCATACTAGGTTGCACTCAAAGATAGTACTTCCCTCACCCCGTCTGTCGGCACCCCTCTCCCAAATTGGGAGAGGGGAGGGGGAGAGGGCACAAATTGCTATATTTGAACACAACTTGGTATCAGCACCGATATTGCAACCTTTGCTGCCAGTATTGCACAAGAATGTACCCTTGTCTTCCGTCAGGTGATGTGGAAATTACCGAGATTTTTCTTGGGCATGGTCAACATTAAACACGTTTTGTTAACGCGCTTTGCTGAGGCATGGTTACCCTACCGAAAACTGAAAGGTGGGGAACTAATATTGCACACTCTAGGCAGACCATTAGTTTGGGCTTTTTGGCGAATAAATGAAATGATTGTGCGGCTACAATTGCATCTAGATGCTTGTGGTATGGTTCCATCCAGACCTATGAAACCGGTAAATCCATCTGTGTACAACCAACTGCGACTATAATCACAAGTTAATACAAATGTCAATAGTTTTCGACATAATCAGAACTCAAAATTTATGACTGGTTCTCTACTCGATACCGCCTGTTCAACAATATCAGCAGCGCGACAGACACCACCTGCACGGTGAATAGCATCTTGTAATCGAACTGCATTTTGCTTATAAGACTCTTCTATCAGTACAGTTTGGATGGCGTTTCGCAATTTAGAAACACTTAGACGAGACAATGGTACTACTTCTCCAACACCCGTCCAAGCAATCCTCGCGGCAATTCCAGGTTGTTCATCTGAAATTGGAATTGCAACCAACGGTACAGCGTTACTTAGTGATTCCAAAGTAGTGTTTAATCCAGCATGAGTGATGGTTAACGTTGTCCTCTTCAGTAATTCTAGTTGTGGAGTATATTGAACAACTAATGGCTTTCCAGGTAGATTAGACAGTGTGTCTGGTTCTAATGCACCTCCCAAAGAAATAACCAGTTGGGCGTCTATTTCCTGACACGCTTCCGCAATTATGTAGAAAATATGCTTAAGACGATTGCGGATTGTTCCCATCGACGCATAAATCAATGGTTGTCCAGTCAGTTTCTCATCAGGAAAATCAACTTTTTGCCGCCCTATAGCATCATGAAAAGGCCCGGTGAAATAAAACCAAGGAGGTAATTTGCGATTTGGGAATTCAAATTCAACCGGATGTTGACTAATTATGGCTAGTTTGGAAAACAGATCGTTGAAATTTTTATATGGTGGTAAATTCCAGATTTGGCGATGTTCGGATATAACCTTCCAAACTGGTTGGATGAGAACTTCAAGCAGTCGATATGCAGCAATATTTCGCAAACGTGCCCACCAACCAGGATTATAGCTCCACAGTGTATTGACAGGTGGAATATATTCATCTTGATAGAAAGTTAGGGCGCTGCACACGGTTACGAATGGTAGATTGAGATGTTCTGCGATGGTTCCTCCTTGAACCGCAGACATATCAACCAGTAACGCTTCTGCACCTGATTCTTTGATAGCGGCTGGTGTATCTCGAAAACCAACAGCTACCATCGTCCGAAATGATTCTATTGTATGGCGTAATCCAGCAAATCCACTCAGTTTTCCCTGTTGTTCAAATAGTTGGGTATCTTGTTTTAGCGAAAACTCAGCCTCGCCGATTGCCCGGAATTTGAACCCTGCTGCGATCGCTTTTGATTGCACATGGGGGGCACTGAAGACTGTAATTTGATGTCCGCGTTTGTGTAGTTCATATCCCAATGGAAACAGTGTGTTGATGTGCCCCGTTGCACCTAAACAGATCATACCGAAGTGAGTCATGTTCGCTGCCCTCAATTCGTTTCACAGGAATATATATAACGAGTGAAATCAATGAGAATTAGTGGCTTAGGACAGCTTGAGAAGGTAACATTGCTCTTGACATAAATTGAACAAACAAGAGTAAAAAATTCCCTTTTTAAGGGTTTAAACGCTTTCATCTCATGTGTCACTTAGCAAATTGCCACATAAAGATAATTACTTTTCTTTGCAGAAGGATTTTGATGAGTAGGGCGATCGCCATAGGAACAGACTCAAAACTATGCTCTCATCGGTAACTTCACGACAAATGCCAGACACCAATAGTTAACTTCTAAGCTTATCATCATACCGGACAACAGCCAAAAGCGATCGCATTGTGTCAACAGCTAGCAGCAAGTCAAAATCCCCAGATACAGGCTTGGGCACAGGAAGCTATGGTGTTTCTATCTGCTAAGTCTGAGTCAACGCCTGAAAAAGAAACTACTCCCCAAAAGCCTACTCTAACACCAGAACAAGCAGCCCAACTACTACAGAGTATCCAGAAGATTTATTTGAACCGAAGCTATACAAAAGCATGTTAAGCTTTACCCCAATGCGGGAATATTTTGAAAACATCCAGTTGATGCTGGGAATTGTGGAAGACTTGAATCTCAACAGACGCATTTGGAAAAGTTAGGGATATCTATAGTGCCGTTGGCTTTAACTGGAGGGAATACTCTTCATAGGTATTGACGCATTCAAAACCCAGTTTAGTGTAGCAGGCGATCGCACTACTATTATCAGCCTTGACATTCAAACCTATGTAATCCACTTTTCGCAACAGTTTTTGGCACAGCTTGGCACAGACTACCCTCGCCAATCCTTGTTTGCGAAACTGTGGGTGTGTGGCGATGTTTCCCAATGCTGCTACTCTGTAAGATTGAGAGTACACATGCACGCCCGCTGCACTCATCAGAACTCCTCCATGCCTGATGCCATAATAATGGCCAGTCTCCAGCATACGCGGTTCAAACCAATTTTCTGGATAGCTGACACGATAGAATTCTTTCAATTCCGCCTCATCTGCAACTGACAGGGGTATGACATCTGAAGTATCAAACGCATCTAAACTTGCCAAATTGGTCAAAGCCATTTTGTGATGTAGACCGTGCGATACTATTTGGTAGTCATCTGCAAGCACAGTTGCCACATCTCTACTCAAATGAGCATAAAACCGCTTTGGCAACAAATGAATTATAGAATGCAGCAAATCTTTCATCAAATCTGTGGATTCTTCAGAAAGTCCCAGCAGAACAGGTAGAGATGTTCCAGTGTACAGCAAAGCTAGCTGTGTAATTTCGTCATTTTTGGTGAAGGCGTACCAAGCCGTGTAGTGCCAAAAAAAGTCGTCTAAATCTCCTAGAGAATATAGATGAAGAAACGGATGGCGACGGAGGAAAGCTGCTATTTTATCTTTATCGTGTATGCTTAGCGCCTTCACTGTTTTCTCCCCTCAATTTATAGGGAAAACTCCCTACATAATGCAAGATTAGCTATTGCTTATGCATCCCCTTACAATTTTTGGAAACCTTTTGTTGCCTTCTTTTGCCCTTTACTCTTGGATTTAGATTTTTGAACTTCTCCAAGGGCTTCTTGAAATAGATTATGTAAATGTAGGGGTACGCTGGCAATTTCTGGTAGTTCTGGCTCTATAGGTTTACCATACTCTTGCAACAGTGCATCTAAATCATTTTCTAAGCTAAACTCTGGACGCTGTAGAACTGTTTGCAATATCTTTTCTAGTGAAGTTGGGTACTCTGCGGCTAAGCGATACCAGATAAAAGCATTTATCTTTTTGTCTTCCAGATAGTGGCGAATGAGTTTCTCAGCACCTTCAATGCTTTGCCAATCCTCTGCTGCTAATATTGTTTTGACTTTATTGTAGGTTGGTAAAAACATCTGCCCCCAACGAGGATGAGAAAGTGCTGTCACCTCTTCTGCTTTCTTGAGTTCGGCAGGTAAATCAACTTTTGGCATTACCATCTTGGCAGTGCTGGTTTTGTTATTGAGTAATTGGGTTACTACTTTGGCGTCAGTACCCATTTCTTGGGCTGCTGTTTTGATTTCCTCTTCGTCCACTCCTGCTTCTTGTGCTATTTCTGCTAATGATTTAGAGGGATCAATACCTGCCGCTGCTAAACTTTTCTCTGCCGTTATTTCCTGGAGTTCAGCTATCTTTTTGTTGAGTTGGTATCCAGGCATTGTGACTTCATCGCTACCAAAAAACTCAACAAACTGCTGATTATACTTTACTACCGACTGCCAAGCTTCTTCTAGCAAGTCGGGAGCATCACTGTAAAGGTGATTTTTGTAGTTATCTTTGAAATTTCCAATTGCAACGGCAAGTTTCGGTTTACCTAATTTGCCCATCTGTGTGTAGGGGCCAGAAAATGTCCAATAGGTGTCGGTAATGGGAGAAATGCGAGTCAGTAAAATTTCACCCTCTTTCAACCGAGACATTTCCTGTTGTGTTTTGGTGTTATTTGGTTTGACGATGTAGTGTTTGGCTGTGAGCCAGTTCATCAATTCAAAGCCATCAGGTAGAATTTTTGTGATGGCAAATAAGCCAGTGAAACTCTGATGCCAACTGTTAAGTAAGTTGCGATCGCTCTCTGATAATTCTGGATGACTTTGTACAAACACATCCAGTGGTGACTTGTCTCCAACTTTGCCTTCTATTGCAAAGCTGTCAATGGCCAACTCTTGCTGCACAGAATCCCCTGCACCACGGCGTAACTGTGCCGCTGCATAAGTTTCCAGCGCTTCTGCCATTTCGCCATCTGCATCCAAGACGAAATCGACTAAGGCTTGTTTGAGTTCGTGCGATCGCTTTAAGACTGCATCCACAGTTCTATCTCTCGGTTCCAACACTTAGTCGATTATAGGTTGCCAAGCATTTTTGCATCTAGCGATCGCTTAAATTTGTAGAAAAATAAATATTAGTATATTAGTGTCAATTTTGACAGTAAAAATAAATAACCTCAGCTATGACGCCGAGGTTAGGAATTAGGAGAAGTATATTTATTGATGTGATGGGAGATAAAAGATACAGTTACCGCATTACTGAATTAGAGCGGTATAAATAATTGTTAGTTGGTTGTTATTAGTTTTTTTGTTGTTTGCAACAATCAACAACCAACGCCTTCGTGTCAAAGTTTGTTATTAATACGCGCGCGCAAGTTATTTCAATTAGCTAACCACAAAAGCAACCAAAATTACAGCGGTGACGAATAAGGCCGCAACTGCACCAGCCAAAGCATAGCGATTTTGCTGTTCAGGAGAGGGGTAAGCAGCGTAATACATTTCAGGTTCAGTTGCGTAGTTGTTGAGAATGCCATCTTCGTTAACTGTGGTGTACATGGTTTGTTTCTCCGTTTTGTTTTCTTGTTGCTAACTTATGTAAATAAATATAACAATATTGTTACAAAGAGTCAATACAACTTGACACATAAAGGTAAATAGTATCAATAAAAGCTACTTATTACTTATTAAAGTTAGTTGGCGACAGCTGCGCGTCTATGGCGATCGCTTGTGTGACGAGTTGATGCCATAAAAAATCAGCCCACTCAGTTTCAGAAAATTTCCAGACTGGGTGGGCTGGAGAAGGGTGTAAGGATTTAGGGTGCTTAGTAAATCTGGGATTAAGCTGATGTGCATTTAAGTTGCATAATCAGGGCGGGCGAGACGCCCACCCCACAAGAGTTTGATTTTTTTGAGAATGCAAATTAAATGCCTTTTAGCTTAGCTACTAATTGAGTGAACGATCATGAAATCAACTTTTCTAAAGCGCTATGTAGTTTTTGCGTCAGTTCAGTAACCGCAACTCTTGCTGCACGACGATCGGATTGATAAGTTGACCAGTATTCTGTGACTGAGATGGGTTCACCAACTGCCATCTGTACCTGTCGCCAACCAAGCCGGGGACGTCCGGGCAGTTTTTTGTTACTCGTGATGCGAGCGATCGTATCGAATATCAATAGCGCTATTTCCGCAAATCGTTCAGCCGTAGGCTTTTCCTGCACATAGGTTCCGGTGACTGCGACAAAACTTTCCACCAAACGCATATGCCGCATCCGCAAGTCTGCTTCAGCTGCAACCCAGTCTGCAAGCCCTCGTTTGAAGCGTGGTAAAGCATTTAATTCTGGGATATCATCTCGGTAAATGTAACTCCAGCCAGCTTCCTCCAAGCGGCGACAACGGTCGATAAAATTTCCGTGTGGTTGTAATTCAAAATATTGTTCAGCGACTTTTAAAGCTGTATCCTGCAAGCGGTGAAGTCTTGCCACCAGTACCTGATTGGGATTGGCAGTTTTGTCAGTAGCGATTGAGATAGGTTCGGGTAGGTTTTGATGATAGAACCGCCGATAAAAATTTTCCATCTCTGTTAAGAGATGTTCTGCTAGGCGCAAGAGGCGTTGATAGAAAATCTCTTCCGGGTTGGATACATCAGACTGATCGATGCACTGCACTGACAAACCACAGTCAGCTTCCAGTTTACTCAACAGCCAATCCAGTTTTGACCAAGGTGGCTCAATGTAGGAATACTGGATAGAGATGGGTACAATCAAAACTTTTTCTGAACGATTCGCTTTGTGCAAGTCTTCAACACACCAAAACCCTAACTGAGCAACACCGGGTTCTAATGGGCTAACAATTCCACTATGACCATTGGTAGCACCTTCGGGTGCAACTGCGATCGGCATTTTGCCATTAGCAAACAAATCCCGCGCAGTTTGAATACCAAGCCGATCAAGTCGCTTACCTCGACGAATGGAAGTACCCCCCAAATGAGAGAAAAACCAACCTAGCCAATCTCCCGCCCACAGCAGCATCCCCCGTTCGTAGATGAAGTGTGAATGAATTGGGTATTGCAGCCAAATTCCTTGCTTGCGGGCAACTCGTGGCACCACTCGGGAAAGTAGGTAGAACATACAAAGTGGATCGTCTACCTCTGGATGGCGAAATGCCATCAAAAAGCGAACTTTACCAGCCTGGAATTGTTGATATAATTCGGCTAAAATTTCCGCATTCTTAACTTCAATGCGTGAAATCCCAGCTGGTAACCACGGTCGAAGCCGAAGCCGTAGCAAAAAAGGCAGCAACCACTGGGTAAGCTGGAGTACAACTGGGTTAAAGCGTTGCGGAATAAACTCTAGTCTTGGTTGGGCATGTTGAATCGAATCAGGCAAGGTTGCTCTCCAGATCGTGTCTTTAATAACGGTAGCGCTCTTTCACAAAAGAGCGTTTGATGACAACACTTTGTAACGGATGCGATCGCAAAATGCATCACGCATCTGTTACAAATCAAAGCAACTCTCCTGATTGTTGTTTGTTGTTAGTTGTTTGTTATTTGGAACCACCAACGACCAACGACCAACAACCCCAACCACCAACAATTTAATTAACTATTCCTCGCAATGTTTCTGCATCAATGGGTTTGATCAAGTAAAGCCGCAGTAAATGCCAGGTTGTGGAGAGGATGAGGGGTAATTTTTGGAAAAACTTCACAATACCTGGGCGATCGCTGTTGTTAATTTCTGCCAGCTTGAGATTATTGTCTGAACACTTTTCCAGCCGATCAAAAAAAGCTGGGTGTCTAGTATTCAATATCACCGGAAATGCCCGTGCGGAGGTTTCGTTTGTCTTGTCAATGACTTGAATGTTGTACTGTTGCGGATCTATGCCTATAGATTGATAAAAGTTTGCCCGTTCAAATACTGTCAAAGTATGGGTGGCAAACACCGATAGCAAAAAGAAACGTACCCACAAACGCGCTTTCCAGTTGTTCCACAACTGAGGTTGCGATCGCAGTAGCGCTTTAAAGAAGTCTCCGTGACGGTTCTCATCCTGACACCAACTCTCAAAGTAACGGAACAGTGGATAATATTGATTTTCTGGATGTTTCTCTAAATGGCGATACATAATGATGTAGCGCCAGTAACCAATTTTTTCAGATAGGTAGACAGTATAGATAATCCACTCAGGAGGAAAGAAAGTGTAAGTACGGTATTTAGTCAAGTAGCCCAAATCTAGGGAAAGATTAAAATCCGCCATTGCTTTATTCAAAAATCCCGCATGACGTGCCTCATCCCGCGCCATAAAACCAAAGGCTTCTGACAAAATGGGATTGCGATCTTTGAGTCGGCGCGATAACTCTTTAAACAGTAGAAATCCGGAAAACTCGGAAGTGCAGGAACGTTCCAAAAAGTCAATAAATGCGAGACGCTTTTCCCCGTCAATGCGATCCCAATTCTGCTGAAACTCTTCATCACGCACGAAGTGATGGCGATTATAGTCAGTCCGCAATTCCTGGACAATTGCCTGCAACTCAGTTTCATTCGCCGAAATGTCCATCTGCGCCACTGCGTCAAAGTCAGTGGTGTAAAACCGGGGTGTTAATAATGTTTCCTTAACCGGCGCTTTAATACCTGGCTTCAGCAAATCCGGCTGTGGGGTGGGAAGAGACTTAACCATAGGAGATTACAATTTTTCGTTTTATAGCTATAAAAACATAAAACTTTATTAATGGCGATGATTTTGTTAAATTAATTTAGAAAAACATTTTTAGTCATGAGCTTCGCTACTGGAAGTAATTATGGTATGAATGCTTATTTCACAACTATTTTGGGTCTTTCATCTGGGCGTATCTGTAGCTATCACCTGAGAAATATGAAAAAATATTAATAACTATATGACTATTGAGATATTAATAGTTAAATGATTTTGGTAGAAATCAACATGGCTTGGGTCTGCATCGGTGGTGGTGTCAGTTGACGGTCGGGTGCAGATCCTTTCCTAAACCTAAATAACGATTCTTCAACGCTGGCGTTGACAGTGAACTGGTAGGGATCAGCTTGCGTTTTGAGATGAAGGAACAAACAATGAGTAGCAATCTAGCCATAAAACTTCGTACAGGAACTCATAAATCCCACACAGCTGCGGAAAATGTGGGATTTATGAAGTGTTTTCTTAAAGGAGTTGTAGATCGAGGCTGCTTCGCCAAATTTTTAGGTAACTTGTATTACGTTTACAGCGAACTAGAAGCGGAAATAGAACGACACCAAGATCATGCCGTAGTTGGCGGCATTTATTTTCCGGAACTAAATCGTCAAGCCGCTTTAGAGAAAGACATGGAGTTCTACTATGGTAAAGATTGGCGATCGCAGCAAATCAAACCATCTCCCGCAGCCCAGAACTATATTGCCCGTATTCGAGAAGTTTCTGCTACTGCACCTGAATTGTTAATCGGACATGCCTATACCCGCTACATGGGCGATCTTTCTGGCGGTCAAATGTTACAGAAAATTGCTCAGTCAGCCTTGAAGTTAGAAGATTACCAAGGTACGTCTTTTTACAATTTTGAGGAAATTCCTGATAAAAAGGCTTTTAAAGACAAATATCGTCAGGCATTAGACGCACTACCTATCGACGATGCCACAGCAGAAAAGATTGTCGCAGAAGCTAATAACGCGTTCTGGTTCAATATGCAGATAGCTCAAGAACTGGAAGGAAATTTAATTCAAGCAATTGGTCAAGTCTTGTTTAATGCCTTAACCCGTGGACATAACAGTGGTAGCACCGAACTAACTAATGTGGGAAAAGGGTAAAGGGCAAAGGGAAAAGGTTTTTAACCCCCTTTAACCCTAGCCCTGTCAAGGTGGGTAAAAAACGAACCCAAATCTCAGTCAACAAGACTATTTTCTTCTTTGTGTCTTGGTGTCTTAGTGTTTCAAAAATGATTTTTTCACCACCCTTCGGGTTCGCCAGTCCCCCCTAAAGGCAGAAGCCAAGACGGGGGCTGGTCTCACCAAGACACTAAGCTTGCCCTCGAGCGCAGCGAAGGGACACCAAGAAAAACTCATTTCAAGACTTACGCCTTGACAGGGGTACCCTTTAACCCTTATCCCTTCATCTTTAAAGTAATATATTCACTGGAAACAACTCAATGGTTTTTCAAATTCCTGGTGTGAAGTTCGACATTGATATCATCAAGAAGTACGATATTCCCACACCCAGATACACCAGTTACCCACCCGCTACAGAACTAACCGAAACATTTACTGAAGCTGATTTTCGAGATGCGATCGCCACTTCCAATCAAAGGAAAACGCCTCTGTCTTTGTATTTTCACATACCCTTTTGCCAGAGTGCTTGCTACTTCTGTGGCTGTAACGTAGTAATTTCCAACAACAAAAATATTGTCAAACCTTACCTAGAATATGTAGGTCGAGAAATCAGGAACACAGCATCTTTGCTTGATGCAGATCGCAAAGTAGTTCAGATGCATTGGGGTGGAGGAACTCCGAATTACTTAAGTCTGGAACGGGTAGAACAGTTGTGGAACAATATAACTCGCCACTTCAGCATCGACCCACAAGCAGAAGTCTCAATAGAAATTAATCCCCGCTATGTAGAGAAAAACTACATTTTCTTTCTTAAAGAGATTGGCTTTAACCGCATTAGTTTTGGCATTCAAGATTTTAATCCGCAGGTGCAAGCGGCTGTGAATCGCGTCCAGTCAGAGGAAATGCTGTTTGAGATCGTGGACTGGATTAGGGAAGCGGGGTTTCAAAGTGTGAATGTAGACCTAATTTATGGTCTACCGTATCAAACTCACCAGAGCTTCAAGGAGACAATTAAAAAGACCATAGAATTAGACCCAGATCGCATTGCAGTCTTTAACTTTGCCTACGTGCCGTGGCTGAAGCCAGTGCAAAAAAATATTTGCAAGGATGCGCTACCACGACCGCAGGAGAAGTTAGAGATTTTGAAAATGACCATTGAGGAACTGACGAATAGCAAGTATCTCTTCATTGGCATGGATCATTTTGCCAAACCCCATGATGAATTAGCGATCGCTCAACGCAACTACACACTCAAGCGCAACTTTCAAGGCTATACTACTTGGGCGCAAGCAGAACTCTTTGGTTTTGATGCTACATCCGTCAGTATGCTAGAAGATGCCTATGCTCAAAATCACAAACGATTAAGTGATTATTACCAGGCAATTGATGCAGGACAGTTACCCATCGCTAAAGGCATCAAACTGAATTGGGATGACACGATCAGACGGGATGTAATTATGCGTATCATGTCTCACGCCAAGCTGCATAAACAAGACATTGAAAACAAGTATCACATTTGTTTTGATGAGTATTTCTCTAAAGAAATCAAAGCATTGAAAAATCTAGAAGCAGATGGATTAGTTACCTTATCAAATAACGAGATTGGCATCACCGAAATCGGCCGGTTATTAGTCAGAAATATTGCCGTTATTTTTGATGCCCATCGAATCATGCGGGATCAAAAATTCTCTCGCGCCATTTGAGCAAGGGTGAAGTTTATCCTGATTAAGATGCCCAATTGGCATCTACTGGGGACAAAGATTATTCAGTTTTCAGTACATATAATTAAGAGTGAGGCTAAATTGGAATCTAGCTCAGCTATTGCCATACAAAAATTGCTTTTTTCTACTATCAATTAGACTGAAAACTAAATTGATTTTGTTTATCATTTAAGTAATTTAATTCAAAAATACTGAATATATATAGCGGTTTGCATTTGGATAGAATACACCTCACCCCGCCCTAACGGGCACCCCTCTCCTTGGTAAGGAGAGGGGCAGGGGGGTGAGGTTTGTATTTCACTGAATTGAAAATAGCTATATAATTGATATTTTCGCTCAAATTCTTATTGACTTGTCCAATTAAATTGGATATTATTAAATTTTAGAGACTTTTTTATTATTACTAAAAAATTGTGTTAACTAAGGAGTTAATGCACGGTTTTTTAGTCAAGTCAAGGAGGTTACTTCCTTACTTGGAAATGCAGTTACGTGCTGTCCTATCGACGCAAATCGCGATCAAGTCGAGTTTATTGAATCGCAAAGCTTGACCAGTTTTACTGATAAATTTGCTTCCAGGAAGCTTTAAGTTACGCAGACTGATAACGCAGTTAGAACTTTGGGTATAGAAGATTTTGGTGTGAGGTTAGCAGCGCCTGTCTAAGTTAGGCGCATAGTTTTATACCCAATAGTAAAAAATTTATTGTCTGATTAACACTCAGTCCTCTATCACTTAATCGTTATTAGGATTGAAGCAAATGTGGAACAGACTTTTACTACTATCGGTAGCGCTATTACCCTTGTTTGCCGTAGGTAAAGCTCTAGCACTACCAGAGAGCATTTCGCAACTATCATCCTTATCTGTACCTAGAGCGCAGCAGCCCCAAGCATTAAAACTAGTGCAGCAACAGGAAATCCAACAACAACAGGAAATCCAGCAGCAACAGGAAGTCGACCAACAACAGCAACAGGAAATCGAACAGCAACAAGAACAGCAGGAAGTTGAACAGCAAGAGCTTGTTGGTAGGGTCTACAGTGTAGTTGGTGACATAGTTATGATCGAGCTGGACAATGGAGAAACCAGACATGTCACTGTCCCTCGTGAAGAGCGAGTGCATATGGGACAGATTGTCGGTCAAAGGGTAATGATAAACACTGACCCTTCTGAATGGCTCATTACTTGGGCCCCTTCACCAGCTCCAACTCCAATAGGGGCGAGCAACGTTTCAGAAGTATATCGAAGTATTATGGAACGGGAAACTACGCAGCGCGTACCAGTCGTTCCGTCTCCTACCCCAGAAACTCAACCAACACAACCAACGGAGCCAGAACAACCAACAGAGCAACCTACTCCTGAGACTGAGATTGTTCCCCAAACTTGGTGAAGGATGTCTCACAGATAAACTATTGCAGTTGAAGATAAGGCGGTTGTTCGATCTTGTCGGCTGAGGTGTCACAATGCCGATTTACAGGATAGTAGGCGCTTTGACCTGGAATTTTCTCCGAGACATGTCATTGTTTCTAAGTTTGTTCTCTATTGGTTTTGGTGCAACAATTCTAATGCTGTGCGTCTCTAAGCAAGTAATTGCGCTTGAGACTGAGACTCAATCTCAAACAAACCAATTCCATAAATTAGAGTTACCTTCAATTGAAGGCAACTCTACGTATTTTCCAGGTCAAGCAAATCCTTCTACTCATTCAAATAATCTTGACACTCACTTAGTTGTGAAGCTGAGCGATCGCCAGGTTCATGTCTATCGCCTAGACAAGTTATTAGTTAGCTATCCAATTGCTATAGGTAAGCCGGGATGGCGCACCCCTGTTGGTACTTTCAGGGTGTTCTCTAAAGAAAAAAATCCTATTTTTAAGAGTTTCAAAACTGGTAAAATCATCTATCCTGGGCCAGATAATCCATTGGGAGCAAGGTGGATTGGTATTTGGACAGATGGAAAAACCCAACTTGGGTTTCATGGTACTAATCAAGAGGAATTGATTGGACAGCCAGTTTCCCACGGTTGTATTCGCTTACGGAATCAGGATGTAATCGCTTTGTACGAACAGGTAACTATTGGCACACTCGTCACGATACAACCTTAAAGGAAGACCGAAAATTTTGGGCGCTGGAGATACCACGTAAAACCCTCTCGCAGGCTGGGAGAGTGGGAGTAAGGGCAAGCTATAAGTAATTACACGGGTTCGATATATATAAAAAAGTTAAGAAATTGGAAAAATTAGTTTGAAGTTATCAAAATTTAGCTAGGTGACTTTATTGTTGACATATACTCTTCAAGTTTTTGACATAACTCCGAAACATCTGAGTTTTAACTTAAACATAATCAGTTCTAATCAGTTCTGACTGGTGATGATATACCTAATAGTCGCCTAAAGATTTCTTTTCGTGGTTCTTGACTTTTGCTCCCTACAGTGGAATTGCAAACCGAGACAAAGGAGAAGGTAATAAGCAACCCATGAATAACTCAAGCTCCATAAATAGCGAAGTTCATTTTCAAAATAAAGAATCTCTACCCAAAGTTGATATTGTGCGTACTTATCTGCATGAGATTGGGCGCATACCTCTACTAAGCTACGAACAAGAGATTTTTTTGGCTAAACAAGTACAGCAGATGATGACTGTGCTATCTGTTCAGGAAAAATTGGCCCTGGAATTAAAGCGTGAACCTACACTACAAGAATGGGCTAATAAGATGGAAATGAGCGAAGGGGCGTTGCTTAATTTACTAAATCAAGGACACAAAGCCAAGCAGAAAATGATTGCTGCCAATCTGCGATTAGTAGTTTCAATCGCGAAGAAATACCAGAAACGTAACTTAGAACTTCTAGATTTAATTCAAGAAGGTACTTTAGGGCTAGAGCGAGGAATTGAGAAATTTGATCCAACCAGGGGCTACAAGTTATCTACTTATGTTTACTGGTGGATTCGTCAGGCAATTACAAGGGCGATCGCACAGCAAGGACGTACCATCCGCTTACCCATTCATATCACTGAAAAGCTAAACAAAATTAAATTTATTCAAAGAGATTTATCTCAAAAATTAGGTCGCATTCCCACTACAATTGAAATTGCTGAAGCTCTGGATTTACAACCCAAAGAAATTCGAGAATGTTTGCAGTTTGCGCGTCAACCTGTTTCTCTAGAAATACGAATAGGAACTGAGCACGATACACAATTACAGGATATGTTAGAGGATAAGGGATTATCTCCTGAAAACTATACTGTTCAGAAATCCCTTAATCAAGACTTGCAAAATTTGTTGTCCAAACTTCCTCGCCAACAACAGGAAATATTAAATTTGCGCTTCGGTTTAACAGATGGATACGAACTTTCTTTGGTACAAATTGGTGAGCGTATGGGCATCAGCCGAGAAAGAGTGCGACAATTAGAACAACAAGCTCTGAAAACTCTACGAAGACATAAGGAGCAAGTCAGCAGCTATCTAGCTAGTTAGTACAAGTTGCACTACCGTAGCCTAATTCAGTACTCTAGTTGCGTTAAAAATTGCCAATAAAGCTACACCCACATCAGCAAACACAGCTTCCCACATAGTCGCCAAACCCATAGTACCAAGCAGAATAAATACACCCTTGATTGCTATGGCGAAAATGATGTTTTGCCAAACTATACGGTGAGTTTTTTTAGCAACTTGGATTACTTGGGCTACTTTTGATGGTGCATCTGTCATCACCACAACATCAGCAGTTTCTATCGCTGCATCAGAGCCTAAGCCACCCATCGCCACACCAACATCGGCTCTAGCAATTACTGGTGCGTCATTAATGCCATCGCCAACAAAGGCAACTTTATTATACTTTTCAGGCGAGTTTAATATGTTCTCCAACGCAGAAACTTTATCTTCTGGTAATAACTCTGCCAGATATGAATCTAAACCCAATTGTTGAGAAATACGAGAAGCGATCGCATTCTCATCTCCCGTCAACATGACTGTTTTGTCTACGCCCAAGCCCTTGAGAGATTGAATAGCTTCTCTCGCATCTTCTTTCAATTCATCAGCGATGACAATGTACCCAGCATATACATTATCTACTGCTATGTGTACCACTGTTCCTTCAACTTCACAAACATCATGAGCAATGTTCTCACGATGCAATAATCGATCGTTTCCTGCTAGTACTACTTGATTTTCGACCTCTGCTTTGATACCGTAACCAGCAATTTCGGAGTAATTTTCTACTTGCGATGCATCAAATTTTTCATCGCAGGCATCTCGTATTGATTTGGCAATTGGATGATTAGAATGAGCTTCGACTTTGGCAGCTAATTGCAGTAGATTTTGCTCATTCCAGCCATTTTTAGGAACAATTTTTACTACATGAAATACACCTTTTGTCAAGGTTCCTGTCTTGTCAAAGATAACTGTTTTCACTGCCGTTAGTGTATCTAAATAAGTAGCACCTTTAACTAAAATACCGCGTTTAGCAGCACCACCAATACCCCCAAAATAACCTAGAGGAATACTAATCACAAGTCCACAAGGGCAGGAAATTACTAATAAAACTAGAGCACGATACACCCATTCAGCATGGGTAGCTCCTGGTATAAATAAGGGAGGTAACAAAGCAACTGCCAAGGAGCTAACCACGACCACTGGTGTATAGTATCTGGCAAACTTAGTAATAAACTTCTCTGTGGGAGCTTTTTTGCTTTTGGCATTTTGAACCAAATCCAATATCTTGGCAATAGAAGACTCACCAAATCGTTTTGTGACTCGAATAGTTAGGAGTCCCATTTTGTTCATCATCCCTGCTAAAACTGGTTCTCCTACTTTTACGGTTCGCGGTACAGATTCACCAGTTAATGCTGATGTGTCAACTTGAGAGTTTCCCTCGATAATCTCTCCATCTAAGGGAATCTTTTCTCCTGCTTTGACAAGGATAACATCACCAATATTAACTGTTTCTGGAGATACTGTTTTGACTTCTGTATCTATCTTGAGATTGGCATAATCAGGGCGGACTTCGAGAAGAGATTTTATGGAATTGCGCGAACGACTAACAGCTATATCCTGAAATAATTCTCCGATTTTATAAAACAACATTACCCCAACTGCTTCTGGAAGCTTATGAATTGCAAGTGCTCCCAGTGTTGCGATCGTCATCAAAAAGTTTTCATCAAATACTCTACCTTTGAGGATATTACGTCCTGCTGCGGTTAACACACTCCATCCACTTAAAAGATAGGCAGGAATAAAAAGCAAATACTCAGCAATACCATAAAATTTATTATGTAATTGTTCTTCAAAAATTAAACCCAAACCATACAAACCGAATATTACAGTTAAAGAGAAAATTTCATTTCTCAGGTTAAATTCTCCACCATGATGGTGATGCTCATGACTGCGATCGTGGTCATGATTCTCATTTTGATGATGTTTATGGTTATGATTATCATGATGACTGCGTTCATGGTCATCATGACAGCTACAGCGTGAATTCTCAGGCTTTTTATGGCGCTTCAGCATCTCATAATATATATGAACAACAATTCAAATATATTTGTTGAAGTCAATTTTTGCAAGTGACAATTTTAAACTATTGATTGCAAATACCTATTTTTAAAATAAGAATCATTCTGCAATTTTCATCAGCAAATTTGTATCTTTAAGTTTGACAAGGTGTCTTTGGACACGGTCATCAATTTATGTCAATGTGCAAATAAAAAAGTAAAGAAATAACCCAGTCACAGAATACAGCAAGCAGTGCGATTCCATCACAGGAAAATAAGTTAGCGATCGCTCTTGCTACATTTTGCGGACTGGGAATTGTAGTAATATTAGTCTGGTGAATGAGCAAACGCTGAGATTAGCCAGCGATCGCGGTAGTCAAAAATACAGCACCAATGGCAGAGATTGCCAAGCCAGCAAACCGCAGCATTTTAGTGCTACCAAATCTGCTGCTGAGAGCATTACCAACTAGCAAAGCACCGATAGCAACTACATACTGGATGAGGGTAAAGCCTGCCAAATAAGCAACCAATGGTGTCATTTGAGCACCAACGATGGACTCACCGTAGGCGTAACCGTGGAATAAGCCTGCAATTGCGCCCAACCCTAGCAGCATCAACCAATTGGGTTTACGAGACAGTACCAGCATCACCCCAAAAGCAATCACAGAGCAAGCAATAATGATTTCAGGAAATGGTAAATCATACTTGAGAACGTGAATTCCTGTTCCCGCCATAGCAGTTAATACAAAAGCAGCGGGAATCAAAAAACTATTTTGCTGTCCAATACTGAGTAAACCAATAGCTACGACAAACGCAAAATGATCAAGTCCAATAATTGGGTGCGCCATCCCAGATATGAACCCTTCAAAGAAATTTGATGGGAGTTTACTACCCAAGGCGTGGTGGGCTAAAGCTTGATTAGCCGCACTCAATAGTGCTAAGCAAGTTACAGCAGCAATTCCTATATAAAGCTTTCCTAGAGGCAGTGGTGATAATTTTGTTTGCTTTGAAGAGTAAAGTTGAATATTTGACATTTTATACCTCCCAATTTAGGGTTGTCAGCAGATTGGTGGTGTCTTAGCTTCCACAGACACAATGCTTTTGATCGGGGTAAGCCACCAAAGCCAATGTAACTTTCAGACATTACCGCATATTATGCAGCCGTACTGATGTAACGGCGACAACTTTATATTTGTTCAATGATTTATGCAAGTCTTCAAATACTCTTTGTGTCTTAGTGTCTTGGTGAGACCAGCCCTCGTCTTGGCGGTTCCCGTCACGTAGACGCGCGCAGCGCGGCTTCCCGTAAGGGTAGGGGGACTGGCGAACCCGTAGACGCGCAGCGGCTTCTCGCAGAGTAGGGTGTTTCAAGATTTTTTAACCACTAAGGCACAAAGGCACAAAGTATATTCTATGCAAAAACGCCTGACAAAAATGTCAGGCGTCTTAGTTGCAAAATTTTACACAGAACAGTATTTGCAATAAAACCTACAGCCCTTCTGTTTGCTCAACAGAAATCGCACTTACCTGTGTATTATCAACTGCCTTAGCTTGCAAAGTTGGGATATCGGTAACGGAATTGTTGGCTAGGGTAAATAATGGATTCGATAAAATCCCAGCAATAGAAGTGGCGATGAGAGTAGTTATCAAACCCACTTGCAAAGGTCTAAACCCAGGCAAATTCCAACTGATTGCGGGATAATTCTTCACAGCATCAGACATTTCATGAGGTTCTTTAACCACCATCATCTTAACTACGCGAATGTAGTAGTAGATGGAGACGACGCTAGTGACTAACCCTAACAAGACTAACCAGTAAAGACCTGCTTGCCAACCAGCCCAGAATAGGTAAATCTTCCCAAAGAACCCAGCCAAGGGCGGAATTCCACCTAAGGACAGCAGAGAAATGCTCAAACCTAAAGTCAGAAGTGGGTCTTTCTGATACAAACCCGAGTATTCGGCAATTTGGTCGGTTCCCGTCCGCAGGGAGAAGAGAATCACGCAGGTAAAGCCGCACAGGTTCATAAACAGATAAACCAACAGGTAAAATACCATGCTGGCATATCCGGCTTGGGTGTCAGCAATCATGCCAATCATCACAAACCCAGCTTGGGCAATGGATGAATAAGCTAGCATCCGTTTCATGCTGGTTTGTGCTAAGGCAACTACGTTACCCAAGATCATACTCAACACAGCAAGGGCGGTGAAGGCAAACTTCCACTCCTCGGCGACGAGAGGAAAGACAGTCGTTAGCAAGCGGATAGCAAGAGCGAAACCAGCGGCTTTGGAACCTACAGACAAAAAGGCAATCACCGGGGTTGGTGCGCCTTCGTAAACGTCTGGTGTCCACTGGTGGAAGGGTGCGGCAGAGATTTTAAAGCCCACACCTGCGATCGCAAATACCAAGGCAATTACCACACCCAAAGATTGAGCCAGGTTAGCTGTGGCAATACCATTGGCGATCGCATTTAGTTCTGTTTGTCCACCCGACAAACCGTACAGCAGGGAAACACCATATAAAAACACTGCCGTACTTGCAGCACCAATCAACAAGTATTTCAGTGCCGCTTCGTTAGAACGAGGGTCACGCTTGGTATAACCTGTGAGCAAATAAGAAGAGATACTCAGGGTTTCTAGGGAGACGAAAATCATCACCAACTCACTAGCCCCTGACAGGAACATCCCTCCCAAGGTAGCAGTCAGCAAAATCGCTATGAATTCTGCTAAAGCGGTGCCACTTTGTTCGACGTAGCGAATTGACATCAAAATTGTCACAGCGGCAGACAAAGCCACAATACCGCGAAACACGATACTGAGGTCGTCACCGTTAAAGGCACCAGCAAAGAAGATGGGATCGGAACTGTCCCATTGAAAATATAGGGCGATGATTGAGGCAAATAGACCAGCGATCGCCAGATATCCAATCCAGCGCGAGGAACTCCGCCCCAAAATCAAGTCCACTATCAAAACCCCTAAGAGGGTAAAAACTACAATTCCCTCTGGCAATATCGTTCCAGCATTCAACTGGGATGCAACATTAGCAAAATCCATGAGCTGTATAGGTTTTGGCTATTAGACATTAAGGAACCAACTGTGTTAATTCTATTGTGTTTTTTACTAAAGTTTCGTAAACGTGTTTGTATTGCGGGATCAATACCATCAAATTAAATTATGCTTAAATTTGGCGATCGCGATGCTACAGCCAAAACCTGTTATTGTTTCTTTGTTGGTTCTTGTTTAGAAAAACTTACCACTAACTACTAACCACTATCTACTAACTCATTTTTATCTAAATAAATAATAAGCAGATCAGTTAGATACCGATCTGCTATTTCTGTATTAAATCGCGCTTGGCAAATATATCACTTATGCCTTTCAGCAATAGCTCTTTAGCTTGAGCTTATGAGGTCATTTAAGACTTAATAACGTCTAGAGTATCCACCGCTGTTGCTTCTACCCCAGCTACCACCGCTAGAGCGCCCGCTTTTTTCCTCCCGTGGTCTTGCCTTATTAACTTTCATTACACGACCCTTCCATTCAGCACCATCTAGAGCTTGAATGGCAGCTTCTTCTGAGGCTTCTGATTCCATTTCTACGAAACCAAAGCCTCGTGCGCGGCCTGTTTCCCTATCAGTGGGAAGTTGAACTCGCGTTACAGTGCCATACTCAGAAAATACATCACTGAGTTCGTCTTGGGTCACGTTGTAGGATAGGTTGCCTACGTAGATAGACATTAATTTCTCCACTCTCTCCAGAATTTCGTTATGTAGAGACGTTCATCCGGAGAGCCACTTGCAATTTTCAACAAAAACAAGAACATCACTACCGAACTACTTCTCCATCCTCATTTTAGCATAATTTCTATTTCCGCAAGGCTGAATTTGCCCTGTTATGCCGTGTTTTGAACTAAAATGTATTATTTTTTACGATTAAAACCATTATCATAATTTATGCTCAAACTAAAACAATAATTTGGGTTTGCACGCACATTTAGTAACTGTCAATAGTGGGTTGTCAGGCTAATACTAAATATCTTGATATTTGCAATAGTTCATAATTACTAACCAACATTGGATAGAGAACTATATAGAGTATTTTCAAACTCATAGTTTCTCTATAAATGAGGAAACCGAATCTTGGAAAATCTACTTTCTTAAGGAAATTTAAAATGTTAGATAGCGTAATAATTATTTTATAACTATGTCTTAAGGAGGATGATAATTTTTAAATAACTTGATAATAAATACAATTCTGTTTTAAGTCTGACCTCAGACTTTTGTTTGTTAGTTTTGAGTTTTGAGAAAGTGTAAAATACAAGGCTAATTTATGTTTGCACTAAAAATCTTTTCGCAGCAATTCCCCAATTCACTGAAACAATAGCTGCATGTGCTGATTTCATATCATGACTTAGTAGGATGCGTTAGACTGCGTTAACGCATCGCTACTTAATACTGCGTTACAGTGCAAGCAGATGCAGAATTTGCAATCATAAAAACTCAATCATGCGATCGCGCACCCTAAAAAAATGCTTTTCAATCGGCTACATACCGCCAACCTTGAGGCTCATATTCTCGTTGAATTCGTACCATCCACGTCCCTTGAGGAATAGAAATTGCCTTATGTTCCTCGTGGGCAAGTACCGCCGCTGATGAAAGGACGCGGAGGTAGAGAGTACCATCTTTTTCGTATAATTCTGCTTGTCCATCAATGATGCGATGTTTGTGTCCGGTCACTTCGCCTTCCGCCAAAGTCAAGTGTGGTAGCTTTTGCCCCTCAAATTGCTGTATAGGCATTAGAATAACGTCGCCCTGACGAATTGGTTGCATATCTTTTTCTCCCAGCGAGTGTTGCACAGCCCGTGTTACGGACGCTCACAAATTTGATTTCATTTTGGCACAACTAACTCGTGGAACAAAGATGGAGAGATGGGGAGAAATAGGAGTGGGAGAGGGGAACAGAGGGAGAGGGGGGAGAAATGTTAAAACAACTTCCCCACTTCCCCACTTCCCCACTCTTCCACTCCCCCACTCCCTCAGCAAGCATCACCCACAAAGGGGAATTTTGAAAACTACACTCGCCAATTATGCTTGAGATAAGTTAAAGATTGAGATAACTGTAAAATTCACAGTTCCGCTTCCCCTACCCTCTGGGAAAAATTACCTGCAACAAGTGGCAATTGCCCTACGCTGTAATTTTAAGGGATTTTACAGGCGGGCAGTTTGTGTGAGGATTAAATCACATATGTTTAGTGACTGATAATCTTGACATTTAGCTCTCAATTATCTCAATTTGACTGTTTAGCTTAGCAGCTATTCTTTTTTTTGAAATTTCCATGTCAACTCTCGTCATCGTCGAATCTCCGACCAAAGCTCGTACCATTCGCAACTACCTACCAAAAAGCTATCGGGTGGAGGCGTCTATGGGTCATGTGCGTGACCTACCCCAGTCGGCTAGCGAAATTCCTGCCAGTGTCAAAGGGGAAAAATGGGCGCAGCTCGGGGTAAATGTAGACGCCGACTTTGAACCGGTGTATGTTGTCCCCAAAGACAAAAAGAAAGTTGTTACCCAGCTTAAAGAAGCTCTCAAAGAAGCTTCGGAACTGATCCTGGCAACGGACGAAGACCGAGAAGGTGAAAGCATTAGTTGGCATTTATACCAATTGCTCAAGCCCAAGGTGCCGACTAAGCGGATGGTGTTTCACGAAATTACTCAAGAGGCCATCAAAAAAGCTCTGCAAAACTGCCGTAACATCGATGAGCAGTTGGTTCGCGCCCAAGAAACGCGGCGAATTTTGGATCGACTGGTGGGCTACACCCTGTCTCCCCTGTTGTGGAAAAAAATCGCCTGGGGATTATCTGCAGGGCGCGTGCAGTCGGTGGCAGTGCGCCTATTGGTGAAGCGGGAACGGGAACGCCGTGCTTTCAAGCAAGGAACATACTGGGATTTGAAAGCAACTTTGCTCCCACCACAAGCCGAGAAAGGGAAAGAGCAGGTCTTTAGTGCAGTCCTTGTCACCCTAGCAGGAACTAAACTCGCAACTGGTAGCGATTTTGACCCTGCCACCGGAAAAATTGCAGCTGGTCGCAAAGTCGTACTGCTCAACCAAACCGAAGCCGAAGCACTCAAGGAACGCCTGACTGGGAAACCTTGGACGGTTACAGACATCGAAGAACGTCCGGTTACTCGCAAACCCGCACCACCTTTTACCACCTCGACTTTGCAACAGGAATCTAACCGCAAACTGCGCCTCTCGGCACGGGATACGATGCGGATTGCCCAAAGTTTGTACGAGCAAGGGTATATTACCTACATGCGTACAGACTCGGTGCATTTGTCAGAACAGGCAGTAGCAGCAGCTCGTAGCTGTGTAGAACAGCTTTACGGCAAGCAATACCTCAGTCCCCAACCCCGGCAATACACCACCAAGTCCAAAGGCGCGCAAGAAGCGCACGAAGCCATTCGTCCTGCGGGCAGCACCTTCCGCACACCCCAAGAGACCGGTTTAAGCGGTAGAGAACTGCAATTATATGACCTGATTTGGAAGCGCACCGTAGCCTGCCAAATGGCAGATTCTCGCCAAACTCAAATCACCGTGCAACTGCAAGTTGAAGATGCCGGGTTTCGGTCTTCTGGTAAGCGCATTGATTTTCCTGGTTACTTGCGTGCCTACGTTGAAGGTTCTGACGATCCCGAAGCGGCTTTGGAAGACCAAGAAGTCATTTTGCCTGACCTCAAAGTTGGGGATCATCCCAACTGTCAAGACCTAGAGACAGTCAAACACGAAACCCAACCTCCAGCTAGGTTCACTGAAGCTACTTTGGTCAAAACCTTAGAAAGTGAAGGCATCGGGCGTCCTAGCACCTACGCCAGCATTATTGGCACTATTATTGACAAAGGCTATGCCCAATTGGTCAGTAATGCCCTCATCCCTAGCTTCACAGCTTTTGCCGTGACTGAACTGCTAGAAAAATACTTCCCCGATATTGTCGATACTGGCTTTACCTCCAAAATGGAGCAAACCCTAGATGACATTGCCGAGGGCGAAGCTGAGTGGCTACCCTACCTGCGGGAATTTTATCTGGGAGAGAAAGGTCTAGAACCCCAAGTCAAAGAAAAAGAAGACCAAATTGATGCCAACACAGCTAGGACTGTGGAACTAGAAAACTTAGATGCCAAAGTCCGCATTGGTAAATTTGGCCCCTACATTGAAGTCGGAAATGGTGATGGTGTAGTGACGGCATCAATTCCCAAAGACTTTACCCCTGCGGATCTCGATCCCCAAAAAGTAGAAACTTTGCTGCGGCAAAAAACTTCTGGCCCGGACGAGGTGGGGCGTCACCCCGAAACAGGCGAACCTATTTACGTACTAATTGGGCCTTACGGCCCCTATGTGCAATTGGGTGACAAGTCTGAGGAAAATCCCAAACCCAAACAAGCTTCTCTACCTAAAGGTATGAAGCCAGAAGATGTCACCCTAGACATGGCTGTTGGTCTTTTGTCCCTACCTCGGACACTGGGCACACACCCAGAAACAGGCGCAACAATTCAAGCTAATTTGGGGCGTTACGGCCCTTATGTCGTTCTTAACAAAGGTTCAGATGGGAAACCTGATTATCGTTCCTTAAAAGCAGGTGACGATGTATTGACAATTACTTTAGAACGCGCTCTAGAGTTGCTGTCTGAACCGAAAAAAGGACGCGCTACAAGTACCAAGTCTAAGGCTGCTTTACGGGAATTGGGGTCTCACCCAGAAGACGGCGAACCCGTTAACATTTACGATGGACCCTACGGGCCTTACATTAAGCACGGCAAAACTAATGTGAGCATTCCAGAAGGTGTATCACCAGAAAATGTAACACTAGAGACAGCAGTTGAGTTGCTGGCAAGCAAAGCAGCAAGTGGGAAATCCACTCGCAAAAGTAGTAAATCAACAACTAAATCCACAACTAGTTCTAGCACCAAGTCAAAAGCCAAGTCATCAACGACTGCTGCTAAAAAAACTAACTAAACGCTATAGTTAATAGTCAATAGTCCATAGTCAATGGTGAAAATTATTGGCTATTAACTATTGGCTATCAATTACTATTGCGATCGCGAATTTCTCCACCACTGCGCCTATCTTTTTCCTTTTCCCTTTTCCCCTTTCCCTTTTCCCCTGTTTTCTAAATACCTATCTTTAGTAAGATGCAGTCTTCTGGGTGAATGATGTGATACTCTAAGAAATAAGGGAGAAAATAAACACTAAATTTTGAAGATGTGGCTCATGCCCGGAATATGGATAGCGTGAATTAGCCGATTTTAAGCCAGAGTGCAACATAAGCTAGTTTCTCCATAGCTGATAAGCAAAAAAATCGAGGTAGTATATCGGGAGCGGTCAGTCCAATGGACTATATAGAAAAGGTGCTAGAAAAGCTTAAGGAATTGACACGCAAGCTGATTGAAGCCCTTTTAGGGCCGGAAGCTGAGCCGGAACCGGAGCTTATTCCGATTCCTGTAGATGATCGCTCGCGCCGTCGCTAAGAGAGTCAGCGTGCAGGACTTGAAGTTACACCCCTTAAGCATTCTGGTGTTGCATGGGCCAAACCTGAATCTGCTAGGTCAGCGAGAACCTGGTATTTATGGTTCCCTGACCTTGGCTGAAATCAACCGCCAGTTAGAAGCAGAAAGTCAAAAAATGGCGGTAAAAGTTTTCACCATGCAGTCAAATCATGAAGGGGTTTTGGTGGATGCCATTCATGATGCCTTGGGACAACACCAAGGCATTTTGATTAATGCAGGAGCTTACACTCATACTAGTGTGGCATTGCGAGATGCGATCGCCGCTGTCAATCTACCTACAGTGGAAGTACATTTGAGCAACATCTATAGGCGAGAAGAGTTTCGCCATCATTCTTACATCGCCGCAGTGGCCGTTGGGCAAGTTAGCGGTTTTGGTGCTCAAAGTTATATCTTAGGCTTGCAAGCATTAGCGTACTACTTGAGACAGTTATAGATTATGAATTATAAATGATGAATTATGAAATTTTTAACTTTCATAATTCATCATTCATAATTCATAATTTTTTTGTATGCGCTACTCTCTTGTTAGTCGAGCCAGAGGCTCTATACTAGGGGCTTTACTTGGCGAATGTCTTGCTTGTGGTGGTGTAGAGACGTTGCATGCAACGTCTCTACATGAGTGGAAAAAAATGGTGATTGTAGGGACTGAGAGTTTAATAGAACTGGGTAGATTTGATGTAAATGATTGGATTAAGCGTCAGCAACAAGCAGGGATTATTTTAGAAGGTGGCACCCACTTCTCCTCACAAGTGATTCTTGGGGCGCTGCCGATCGCATTATTTTCTCACGAAAATACAATCAAGCTGCGACAAAGCCTGCTGCGTATGGTAGAAATTTGCCAGCAGGATAACCCCATTCTCCAGGATTGGATGCTAGCGATAGGCTACACAATTGCTCAGTCTTTAACAGAAAAACTCACTCCTGTCACTCTTATCCCGCAAATAATTGCTTTTTTGGGAGATACACCGACGCAAGTGCCACAAATTTTATTAAAATTAAATAATTTTTTAGAAAAACAGGTTGGATTAGAAACAACGCAAGCCGAGTTCAGCAGAGAAGAAAAGCTGAGTAAGGTAATGGCAATGGCTTTTTACTGCTTTCTTGGCACACTAGAAGATTTTCGTCTTTCTGTTGGGCGAGCTACTCAAGTTAAGTCACACTCAGTGTTGATCAGTGCATTTACTGGTACTTTATCGGGAGCTTACAACGGTGTGGCAGGCATTCCCGTAAGTTGGCGTTTTTTACTCTCAAAAACTCAGTCGGCACGCTGGCAACTGACGAATTTCTCCCGGATGCTAAAATTAGCAGATGCACTTGTGGCTACATGGTCGGGAGTCTATGACCCTGGTTTGCATCAGAGCGAATTTAGGGAAGAAGAATGGACTATAGCGTTGGGCGAAAAGCCTTTAGGGGCGATCGCCGCTCCTCGCGTCATCCGACTAATTTAATGCCATTTCTACCTATCAATGGTGTTAAGTGCAAAACATAGAATTTACCAACTAAGAAAAATATTTTTTAGTAAAAATTTACACTTAAAAGATTAACGACAGCAAACCTCAATCGGATTCCTCATGTAGCAATTGTGGCAAATGGGCTTCAAGTGTGTTCCCTCAAACTATTAAAGTAAATAACTGCGGTCACAAATGATGAAAACGCAGCCATTTTTGCAATCGTTGACTCAGCAAATAACTTACTGTAGGCAGCGGTATCAAGCCCTAAGCCGTTTATACTTATCGAAATCAACTGTGAAAGGCAGACATCGAAAACAAAGAGCGCCCAACTCGAAGACAGCGGCTAGCTGCACAAATGCAAAACCTTCTCCTGTTGTTTTCGCGATCGCGGTGGTTTGTCTCACAGGCATAATGGGGCAAAACTTATACAATCAACCTCAGTTGAAAATCGGCACCGCTGCACCAGAAACGATTAGAGCACCGTATACTACCCTAATCGAGGATCAGAATAAAACAGAAGCACAGCGCAAAGATGCCAGTAAAGGTTTTGTGCCAGTGTTGATGGTTGATAAAAGCATTAACAAGCAAATCAACCAAAATTTGCAACAACTTCTGGATCGGGGCAATGAAATTCGGGCCTCTGCTGGATCCTTTCCTTTTTTTGATACTTTCGTTTTATCTGTTAGTAGTCAGCGTTTCCTACGCTCATGTACAGAATTAGAATGGCAAGCAGTGCTACTCACTCTAGAACATACTAATAGGCACAAGTCAGGAGTTTTGACTCAAAAGCATAAAAGCATTAGTAAGGCAAACATGAAAAGGTCTTACGCAGAGAATATCACTGCATTCCCGCTTCACCGTATCCCTGCGTCCTCCTTACCCATGTCAGAAAGTCCTCTACTCCCGGTGTCTTCCCCTCCAGACGCAAAATCGCTAGATTTTTTCCAAAAAGCGGACTTTACCCAAGCAGTAGCAGAATTAGAGGCTTACCGCCTCAAGACATCTACGCAAAACTTGTCCTCACTGCTAGTCAAAATCTCCCAAGCACGTCAAGGTTACGCCCAAGCCAAAGCTAAACTTGTACAGCTACTGAGTGAAAACTCAGAAACAGAATACGAATTAGCTTCTTTTCTCGACTTATCTGATGAAGACTGGGCAAAAACTCAAATGGGAATCAAGCTGAGTGCGGAGCGGATTTTGACTCAAGGCATCCCCCCCGGACTACCACCTAGTATTTTAGACAATGCTGTCAAATTGCATGTACAGAATTTGGTACCAAAACAAGCTGAACCCTTGGCAAACAAACTGTTGTTAGCCGTCCTGGTACCGAATTTAAAAAAAGATGAACAACAAACAAAATTACAAGCAGAACAAGCAGCTGCTGAAGTGAAACCGGTAATGGTGGCGGTGGGGCAAGGTGAGGTCATTGTCCGCAAGGGACAGCAGATTACAGCATGGCATTTTGACGTATTAGAACATTATCATTTGGTTCGTCGGGAGGTTAATTGGCTAGGGTTGATGTATTTGGGAGGGGCTGTTAGCTGTGCTGTAGGTATTTTTACTGTTGTAGAGCATCGTATCAAATGTCAATGGCGGCAAAGCGATCGCCTGTTGGTATTACTGCTGACTCTGACTACGCCCTTGGTGGTAACTATGGGTACGCCCTATACCACTTGGAGTGGTGTTGGTTTACTGCTGGGTAGCTTCTACGGAGCCACTTCGGGTGTAACAGTGATGGGATTACTGGCAGCATTGCTAGCCATGAGCATGGATATCAGTAAAACTTCGCTCCTGGCAGGTGCAGCAGGGGGAATATTGGGCAGTTGCATGGCCCATCGACTGCGATCGCGTGAAGAACTAGCGCTATTAAGCGTAGCCATTGCCTTCACTGAGGGCAGCGTTTACCTGGTGATTCAGATTTTTCTAGGGGCTGCGTTTGACCCGCTTTTTTATGTTGTACTTAAGGAAGCAGGATTCTTCGCCTTGTCTGGTTTAGTTTGGAGTATCGTTGCTCTAGGGTTAAGTCCTTATCTAGAAAAATTATTTGACTTAGTCACCCCAATCCGTTTAGCAGAACTGGCAAGTCCTAACCGCCTCTTGTTAAAACGACTCGCCACTGAAGCGCCCGGAACTTTTCAGCATACCCTGTTTGTGGCTACCCTTGCCGAAGCTGCTGCTAAAGAACTGGGGTGTAATGTTGAATTAGTCAGGGCTGGTACACTATATCACGATATTGGCAAAATGCATGACCCCTTAGCTTTTATTGAAAATCAAATGGGGGGACCAAATAAACACGATACAGAAATTAAAGATCCTTGGCAGAGTGCTGACATTATCAAAAAGCACGTCAGTGAAGGCTTAGCAATGGCACGCAAGCATAGTTTGCCTTCTTCTATTCAAGCTTTTATTCCAGAGCATCAAGGAACGATGCAGATTGCCTATTTTTATCACCAAGCCCAGCAAATGGCAAAGGAAGATCCGAGTTTAACAGTAGAAGAAGCTGATTTTCGCTACGATGGCCCCATTCCGCAATCGCGAGAAACAGGAATTGTCATGTTAGCAGATTCTTGTGAAGCGGCATTGCGATCACTCAAAGACGCCACTCGCGAACAAGCCTTGGTAATGGTTAACAATATCTTTCGTGCTAGATGGCAAGACAATCAAATGGTAAATTCAGGGCTAACACGAGAAGAAATGGCGAAAATAGCCGAAATTTTCGTGGAAGTTTGGCAACAATTTCATCATAAACGTATTGCCTATCCAAAGTTAAAGGCGTCAAGTTGAAGAGTCACGAACCTTTTGGTTAAAAGTCCACACACGGTAGAAAATAACACATAGACTCTCAAATTAGAAAAGCAAATGGCAGTTTACCAAGTTCGACTGATCAATCCTGCAATTGGCTTAGATCGCACCATCGACGTACCAGACGATCAATACATTCTTGACATGGCAGAAGAAGCAGGTATCCGCTTACCATTTGGGTGCAAACAAGGAGAATGTTCAGCCTGCGTTGCTAAAATCGTCAGTGGAGAAGTAGACCAAAGCGAACAAAAGTTTCTGCGATCGCATGAAATAGCAGCTGGTTACACTATTACTTGTGTCGCTTACCCTTTGTCTGATTGCACCTTAGAAACTCATCAAGAACAAGTCTTGTATCAAAATTCACTTTATTTTCAACCGGATACAGCTAAATCCGAGTAAATTATCGGTGTGTATTTGTATTTATCTGTGGTCGGTTTCCAAAATTTGATTTTTGCCTGTTGTTTTAATTTACATCAGGCGCAACATTATGTTTTTTAATCAATTGTAAATAGGATTGCTATATAACTGTTATTTGAGCAAAATCTGTGGGAATTATATAACTAGCCATTAGTTATAAAAATCTATTTAAATATAGTTTTAATGCTCAAACAACAGACTCAAATTTGTATTATTGGTGGGGGCTTTGGTGGTCTTTACACAGCTTTATATCTGAGTCGTTACTCCCGGTTAATACAGGCTATTCGTCCTCGCATTATTCTAATTGATCAAAAAGAACATTTTTTATTTACACCATTGTTATATGAACTATTAACAAAGGAAGTACAATCTTGGGAAATTGCCCCCACTTTTGAGAAGTTATTAGTAAACACAGGCATACAGTTTTACCAAGACACAGTGGAAGGAGTTGATTTAAAAAAGCGTTTGGTTGAGTTGTGATCGCAAAAAGTAATTGCCTACAATCGCCTCGTCTTGGCAGTAGGTCAAAAGACACGTACTCTAAATGAAGTAACTAATATTACTTATAACTTTCGTACTTTGGATGATGCCGAGCGTTTGATGCAACGCTTGCAAGTCCTAGAAACTGACTCTGACAAATATATCCGAGTAGCAGTGATTGGAGCTGGAGCCAGTGGTGTAGAGTTGGCTTGTAAACTAGCTAACCATCTACAAAAGCGGGGTCAAGTATACCTAATTGATCGACGTCGGAGAATTTTGCGAGACTTTTCGTTTCCCTGTCAGAAAGCAGCTCTTCGAGCGCTAGCAGTTTCTGGAGTAGAAGTAAATTTGAACACCCACATCCAAATTATAGATGGCAATCGAATTACTCTGGTTTGCCAACAGCAGACTTACACCCGCTTCATAGATCTACTCATTTGGACAATTGGAACGCAAAACTGGGAATGGTTAGACAATCTAGATTGTCAGCAAAACACCAGAGGGCAATTGCTTACACGCCCTACACTACAGTTGCTTGATTATCCGGAAGTCTTTGCAGTCGGAGACATCGCAGCTGTAAACAATTGCGAGGGAAAACAAGTACCAGCAACTGCTCAAGCGGCTTTTCAGCAAGCAAAGACAACAGCCCGAAACCTTTGGGCTTCTCTAAGTGAACGCCCATTAATTGCCTTCCGCTATCGTCACTTTGGCGAAATGCTGACATTAGGGATAAATACAGGAGTTGTATTCAGCTTTGGTATTTGTATAAAAGGCCCTATTGCCTTCATAATTAGACGATGGATTTATATTCTCCGCCTACCAACTATGAATCATCGTCTACAAGTTAGTAGATATTGGCTGATTGCTTTTATTAAACGACTATTGCTTAATTCTTTAAATCAGTAGTGTTGCAGTCTGTGGTGTCTTTGAGTGAGTTATAAAAATCCTTGAGATCGTATGGCTAGACTTTCCAGTGAATTACAACGCTTTTTTTTTGAGGTAGAACAACCATCTCAGGTGAGGTTGGCAGATATTCTCCTACTAGCAAAAGAGCGAATTTTTGGGTTTTTGTTCGTGGTTCTGTCTTTACCTTCAGCTTTACCAGTACCAGCACCTGGTTACTCCACTCCTTTTGGTATTCTGATTTTTTTACTTGCGATACAACTAATTGTGGGTTCCAAAACCCCCTGGTTACCGCAACGGATGGTAAATCATTCGATCAAACTGGAAACAGTCCAAGGGTTTTTGAAGGCAGGTATTCCTTGGTTGCAAAGAATTGAAGCGATCGCTCGTCCTCGTCTGATTCATATCTGCACTACTTTAGCCGGTAGAGTCACGATCGGCTGTACGATCGCTCTGATGGGAATTTCGATGATGATTCCCATTCCGGGAACTAACACCCTACCAGCAATGGGAATTTTTGTCACTGGCTTTGGTTTGCTAGAAGATGATGGTGCAATTAGTCTGGGGGGATTAGTTCTTTGTCTGATGGGAGGTATTCTGACTACTTCAATACTAATTGGATTAATTTGGGGTGGTTCCAGTCTTCTTGATTACATTAAGACTTTGTTAGGTCGTTAATAAAAAATGTCAAAACCCCACTAATTTGAAAGCGGGGTTTTGTAAAGTTTTTTTACTAAAGTTTTAATCGTAGCCTTAGAATAAACTCATTATCGTGATGATGCTAGCACTAGTTAGCATTACCAGCGCACCCATGACAAGAGATTGATTCAGTTGGTTAAGATTTTTTGAATCGTTCATTTTTTAGAATCCCTATAATTTTTAAGGATTCTATTTACAATATCAAAACCAATATTTTTATCAATAAAAAGCTGGTAAAACTTAAAATAGCGTTACTTATCTTCATAAAGGCAATGGTAATTACTTAACGAACCATTATCTTAGTAGAGAAGACTATTTTCCTCTTTGTGTCTTAGTGTCTTGGTGGTGAAAAAAGAATGATTGAAACACCAAGACACTAAGACACCAAGAAAAATTCATTTCTCAGACTCACGCCTTGACTGGGGTAGGGAGGGGTTATACCTACGTGTTGCATTCTTTCTTTTTGATACATTAGGTCAAGCAGTCAGACAAGGGAGACAAGGGAAGAGGAAATAATCATATTAGGACTTTCGTGAAATGGTATTACTCAGATGATTTGATTATTTGTGTCGTGAGGTACAAAGCCAATCAAGTTACACTACTGACCGGATATGGTCTTTAGCAAGAAGGGGGCGATTTCTTCAACCTCAAGTAAATTTTGAGCCGCACCTAGGGCGATCGCTTCTTTAACCATGCCAAATATTGCACCACTTTTCTCATTTTGAGCGATCGTCATACCTCCGACTTGAGAAATCATCTGTAAGCCTTCTGCACCGTCACTACCAAGTCCGCTTAATAAAACTCCTACAGTTGCCCTGCTGTAGAAGTTGGCGATAGATTTAAAGGTGATTGTAATAGAGGGACAATGCTTCTCTCCCGGTAAAGCCTTTACGTAAGCGAACTTGCCCAGAAAGTCTAATTCCAAATGATGCTTTTCTGGAGCAAAATAAATTGTTCCTGGTAAAGGATACTCTCCTACTTGGGCAATTTTGACCCGCAACTGACACTCAGAAGACAGCCAGTTTACCAGCCCTGATAAAATACCTTCACTCAGATGCAGCGTACAGATCACAGGCAAGGGAAAATTACTAGGCAATTGACTGAGAATCTTCTGGATAGTTTGCAGACCTCCTGTGGAAGCTCCTATACAGATGATCTTGATGCGAGAGCCAACATTGGTAATTAATGATTCGCTTCTGAGGATAGATCCAGAAGTTGACAGTTCTACAGGAGCGGTCATTAACTGTTGTTGCCGTCTGAGAGCGACTTTCATACTAGAAAGGACTTTGATCTTGGCAATGAGGGCAGCCTTGAGTTTTTCGTAGTCGGTGGGTGAATCGGTGGATGGTTTGGGGAAAACATCTGCTGCTCCAGCTTGCAGGAGCCGAAAGACATTGTCTATATCTGTTTTTTGGACAAAATTACTGATCACCAAAATTGGTCGGGGGTCTTCAGCCATGATGCGTTTGGTCAACTCCAGACCATCCATATTATCCATAAGTAAGTCTGTACAAATCACATCCGGATTGGTCTGAGAAATCACCTCTAGACCTTCTACGCCATCACGTGCCGTACCGACCACATCAACGTCTGGTGAAGAATTTAATAATCTTTGTAAAATTTCCAAAGCAACAGGAGAATCCTCAATTAAAACCACTTTCTTTTTGGAGAACTGCATTTACATTAATCTCCTCAATGTATCTAATAAAACTCCCTGTTCAAAATCACTCTTGGTAATGTAAGCGTCTGCACCGGCTTCTGCACCCAGGCGTTTATCTTCTTCTGAAGCCAGAGTTGTCACCAAAATGACAGGTAATTTTCTGTATTCTGGTATCTGGCGGATTTTGGCAGTAAATTTTAGTCCATCCAGATTTGGCATTTGTATATCCGAGACAATCGCATCGAATTTATCTGCCTTCAGCTTGTCCAAACCGTCTTGACCGTCTACAGCTGCTGTGACTTCGTAACCAGCACTCTCCAGAATCCGCCGCATTTGGGTACGAATGGGAATGGAATCTTCGATCAGAAGAATCTTCTGTTTGAGTTGTGCTTTTTCTGTTAATTCCCGAACCGTAATCGATACAACTGTTTTCTTGGCCGATTTAAACAAATCTGGTGGATTGAGCACCGTGCAAACTTTTCCAGTGCCGAGGATAGTAGCACCCGATACATTGCGAATTCGTTTGAGTAACTTACTCTGCGGCTTCACAACAATGTCTTGTTGCTCTAATACAGTGTTTACCAGCAGTCCCAAACGCTCAGAGCCAATCTGTAAAATCATGCAGGGAATAGTTTTCGCCGCAGTATTTAAAGCTTGGGTTGATGTAGGTACTTTCACAGGTAAGCCTAATAAATCTGCCAACCACACAACCGAGACAGACTGTCCTTGAAATGAAAACGTTTGACTGCCTTCATCCGTAAAAATTTCCTGCGGGGATACTAAAAGCATTGTTTCCACAAAACCTATAGGAATAGCATAGGGATGTTCGTTGACTTGGACAATCAAGACTTGGGTGGTTGCCAGAATGTTATTTACTGTAATGCGAAACAAACACCCCTGGCCAGGTGTAAATTCCACTTGGATAGTTCCCTTCAAGCGCTCGACATTGGCACGTACAACATCCAGACCAACTCCTCTACCAGAAATCTCAGTGACTGCTTTACGAGTGGAGAAGCCAGGCGCAAATATCAATGTTTGAATTTCCGCTGTGGACATTCGTAACAGTTCTGCTTGCGAGCGAATACCACGACGCAGTGCCGATCGTTTAATCGCTTCGATATCTAAACCGCGACCATCGTCTGAAACTTCGATAGTAATTGTGTTGCCAGTTTGATAACCCCGCAAGCTAATCGTCGCCGTCGGAGACTTACCAAGTTGTTGACGTTCCTCGGGTGTTTCCACGCCGTGATCTATGGCATTGCTGAGGATGTGCATCAGCGGATCTTTCATCTCTTCTAAAATCCGCTTGTCTACGCTAGTCTCTCCACCTTCGATTTGCAAATTTACTTCTTTGCCTTGCTGCTTGGCTAAATCGCGCACCGTGCGGGGAAAGAGATTGAAAATTGTAGACAATGGTAGCAATCGCAGGGAGGTAACTCCTGATTCGAGTTCATTAGCTACAATTTCAAGTCTAGTAGTGCACTCATTGGTTTTATTCCGGAGTTGATTCAGGTGCACTCCCAGATCTTTAAGGCGGTTTTCAACTTGGCGATAGAAATTTTTCAGAGGTTGGATTTCATTGGCTGACCAGTGTCGCTCTAGGTTTGTAAATATCTGACGGCTAGCAGAGACTTCCCGGTTCCACTCTTCCCACAGGGCAATAATTTGGTCGATTTCATCCTTTTGATTGGCAATCTGACCTTTACTAGCCACCAATTCACCCACTTGAGTGAATAGCTTATCAAGCCTTTGCGATTCAACACGGATGGTGTCAATTTGGTAGTCATCGATCTCAGTCACAGCGTCTGCTGGCTCATGGGAACCGTTAAGGTGGACTGTATCGTTAAAGACTAAGGATTGCTCCACAATCGGTTGGGAAAAAACAGAAACTTCGGATTCAGCAGCAGTTTCCAGAATTTCTGACCATGTATCATCAGTTGAGCTAACCATCATTAGTTGAGCTAACACATGAAAGACGCTAACTCCTGCTGGTTGTCCGGTGACGGCTTCTTGGGCAATTTTACGAACAGCATCCAGTGCCTGATAGAGGCTGTCAAACAGTTCGGGGGTGAAAATTCGCTCATTCCGCTTCACGCTGGCGAGAATTTCTTCCATTTGATGAGTGAGAGTTTCTACATCTTTTACTCCCAACATCCGGGAATCTCCTTTAAGAGAATGGGTTTCTCGTAGTAATGCCTCAAGTTTGGCAAAGTCGTGAGGATACTTTTCGAGATGAAGCAACCCAGCTTCTATTTTTTGAATGTGTTCTGCACTAGCTGCTTTGTAAAGCGATCGCAGTTCTTCATCTTCTATAATCATGGCTTTGAGACTGTTGTTAACAATTGGCAAAGACAAATGGGTATTTTGCTTTACTCGGCTACAGCTTGAAGATTTTGAGCGGCTTTGTTGAGTTCGTAGGTAACTTCTCTAACCTGGATGATACTAGCTGCTGTTTCTTTTGCCCCTAGATTGATGGCATTCATGGCTGAGACGACTTGCTGGACGGCAACAGCTTGGTGTTTGGCACTCTGGGCAATTTGTTGGCTGTTGAGGAATACACTGTTGAGGGCACCAGCAATGCTTGTAAACACATCACCAGTTTCTGAAACTAGCCTGATTCCCTGCGTAGCTTTTTTTGTACCTTCATCAGTTACCATCACGGTAGAGTTAATCGCAGTTTGCACTTCGTTAACCAAGCTGTTAATCCGGTCAGCAGACTTCCGACTTTGATCGGCGAGTTTGCGAATTTCACTAGCTACCACGGCAAAGCCTTTACCCTGTTCTCCCGCCCGCGCTGCTTCTACGCCTGCATTCAGGGCTAGCATGTTTGTTTGGTTTGCCAAATCTGCTACCAAGTCAGAAACTATGGAAATTTGGGCGGTCTGTTCGCTGAGGCGGACAATCTGGTTGGCGATCGCTGTCACTTGCTCTTTCAGATCCGAGATACCTTCAATTGTCAGACCCACTGTCTTAGTTCCTCCCTCAGCGAGAACTAAGGCTTGCTTTGCTTCGCCGGCGGAGGTTTCGGCTTGTCCAGCAGATTGAAGTGCAGAAACCCCCAGTTCTTCGATAGTCGTGGTAGTTTCATTTACTGAGGCAGACTGCTGCAAGATGATGCGTTCTTGCTCAGAAACTGTTTCAGTAATATTTGCAGAAGAAGAAGCAACTGCTTGGGCTGCATTAGTAATAGGCTGCACAATGAAGTTAAGAATATAAGCAGCAACATAATAGGAGATGTAAATTCCGACTCCTAAGCAAACAAGCCATCCACTCCAAGCAATCACAGATGACAATTGCTGAAGTTGATCTGATGCTTGTTTTCTTTGATCTAGCAGTTTCTGCTGTTCCGTACTCATTTGGGCAAGCTGATTTCTAATTTCATCCATAATCTGCTTGCCTTTATTGGAAAGTATCAAGTTAACCACTTCTTGATATTTACCAGCTTTTTTAATCGCAATAGTTTGTTCCAATTCCGCGAATTTTTGCTGAGCTATTTCTACTATTTTTTGAGTTCGATCAAGCTGAGTTTGATTATCGCTGACTAACTGCTTCAAATCTTGGCTGTGCTCTTGAAAATTTTTGCGTCCACTAGTATATGGTTCCAAGTAGTTTTCTTTACCTGTCACCAGAAAACCTCGTTGTCCATTTTCGGCATCAACTAAATCTTTTTCTAACTGCTTTAGTTTTGCTTGTACTTCAAATGTGTGATTGATCCATCGCTGATTTTCTGCCAATTTCACCTTAGCAAATTCAGAAAAAGCTGTAGCAACTCCTGCCAAAACAATCACAATTCCAAAACCTATAGGTACAATTTGATTAACCTTTAGAGGTGATTTGCCTGGAATTTTATTTAGCATATTTTTCTTCCTTCAAAGTAAGTTGAGTATGATTTAGTATTCACCGATCAAGGGGAAATGGGAATGGGAAAAGAAAATTATTACCCTTTCTGTATAGCTGCCTTTGTTTGTGCCTTCTTGACATCTTGCATCCTTCTCAACAAGAGCCAGAGGTTTTTAATTTTCACCTGCCAGGTTGAACCTGGTAAAGAGGTTTTGGAGGCTCTGCTTCAGTGTGGTTGCATAGGCCATGCAAGATGTGAACTTCTATTTTTGTTGGTTTAAACTTCTTCGTTCACTTCTAACTCTCCATTGATAAAAATTTTACGTAAGTCTATAACACTAAGCGTTTTTTCTTGAAAAGGAGCAGTTCCCAGAAGATATTGTTTATTGCCAGTGGGTAAGGGAATAATTTCGGCAGAATTTATATAGACTACCTCAAACACTTGATCTACGGGTAATCCGGCAACAATATCATCAATCTGAACTACCACAGCCTTAGAACCAACTTTGACGGGGGTGATAGAGAGATTTAAAATATTCCGAATATCAACTAAAGTGATAATTTCTCCGCGCAAATTCATGTTGCCGATGATATGCTTTGGACAACAGGGAATTGGTGTCAAATTGCGAATATCAGTGAACTCTTGTATCAGTTCCAATTCAAATCCAAAGTATTCTTTACCAAAGCCGATTACTGCTAAAGGAATCAGATTTGTTGTAAATTTTAAGTCTTGAACCGATTGCCGGAGATTATCGGCTCGCTGTTTGAAAATAGCTCTTTCTTCTGAAGTAGCATTGGGACAATATAAATCGTAGAAGAAGCTGGTAAAAGCTGTGATTCGATCTAATTGGCTTTCTGCATCCCAAATCAAAGTGACTAAAGCGTCTGGTTGACGAATTAATTTCTCAAAGTTGAGCAATAAAATTGTGTCTGATTTTACCTTAGCAATACCAGCAATAAATGCAGCGTTAACATGATTAATAAGTCCAAAAAAGGTTTCTTGTTCAATAACTGTGGCATCAAGTTCTAGCACTTGATTGACTTCGTGAACCAGTAAGCCAATTTGCAAGCCTTTCCATAGTACAACAATGACGTAATCACTCAATTGGCAATCTTTTAATGGATAATCTAGAAGTACACCTATATGTACGATCGGCACGATTTGTTCTCGCAAGAGCAGAATCCCGATAATATCGCTAGGTGCTTCAGTAATGGGAATTAGTTCCGGAAGAGGGAACATTTCTTGAATCACATCTGCATCGATTCCATATAACAAATTGTGTATGCGAAATGTCAGGTATTCTTTATTTTTCATTGCTGTATTTTTCAATAGCGTAGAAGAGATTGATGAGTAATTTAATAAATTGCAATAACCGAGCTTACATTGAAGTTTTTGACAAATTTGAATAAATATATACAGGTAAAGCAACAAATAAGATTAATGTATTTGCAAAAACCTAAAAATTTTAGTTTATTCTTGTTTTATTCTGAACTCCTATCAGCAATAACTACATTCTGAGGGGTTGCTTGCGAAGAGTTGGATTCTTTGTGAATATATTTATCTACAATTTCTAGTAATTGTTTAGGTTCAAATGGTTTGGTTAAATAATGAGTAGAACCAGCAATTTGACCTCGGAGTTTATCAGAGAATTTATCTCGTGCCGTGACCATAATAATAGGTAACTGTTTAAATTTCGGGATGCTGCGTACTGTGCGGCAGAATTCTAACCCATCAATATCTGGCATGGTGACATCTAAAAGCAGCAGTGCAATGGGATTGGTATTCATGAGTCTGAGGGCATCTACAGCATTACTTGCAAAAAGTACCTGATAGCGATCGCTCAACGCCCGCTTAATCAATATCTGCACTACAGGACTGTCATCAACACTTAGAATAATTGAACGTTGCTTTTCAACAGCAGATATTACTTGAGTTATTTGAGGTTGGGGTGCTTTTTCGCCAAATGTAACCCAGCCTGGTCTTACCCATGTCATATATAAACGGGCTACTTCCAAGGGGTCTTGGTCTAATTGTTCGGCAATTTCAATGAGCGATCGCTCCCCATCGATCAACTTATGTAGATGCTGCACCTTGTTATTTGTAACTGCTTGCCGACCAATTGCTGAAAGTTGAGGAACAGCCTCCATAGAGGGGACAACAGGAGCAAGTGTAGCCCATTGCTGGCGACGATGAGCTACGTCTAGAATTAATCTATACCAGTCTAAACCGTGACCTTCTTTCCCGTAACTCAGGTCACACTCGACAGCAGAGTCTAACTCTAACCGTCCAGGATAGGGCAATGTTTGCTCTAACACTTGCACAACTTGAGCATGAACAGCGCTTTCAATCTCCTCCCATTTGAACACTCGTATCCGGACGATTTGTTCTAAAAGTTCTCGAAAGGATGATTGATTTTGTAACTTTTGCATGGCATATTTAATGGCAGTATCAGCCCAACTGTGGCTAATCTTCAGCCCAATCATTCTTGCAAATTCTTGATTATTTGGAACTCTTGAGCCGCCATAAACAATTTCGCCATTTTTCAAAACTACAGCACGAGATCTTAACTTTTGGCAAGAATCTACAATCGCGTGTATATAAACACATCCATTGGTATGCTGACTTCGCAAATCTTGTAGGATATTACGTAATTGCCCTGCGTTGTACTGAATATTTATTCGCATTGTGTCTAAAAAGCGGCTGCTGTAAATTTAAGAATAAGCAGGATAAATCAAGCTTTTCCATCTTTGTAAAAGAACTTGCTTTATTAATAGATTTGCTAGATCCACCCGGATTTATTAGAGAGCAAAAATACAGCTACTTGCTAGCCTTGTTTCTAGTAGGTTGCTAGGGATAAGAATAAATGCTAGTAATTAGAAATTTGGATAGATGGTTTGAATCTTGCTTTTCGCCTAAGCAAGGTACACATTTCCATAACAGGGCGATTAGTGCAATTAATACCGCTTTTTATTCCATATTGGATAGGTATCAACTTATTTTTACCTGTGGAATGTAGAGTAAATTCCCTAGAACCCCCTCCAGAAAGTAGCAATCAATAGACACACCCACTTACGGTTTTTGACAAAGGTTCACGTTACAGCGCACTTTAAAGCGATCCCTTTCCTTCAGGCTTTTGCTCTGCTATGCTCAGTATTACCTTGGTAGTAAAAAAAGCGACAGCTAGAACAAGCTACTGAGGCTAACTTGTATATCCAAAATTATCAGACTAACTATACTATAAGCAAGTCAATACTGAAGTTACTTTTAGCAAAAGTATGCAACTAACTGCCTCAAGTTTAAATTTTTATTGAATCAGCCTTGCTTAATAACTTTTTTAACATTTAGCTGCAAGCCCACGTAGGCGGACTATTTAAAATATTCCGAAACATCCGATCAAATACCTAATACCCGACCAAATTAGGTGTCTTTGTAGTGTAAAATTAACGTTATTCTAAAGAACTGTTCGACTAGAAAATAATCATGACCACTTCCACTGTATCTACAAATCAAAATGCCAATTTTGACTTGGAGCAACTAAATCAGAAGTATGAAAATGCTCATCCAAGAGAAATACTGGCATGGTCTGTAGAAAATATTCCTACAGGATTGGTGCAAACTAGTGCTTTTAACGTTGATGACATTTTAATCACGGATATTCTTTACCGTGAACTTAAGCACCCAGTACCTGTGATCTTTCTCGACACACTATACCACTTCCGCGAAACTTTGGAATTGGTAGAAAAAGCCAAAGAAATTTACAACCTAGATTTGAAAGTTTACAAAACTCCCGATGTAAATACCCGTGAAGCGTTTGCAGCTAAATACGGCGAAGCCCTTTGGGATAAAGATATTGCCAAATTCCATGAAATAACTAAAATTGAACCTTTACAACGGGGTCTTGCGGAACTAAACACCATTGCTTGGATCACCGGACGCCGTCGCGATCAAGCCGCGACTCGCGCGAATATGCCTATATTTGAAATTGATGGCAACGGTCGGATCAAAATCAATCCCCTAGCCAATTGGACACGCAAACAGACCTGGACTTATGTCTCTGAGAATGGGATGATTTACAACCCCCTCCACGACAAAGGTTATCCCAGTATTGGCGATGAACCCATTACTACCCCAGTAGCCGAAGGAGAAGACGAACGCGCTGGACGCTGGCGGGGTAGTGGTAAAACTGAGTGTGGAATCCATATTTAGTCAAGAGTCAATAGTCAATAGTCCAGAGTCCAAAGTCAAAATTTAATTGACCGTTGACTATAAGATCATTGACCATTGACTATTGACCATTGACTCTTGACTCTTGACTCCTATGATTAAGATCCTCCATCTTTCAGATATCCACATGGGAAGCGGTTTCTCCCACGGACGCATCAACCCTGAAACAGGACTAAATACACGGTTGGAGGATTTTGTCAAGACTCTGTCTTGCTGTATTGACAAAGCATTGACAGAGCCTGTGGATCTTGTCGTCTTTGGCGGTGATGCCTTTCCCGATGCTACACCACCGCCTTATGTTCAGGAAGCTTTTGCCAGTCAGTTTCGCCGTCTTGTGGATGTTCAAATTCCTACGGTATTGTTGGTGGGCAATCATGACCAACATTCGCAAGGGCAGGGAGGAGCAAGTCTATGTATTTACCGCACTTTAGGTGTGCCAGGGGTTGTGGTAGGTGATACATTAAAGACTCACCGTATCCAAACTCGCAATGGTCTGGTGCAAATCATTACCTTACCTTGGCTGACTCGTTCCACGTTGATGACTCGCCAAGAAAGTGAAGGTTTATCTCTAAGCGAAGTACATCAACTGTTAACTGAACGTCTGCAAGTTGTTTTGGAAGCAGAAATTCGCCGGCTCGATCCGAATGTACCAACTATTCTTTTGGGTCACTTGATGGCTGATAATGCCAGTTTAGGAGCTGAGCGTTTTTTGGCAGTAGGTAAAGGCTTTACAATCCCCCTTTCCATGCTGACGCGATCTTGTTTTGACTATGTAGCTTTAGGGCACGTCCACCGCCACCAGAACTTAAATAAATCAAACGATCCGCCGGTGGTGTACCCAGGGAGTATTGAACGGGTGGACTTTAGTGAAGAAAAGGAAGAAAAAGGCTATGTGATGGTTGAGTTGGAACGCTTTTGCGCTAAGTGGGAATTTTATCCTTTGCCAGCCCGGAGTTTCCGCACAATCGAGGTGGATGTATCGAAAGCAGAAGATCCGCAAGCGGCAATCATCAAAGCGATCGCCAAGTACAATATTGAAAATGCAGTTGTCAGATTAATTTATAAACTTCGTTCCGAACAGTTGGACTTAATTGATAATGCTGCACTGCATCAGGCATTAATTCCAGCTCATACCTACACAATTCAACCAGAATTGGTGAGTCAGTTGGCTAGACCTCGCGTTCCTGAATTAAGCGCTAGTAACAGCATCGACCCCATAGAAGCACTAAAAACATACTTAAACAACCGTGAAGATTTGAAAGATATCGCAGCATCAATGTTAGAAGCTGCACATCAACTGCTAGCCGCAGATGAGGAAGATTGGTTAGAATCCACTCCTATAGAGGAAAACACCAATCAACTTAATCAGACATCATCAGGTAATACAAATCATCAGTTGAAACTACTTTAATCTTGATTGGCTGTGGTTGCTGGCAGTTTCAAAGGCAATGGCAAACCTGTTGCTTCAGTAAGTTCTGGAGATGGGGCTTGCCTTTCTGGGCTTTTCAGATATTGCCCATCGTGGACAGGAGATACTACCTTCATTTGGTGGGAAATACTGTAATAGCGGTGAGTTTGTTGGGTAATTTGCCGTTCCTGGATGCTTTCGTTAGCAATTTTCTTGCGAAGTTTGATAAGTGCATCCATAATTGCCTCTGGTCTGGGTGGACATCCCGGCAAATAGACATCTACAGGAATCAACTTGTCTACACCCCGAACGGCGGTTGGAGAATCTGCGCTGAACATTCCTCCTGTAATTGTGCAAGCTCCCATCGCAATAACGTACTTTGGTTCTGGCATCTGTTCATAGAGACGCACCAACGTAGGAGCATACTTCATGGTGATTGTGCCTGCGGTAATAATCAAATCTGCCTGTCGGGGAGTCATGCGAGGAAAAGAGCCGAATCGATCCAGATCAAAACGGGCACCAAGCATACCACTGAATTCGATAAAGCAGCAAGCTGTGCCAAACATCAGTGGATACAAACTGGACATTTTCACCCAGTTGTAGAGGTCATCTACGGTTGTGAGAATGACATTTTCAGAAAGTTGTTGCGTCACTTGAGGACGCTCAATAGGATTAACAATAGTATCACTCATTGGCTGAGTCCCCCAATTATTTTGAATGAGTTCTTGGAGAATTGCGCTTTTTGGGCGGTGAAATTTAGAAGCTAAAGTTGATACCAAGTTGCGTTCAGACATAGCAATAGCAATTCGTGCCCTCTCCCCTTCCCCTGTTCCAAATTGGGAGAGGGGTGCCGACAGGCGGGGTGAGGGAAGTACTGTCTTTGACTGCAACTTAGTATGAATTAGAGTCCTACCTGGGAAAGCAGTTTTCGCTTGCAAGAGCTTTCAAAGCATAGATAACTACACCGCTGATAACTATAGTTTCTAAAAAGCCTTTGAGTTATTCCACTAAAGATAAAGGTTTTAAGGTGCTAACTTAAGGTTTGTTGTTTGTTGGTTGTTGCTTGTTAACCATTCCTCCTTCCTTTACCCTTGCTCCTTTATCGAAGAGGGGAACGGTGTTCCCTGTTCCCTGTTCCCTCTTTAATTTGATAGCAATCCTGCGTTTAATGCTTTGGTAATGCGATCGCTCGTCTCTTCCAAATGCGCTAATGTGTAAATATCAAGATTTTCACTTCGTTTGAGACTGGCATCAATGGCTTTGCGTAGTTGGCGCAATTCATACCAGGCTAGTGTACGACTATCTTCAGGTACATCATCAGTAGTACGCAATACCATCTCCAGCAAAATATTTAGATGTTCTCTTTGCAATGAACGGCGGATGCTAGAAATTGGTTTTGCTTCCCTAGTGCCTAAAACTTCTGTCCAAATGTCTTTTTGCAGGGTGTCGAATAGTTCCGGCATGGAAAGCGCTTGTCCAAGCGGGGTTTTGAATTCTATATCTCGCAGACGATTTAAGCGATCGCTATTTAGGAGCGATCGCAGTATCGCACCTTGGAAATGCTGAATGCGATCGTGAATTGGATAATCAAGGCGAGATACAGGTATAAAGTTGCCCCAGTGTTGCCAGCGCGAAGGTGCTAGCTGATTCAGCAATTGCGGTGGGAAGCTGAAAGCATCCTCAGCAAATATATATTCTTGTAACTTCGCTAATACCTGACGTTGTTGTTCTAAAGAAACTGGTACAAAGCTAGGGCGAGTATTCTCATCAGCATGATGACGCCCAAAAGACTGCCCAGCTATGTATTGAGTCAGCAAAGAGGCGTTACGAAAATAGTATCTCAGTATTCTATTAAACAATACGCGCAGGTCGCTATAACTTTCTCCTTTGAGTGGGTAACGCTTGTCAAGGCGCTGCCACATCGCGCGGGCATTATCCATTTGCCACTGGGAATAAAGCAGCACATCGCTACTCATGTCCCAGACATTTGCCAGTGGATTGATGTCCCAGATATCTTCATCAGTAGCATAAGATAATTCTGGTTGGGGCGACGCCAAAGCAATCTGTTCCAAAAAAGGCTTTTCAGCTTCAGGAGCGATCGCTCCTTCTGGAGAGTACGGGTTAGGTTTATAACCGTATGCAATTGCCCATTCGTCGTAGGGGCCAATAACTGTTGGAAAATAGTCGCCTTGTTCTACTCCTTGGGGTGCTATATTCACGGGCAAATAGTCCATCACCGAACCCACCAAACCCTTAGAGTGAGTGATTTCAGTGTTGTTTAATTCCCCAGGCGCTAACATAGTGCTGCCGTGAAAGTTGTGGCGCAAACCAAGAGTATGTCCGACTTCATGAGCGATGAGAGAACGTAAATATTGATGTACGTACTTCTTCATCTCGTCACTATTTGGTGCAGCGTTTTGCAAAAGTGACAACGCCAGCGCCCCCATCGCTGCTTGAGTTGAAGTTTCCATACCATAGCAGAGGTCAGAATCTCTTTGTTGAGAAGTCCACAGTCGAGTATCAAGAGTCCGGGGTGAGTCCCCATGAATGCATTCGGGGTTGGGAATAAGCATAAAATCATCCTTCCAAACTCCTTGTTTATCGACCCTTGACTCTTGACTCTGTAGAGACGTGCCATGGCACGTCTCTACAACTCCTGACGGAGTCAGGACGCGATATTCTTGCTGAATTGAGCGCACCATGTTGGCATCAATAATGATATCTGCATCCAAGATTTCCCCAGTCAACGGATTGACGCGGGCTGGCCCTCTAGCAAATCTTGCATCCAAAGAATTGAACCAGCGAATCGTGTTGTAGCGCACATCTGCTGGGTGCCAATCAGCATCATCTGGCATTTGCCGCACTTCAATAGCATTTTGGAATCCTACTTTTTCAAATGCTTGATTCCACATCAAGACGCCTTCACGAATTGCGTCGCGATACTCCAGTGGCACAGCATTTTCAATCCAAAATATAATTGGCTTTTTAGGTGGGGATAACGGTGCGCTACTGTCGGATGGTTCAAGATGCCAACGATTGATGTAACGCACAAATGGTTCTTTACTATTATTGTTAGAAAAATCCTGGAAGGCAGTGAGAAAATATCCTACTCTGTCGTCGGCTAGCCTGGGAATATAACCGTTGTTTTCAGGCAGTTGAGAAAAACTGTAGTGTACTTTCAGGGTGAGTGCCCTGCTGTCTGGTAAAGTTACTAAATATGTTCCTTCTGGTGATGAAAAACCGTAAATAGATTCAATCTCTACGTTCAAAGGAAAGCTGTTAACATCGCCAAAATATGATCGATTTTTTTCCAGATGATAATCTGCCTGCAAATAATATTTTAATAGAGAAGTTAATCCAGGAAAATCCTGCATGAGCAGATCATCTAGGTCAATAAGAATATTTTTACTGTATGGGTCAATACTAACGATTTCGAGTGCATAAAGAACTGAATCGCTAAATGAACGAGCGAGCGAGCGCACTTCTGGTTCATCTTTTTCTGTACGGAACTTGACATTACGAACAACAAAATGCAAATGATTATTCACTCGCCGGAAGTAGAACAGGAAATCTTGCAGAGGTAATCCACTATAAATCCCGCTTTCTCCAATGCCAGATTCCAATGTTACTGTACATAGATAATTTTTATTTAGCTGTTCCGGCTTAATTTCCAAATAAAATTTGCTGTTTTCTTCACTGTGATAAAACGTGAACAGTCCATCTAATTTATCTGTTCCTTTAACTGTTTCACGAAATCGCCAAAAATCTTCCTTTTTGTTGTCTTTGAAACTATAATCAGCACTGGCTAATTGTTCAGATCCTGGTAATGAATTGAATTGCTGCAAATCAATATTTGCGACTTGGTTAGCTCCAGCATAGTTTGTGCCAAACAACAAGTTATAAAATAACAATATATAAGCTGTTAATTTTACGAACCAATTTTTCATCCTTGAGCTACCATAATAAGCTGACTTTCTGCTTGTAAGCCGCTTTATTAATAATAAAATAGCCATTTTTGCTCTTATTCATATAACCCTGATTTGACTGAATTTTATTTATTTGTGTGCATATTTTTTAGATATTCAAAAGTTTTTTGTGTTTCATGTTAATTTATTAAGTATTTCTCAAGATATTAAAAAATATTGTTAGATAATACATAAGCGTAGACGTGCTTAACACTTCTACGCTCCGCTTATGATTACAAGCAATAAATAATAAACAAAGATGTGAAACGTAGCTAAGCATGAGGTTAAGCTGTTGCGCCTACACATTGCACTTTTTTTCGTTAAGACCGTCATTTGTCCTACCCTACGGGAAGCCGCCCGGAGGGCGTCTATGTCATTAGTCCTTGGTTATTAATGACCAATGACCAATGACTAATGACTAATGACTAATGACTAATGACTAATGACGACCCTTACGAGCAATTGTGCAATTTTAAGGCGTTACAGGTTATTAATGCTAAATTCTACGTTAACTGTAGTGAATGTCTGTGGCGAATGCTACAGCACAATTTTCCACTTGACTGTATATTCTCTTTTTTGCTGCCAACAGAAAAATAGTTATTTTGGCAACTCTCCTTAAGAAAGTAAACCCAATCGCTTACCATTGGCATGAGCCAAACGGATGAGATTTTGACGAGTAGTACGGTCAATTCCTAAGTGATTACAAAAGCTAGTAATCGTCTGGGTGTGCCATGCAATTAATTTGCCACGTAGTTGATTGAATTTTGCCTGACCGAGATAATTACGAGTTAAAACAATGAATGTTGCAAACATAATAGTTCGGCTCCTTGGGAAGGTTTTAAGTTTTATGAACTGCTTATGTTTACAGTGTGTGTTTTTTACTCTGTCTGCACCAGTAAAGATATGGGTGTTAAGTGCTAAGTTAAGTTATATTAAGAAAATAGTTAACTTCCATCAATGAGAATAGATAAAGCCTGACGGGCATGTTTTGCACCTGCTGGAGTTCCTTCAATTGTTGCCATCAGACTGGCACCACCAATTAGCAGTAAGTACTGCTGAGAGAATGCCTCTGGATTACGAATCCCCGCTTCGAGTGCTAGTTTCATAATGTGAGTGCGGATTGCCTCACGCAACGAGACAGAAACATGATGGGCTGGATGATTTGCATCGGCAATTTCCAGGACTGCATTAATGAATGGACACCCCCGAAAGTCTGGTTGAGCATACCACTCGCCCAGCACATCAAACGTAGCAAGTAGCTTTTCTTTAGCTTTTTTTCCTCGCTCCTCAACAGCTTTCTGAAACCACTGCAACCACTGCTTCTCGCGATAGCGCATCACTTCTAAAATGAGTTGGTCTTTTGAGGGAAAGTACTTATAAAACGTCCGTTTTGCAACGTTTGACGCAGCTATTACCTCGTTAATTCCGACGTGCTGAATCCCCTTCTGGTAGAAAAGCTCAGAGGCAGTTTCCAGGATGCGATCGTAGATTTGGTTAGTCTGTGATGCCATAGGTCTATCATCATGTAGACAAGTTTGTCTACTTAAGATACTCTACTAAAAGTAGACAAACTTGTCTACTCAGCGATAAGTGTGTAATAAGCGTTGTCGAGTGGTTTTTACCTTCGACATGCAATGTCGCATTATGCCGATACTTCAAAAAATACAGCACAATGGAATTCACCATTTATACTTTAGAAACTGCACCTGAAGCATCAAAAAAAGCTCTGCGTCATGCCAAGGAAACATTTGGTTTCATTCCCAATCTAGAGGGCATCTGCGCTGAAGCTCCTGCACTTTTAAAGGGTGGTATGACTCTGTGGGATCTTTTCAGCACAACCAGCTTTAGCCCTGTTGAACAGCAGGTAATCTACCTGACAGCAAATTATGAAAATGAGTGTGATTACTGCATGGCAGCACACTCAGGCTTGGCAAAAATGGTTGGCATGTCAACCGAGGATATAGATGTCTTACGAAGTGGTGAACCCCTACAAGATCCAAAGCTACAGGACTCCGCTACTTTACTCAGCGAATGGTGCAAGCTCGTGGTTGGGTAACTGACGAAGAAATCGAGACATTTATGAATGCTGGTTACACAAAACAGCAGGTTCTAGAGGTGATTCTTGGTATCGCTGTGAAAGTTATCCACAACTACACTAATCACATTGCTCAAACGCCACTCGATAAAGAGTTTAAACATTACACTTGGTCAAAACCCACTATGTAGTAGTTTGCCACAAAGCTTATGACAGGCTAAGGAAGTTTGTAGTAAGCAGCAAGCGTGCTTAAATGAGGGCTAAAGCCCTCACTACAAACCTATCACAATTAGTGTGGTGGAGTAGTAGATCTACAACCCCGACTTTCTTATACTCTCCTCATAGACTGTGACGAAATTCAAACTGTTTGCATCTGATTTAAAGCTTCAATTTCGTCTCTAGTCAGCTTGATTGCAGACGCTGCAATATTTTCTTCGAGGTGGGAAATGGTTGTTGTTCCCGGAATTAAAATGATATTGTTAGCACGGTGTAGCAACCACGCCAAAGCAATTTGATTTGGTTTTACACCGTGACTATTAGCAATTTCTGCTAAAATGCCTTGAGCGATCGCCAGTGGTGCGCCTTGCTTAAGAGGATGTGCGCCAAGTGAACCGTAAGGGATAAATGCAATCCCGTGTTTGGTGCAGTAATCCAGCACGTCTTCATTATTGCGATCGCTAATGCTGAAGCGATTTTGCACAGAAGCAATTGGAACTATCTGTCGCGCTTGTTCAATTTGCTCAATTGTGACGTTAGATAGTCCCACGTGACGAATTTTACCTTCTTCTTTCAAAGTCGCTAGCATCCCTACTGATTCCGTCAAGGGTACTTTTGGGTCAGGACGATGCAATTGGTATAAATCAATGCGCTCTACCTTCAGCCTTTGCAAGCTTGCTTCACAACCCCGCCGCAAATTCTTCGGGCTTCCGTCAGCGCGAATATCATCCGGTGTAGGTTTATTAATACCGCCTTTAGTCGCAATGACTACATCTTTTGAGTAAGGGGAAAGTGCAGAAGCAATTAATTCTTCATTGAAACCAGGCCCGTAGGCTTCAGCCGTATCAATAAAATTAATACCTAATTCCACTGCACGACCCAGGAGTTTTTGACCACCTTCCCAATCTGAATAAGGGCCAAAATTCCCAGGTTGTCCAGTCAATCGCATTGCACCGTAACCGAGACGATGAACTAACAAATCGCCTCCAATGGCAAAATGAGTAGATATTTGTGTGGCATTTGTATTCATAAATCATCCTTGATAAAGTTCCGTTCAAAACTTGTCCAAATCATCGTAAATGTTCAATTGATATCTGCTTGTTCGCTGAGGCGATCGCTCATCACAGAACCTGCGGAACCTGTACCAACAACGATGAAGTCGTATTCAGCCTGATTGAAATTTTGCACGTTCATTTTTTCTCCTCAATGTAAAAATTGATTGCCATTGAAAAGTGCTGAAATTGAATTTCAAAAATTTCTCATTGTGTTGCTTTTTGTTCAGCTTCTTTGAGCGGCCCTGAAAACTCGATAATATTTCCGTTGTTGTCTTTAATGAACCCTACTCTGACTCCAACATTGGGATAATCTGCGGCTTCAACAAATGTTTGTACACCGCGTTCTTTTAATTCGCCAAGTGCTACATCGACATCATCAACACGAAAACAAAAATGACCGATTCCTGTTGTGCGTAGTGCTTCTTCAAAAGTTAATGAATCAGGCATTCCAGAACGTGGCTGGTTACTACCAACTATTTCTATACGGAATCCACGAATGTTGAGATAAGCTAATTTTAAATCTGGTAGTTGGTCTACAATCCATTCTTTCTCAACGATTGCATCCAGCTTTTGTTGATACCATTGCATTGTTTCTTCATAGTTAGGTACGCTCAGCATGATATGGTCTACACGCATTGAAACCAAACCATGGTAGCTAGAAATATCAAGTGCTGACATAAAAATCTCCTTACAAATATTGGATATTATTCGTTTACTGGGCCCCAAATGTTTTCATGCACAATCACCCACTTGCCATTGTGTTTTTCTAACAGTAATGTTGCGTGAGCACGCGCTTTGAATTCTTTTCCATCGTTTGTCTTGCCGTAATTATCAACATAAAGCGTCACTGCGGCATTGTCTGCATGTGGATACACTCGAATACTTTCCACTACTGGTGTGAAAGTCCAATATCGAAAGTTACGAACAAATTTTTCCCAGGTGTCAGCATGAATTTTTGAACCTTTGAAAACTGTGCGGGATTGAGCATCTGTAAAGTCAAATGCAAGCAGTTCTTTGGTTTGGAGATAAAACGGAGTGAATCTTTCGCGTTGGAATTCTGGCGCTTCTTCTCGCGGACTCCACCCTTCGCCCCAACTGTGAATAAATTCATGAATTTCTTTTTCTACACTTGCAATTTTGTCTCGATCTAGAAGTTCCATATTTCCTGTCCTTTGCTATTAAAGTTAACCGATTATTGCTATTTACTATTTGGATAAAGCCAATTGTGAAATACTTTCATCAACCAAGGCATGACAATATAAGTCATTAAATAAACCAAGATTCCTGTGAGTAAGAGTGTGCGTATTGGTAGTGGCAAAAGACTTAGTTGTTTACCAAATAAGAAAAAGATAGCTGTAATCAAAGGATAAATTGCCAACCAAGTCAGCAAAAAGACTTTATAGCGAGGTGGTTTATTTTGCTGCGTTAGGCGCGTGTATGAATGTACTTTGACTGCACGGCGCTTTCTAAGCATGTACATTAAGCGATTGACCCAACGTAATCTCTTTTGACTATGAAGCATCACCTCTAACCATCTGTTGTCACCTTGAATATTTAACGTTACGTCACGTAATTAATCTAAGGCGAAATAATCAGGCGTGTCAAGTGGGTAGAGAAAAAATTTTTCGGTGTCATTCTCACGCTAAAACATCCAGCGGTTAAAGCTTTTAGAGCCTTGCTGTTATGCTATAATTAACGTAACGTTACGTTAATTATTTTGGGAGACAACAAATTATGCCAAAAGTAGTAGGAAAAACAACGGCAAAACTTCAGTCACGGGGTAGAGGACGACCGCGTTCGGATGAAGCGCATCAAAGCATATTGCAAGCTGCTTACGAATTAGTGATGGAAGTGGGATTTACAGAATTGACGATCGAAGGAGTTGCGGCGCGTGCAGGTGTGGGTAAACCAACAATTTACCGACGTTGGTCTAGTAAAGCACGTTTGGTGATGGATGCTTTTTTGGCTGCAACTAATCCAGAACTCTCTTTTCCCAATACAGGGGAAGTAAAGGAAGATATTCGCTTGCAAATGCAAAAATTAGTCAAAATTATGAACAGTCCACGGGGACAAGTAATTGCAACGCTGATAGGTGGAGGACAAACAGACCCTGAAATGATAGAAGCGTTTGTAGCTAATTGGTTATCACCACGTCGTAAAGATTGCACTCAGGTGATTAAAAAAGGTATACAACGCGGGGAAATACGCTCTGATATTGATATTGAAGCGGTAATTGATGCACTTTACAGTCCCCTGTTTTATCGTCTTTTGTTGAAACATGCACCTTTGACTGAAGAATTTGTTGATGAGTTGATTAATTTAATCATGCCAGGACTAGGTGGAATTGATAATAGTTAAGTTGTATTAATTTATATACAATAAAGGGCAATTCCATATCTTGCCTTAAAACCAGTAAAATAACTTTCAACTTGGCGTTAGCCTTGTAAGTCAATGGAACTGCACAAGCAAAGACGCAGACGTGGTGTAATCCTCAGCCTGCAAGGATGGAAAAAGCTACAGGAAGCTAGGCATCAGGCAGAGATTCTAGAAAATGATGGAGCCAGATTTACTCTGGAAGAATTGAGCGATCGCACTCAACTTGCCCCCTTTACTGTCTCCAAGGTTTTGGCACGGGAAGAAGGAGTTGATAAGCAAACCCTTGACTACTTCTTTAGAGGTTTTGGGTTAGAGTTAGCGAAAAGTGATTACGTGAAAGCAGGAAATGGGGAGGTGGGGACAGACTCACCCCATCCCCCAATCTCCCCATCACCCCAACATCAAGACTGGGGCGAAACTGTTGATGTCTCCATTTTTTTTGGTCGCGCAGAGGAACTAAGCAAGTTAGGGTATTGGATTGTTAACGATCGCTGTCGGCTGATTGCTTTGCTAGGAATGGGTGGAGTTGGCAAGACAACACTTGCGGTGAAACTAGCACAGCAAATTCAGGCACAATTCGAGTTTGTAGTATGGCGGAGTCTCCGCAATAGTCCACCATTGAGAGAATTGTTGAGCAACTTGCTTCAGTTCTTCGCCGATGGTCAACCCGTGAATTTATCGGAAAATTTAGGGGATGTGACAAGACAAGTTGCTACACCTGTGTTGATTTCCCAATTTATGGCACACTTGCGATCGCACCGCTGTTTGATCGTACTAGATAATGCAGAATCGATTTTGGCAAGTGGCGACCAATGCGGACATTTCCAAGCTGGATATGAAGACTACGGACAATTATTGCAGCAAGCAGGAGAAACAGCCCATCAAAGCTGCGTAATACTGACAAGTCGGGAAAAACCTCAACAAATTGCAGCTTTAGAAGGCGAAACTTTACCAGTCCGGTCATTCCAATTATCAGGCTTGAGTGTAATCGCTGCCCTTGAGTTGGTAAAAACCAAGAGTTTTTTCTACGGTTCGGATGCACAATGGCAAGACTTGATTCATCACTACACAGGCAATCCTCTAGCGCTGAAAATTATTGCTACTACAATTGGCGAGCTATTTAATGGTGATGTTGCGGAATTTCTCGCTCAAGGTACTACAGTATTTGGTAGTATTTGTGACTTATTATCACAGCAATTTCATCGCCTTTCCACACTCGAAAAAGACTTAATGTACTGGCTGGCAATCAATCGAGAACCAGTCACTATGGCGGAGTTGCGTAGCGATTTGGTATTGCCTGTATCATCAATGAAACTACTAGAGGCGCTAGAGTCACTGGCGAGGCGAAATCTGATCGAAAAAAAATCACTTCTCCAACCCCCGGTACAATTCACCCTCCAACCTGTAGTGATGGAATTTGTCACAGATTATTTAATTCAGCAGGTGGCTGAGGAGATTGTGGAGTGGGAGAGTGGGAGAATAACAACCAACAAACAACAACCAACCACCAACAACCAACCACCAACAACCACCAACCAACAACTGATATTTAACAGCCATGCTTTGATCAAAGCGATCGCTAAAGATTATATCCGCCTTGCCCAAACGAAACTCATTCTTGAACCTGTAATTGAACAACTGTTATTGTCACTGCGAAGCAAACAAGCAATCGAAACTCGACTCGTTCAGATTCTCAATGATTTACGAGAGCATTCTCTAAGCAAAAGCTCCTCCACTCCTAACCCAGAACCTGGCTATGCAGGGGGTAACATAATTAACCTACTGTCTCACCTGCAAACAGACTTGACGGGTTATGACTTCTCGCATCTGACAATTTGGCAGGCATACCTCCAGGATACTCCTCTGGTGCAAGTTAACTTTGCTTGTGCTGACCTATCTCAATCGGTGTTTGCCAAAACCTTTTCAACAGCCATGTGTGCGGCGTTCAGTCCGGATGGCAAAGCTTTAGCAACAACTCATACAGATGGTTATCTGCGTTTGTGGGATGTCGCTAGCAGTCATCTGCTAATCAGCTATCAGGGACATTTGGGTATTATTTGGGGAGTGAGTTTTAGTCCAGATGGTAGCACTCTCGCCACAGGGGGAGAAGATGGCACAATTAAGCTTTGGGATGTCAGCAGTGGTCAGTGCTTGCAAACTCTGCAAGGTCATAAAGGTGGAGTTCGTACTGTTGTGTTTGCGCCTGATGGTAACATTTTGATTAGTTGTAGCACCGACTCAACCATCAGAGTTTGGGATATAAGCACGGGGAAATGCACTAAAGTGTTGCAAGGACACACCAATGGAGTCTGGTCTGTGGCTTTACTCCCGATTCCCCCTAATTCCCCCCTTAATAAGGGAGGACATAGGGCGATCGTTGCCAGTGGCAGCGACGACAATACAGTTAAAATCTGGGATATTACTACTGGTCGCTGTATCAAAACTTTGCAAGGACATACTGATTGGATCAGGAGTGTCGCATTTAGTAAACAAGGATTGCTTGCCAGTAGCAGTTTAGACCAAACTATCAGGCTTTGGGATTTAGACAAGGGTATGTGTGTTGGTATCCTGAAAGGACACACGCATGGAGTATTTACAGTCTGTTTTATTGGTGAGGGAAATATTCTGGCTAGCTGTAGTATTGATCGGACGGTGCGACTGTGGGATGTTGCTACTCAACAATGTGTGAAAACCTTGCAAGGGCATACAAATGCAATTTACGTAAATGCCGTCAACCCCGAAGGAACCTTGCTCGCTACTGGTAGTGATGATTTCTCGATTAAGCTATGGGATATTACTACTGGGGAGTGTGTGAGAACATTCAAAGGCAGACACAACTGGTTTTCATCCGTTGTTTTTAGTCCAATTCCCTCCAACTCGCTAGGTGAAATCATCGCTAGTGGCGGCGAAGACACAATCGTTAGATTATGGAATGTAGAGACGTTACATGTAACGTCTCTACGCGGACACACAGATTTTATCTTTGCAGTCACCTTTAGTCCTGACGGTCGAAGCTTGGCTAGTGGTAGCGCCGACCAAACAATTCGACTTTGGGATGTAAAAACAGGACTGTGTACCAAAGTCTTGCATGGACACGCCGGGATGGTGACAGGCGTAACTTTTAGTCCAGATGGTTGTATTCTAGCCAGCAGTAGCTATGACCGCACAGTGAAACTGTGGGACGTTGCAACAGGTCAACTCCTGCACACTTTTCCAGAACACATTACGATCTCAACTGCTTTTAGCCCAGATGGTAAAAAACTGGCAGTGGGCAGTTTTGATGATACAGTCAGGATATGGGATTTAGAAACAAAACAGTGCTGTCAAACCTTCAAAGGACACGACAGTTGGGTTTGGTGGGTTGCCTTTAGTCCAGATGGTCTGACCCTCGCCACTGGTAGTAGTGCCGATCGCACTGTGAGGCTATGGGATATTCGCACAGGCGAGTGTCTTCATATACTGCGGGGACATCAAGAATGGATTTGGGCGATCGCTTTTAGTCCCGATGGTAGTACTCTTGTCAGTTGTAGCAGTGACGGCACGATCAAACTCTGGGACGTAGCAACGGGTGATTGCATTGCTACCTTAACAGGACATAACACCTGGGTAATGTCCGTTGACTTTAGTTCTGATGGTAAAATGCTGGTGAGTGGTGATGGCAATGCTGTCATCAAGTTATGGGATGTACAGACAAAAGAGTGTATCAAGAATTTGAGAGCAGAACGCCTTTATGAAAACATGAATATTTACGGTGTCACAGGTTTGACCGAGGCGCAGAAATCAACTTTGCTAGAACTGGGTGCAGTGGAGGGGTTATTAGGGTAGCAAAGCTGTTCCACATCTAAGTTGCATGACTTGGGCAGGCAGGATGCCCACCCCACAAGAGATTGAGAAAATTTGACTATGTAATTTGAACGTGCTTTAGCTTACTAACATCACAAGTTTCAGAATCTTTACAAGCAGACTTAAAAGATAATCTCCACAATAATATATATATTTGGCGTTGCATAATTGCGGGATGATTTTGGAATTTGCATGACTCATAATCACCGCGTCACCGCGTCTGGTGCGTCAGCCTCATTCATCCCATTATTCAGCAACACCATAGATTTTAATACTAACTAACCATGACTACAACCACACCCAAGCAACTATTAACTTTTGAGCAATTCCTAGAGCAAGACCTTGATGAAGAAGGTCGCTATGAGCTTGTTAACGGAGAAATTGTGAGGATATTACCAACAAGACAACACGATAACATAGCTGAGTATATTTCAGACTCATTCAAAGACGAGGTAAAACGTCTCAAGCTAAACTACAGAGTTTCAGGCAGAATTATGGTTAGGACACTCACCTCAGATGGTAAAGAACAAGGTCGTCATCCTGATGTGAGTGTTGTAGACAAGACTCTTTGGGATTCAAACCTTGCTGCTTATTCGGCGCTGCTGGAACCCCTCCAACTAGCTGTAGAGGTTGTGTCTACTAATTGGGAAGATGACTACATTGATAAGCTGGATGAATACCAGCGGCTGGGTATTCCTGAATATTGGATTGTAGATTATTTAGCAGTTGCTAGTCGTAGTTATTTAGGCAACCCGAAAGTCCCAACAATCTTTGTTTACTTGCTGGATAAAAATGGAGTCTACCAGTGTAAACCTTATCGTGGTAGCGATCGCATTGTCTCGCAGACTTTCTCAGAATTGGCGCTGACAGCAGAGCAAGTGTTAAAATCCTAACGCAATTTCAGGCAGTAATTCATGAGAAAACTTCACAACGAAAGTATAAAAACCTTCTTCTCTAACCCTTAGCCTTCAACCCCTATTTTCCTAGTAATTCCTTCTCAACAACAGACCCCCAATATTAAATCTTTTATCCAGTTCACCAATTATATCTAGAATATTGGCGAGGTTTCGTGGTGGCTGGGAAATCAACGTATCCTCAGCAATTAATCGCCGAAAATCAACTTTAATGTCTCCTGTACGCTCGGTTTGACCGTCGTTTTCATAAAATTTTATACCTGCCAATTGCATAATGTTGATAATTTCCTGAGTTAGAATGCCGTAACCAATCGTAGTAGGATGAATCCCATCCATAGAGAATAAACCGCCTTGAGTACGACCGTTTGGCCCAGAGATGAAAAAGCGAGAGTTTGGTACAGGTGATAGTGCTTTCAACTCGGGTGGCAATTCATACTCACCACCAACTTCCTCCCACCAAGAAGGTCTAGCAGTGGGATCTTCCAGATAGCGCCGGGATGCAAGCCTATCCAGTAATCCACAGGTTTCTAGTAAATACCAATCTCTACCTTCTGTTCTCGCTTGCCGTACCGCATCAGTAATATACTCGTTGTACTTGTCAATAGCACTATCAATTGCTCTTGCCTCGTCTTCGGTGAGGTGTGGGTGTTTATCTGGGTCAAAATCCTCATCTTCAATCCAAGGCAAAGTGTAGTAAGGGAAGTACCGCGAACCCTGTGTGACTTTATTATCGACTCCACGGGCAAAAGGTACGATGGTAACGTGAGGCACTGTGCCAATAATCACATGCCGGGCGCGAATTCTCCTAACTTCGGCAACTACCAGATCTAGCTCAGCTTTGAAGTGAATAGGACGCCAGACAGTATATTTATCGTTCACTGTCATATCATCATAGCCAGTATCACTCCATACCACATTAAATGTGAGAATACTGCCCAGAGCATTATTCGCACCAATAAAGACAATCAGAGTTTCAATTCCTTCGGTTTCTTCTGTTCCTTCTGCACCGAGAACTGCGGCTGCTTGCAACGGTGTGAGTGCTTTAGCATTCGTATCTCTAGCTGAGTTCAAAACCCGAATGGCAGCGCGATCGTTATGATTATCGACAATCTGCTGGAAAAAATCATCCCGAGACGAAGAATTTCTGATTACTTCTATGCAGATATCTGCATTGCGCGATAAGGTATTCCGCAAATCCCAACCATAGACTGATAAGTTGTGGTTGATCTCGCGTTGAATTGGCAACAGCGAACCTTCACCACGTTCCCAGTAATCTTCAATTGCATCTAGGTATTTGCGTAAAAACAGCACGGCTGAAACAAATTCCGAAAAATTGATGTTGTCGCCAAACTGCTGCTGGAGATTACGAGCCAAGCTTTCTAAGTTTAACGGCAATCCATCTCCTGGTGAATCATACGTGGGATAACGCAACTGATTCCAACCCATTTCCCTGGCAATAATCGCAGGATAAGATAGCCGCGTATTAAAAATAGCCCCACTTTGAAAACCATGTGTAATTGAATCGCCAATAGTTACCAAGCGATGCTGGGGAGTTCCTACTTTTTTGACATTGACAGGAATACCCAAAGTTGGATCTATAATTGGCTTTCGCGCTTCAAATTGCACCTGTACATCTGAAGGCGTTTTGCGCTCCTCGCTAAGTGATTGTGAAGCTGTTAGATTAGTCATATGTGCTTTTTATGACAATGCATTGATTGTGCTCTCGCAAAAAATTAACAAAATGCCGGTAGAAAAGCTTGCTCTTTCAAAAGTGAGAGAAACAATCGCTCAACCACTGTCATTAGTAAATAGTTGATTGTCATTACTAAGAACAAATTACAAATGACAAATAGCCAAGGACAACCTAATTATATATAAGTATGCAACACCAGATGGATAAAAGGGCGTTGCCAAATTTTTATCAAAAATCTTTAAGTTTCTTCTTTGTTACAATGGACAGTTGGGAAACAGTATTCTATCATAGACGGTTGGCATATTATTTTAGCTAAAATACTCAGATTTTTTGTTATATCGGTAATTAGTAATGAATCGCAGATTTGTTGTTTGTTATTTGCAATAACCAGTTATCAGCTATCAATTACTATGTAAGCGAGTTTAAATTTAGTATTTGGAAGGTCAAAAGGTAGAATTTCTACTTCAACCAGCCTCCACTAACTTTCGATTAATTCATAATTATTACTAATAAATTTTATATTAATGATTCATATAAACTAATATCTAGATTAAATACATAGAAGTGTTATCAAAAATCAATTCAGGAGAAGCAAATGAAATTTGGAATAGATATCGGCCATAATTGTCCTCCCGATACCGGAGCTAGAGGGATAAAATTTGAGGATAATTTGACCTTAGATGTAGGTAACAGAGTTATAGCCAAATTAAAAGCTTTAGGGCATCAAGTCGTAGAATGCAAGCCAGCTAGAGCCTCATCAGTAAGCGAATCGCTCCGAAAAAGATGCGCTACAGCTAATGCTAACAAAGTAGATACTTTTGTATCTATTCATTTTAATGCCTTTAATCGTCAGGCGAATGGTACGGAAGTATTTGCAGTTAGCGATACAGGCAGAAGAATTGCCAAACCTGTATTAGATGAAATTGTCAAATTAGGCTTTTTTAATCGCGGTGTTAAAAACGGCAGTCATTTATTTGTCCTCAAAAATACAGATATGCCTGCGATTTTGGTAGAAGGCTGTTTTGTCGATTCGCAAAAAGACATGAATCTGTATAATCCAGAGGCAATGGCAAATGCGATCGTCAAAGGTTTAACTGGTCAATTACCTAGTACTCCTGTTAATCCCATAGAGGATGAAGAACAAAATCCAGATACAACAACCTTGAGATTTCAGAAAGCTTTAAATAGACTCAAAATAACTGATAAAAATGGTAAACCTTTGGTAGAGAATGGCACAAACGATGCCACAACAAAATCTGCAATCGAAAAATTTCAGAGTATCACAGGCATTCAACAAACAGGAATTGCTGGAGACACTACATGGAATGCAATTAATCAGATTTTAGCGAAAAGAATTATTAGAGTAAATCATGCGGGTGGTGTAGTAGTCAGATACTTACAATACCGTTTAGGAGTTGACATTGACGGCATCTATGGTCCTCAGACAGAGGCAGCAATGAAGAAATTTCAACAGCAAAATGGTTTAACAGCTGATGGAATTGTTGGGCCTGCAACCTGGCAGAAATTAATTGGTTAGTAGTTAGTGGTTAGTGGTTAGTGGTAAAAACAAATTACCAACTACTAACTACTATCTACTATCTACTAACTAATAATTGGAGAAAATCATGGCTTTTAACATCAATGTACTGAAACTACCAGTTATCAAACTCGGTTCTAATGGCATCTATGTAAGTGCTTGGCAAAGCTTTTTAAAAGAAGCAGAATATCCTATAGGAGCTGTTGATGGCGATTTTGGCAAAGCAACTGACCAAGCCACTCGTAGTTATCAACAAAGAAATGGCTTGCAAGCTGATGGGGTTGTTGGCAATAACACTTACAGTAAAGCAGCTCCTCAAGGTTTTATTTTTAAAGTACCTAACCTTTCAGCTAGCACATTGCTGAGTTATCTTGGTTTTGGTGAAACAGAGGTTAAGGATTTACAAAAGTGTTTGAATCAGGTAGCACAACTCAACCCTCCATTACAAGTTGATGGTGATTTTGGTAAAACAAGCACCAAAGGGTTAGCCGAAGCGTATAAAAAAAGAGATGTGCGTTTGCGTGGCGAACTGGAAGGGGTGCTAAGTAATACAACTAAACAGAAACTGGGAGCAGATTTGACTCAAGCATTGGATATCTTTAATGAATATGCAAAAAGACAGAGATTTCGCCTTAGCGGATCCCATTGGGCTAAATATTTTCCTACTAGCAAGTTAATTTCTGATTTAGCTTCACCATTTCGTCAAAAAGTAGAAGCATTCCACAAAGCAATGATTGACGCTGGTTGTCAGGTGATTGTTACCGCTACCTACCGTCCCAAACAACGTGCTTATCTAATGCATTACTCTGCTAGGATTAGTCGCCAAGAAATTGCTCCTCAGTATGTCCCACCTTTGAGTGGAGTGGATATTGAATGGGTACATTACACTAATGCAGGATCGCTGCAAGCTGCTAAAGATATGGTTGAGGCTTATGGTATTGGTGGTAATCCTGTATCGTTAAATTCTCGCCATACTCAAGGGCTGGCAATCGACTGGAATATTACCTGGAATGACAAAATTATTATTAAGGATGCTAGTGGAAAAATAGTTACTGTTGGCGAACCCCGTAATGCTGCTTTAAATAAAGCTATGTGGAAAGTAGGTGCATCCTACGGAGTGTATAAGCTAGATAGTGACCCTCCTCATTGGTCATCCGATGGTAAATAATATGGAGACGCGATCGCACTTGGTAAATTCCCAATCACGTCTCTACATTCAGTTAGGTATTTACCTCAGACATCACAGGAGCACTTGCTACAGAGCCATTATTCAGAATAGGCCTGCGAGTTTTCAGGTCAAATTTATATCCATGCGGCAAAATATGAAGCCTCGCTCCGCACATTGCCAAAGGTTCATCCTTTAAAATTTCTTCAATATTGCTATGTATGACCTCTGATTCATCTACGATAGTGATAGAACCTTCCCCAATCACTTCAAATTGGCTATCGGTAACAACCATAGCAGTATTCTCATCAATACCAAATCCTAATACAGCAGGCTGTTGTGCCAAAGCTGAAATTAATCGTCCTAAGCGTCCGCGCTGTGAGAAATGTTGGTCTATCACCACTCCAGGCAAAAAAGCCAAACCAGGCCCCATATCCACAATTTCAATCCGAGGATTGGTTTCAGAGTCACCTTCTAAAATCATCACATCTGGCATCACAGCTGCTCCCGCGCTTGTGCCTCCCACAATAATGCCTTCTGAAAAGCGTTTGTGAATAGCTTGATCGAGTTCAGTATCTTTAATTACGCTGGTGATGCGAGCTTGATCTCCGCCAGTAAAAAATACTCCAGTTGCTTTACTAATTGCTTCCAAAGCAGTAGATGAAGAAGCATCTTCACGGGTTTCGGTATCAACTATCCGAACATCTTCTGCTCCTAAGCGCTCAAACACTCGAATGTAATTTTCTCCTACTTCCCTTGGTAATTCTGTAGCCGCTGTCATTATCACAATTCGTGCCTTAGTACCGCCAGCGCGGCGTACAAACTCTCGTAGAATTCGGCAATCTCCCTCCTTGTCTTCTGCTCCTCCAATAATTACCAACTGCCGTTTGATTTCGCTCCCAGCCATAGTGCCTCCAAGTGTCTCTAAGAAGATGACCAAATAATTAATAATTATTAATTAATGGTTACAATCTCCTCGCTCAATTAATTAATAAACAAGCCAAATAATTACATTTGCTTTGTATTATTAAATATACATAAGTAAGGAATGTTTAACCTCATTCTGCTGACATATTTGTTTTATTTAAAAAATCAATATTATTAACTATTTAGATATTGTTTAAATCAGAAGACATATTGTATGTAGGGATACTATAGATGTATATTATTTAGATAGGAATAGATAGATAGAAATATCTATGCTCAGCCGTGGCTTTGATCTACAATAAGGTTTTTTTGTAAACAAATATTATAGTTTGATAGACATACTTTAGAGCTATTATGCGAATTCAAGCAAATGTAGGGTAGGCATCAACTTACATTTGGAGGCTTTTTGCAACTGAGACGCAGAGCCTTCAAATCCTTGTAAATAGATGCAACCTGGAAACGAGAATAGAGCCTCTCTTCCACCCCATTGCTGTACGATATTTTGATAATTAATAAAAAAATACTCACACCTCAAAACAACGGGAGTGAGATAAAATATGAGATCAAGCGATCGCACTTCTAAAACTTTATTTTTTTAAGCTGGAAAATTTGCCAAAACTTTCTAATCAACTTGGTTGTTAAAAAGTAGATTTACTAAAAAAGTATGTGCTTCTTCCAAGGAAAAATGTCTAGGTTTTCCTTGAAATACAATTTGGTATTCGTTGATATCTGGCCCATCTCCATATCCAGAAATCAACTTGCGGTGAAAAGCTTCCTCAGCAAGATGGTTAACTTCATTTCTGAGAGCAGCCTTTGTGATATTCATAACTTTGCTGTCTCCTTAATAGTTGACTATATAGTCTCCTCAATTTTTGACTATATCATGTTTTTTTATTTTTATACATCTTGGGATCGCATTACACCTTTCAAAAGTTATAGGTAGATAGGTATAGATTAATAAGTCGTTTGTTGTTTTTTGTTTAGAATAACCGACCATTAACAATTAACAATCAAGAACTAAGCTATAACGCCTTAAAATTGCACAATTACTCGTGAGGGTCGTCATTAGTCATTAGTCATTAGTCATTAATAACCAAGGACAAATGACTAATGACGGTCTTAACGAAAAAAGTGTAATGTGTAAGTGCAACAGCTTAATCATTAGTATAATTGTGTTTATTTATGCCCAGTAACTTATATTGAAAGATTGATGATTAATTGTTATTGAAGTAACAATGTCTTATACTTAGCTGAGTAATGAAAACTTAATACAGTTTGAATATGCCTTGAGATAGCTGCAAAATTATCTCAACAGCGTTAAGGTGATGCAGATAAAGATTTTGCTTAATGCTTAGGTAAACAGTAAAGCAAATACTCATCAAAGACCAAATAAATTCACAAGCAGTGAATCTCGGTAAGCGCAGAGAAGCGTAGAGATACCAGAGTGTTTCGTCAAAGGTATATAGTCAATGGTTCAAGATAAAAGTACCAATACAGTCCGCGTCAACGCTAGAAAAACTGATGCTTTCGATGTCTTCAACTTTCAACATTACATAGGGCCGAATCCTTACTTGGATAGAGGGGCGTTAGTATTTGATTTTGCTTTAACTGAACCTTGGCGATCGCTACCTATAGAAGATTATGTTGAAATTATTGGCGATCGCTACCCACAACTGAGCAAACAAACTTATGATTCCCATGCCCAGTTGTTTGCCCGCACCGTGTCTGAAGTAGGAAAGCTAGACATGGACTTGCACCTTAACCACTGGAGTGTCAAAGGCGACGAAAAACATGCCAGAATTGCCGTGCAATCCTTACACGCAGATACAACACACTCCCTAATTTTCTTCGTTTGGGATTGGTTTGAAGCCATTACTCGCGATCAAGACATAGCCTTTGAAGAAGGGTTACGGATGCTGCAAAGAAAATTCCGCCAATCTGTCTATGGCGGCCCCACAATTTATGCCTTATTAAGAACAGCAGATAAAAAAGGCATTCCCACCTTTTATTTGTGGGAAGAAGGACTGATGCAGTACGGTTACGGAACAAAACAAGTTCGTGGTATCGCGACGACATTTGACTGTGATAGCCATGTTGATTCAGATTTTACCACCCGCAAAGACGACTGCAAAGCATTCTTAGATACCTTAGGCTTTCCCGTCCCCAAAGGTGATATAGTCTTTTCTGAAAAAGAAGCCTTTGCGGTAGCAAGAGAAGTTGGCTACCCAGTAGCAGTCAAGCCTGTAGTTGGTCATAAAGGAATTGGCGTCACAGCTGATGTACAACACGAAGATGAATTGGAATCTGCTTATTTGAGGGCCGTTAAGGCCATACCAGAAAATGAACGTATTCGGATAATTGTCGAAAAAAGTATTTCTGGCAAAGACTATCGCTTACTGTGTGTCAATGGTAGATTCGTGGCTGCCACCGAACGCCGTCCAGCATCGGTTGTCGGCGACGGATACTCAACCATTGACGAACTAATCGAACGGGAAAATCGCAAATCTGCTCGTTTAGACACACCCACCTCGCCCATGAGTAAAATTCAGCGTGATGAGGCGATGGAACTGTACCTAGAAGAACAGGGTTTGTCTTTAGACAGTGTGATTGAGAAAGGCCGCACAATTTATCTTCGCAAAGTTGCCAATCTCTCAGCCGGTGGTATGAGTATTGACGCCACACACACTGTTCACTCCGATAATATCATCTTGGCGCAAGACATTGCCCAGCACTTCCGGCTAGTTTGCCTTGGTATTGATGTTATTGCTGAAAGTCTTGCTAAATCTTGGAAGGAAAGCAACTTTGCTATTTTGGAAATTAATGCTGCTCCAGGTATTTTAATGCATCTTAACCCGGCGGTAGGTGAAAGCGTAGATGTGCCTTCGCATATTTTAGAAACCTTTTTTGAGTCAGGTGTAGATGCCAGGATACCAATTATTACCTTTAACCAAATCTCAATTAACGAACTTCAAGAAACTATTGACCATATTCTTGTACAACATCCCAACCGGACAGTTGGTGCTGTTTGTCGTGATGGTGTTTTTGTTAATCGGTCAGAAAAATTTTTGAATAAAAACTATAATACCAACGTTCAAACTTTGCTACGCAATCCCAAACTTGACTTATTGATAGCTGAGTATGACCAAGACATCTTGGAAAAAGAGGGTATGTTCTACTACGGTAGCGATGTAGTAGTTTTGAATAACCCTACAGAAATAGAGATGATGTTGATGCGGGATGTATTTGATAACTCGACTGTAGTGATTAGAAAGGGAGATGATATTACAATTCACCGTCAGGGTTTAATTGAAGAGTACATGTTAGGAGAAGATGAACCGCCGATCAGGGTTTATTTGAAAGAAATCAGTACAATTTTGTGACTTTAAAAACGCAGAGTAGCGCAGAGGTAAAACGCAAAGGAACGCAAAGAAATTTCTCTGCGTTACTCTGCGCTTACCTCTGCGACCCTCTGCGTTACAAAAGTTAATTACTGCCAAACAAAGACTTTCGCTTCGTAGGGGCCAATATCAGTCATGATGCCGTCATCACCAGCTTCCACATCATAATCCCCTGTCCATTCGTGCCATTTACCACCACTGGGGAAGTTGGGAACATGATAGCCAGCTAGGAAGTTTTCAGAAAAATTAGCGACAACAACCACACGCGAACCTTCATCATTCCAGCGGCTGTAAGCTAACACTTTTGCCTCTGGATTTTCGTGGATAAAGTCGATATTTTCTGTGTAGAGGGCATGATTGTCTTTACGCAGGTTAATTAAGCCTTTGTAGTATTCAAACAAACCGCGATTCAAATCATGACCTAGTAGTGTCCAATCGATTTTGGCTGATTCTGGAGTTTTGGGTTTATACTCGCCAAACTCTTCACTCATCCAAATTAAAGGCACACCAATAGCTGTCATCAAAATAGCAACGCCTAACTTTGCTCGCCTAAAAGCTTCTTCATCAAAAATGTTGCGATCGCCCAATTCTACCATCAAATGATGATGGTCATGGTTTGTCAAGTAATTGACAACATTTGTAGCACCCATAAAGCCTTGGCGCTTACAATCAATTACATCTTTGAGCCGTTCTACATCAAAGGTATCGCCGCAGATATGTTCAAGAATACAGTGATAGAAACTATCATGCCAGCAACCATCCATCGGCCCATCAACATTAGTTATGCTGGTAGTTTCAGGAATGTGTTCGGCAATGTTGTAAAAAGGCTTAGTACCAGCAGTTTTTTTCGCTTCTTGCACAATCCAGTGCATGAAGTCATAATTAGCAATTTGTCTCGCTGCATCGTAGCGAATACCATCTATGTGATACTCTTCAATCCAAAAACGGACTGTATCGCCAATAAATCTCCGCGCTGGGTAAGTCTCTAAATTTTCATCATAGTGTTCGTAATTAAACTCAGGTCCCCAGCTATTATCGGGGTCACGAGGAGAGTGGTAATACCAATAGTCGTGGTCGATTTGGGTTAAAGGACTAGACGCTTCTGAGTGGTTATAAATGCCGTCCATAATAACACGAATTCCTCTAGCATGGCACTCATCAATTAGCTCTTTCAAACCAGCTGTAGAGCCATAGCTAGATTCAGTTGCAAAAAAATGCCGGGGATTGTAACCCCAGCTATAATCTCCTGGATATTCTTTCACAGGCATTAACTCAATGGCGTTAATACCCAGTTCACAGAGATAATCTAATTTTTCAATGACGTGCTTATATTTTCCTCGTGCGTAAGGGTCATCTTCACCACCAGAAAAATCACCAATATGCAATTCGTAAATTACTAATTCATGGTCAGCAGGTAAGGGTTTATCGTCGTGCTTCCAAACATAGGTATCAACTATTCTTTGCCCATCTTTGATTCTAACAATACCGTTATCCTGACCACTCAATTCATCTATATCTGTAGCATAAGGATCTGTAACATCAACCCATTGATCTGGTTCAAAAAACCACGATTTTGACTGGACGCGAAATTTATATTGATATTCTCCATCCTCTAATGCTACTGTTGTACGAAAATAACCGTCATCGCCTTTTTCCATTGGAATTTCTTTCCAATCAGAAAAAGAACCAATTAAAGCCGCTGCTTCGTTATACGGAGCAAATAAGTTAAATTCAATTGGTTTTGACATGGCTTTATTTAGATATAGTGAATCTTTGTATGAGTATTCTCTGATTTTCAAAAACAATAGCCAATCTTTCTGTAGAAACAATTAATTAACTTTAACCTCTATCCTTAGGAATAAAAAATTAATAAAAATTAAAAAATGAATTATAAAAAATAACTTTGTCGTCAGAACTCAGGTCAAGGAATTGACAGGGGGAGATAGTTAGGATAAATAATCACTATCACAATAAGCTATTTTTATGGGCACAAGTTTTAATAGCAATTGCTCACCAACACCCTACAATTAAATAGACTTGCACTGATTGCTTAGTCAGTCTAAGAATATATAGGGCAAAGCACACGGGGAAACTAACGTGAGTCAAGAATTTGATTACGATTTAGCGATCGTCGGCGCTGGAGTAGGCGGACATGGGGCTGCCTTACACGCCGTTAGCTGCGGTTTAAAGACAGCTATTATCGAAGCAGCTGATATGGGGGGAACCTGCGTAAACCGAGGTTGCATTCCTTCTAAGGCATTGCTAGCAGCCTCTGGACGTGTGCGGGAACTAAGAGATGCCCACCATCTGAAAGCGCTGGGAATTCAAATTGGAAATGTACAATTTGAGCGGCAAGCGATCGCCGACCATGCTAACAATCTTGTCTCTAAAATTCAAGGAGACTTAACCAACAGCCTCAAACGCTTGGGAGTTGATATCATCCGGGGTTGGGGCAAAATCGCAGGCACTCAAAAACTCAGTGTTGTGACGGATAGCGGTGAAAAAACTATCACTGCCAAAGACATCATTATTTCTTCTGGTTCCGTTCCCTTTGTTCCTCCTGGTATTGAAGTAGACGGCAAAACAGTCTTTACCAGCGACCAAGGGGTTAAGTTAGAATGGCTACCAAATTGGGTGGCAATTGTTGGCAGTGGCTACATTGGCTTAGAATTCTCCGATGTTTACTCGGCTTTGGGCTGTGAAATCACTTTGATTGAAGCACTCGACCAGCTAATGCCGGGATTTGACCGCGATATTGCCAAACTTGCCGAACGGGTGCTGATTACTCCCCGCGATATTGAAACTTATGTGGGAGTTTACGCAAAAAGAGTCATCCCCGGTTCACCAGTGGTAATTGAGTTAGCCGACTTCAAAACCAAAGAAGATGTGGGCGTGCTGGAAGTAGATGCTTGCTTAGTGGCGACGGGACGCATTCCAGCTACGCAAAATCTCGGTTTAGAATCGGTAGGTGTAGAACTAGATCGTCGGAATTTTATCCCGGTGAACGACACCATGGCCGTACTGAGTGGAGGTGAACCTGTGCCGCATTTGTGGGCAATTGGCGATGCGACTGGCAAAATGATGCTGGCGCACGCTGCTTCTGCTCAAGGTATCGTTGCTGTAGAAAATATCTGTGGCAGATACAAAGAAGTAGACTACCGCAGCATTCCCGCAGCGGCCTTTACCCATCCAGAAATTAGCTATGTCGGGATGACAGAAGCACAAGCCAAAGAAACAGCTGCTGCTGAGGGATTTGAAGTTGGAGTCGCCAAGAGTTACTTCAAAGGTAATTCCAAAGCCTTGGCAGAAGGCGAAGCTGATGGTATGGCTAAGGTAATTTATCGTAAAGACACAGGCGAAGTTTTGGGAGTCCACATTTTTGGAATACACGCCTCCGATATTATTCACGAAGCTTCCGCAGCGATCGCCAACCGCCAATCCGTCCATACCCTAGCCCATCTGGTTCACGCCCACCCAACACTTTCGGAAGTCCTGGACGAAGCTTACAAACGAGCAGCCAGTTAGGGCTCGGGGATCGGGAAATAATTTAGTCCCCAGTCCCTAATCCCCAGTCCCTAATCCCCAGTCCCCAATCCCTTTTCCCCAATCCCTATTATGCAAATCCGTCGCCGTTCACCCAACCCAGCTGTTGCCGTGTCTAGTTTAAGGTATCAGGTTGCTACTCCTAATGCCGAGCCAAGAAATATCCTAGAAAAAATTGTTTGGCACAAAGAAGAAGAAGTAGACCAAATGCGGGAAAAGCAACCCTTACAGGAGTTGCAAAAACAAGCTTTAACTGCGCCTCCAACCCGTGATTTTGTGGCAGCACTGCGGTCAGGTAAGACTAAACCAGCTTTAATTGCTGAGGTGAAAAAAGCTTCTCCTAGCAAAGGAGTGATCCGCCCAGATTTTGATCCAGTTGCGATCGCCCTTCAGTACGAACAAGGCGGTGCTAGTTGTATTTCGGTGCTGACGGATGAAAAATTCTTTGGTGGCAGCTTTGACAACTTAGCCAAAATCCGCGCCGCCGTAGATTTGCCTCTATTGTGTAAGGAGTTTGTTATCTATCCTTACCAAATGTATTTGGCTCGTGTTCTCGGTGCAGATGCAGTGTTGTTGATAGCGGCTATCCTCAGCGATCAAGATTTGCAATACTTTGTCAAAATAGCCCATGCTCTTTCTCTAGCAGCATTGATTGAAGTTCACACTCTTGAAGAACTTGATCGCGTCCTAGCCATAGATGGGGTTTCTTTAGTAGGTATTAATAATCGCAACCTGGAAGATTTTTCTGTGGACTTGCAAACAACTTGCCAACTCTTGACAGCCAGAGGTGAACAATTACAGAAACGGAACATTCTGGTTGTGAGCGAGTCAGGATTACATGCCCCAGATGACCTGAATTTAGTAGAACAAGCGGGAGCATCTGCTGTACTCATCGGTGAATCTTTAGTGAAACAACCAGATCCAGAATTAGCGATCGCCAATCTCTTTGCCAAATCTTCATGACTCAGCAAATCAAGGCTTTAACCAAATTTTTGTTGCCTATGTAACAATTTACTTATTAACAAACAGCTTTTGATTCCAAATCTTAAGATATAAAATTCTAACCAAATTTCATGGAGCAAATTCCTCTGCCTTCACCAATCCACTACGAACTTATATTGCAACTGCTAGAAAGACAAACAATGTTAGCAGTGGGCAACAATCCAGACCTGCGAAATCAAGTGAATCAACTAATTATTACCCTTCGCAAAGCCGCTGTCCAACAAAAGCATTTGGAGGAAATATGTCAGTTTTCATCTATGGCAGTTGATCACCGTTGGTCAATCAATCATCTCAATAGTGGACAAGTTGTGTCCCCTGATTAATAGACTTGTCCGAAATATTAATTTAGGAAAATAAAAATGGTAGAATACCTAAGTGAGTGTCTACCATTTTCCCGGCGTTGCTGAATCCATGTATGAAAATGATTTGGTGTGATTCCAAAACCCTTGTAGAGACGCGAAATTTCGCGTCTCTACACTTAGATTCATACCTCAAATCAGCAACGCCATTTTCCCAAATGTCTTTAGTGTTTGATTATATCCAAAAGTACCCATTATCAATAAATATTGATAGATGAGAATTAATCGGAGACCTACAAACCCTAATAAGCGTAAGGTTTCCAGAAGCTGTGTGTAACGGCAATGTCTCTAAGCTTGGGGCAACAATCTAATACAGCACTAGCGGTTTCATTGCCCTGGTCGTCATTATTAAATTAATGTAATCAAAACTTGAACTATTACTCTTTAAAATATTTGTTTTCTTGAAAAAGCATATCTTTATATTTACTTTTGTAGTTTATTTTAAAGCTAGTGATTATAGTAAAATTGTGAGTTAAAAAACACTTTTTGAATTAAAGTGTAAGACTCATGAAGCTCCTTTGTTTGAAAATAAAAGAGTCTAAGATTTTAACTATCTCATCATTCGTTGGCTTTGGCATTGAGCCTTGATGAGGTTTCGGTACGATGACCTCGTAGTGGAGTTAACTAATCTCCACCGTCTTCCAAACTGATAAATATTTATTTTTGTGTAATTACTGAACCTAATTAGCAACGCTCTAAAAGTATCATATTAATATAGAGAAAAAGCAATTATTGTTTGTATTTTTTTTTCGTTACATCACTTGATTTTTTGTTATAAATTATTGTCAAGCCAGCTATTTAAAGCTGAAGAATTAAAATGAGAATCAGTCTGTTCAGAAATCGGATTGTTATTTTATTAGGCTTATTTTTAGTTCTAGGTGTAATACCCTTTATTGCAGTTAGAATTTCTGAAAGTTCTTTATCTAAAGAAGAACGAGTAGCCAAGGTACTTAACTCATATATTAATAGGAGATTAACTGTTGATGACTTGTTAGCTTTTGACCTAGAAGGTATTTATTTTACTGAGCAAACTTATCAATATATAGCAGGTAGTTCACCTGAAGAATTTATTGAGCAATTACGAGAGCAAGATTCACCAGAAGAGTCAAAAATATTAACTCCCTTAGAATATTTAAATGTTATTGCTCAAGAACTTGTCAAAGGTTCAGATTTTGAAGGTAAGGTGCAGATTAATAAACCCCCTCAGCCAGGATTTATCAATATCTATCTACTAAATAAAGACCCTAATAAGCTTTCTAGAAGCTTTAGTAATTGCTCTTATATCGGCTACATGAATACGATTATTTGTAACGCCAATTTTCTCAAACATGAGATTAATTTGATAAGAAAAATTGATAAATTATATGATGTTATTCTTTTTGATCTGAAAACAAACAAGCCAATAGATATTTCTGATAAAAATATTATTAATAAACTCCATACTCGTATAGCAGGCAGTTTTTTAACCTGGATATTGGGTCATGAGATTGGTCACGCCATACTTCATAAAGAGTATGTCATTGAATCTAAAAAAGGAACAAACCTTAAGGAATCTGGATATCGTGATAGAGAGAATCAAGCAGATAATTATGTCGCTACCGCTCTCCAAAAAGGGTCTCAACAAAGAGGAAAACCCTCTTCTGTTTCTGCTGTTTTTTGGATAAGTATGGGAGAGTATTTTCAACATAAATACAGGCAAGAAGTTGAAGCATCTTTTAAGAATCAAATATCTGAATTAGCTTGGAACAGTGAACAATTGCCCTTAATGATTGTTACTAATGTTGAAGTAAAAAGTAAGGAAATACCCTATCTATTAAGAGTTATTAATATCTTAGAAACTTTGACAAAAAATACACCTCATTTAGATGAAACCCAATATTATCAAAAAACTAAAGAAAACATAAGAGAGGTTGATTCAAAGTTTGATTTAATTTTAAAAATACTGATGATAATTTCTATTTTTACCCTAATAATAATGTTATTTTTATCGGAAAAAAGTAAAGATTCAAAAACTATAAGCAACTATAAAAATGAACAACAAAACGTTTAGATTTATCGCTGTAATGGCGTTCTTACTTTTAATTTTCGGCACTTATTACTATCATAGCGGGCTGAGAGGTGAACTTGGCTTTGAGCAGAGATTGGCTTGGTTACAAGTATTTTTTGCTGCTCTAGTTATGCTGATTGGCATTATATTAGGAACTCTTTTTCGACAACTTGAGGGTAGAACTGGTAGAGTCATGATCCTTCGTGAATTTTCATCAGTCTTCTCTTCTGCGAGTTTTTGGGGTGCTATCTGTGTTTCTCCTCTAGTATTTTTTGCTATCTTTTCTGTTTCTCGTGACGACCCTGGTGCGATGTCAAGCTACGTTCTTGCTTTTGAGAATGGATTTTTTTGGGAATCTGTGTACAAAAAATTATTGGGTACTCGTTAAATCTGACAGTCTGTCTTTTGACGTCAACTGCAATTTCAGAAAGACTTGTAACTGGTAATGAAAAATAACTTGAGTCCAGTCAGGTAAATTACACTACCTGGCTGTTTTTTGCCAAGTAAAGGACAAGGGAAGGGAAGGAGGAATTTTCTCTGTTATCTCCTCACTCCCCCTTGTCTAACCCAAAAAGATAATTTCTGATTACTGAATCAACGTTCTAGAGACTTACTATTGATATCAAACCATTATTAAGTTACTAGGGTCATTATTTTGCAAAAAGATATTGTTGTCTAAACCGCTAGGTTTTACATTCCTATTCATGTCAGGACGAACAGCTATGTCAGCACCACCTGGTTCTGACTTTATGTATTCAGAGAATGTGTTAAAGTTGCGATCGCCTCGACCTGACATCATCTGGCGCAAATCAACTACATCTTGATTGGAGCCAAAATCAGTATTGTTATACATGAGGCGATCGCTTCCTGCATCGCCTGCGATCCTATCTTGCCCTATGCCACCGATGAGGCGATCGTTTCCATCGACTCCGTTCATGGCATCATTACCTCTACCATTCCAGAGCATTTCATTACTTTGACCACCAGTCAAGATATCTTTATTTCCTTGGTCAGTGAAGGTGTTTTTATTATCTTCACTCCAGGGTGTTTTGTTAGCTGCAAGGACTTTATTGCCTTGATCGCTACTCGGGATATCGTTACCTTCTTTGTTAGTGAGGGTGTTGGCATCCCCTTTGTCGGTAGGAGTATTAGCATCTCCTTTGTTGGCGAGATTATCACCGCTATCTTTGTCGCCAGTACCAGTCTCTGTACCAGGATCTTTGCTTGCAGATTGCCCGTTGCCCTTCATGAAGTCTTGCAGTGCTTCCCATTTGGGAGACGTCTTTTGGTTGAGATGTTCTAAAGCACCCCAAGAACCCCATTTACTGGGTGTACCGATATCAGAGAAGTTGACAAATAAGCTATCGTTGGTGAGCTTATCCCAACCCTGTAGATAATCGCTGTACAATTGCCCCATGCGTGGATCGCGGTTCGCAGCGATGAGTAAATCTGTGATTGCCTGATTATTCTCTACGCCTTGTATGCCAACAAGATGCTGCCCTCCTTCATAGGCTGCTATGTCCACATCGTATTTTTTGGTGACATCAACTTGCTTGCTGATGTTGTCTAATACTTGGGGTAATTCAGTCTTATTCAAGTAGTCAAAGACTTTACCCAAACCACCATCTGACTCTTTTGTCCAACCTTCGACTTCTGCTTGTTTGTCTGGGCCAACACTTAGCGAAACATAGGGAGCGATCGCCACAGTATCGACTGTGAAATTTGGGTCATACGCCTTCACCTTTTCCATCAACTGCTCGGTGATCCAAGGGTTAGCAGCTTGCGAACCTAGTACCGTGACGACTCTATTACTGTCTTTGCCAAACACATTATCCCAGAGATCGCCAACCTGTTCCGTGCGGCGGCTGTGCCAGTCCATCCAGTCACCGCCTAACTTTTGCCCTTGCTCTTGTGCCCATTGATTCTGCTGGAATTGCCCGTTCCAAACTTCGTTGGAATATTCCACGTAAGCCTTGAGGTTTGGATCGAGCTTTTCCTTAACTATCTTGGCAAAGTTAGTGACATATTCATCCGTCGCTTGGTGAGGAATAGTAAACCAAGGGTTAGCACCAGTGCGGTTTGCTAAATCAACCATTACTTCGACAGGCACACCTTTACCCTCGTAGGTATGATTTGAAGTTGTTGGCCGATTCTTCCAATCTCCCTGTTTGGAGTTGTTAGTGTCCATCCAGTCCATGAACCGCAAGGTAGAAAAATCATCTACTTTATCTACAAAAGTAGGATTAAAAGGCTGAGTCTGGTAGTTTTTTTCTAAGGCTTCCGGAACAACGCGGATATTACGAATATAATCACCAGTACCTTTGGGGTCTGTTTCGGTAAGTTTAATATGGATGCCTGTGTCAGAAGGGGTAACATCAATGACATCTCGACCAGGTTTAGAAGCGCTTGCATCCAGCTTGGCATCAAACCCGTACTCTAGTTTGCCTTCGCCATCATACAAAACTACATATTTACCACCAGGGTAATTTTGTTCTACCCCAGGTGCAGGAGAAATGCGATTCAGCATTACTCCAACTTGGTTGTAATCAGCATTTGGATCTCCTGGTTTGGGCAAAGATTTCACCCATCCATTCTCATCTAGGTTTAATTCGCTTGCTTCCCCTGTATCCCATGAGTTGGAATTTTGTGTAATCCATTCACTAGCCGATTTGAAGATATCTACAAATGGCATTTGGCTAGACCAGAAACCAATTCCACCTAGATTTGTACCTAAAGTATTTGCCATAATTTTGTTCCTTGAATCAAGTCAATTCAGCTGGTAGACATCCTCAAAATTTACGCAGCTGAACAAAGTGAGGCAATGGGCATAAAAATTATGAATTATGAATTATGAAATTTTCAGCATTCAGCATTCACTATTCATAGTTCTCACTAATCCCCAATTACGCAGTTAGAACCCCACTCCGATCAAAGACTGATACCAAAGGTTTCCTCTCTAAATGCGGAGTGGGGTCAAAGCGTGCTGTATCCAATTGAAAAGTGCTATGGATATCAGAACATAGAGTTAGTAGTTAAACGGGATGGATCAGCGTTTTGTGAAAGGATATTTTTCTCTAACCCGCCAGGTTTTGTATTACCATCCATGTCAGGTCGAACAGTTGGCTCAGCTCCAAATGTATCCATTTTTAGATAGTTAGAGAAATTTTTCGAGTTGCGATGATCGCTTGGACCAGTCATCATCCGGTGCAAGCCAGTAATATCTTGATTGGAGTCAGAAGCAGTAAAGGTGTCTCCCTTGTCTTGCATACTGTTGGAGTGGCGATCGCGTCCCGGAGCGCTCATACTGTTTTTGCCTGTGAGGACGTCGTCACTGTCTCCTCCTTTGAATTCATTATTACCTGATTTGCCTCCAAGGACATCATAGCCTTTAGTGTCATCTGAGATATTGTTAACTCCTTTGACGGTAAGGGTGTCAGTTCCTTGATTAGCGTCAGAAGTAGGTTGAGATGTAGGATTTGATCCTGAGTTAGATGTAGGGTTTGGTATGTTGCTAGCGGGGTTCGTATCTCCACTACCAAAACTCTGAGACCAATAGTTGTCATGAAAACCAACGCCGAGCTCAGTATAGTTACTGTTGAGGATATTTGCTCGGTGCCCTGGACTATTCATCCAATCTTGAACAACTTCTTCAGGTGTTCTCTGACCTGCTGCGATGTTTTCTCCAAAGTATTGAGATTCATAGCCAACTGCTTTAGCTCGATCCCACGCTTGAGAGCCATCTGGCCCTGTATGACTTAAGACACCGCGTTCTGACATGTCTTCAGCATACTTGTCAGCAGCATAGTCCAGTTCAGCATTTCCTTTTAGAGGTTGAAGACCAGCCTTGGCTCGTTCTTGGTTGGTGAGTTCAAGAACCTGTTTTTCAAATGTCGCATCGTTCCCTGCTTTATCCTCGGGCATTGTGTTATTGCTACCCTTGTCACCAGGAACGGTAGTACCTTTATCCTCGGGCATGGTGTTATTGCTACCCTTGTCACCAGGAACGGTAGTGCTTTTGTCCTCGGGCATGGTGTTATTGCTACCCTTGTCACCAGGAACGGTAGTGCCTTTGTCCTCGGGCATGGTGTTATTGCTACCCTTGTCACCAGGAACGGTAGTGCCTTTGTCCTCGGGCATGGTGTTATTGCTACCCTTGTCGCCGGGAACGGTAGTGCCTTTATCCTCGGGCATGGTGTTATTGCTACCCTTGTCGCCGGGAACGGTAGTGCCTTTGTCCTCGGGCATGGTGTTATTGCTACCCTTGTCACCAGGAACGGTAGTGCCTTTATCCTCGGGCATGGTGTTATTGCTACCCTTGTCGCTAGGGAGAGTGTCGTTACCAGTTCCTTGATTAGTGCCAGTTGGTATGTTGCTAGCGGGGTTCGTATCTCCACTACCAAAAAGCTGACCCCAATAGTTGTCATGAAAACCAACGCCAAGCTCTGTATAATTAGGGTTAAGAATATTAGCTCGGTGTCCAGGGCTATTCATCCAAGCTTGAACAACCTGTTCAGGTGTTTTTTGCCCTGCTGCAATGTTCTCTCCCATCGTTTGAGCTTCATAGCCAACTGCCTTAGCTCTGTCCCACGGTTGAGAGCCATCTGGTCCTGTATGACTTAAGACACCGCGTTCTGACATGTCTTCAGCATACTTGTCAGCAGCATAGTCCAGTTCAGCATTTCCTTTTAGAGGTTGAAGACCAGCCTTAGCTCGTTCTTGGTTAGTGAGGTCAAGAACCTGTTTTTCAAATGTTGCGTTGTCTGATGCCATTAATCTGTCCTCACAAAGATTTGTTTGCATGAATTCAGCAGGAATAACCACTCTGCTGCAACTTTTGGTAGAAGCAAACCTGAAGAGGGCTAAGCAAGGGTAATCAGAGCGAAACTGTAACCAAGGTGCTAGCAAAGTAAACGTTGTGCGCTACTATGAACCACCACGCTATCAAGGCTTTCAAAAAAGCTTAGTTTTTGCCTGGAGTATGCTTTGAACTAAGGCAATTTTATTTTTGGAACCTCTGCTGTATATTGAGTTTTAGCAATTGCATGACGACTTGTTGCAGCGGAGCTACTGTTAGCCCTGCATCCGTAAGTTTCATCTATTTAGAAACAAGATTTGCTCAGAGGCCCATTGATTTGCCTTGGTTGTGACAATTAGATTCAGACCTGTGGCTTCAAAAGAGAATGACGTAAGTAATCGATCCTTGGTAATGTCTGGTGTCCCTTAGGATATCGTTTTTGAGGGACTTTTGCTCGGGAAAAACTGGAATTGTGGAACTAGTACTCATCTGAATCCTCGACTCATCAGATTTACAGGCACGCCCTACAAGACATTCCGCATTCTTACACAGAATGCAAATGTCAGTCGAGGCAGAACGTTGACTTGTAGGGGTATTTTATCGTTAATTTTGGATTACCCCTACATTGGAGCGGTTTGCGACTTTGCTTTTTTCACTAGTTAAGCAAGTAAAAACAAGTATCTCTACAAAAAAATTAGATACTTGCAAAATCTAGGGATTCGGATGCAAACCTGTATACGTACGCACTTTCACGTAATTTGCTTTTAACGAGTATATCAGCTTCAGCGATTTTTTGTATACAAAAAAAATAAAATAATCCTTCCCATTTAAAGATTTGTTAAAGTATTACCTCAAATACATATACTCGTACATGCATAAATAAAGCTGTCAAACCGTGCTATTTCAGAGAAAATGCTGCATATTGGAATATTCATAAAATAAAACTCTCACAACATCATAATTTCATCAAAAATGCCATTTTATTCCTCAAAATTGATGTAGCAAATTTCAAATATTTGCTATTTTTAATACTTTTAATATGGCAAAAGACTAGCAATATTACTGAGGTAAATTATTTTTTCTGATTGCAAAAACTTTAATCCAAACTGACGAGGAGGAAAAATATCGGTTATACTGATTAATTTTTATACAAATTAATGTACTGATTTTTAACCTTTAGTACTTAAGCAAGGTGATTAACAGTATTTTTTACTCACGAGCCATCAACTATTGATAAAATCCAACATCTGCAAGTATTATAGTCTTGATATCTATAACAAACACAGGTAACGAATTTTTTTTGATTGTAATTTTATTTACTAAAAATTTTTATCTCGTTAAAAAAAGAAGCAAACTCTGTAAAAAATTAGGTCTAAAATTTCTGAAATCAGTATAGAATGTGATATTTTAGCTAAGTCGGATAAAATTCTAGGATTAAAAATTGACAAAATCTTATTAGAAAAAATCCTGATGTGGTAAAACAAACATGTAAAGAAAAGAGATATAGGGCTGAAAAACTTGTTAGACACTTTAGATACTCTCACAGCGTGAGTTGTTCAGATTTCTGCCCAAACCTTAGAATACCGAATGTGCTAGTCAGGAATTATGACGACACAAAGCTTACTAGTGGGTAGCGAAATGCTTCAGGCAGATGAATTGTTGTCTTTACTGCATCGTTACCAGTTGTTGCCGCAGGTCTTACGGGCCAAAGTGATAGACGAAGCGATCGCCCAATTTTCTTGCACAGAAGCAGAAAAAGAAGCAGCGATCGCCCACTTTTGCCAACGTTACCAACTCACCTCAAAAGAGCTACAAAAGACATGGTTGCAACAGCACCATCTCACTGAAGCAGCGATGCAAGAGTTGGCAATTCGTCCAGTACTGATCAAGAAATTCCAGTATGCCATGTGGGGCAAAAAACTGGAGTCCTATTTCCTACAACGCAAAGCAGACCTGGATCAAGTCGTGTATTCCATGATTCGCACCCAGGATGAAGGGCTAGTCCAGGAATTATATTTTCGGATTCTTGAGGGAGAACAATCCTTTGCCGCCGCCGCCCAGCAGTATTCCCAAGGCCCAGAATCAAAAACAGGGGGAGTTTTGGGACCAGTTCCTTTGTCTCAACCCCATCCGGTAATTCAAAAAATTTTGTCTGCGAGTCAACCAGGGCAACTTTGGGAACCACGCTTAATAGCCGATTGGTTTGTGATTATTCGCCTAGAGAAATTCTTGCCTGCACAGTTGGATGAAACTATGCAGTTGTGGTTGCTAGACGAACTCTTTGAAAGCTGGATACAAACACAAATTCAAACGCGCCTACAATCTTCTAACCATTGTGTGGAGTCTGTTGCGGCATGAAGCCAGGTATCACCCAAGCTGAAATATTAGAATTCTTAGCCGACACTCCCCCGTTTGCACAACTTCCGCGTGCCAGCTTAGATACACTCGTTGTTAACTGTCAACTGCTGCAATATCGTACCGGACAGTGGATGCTAGTCAGGGGAAGAATGCCAGCGCAAGTCATGGTAATTTATCAAGGACAAGCGAGGGTATTGGGTTATGACCAGCGGATGGAGTCTCAAGTTAGTTTGACGGTGGTAGAGAAAGGAGAGTTCCTGGGTTGGTTAGGATTGTTGCGTGGGGTAGGCTGCGAAGCGGCGATCGCCTCTACAGAAGTCATCGCCATCACTATAGAAGCAGCAGAATTTCTGGGATTGATGAGTACAGTACCAGAATTTGAACAAGCAGTGCGATCGCGCCCCCACATTATAGAAGTATTTGAACTCCTAAGTTTGGAACTCCAGCGTCAAGCAGATGCTGCCACTAATCTAAAAGATTTAGCGCGTCAAGTTTGGCAAGATACAAAAGTAGTGAATTTACCCGCAGGAACGGTAAATTCCCAACAACTTGATGATAAGCGCTTGTGGTTGGTCAGTGCTGGCAGCATTGACGATATGACAGTTGGTAGTCGATTATCGTTGAGTCACTCAAGGAAGACTTGGGACAGTGAAACCGAAGTACGCTTACTCGGCATTCCTTGGAAGACTGAAAATAAAAATCCTCCTCCCACTCCCAGTTTAAAAATTTCTCCTGCTCCAGAATACCCACCCAACCCCGCTGCTGAAAGCATCGCACCAGCAGACACGATCTTTGTATCGGGACAGGGTAATATTGATGCTCCCTTGGCCTGTTTCCAGATGTTGAGTCGCATCTTAGGGGGTTCTTTTCGCCGCGATTTAATCCGCAAAGTTTTGACCAATCAACAGAAGTCGAAAAAGCAGATTTCCTTGCAAGTGGCGGGAGCAGTTGTAGAAATGATGGGTTTGCACGCCCAATTAGCTAAAGTTCCTGCTAATGTCATCAACCGCCTCAATGCGCCAGCAATAATTTACTGGCAAGATAGTTTCGCCCTGCTATACAAAATTACAGAACGCGAAGTTGTTATAGCCGATCCATCCAAGGGAATCTCTAGCTATTCTGCTGCTGAGTTTGCCGACATTTGGGGGCAATCAGGACAAGTATTAATGGTAGAAAAGGCAGAAAGCGATCGCCCAGAAAAATTTAGTCTGCGTTGGTTTTTGCCTTCTATCTACAAATACCGCTTGGTATTAGTGGAAGTTCTGGTTGCTTCCTTTTTTGTTCAGGTATTTGGTTTGGCAAACCCAATCATCACCCAAATCATCATCGATACCGTATTAATTCAAAAAAGCCTTGACACTCTAGATATCCTGGGGATATTCTTGCTCGTGATTGCAGTGTTTGAGGCGATCTTAACGAGTCTGCGTACCTATTTGTTTGCTGACACTACTAACCGTATAGACATCCGCTTGGGGTCAGAGGTAATCGATCACCTTTTGCGATTGCCCCTCAGTTATTTTGAGCGTCGCCGCGTGGGAGAATTGGCGGGACGCATCAATGAACTGGAGAATATTCGTCAATTTTTGACAGGAACAGCCCTGACAGTGGTGCTAGATGCCCTGTTCTCTGTGATTTATATAGGTGTCATGCTGTTTTACAGCTGGGTGCTAACACTCGTCGCCCTCGCCACCGTGCCATTATTTGCAGTCTTGACAACTCTTGTTGTTCCTATTGTTCAACAACAGTTGCGAAAAAAGGCTGAACGCTACGCCGATACCCAGTCCTACCTTGTCGAGATCATCACCGGCATTCAAACGGTGAAGGCACAAAATATCGAATTGAAATCTCGCTGGCAATGGCATGAACGCTACACCCGCTACATCAGTGCTGGTTTCAAAAATGTCCTGACTTCCAGCACAGCCAACTCCATCAGTGGATTTTTAAATCAATTCTCTAGTTTTGTATTGCTGTGGGTAGGCGCTCATTTAGTCATCTCCGATAAACTCACACTAGGACAACTAATTGCCTTTCGGATTATTGCTGGTTATGTTACCAGCCCACTACTGCGTCTGATTCAACTGTCACAGAACTTCCAAGAAGTAGCATTATCCATCGAACGCCTTGGTGATGTTTTAGATACAACGCCAGAAGTACAGTTAAGCGATCGCAACAACATTCAGTTACCAGAAATTCAAGGAGCAGTCAAATACATAGGCGTTTCCTTTGGCTTTAACCCTGATGATGCCCTACAACTTCTGAATATCAATCTTGATATTCCTGCTGGTACCTTTGTTGGTATTGTTGGACAAAGCGGTTCTGGTAAAAGCACAATGACAAAATTGTTACCGCGACTCTACGAACCCGTAGCAGGACAAATTCAAATTGACGGCTATGATATCAGGAAAGTAGAATTGAATTCATTGCGCCGACAGATTGGGATGGTGCTACAGGATACCCTGTTGTTTGAGGGAACAATTCAAGATAATATTGCCCTCATTCGACCAGACGCAACTACCGAGGAAATTATTGCTGCTGCTAAAGCTGCTGCTGCCCACGATTTCATCATGGGACTACCCAACGGCTACAACACAATTGTTGGAGAACGGGGTTCTGCCCTTTCTGGTGGACAACGACAACGAATTGCGATCGCACGTACAGTTTTGCAAAACCCCAGATTACTAATTCTCGATGAAGCCACCAGTGCATTAGATTACCAGTCTGAACAACAAGTATGTCGCAATTTGATGGAGGTATTTCGGGAACGTACAGTCTTTTTCATCACTCACCGTCTTAACACCGTCAAAAACGCCGATATCATCATCATCATGGATCAGGGTGTAATTGCCGAGCAAGGAACACATGCCGAACTTATGGCAATGAAAGGACGCTATTACTGTCTTTATCAACAACAGGAGTCACAGCTATGAAGTGGTTAGTTGTTGGTGGTTAGTGGTTAGTGGTTAGTGGTTAGTTGTTAGTTGTTAGTTGTTAGTTGTTTACTACGTCCCCCACTCCCCCACTCCCCCACTCCCCCACTCCTCTTCCGCCTCCTGCCCTATACGGAAAGTAGAACTATGCCTGATCTATCTTTGTTACTGCTAGCCTGTACAAATTGTTCAGAAGCACAACCCAAAATTTCTCAAACAGATACTAGTCACTGCCAGCAAATTCTTGAAGATGAGACAACTACTCAAGCAAACTCTGATTTGAGTACCTGTGTTAGTGAACCAGAAAGCACCGAGGTAGCCTTTTCATCCCCTAGCCAACCTTTGCTACAGTTAGGTAGTCAAGGCACAGCGGTTTCGCAACTTCAAACTCAGCTGCAAAAACTCGGATATTATCACGGTGCAGTTGATAGCAAATTCGGTACGATTACCCAGGCAGCAGTTACAAAATTTCAGCAAGAGAAACATTTAGATGCTAATGGTGTTATTAATGCTGCTACTTGGAAGGCGCTACAATCATCCCTGCAAAAGGTTAACACTACTAACAAAGCTAAACCAATAGTAACAGCATCAGTCCCTTTAGCTGATTCTGTAGGCGATCGCGATGCTCAAAACAACAAAAAGAACAGAAATTACCTCGTAAATCAAGTAGAAGCTGCTGCGCTTGAAGCACCAATACTTTTGCCTCTAGGTGGTTTTTTGTTCTTGTTCACAACCGGAGGATTATTATTCATCTGGAAACGTCTTCCCAAAACACAGCACCAGTGGCAACTGATGTTGCAAGGGGGTTCGGCCATTTTCAGTTCCGTAATTAGCTTACCTGCTAAAGAGAGCGAATCTGAGGTCAGCGAATTCGATCAGCCTGTCATCTTAAAGCAATCCAATGTATGGTCACATGCCATTATCTGGAGTATTGTCGGTGTGTCGAGTTTTGCAGTTGCCTGGGCTTGTACTGCTCAAATCGACGAATCTGTTCCCGTGCAAGGCAAACTTGCACCCCAAGGTTTGGTGAAAGAGGTACAAGCACCAGTGGGAGGAGTCATCGCCAAAATTCATGTGCAAGAAGGGCAACGAGTTGAAAAGGGCGATCTTTTGGTTAGCTTTGACCCTACAGCTGCCCAAGCAAAATTACGCTCTCTGCAAGAGGTTAAAGCTAGCTTAATGCGGGAAACCTTATTTTACCGCACCCAGATGCGAACATCGACCGCTAATTCTAGTAGTAAGCAGTTTCATAAGTCACCTGAGTTAGCTTTACTTACAGAAAACCGTGCTGCTTTGGTGCGGGAAAATCAACTTTACCGTGCGGAATTGAATGGTGGTGAAGTATTAGACAATTTCGATCCGCAGGTGCAAGAACGCATAGAAACTAGGCAAAAAGAGAGAGACTCTCGGATCGCGGCAGTGCGATTGGATGTAGAACAATTAACTCGGCAGTTAAATCAAGTACGAGTGCAACTGGTTAGCGCGAAAAATAACCTATCAACAAATTTGGAGATTGCCGATAACCTCGAAAAATTAGTGAAAGACGGGGCATTCGGTCGCTTGAATTATCTAGAACGGCGACAAACAGCAAATACCAGCCAAGGTGAAGTTAATCGGCTTGTCCAAGAAGAAGAACGCCTACGGCTGGCGATCGCTCAAGGGCAAAAGAAATTACAAAATGCGATCGCTCTTTCCAAAGAAGATTTACTCAGCAAAATTGCTGAGAACAACAAGCGCATCGCTGAAATAGATAGTCAACTTACCAAAGTCATTGTTGAAAATCAAAAACGCATAGAAGAAATAAACGGTCAAATCAGCGAACTTCTTTTAACTCTTAAATACCAAGAACTCCGCGCATCGACGAGTGGTGTTGTTTTTGATCTCAAGCCACGTGGTTCTGGCTATGTCTACAACACCAGTGAATCTATTCTGAAAATAGTGCCACCAGAAAACCTAGTTGCCCAAGTTTACATCACCAACAACGATATTGGTTTTGTTAAAAGTGGTATGCCTGTAGATGTGCGAATTGATTCTTTCCCCTACACAGAATTCCGTGATATTAAAGGTAAATTAGTCCGGGTTGGTTCCGATGCTCTACCTCCCGATCAAGCCACTCCATACTATCGCTTTCCAGCTGAAATTCGCTTAGAAAAGCAATCGATGAACATCAATGGTACAGATGTACCTCTACAATCTGGAATGTCTTTAAGTGCTAATATTAATGTCCGCAAGCGGACTGTGATGAGTATTTTCACAGAGAAGTTTTTAGGGAAAATCGAAAGCTTGAAATATACTCGTTAGTACAACAAAGCAAGGGTAAACAAGAAGGTAAAAGATGAAAGGGTAAGGGGAAAAGGAAAGGAAATCCCTTTACCCTTTTACCTTTGACCTTTCCACCTGTCCTTAATCCCCAGAAGAACCCTGAGTTCCCCACTCTTGATACCTTTTTATCTCAACTACTATTGTCAATAATTATACTGGACTAGTCAGTCGTCTGACATGCTATCTTGGCGGTACTCGCTCAACAGCAAGGAATGACAAGGTGGCTCACACGTTTTTATTGGAACCAGGACGCTGGACATTGCAAGGGAGTTGCCTAGAACGCAATGGTATGCCAATCAACGTTAAAGGTATGACATTGATTGCTTGGAATCGAGATAACTGGTTCACAATGGCGACAAAACTCATATTTCCTGGCAGCGATCGCGCGGATATTGCCTTGCAGTACAAAGGGCGTTTAGATTTTGGTACACGTCAATATACTTTCTTACTTCAACATAATCTTTTGGGGCAGATTGAAGGTGAGGGTTGGATTGGTTTAGATACCATCGTGCAACGTTACTGGGTACTTAGCGATCGCGAACGTCGCAGTGGCTTTGAAACTTTACATCGCGTCAGTGATGATACTTACTATCTCACTAGTGGTATCATGGCTGGTCATTATTTAACTAGCACGATGGAAGCCAGTCTAGAACGTCAACGGGCAAACTGAGAAGGTTAGTGGTTAGTAGTTAGTGGTTAGTTGTATACCAATAACAACTAACAACTAACTACTATCTACTATCCAAAGTTAATTAACTAGGTCAAAAGTGGGCAAACTAAATCAGAAGCAAATTTAGGGATGGTACGAAATACCAGGGTAAATCAACCACTCCTATTTTTGTGAGCCATCTTTCTTACTCATAGTAAACCTCAAGAGATGGAAAAAGATCAAAGGGTAAAGGGGAGAAGAAAAAAACAATCCCTTTAACCCTTCCCCTTTATCCTTTACCCTCACAGAAAGCTGTATCATCCGCTATTGTTTAACATTGGAGTCAATTTTTTTATGTCAGACCCCAACATTGGTCGCTCACTTAGCAACCGTTACCAACTTCAAGAGTTAATTGGTACCGGAGCAATGGGTCGGGTTTATTGTGCTAAGGATGTTTTGTTGGGGGGTGTACCCGTCGCTGTTAAGTTTCTTGCTCTGTCAGTCCAAAATAAAAAAATGCGATTGCAGGAGCGTTTTGAGCGAGAAGCAAAAACCTGTGCCCTATTAGGACAGAAAAGCATTCATATTGTTCGAGTCATGGATTATGGCGTAGACGAACATGATACCCCGTTCTACGTGATGGAATATCTGCAAGGAAAAGGCCTCAACCATATTATTCGCAAGCAAGACCTATCTTTAACAAGATTCTTGAGTTTGGTACGTCAAATTAGTTTGGGGTTACAATGCGCCCACAACGGCATTTCTGTTGATGGTAAAATCTATCCGATTATCCACCGCGATATTAAGCCCAGCAATATGCTGGTTGTTCAAGACGACAGTTTTGGGGAGTTAGTCAAAGTTCTGGACTTTGGTATTGCTAAATTACTACAGGCAGATAGCAATTATACAAACTATTATTTAGGTACCCTGGCTTATTCTTCACCCGAACAAATGGAGGGCAAGGAGCTAGACAACCGCTCTGATATCTATAGTTTAGGTGTGATGATGTTTGAAATGCTCACAGGTAAGATGCCCTTGGTTGCCCCAACTCATTCTTTTGGAGCATGGTATAAAGCACATCATACTCAACCACCGCGTTCCTTTACTGAGGTTGCTCCCACCTTGCAACTACCAAAGGAAGTGGAAAATTTGGTGATGAGCTGTCTAGCTAAGTCACCTAGCGATCGCCCCCAAAATATCGGTGAAATTCTCAAGGTTTTAACATCCCTAGAACAGTTGGATATTACATCCACCCACGAGCCAAGCACTAATTTACCCGCTCTTGTTAGCCCCCCACCAAGAAAAATTGAGTTTGAGCATAAATCTAATATCGATTTACGCACATCCCCATCCAACGGCGAAATCTTACAACAAGCTTTTTGGCCGCAAAATAAACCCATTGCTAATATTGTTTTTCCTCAGCCCATCCGTCTCAATGGAGAGCTTAAGCCTGCGTTGTGGGTAATGCTACCGCACGAGGAAATTCAAAAGCGTTTAACCTGTACCCGCTACAATCAATTTCTTTTCATTACTGCTCCCCACCCCATGTTGTTGTGGATTACCCTGCTCTACAACTGCAAACATGGGCCGAAATGGTTGCCTTACTATCTCGATCTCAAAACAAATATCGGTCAAGAAATCGCTCGCTTACTAGCAAAAACTGGTTACTACCGCTTACTGTTCTTTACCCGAGAGACACCTAATCACTACGCTCATATGATTGTTTCAACTATTGCCTCTGCTCAACGTGAACGACTCCAACAGTGGGTAACGATGAGCAACACACTGATGGCATCTGGCGATCCACAACTTAGCAAAAATTTACTCAAAACTGAATATGAAAAGATAAAGCCTCAAATTCTAGCAAAGCTGCAAGCGATGGATACAGATTCGACCTTTGACCTTTCTGCCTAATTTGAAAAGAAGGAAGAAGGAAGAACTATTTTTATTGAGTTTTTAAGTATCGCTCTACTAAATATTAATTATTGTTAAGAAAATCTGTCTGAGAGTTGCAAAATAAATCCATAAGAAATATAAATAATAAGGGTACGAGACAATTAACCTTAAGTAAATTTGAAAGTGTAAAAATGCTTAATTATACAAAGCCTGTAACGTAAAAACGTACAGGCTTGGGTTAGGTGTTTTTTTGCAGTCCATTAATAGTGCTAGCGCACCTCTCAAGTTCATCTTTAAGGCTAATTATATTCAGACCAAATTTAAGATAAAAGCCAAAAACTTAATTAGTTTTACTGTCCGTTATCGATTTTGAATTTGGATTTGCTTATCGGAGTTGACGCCCCGGCATCCCCAGCTCCTTTCCTCCGATGGAACCGAGCAAGAGAAGGAGGTCGCCGACCGCGACACTAAAAATCTACGCAGCCCAAGAAGAACCTGAATCTAGACCCCATTGGTGCTTGAGAAGCTCTTTGTAAGTTGCCTCCCGTACTACCATTTGTTCGTAGAGCTTGACCAAAAAGTCTTTGGCTTGGTCATGGCTCATGTTTTGCACCTGAGTAGCAAAAGAGCGGATGCTGAATTGCTGTTCTAGAGTCAGTTCGATAGGTTTGTCCATAGTAAACTCCTAAAAAACGAGTATAAGGTTTCGATTACAGAAGATCCCAAATGGGTAACAGATTGGACTTATATCTGTCGTACATTTGTTCCCCCGTATTAAGAAAGATAACAACTGTTTGACAAATTGCCCATACCCTTTGGTGGAGATTTTTTGACTAACAAGCGTCTTGTTTTTTCTGCCTACTGGTATAAACCCCAAGTTTTCCAGAGCAAATTTCGGGAAACTTTGGGTTTTTCAGTATCGGCTAGGTAGTGGAATTCCCTTTTTCCTAACGTTAGTGAGGAAATAAAGGGTATGAATTTGAATTATATTCCCCATACCGTATTAAATGCAAGATGTCAACTTGCCAAAGTATGTAAATCAGCCTCTGTTGGTAACTTCCTTCAGAGGTTAAATGTATTTGTATCAAGTTGTAACTAGGAAAAATGCTCAGCCTGAACAAAATGATGAGTATATTTACGTCATTAGTCATTAGTCATTTGTTGTTTGTTGGTAGTTGTTTGTTGGTTGTTAACTACTAACCAATGACCAATGACCCATGACCAATGATCAATGACTACTGACTATTTCCTTCAACAGCGACGATGACGACAGTGATGTTATCGTGTCCGCCTTCTTGTTTGGCAGCTTCGACTAGAGAAATAGCTGCTTTTTCTATTGACGGGCTTTCTTTGAGGTAACAAGCAATGTTTTCATCAACAAGTTCTTCTGTCAGTCCGTCACTGCACAACAGCAGGCGATCGCCGATTTTCACATCTAGTTGTTGAACATCAACCTGATTTAGGTCTTCACGTCCCAAACAACGGGACAAGACATGACGAAAATGATGAATTCGCGCTTCCTCAGACGTGATATCACCCATTTTGAGAGCGCGTGCTACCCAAGTATGGTCTTCAGTTAGCTGTTGTAATTCGGACTCTCGCAACCGATATAGCCTGGAGTCGCCAACATGAGCGCACCAAGGGGGTTCTCCAGAGCGAAACATCACTAATACAGCCGTTGTCCCCATATCAGCACGTTCAGGATGACTTTGCTGATCCTGCAAAATCGCTTCATTAGCTCGCCATAAAGCTTCCTCTAGCAATTGTGGTGAGGACTTTGAAGAATCCCAATTTTCAACCAAGTACTTTTTCATTTCCTCGGTAGCAATGCGACTTGCTTGTTCACCCCCTGCATGGCCACCCATCCCATCAGCAACAATGAAAAAGCGCCCTTCTGGGTCAATATAGTAAGCATCTTGATTATTAGAACGAATAAGCCCGGGATCGCTGATACCGGTAAAATTAAGTTTCATATATTTTTTTTGCAACTATTAATACATACGGTCATAACGGTCGAGACGCATCAGCAGTCTAATTAGCAACCATGATACTGCGGCTGCGATCAAACCAATCAAAAGCGCCTGCCAAAAATAATGATTAACGAATAAAATCGTTGCTGAAAGCGTAAAAGCACTAATAATTAGGGCATAGACTATCCCTATCTGAATACTGCTTTGCCGCCGCAGTAGACGCTCTGTTTCTATTGACCGAACGCGAAGGCGTACGTCTCCGCGCTCTAGATTTTCTAGAGTATCTTCCAGTCTACGTGGTAATCCAAGTGCTGTGCTACTTACTTGAGCAGCTTGCCGGCCTAATTCATTAAAAAAGCTATTGCCAGCATCAGAACCATTCATATTAGTCATAAGCTGCATTGCATATGGTTTGGCAACTTCCATAAAGTTAAATTCCGGATCTAACCCCTTGCCCACGCCTTCCAGAGTCGAGAAGGCTCGCATGACGAAAGTGAAAGTAGCTGGAAATCTAAAAGGCTGATTATAAGCTATCTCGTACAAATCGTCACTGATAGCAGCTACGGACTGATTTTCAAAAGGTTGATCCATAAAATGATCCAGCATGTACTGGACAGAACGCCGCACCGGTCCCATGTCTTCCGTTGGTGCTAATGCGCCTAAATCAATCAGAGAGTTAACAACGCGATCACCATCTTTGGAAGCAATACCAAATAGTGTTTCCATCAGTCCTTCGCGGATGTTGGACTTAATCCGCCCCATCATGCCAAAATCGTAAAATATCAAAGCGCCTTCGTCAGGACTAACGGCGATATTGCCAGGGTGGGGGTCGGCATGAAAAAAGCCATTGTTGAGTAGCTGGTGCAGATAGGCTTGAGCGCCCTGACGAGCAATTTGTTTACGATCTAAACCCGCAGCCTCTATAGCTTCATATTGGCTAATTTTAATACCCGGAAGATATTCCAGCGTCAGTACTCGTGATGAAGTGTAGCGCCAGTAAATACGTGGTACTTTCACCCAGTTGTAAGTGCGAAAATTCCGACGAAAAGTATCGGCGTTGCGACCTTCGCTGAGATAATCAATTTCTTCCCAAAGAATGCGGCAGCACTCTTCATAAATTCCCATCCAATCTCGCCCCCGTCCCCATTCCGGATGGTTTTGGAAGTAGCGGGCAATACCTTTGAGAATTTTTAAATCAATTTCAAACAGCTTTTTTAGTCCTGGGCGTTGAACCTTAACAACAACCGCTTCTGTTGAGTGCAGCACAGCCTTGTGTACCTGCCCCAAGCTAGCAGCAGCTAGGGGAATTGGCTCAAAACTGTGGAAGAGTTCGGGAATTTTTTTGCCCAGTTCTTGCTCAATAGTTGCTTCTACCTGTTCGTAGCTAAAAGCCGGTACTTTGTCTTGTAGCTTTGACAGTTCTTCTACATATTCACTGGGAAATAAATCGGCACGGGTAGAAAAAAGTTGTCCGACTTTGATAAAAGTTGGCCCTAAATCCAGTAGAGTATTGCGAATCCAAACTGCTTGCGCTTTGCGTCTAGCAGCTTGCTTGGCTTCAGTGACTCCACCTGGGTAACTCCAAGATTTTTTGTAGAGCCAAAATTTGAACATCAAGGTCAACACAAATGACCAAATGTCTACAAAACGCCGTCTACTGGAATAGTTTTCGCGATTCCAACGGTATGCTTTATCTGTATAACCTTTTTCCATATCCACTGCGTACCGCTGGTTTTGAACCGAGTCAGTAGAAATAAGAGACACTCTTAACCCTAATTGGTTGTTAGTTGTTGGTTGTTGGTTGTTAGTTGTTAGTTATTAGTCGTTGTTGACCACTAACCACTACCCACTAACTACTAACTATTTATTTTCCTCAGCTTCTGCCACTGCGATAGCGTTGTAATTCAGTTCGTAAAAAAGCTATTTCTGCTCGCAGTTCATCAATCATTGCTTGCAAATCAACTGGCTCGGTCTTGGTTTGCCCAACTGCTGTAGCAAATTCACCAGTACTAGCAGCTTCGCTGGCTTGATTTGCTCGCTCCATGACTTCGTCTGTAAACTGGCGCAGTTGCTCTCTAAGTTCGGCATCAAATTTGCCTACTTCGCTCAAAGCGTCAGTAAAGGCGTTTTCTAAACGTTCTGTAAGTACTTCAGCTACTGCTCTGCCCACAAAAAATGCTTGCACAAGGGGGTTACTCATAAATTTTTGTTACGTCCATCCGCACAAAAATTATAACTTGCCCGTTTGCCTTACTGCTTCTACTTTATTGCTGTTGTTTTTGTTGGGTATTTGGTATTTAGTATTTGTTCCAAGCAACCAAGCAACCCTAGCCCGCAGGAACTCCCTTTGGAAAAGTACTCTAACGCCTTACGGCGTACGAAAAGCCGCCCGGAGGGCATCTAGATGGGGAGTGAAGATCCGTGTTGGCTCACCGCCAAATACCAACAAACAACAAATTCAGATATTAACTATGAATTTATTACCACGGGGATATTTTCAACCATTTTGACTTTAGCAACATGAATGTTGTTAAAGTATTGTATATTAAGATTAAACAACTTTTATGTTGTTAAAGTTCTCTATTTTTTTCACGAGAGACTCTCATGAATTTCGTTCAAAACGAAAGCATGAGAATTACTTAAGTTTTTTCCTTGTTTCTTGAGTAAATCTGTTTATGAAAAGTCCTCTGAGTGAAATCAGACAAAAGGATAACCTCCTGAACTCGGTTACGCTAGATCAGTTGCAGGTGTTTGAAGCTGCTGCAAGGCACTGTAGCTTTACCCGTGCTGCCGAAGAGTTGTTTGTAACTCAGCCTACTGTGTCAATGCAAGTCAAGCATCTTGCACAGGCGATCGGGCTACCCCTATTTGAACAAGTGGGTAAGCGTATCTACCTTACAGAAGCAGGTAAAGAAGTTTTGCATAGCTGTAGGGAAATCTTTCAGTGCCTAGATCGCCTAGAAACAACGATAGTTGATTTGAAGGGGATGAAACAGGGAAAACTGAGGTTAGCAGCAGTCACTACGACTAAGTACTTCATCCCAAAGTTGCTGAAACCTTTCTGTAAACTCTACCCTGGTGTTAAAGTTGCCCTAGAGTTCACAAATCATGAAGCGCTGTTGACGCGACTGAATGAAAATCTTGACGACTTGTATATTCTGAGTTGTCCACCCAATAGAGAAGATATAGAGGCAAAGCCATTTTTAGATAATCCACTTGTGGCGATCGCTCCTGCAAATCATCCCTTTGCTAAGCAGCATAAACTCTGTTTGAAGAATTTTGCAGAGGAACCCTTGATTGTACGGGAGGAGGGTTCAGGAACCCGCAAGCTGGTACGGCAGTTTTTTGAGCAACGTGGAATATCCCCACGCATCAACCTAGAACTCGGTAGTAACGAAGCCATCCAGCAAGCTGTGATTGACGGTTTAGGTCTTTCAGTTTTATCGATGCATACGCTCAATTGTGCAGAAGTGAGAAATCAGCTAGCAATTTTAGATGTAGATGGTTTCCCAATTAATCGCCAGTGGCATGTGATCTTTCCCAAGAAAAAGCAGCTTTCGATTACTGCTAGTACTTTCTTAGAATATTTGCTTACAGAAACTCAGCAATTTTCTACAGATAACGATAACCCCATGCAAACAGTAAAGACTCTGTGGGTTCAGTCTTAACCTCGGACAGGCGGTATCAAATCGCCTGCTCGTCCTAGCTTTTGCTAGAAATTATCGCAGTTAATGTATATCCGATTGCTCAGTTGAGTAATTCTTGATAGTACTCCTCCGGTTCATTAGGCAGATATGCAGTCATTTGCAGGGCTTGATTACTCAACTTCAAGGCTGTGGTAATGTTGATGCGACTGAGAAAGTCTAAGTCATGGGAAATAACCCAAAGCGCACCCTGATATTCATTGATACCTTGCACCATTTGCTCGACAGTTTCGATATCTAAGTTATTGGTTGGCTCATCGAGAATTAGCAAATCAATTTCAGAGATACTGATAATGGCGATCGCTAATCTTGCCAACTCACCCCCACTCAATACCGATGCGGATTTATTGACATCATCGTTTTTAAACAGGAAGTGTCCTAACTGTTGCCGCAAAAGCTGATAGCCCAGATGAGGATTAGCAGCTTGCATGTTTTCTAGAATTGTTTGCTCTCGATTCACAAACTGGTAAGTTTGATCTAGATAAACGGCTTTCATTTTTGGAGCTAGTAAGATCTCACCCGACTCTAGAAACGCTTCATGGGAAAATGCGGAGAACTTCCCCGAGTTCAAAATTGCCTTTGCCAGACTAGACTTACCTGAACCATTTGCCCCAGCAATGGCGACTCGATCGCCAGAGGAAATATGAAGCTGGATGTTCTGAATTAGCAGGCGATTTGACACCCAAAGGTTTGCGCCTTGAATATCAATCAGATTTCTGCGTTTTTGACTGTTCTCTTCCAGTTGAATGTTCGTCGCCTTTGTAGTTTTGACTTTCGTCTCAGTAACTTTTTGAGTTGCCTTTGCTACTGCAGCTTCGTGTTTCTTTTTTGCATTCCCTGCTGATGATTCCGCTTTTGTTTTAATCAGTCCAGCTGCGGCTCTACCCATACTGCCATCGAGAAACTTACCACGACCGCTTTTACGAGATTGGGCTGCACGTTGCTGTTCTTTGAGAGCAGTTTCTTTAGCGAGTTTGAGTTCTTTTCTAGCAACTTCGTGATTCCTGATTGCCGCTTCTAATTCTATTTGTTTCTGTTCTCGATACAGAGAAAGATTTCCTCCGTATACTTTAATTCCCTCAGGTGTAAGTTCCCAAGTAGTATCTACTACCCGATCTAAGAAAAAAGGCTTATGAGAGATGATCGCAAACGCACCATTAAAGTCCTTGAGAAACCAACTCAAACTTTCTAGTGCGGCAAGATCCATGTGATTTGTTGGTTCATCCAATAGCAGAATATTTGGCTGTTGAGATAAACCAATCGCTAAAAATAGTTTTGTGAGTTCTCCACCACTTAAGTTTGTTAATGGTAGAGATAGGTCAAGATTTGTATGAAATTTTGACTGCAAAATCTCCTCAATTTGCCACCATTCATCAGATATGGAACTTAAGAAATCAATTAATGACTCTGCTTGGATTTGCTCCTTGATGGTACTAATTTGGGGCAGATAGTAAATAATACCATTACGCCAAACTGAACCAGTAGTAGGGGTAATTTGATCTGTGAGAATCTTCAGCAGAGTTGATTTACCCACACCATTGCGACCAACTAAAGCAATGCGATCGCTCTCTTCAATGCTTAAGTGGACTCCTTGAAATAAAGTCCTAGTTGAATTGAGTTCGTAAGCTAAATTTTCAGCTAAAAGTATTGATTTTTTTTGCATTCTCAAACCTTGAACGCGCTAAATAGGAATGCGTGTAAATTGGTACACTGAAGCCGTATAAGCCTTATATCCCGCAGCGACTATCAGTCGTGACTGTACAGGCCAAGTCATCCTGTGTGGACTTTAGGCAACAGGGGTAATCCAACCAGATTTGGTACAGATGATGGGTATTATTTACACGCGCTATCAACATCGCCGCAGACACCTTGAAGGCGGCTTGATGTAGAGATTAAGTTATGAAATTTCTTTTAGAACATGACTATTTTTCAGCGAATTTGCCGTGCTTGTCGTGATTATTCTTTTTTGACATTCGATGTGTTCGAGCAAGGCTTTTGTGTGACTACTTCATTTTGGCTATTTCGCTTAATATGTGTCGAGACTCGATATTATCTACAGCTTAGCAGATTGAGATTTCGGAAGGCTGACTTGAAAGAAGGAAGAAAGTTTTTCATGTGTAGGGTGTTCTTTGTAGTTATACCAAGTTGTGTTCAGATATAGCAATTCGTGCCCTCTCCCCCTCCCCTGTTCCAAATTGGGAGAGGGGTGCCGACAGGCGGGGTGAGGGAAGTACTATCTTTGACTGCAACCTAGTATTAATAATTGGCTGATAGCCTGGAAGTACAGTTAAAATCGAGATGTTTAGTTATTGACACTCAGGCTGTGGACACTGCTACTTGCCCTCGTTGTCATCAACCGGTAGACCGACAGGCTGTTAACTGCCCCTATTGTCGTACTCAGCTAAAAGCTTACGGACACCCCGGTATTCCTTTGCATCGGGCTACTAAAGATAAATATCTCTGCGACAGTTGCAGCTATCATGCCGATGATACCTGCAATTTTCCCCAGCGTCCCTACGCCAAAGAGTGTACGCTGTACCAAAATATTGAAGAGAGCAAGTTGGAATTGCAACAGTTGCGTGAAGCTAAAAGCTTTAGCACTAGTGTTAGAAACTGGGTTAAACGCAATCAGACTTTATTGTTGTTATTGGCTTTATTCTTAGTGTGTTTGCTCATTGCTCTGTTGCAATCTTAATGACAATTTCTTCAGCGTGAAAGAACACTTTCTGCAAGCGAACGAAGCTACATTATGGGTAGCTGAACAAGGCGAAGGCTTTCCTGTGGTTTTAATTAGTGGTGGCCCAGGCTGCTGTGACTATCTTGAACCTGTGGCTTCACTCATAGATGATGTTGTACACACAATCCGCTTTGACGCGCGGGGGTGTGGTCGTTCTTCTCTGACACCACCATACGATCTTCAGACAGCGATCGCAGACCTCGATGAACTCCGCAAAATGCTTGATTTTGAACAGTGGGTAGTGCTGGGTCACTCTTGGGGGGCAAATGTCGCGCTTGCGTATGCTCTGACACACCCTATCTGCACCAGTGGTGTGATTTACCTATCTGGTAGAGGTCTACAAAACGATCAGGACTGGAAGGATGCCTACCGCAGAAGGCGCGACGCAGGAGAAGACCAAACGCCAGAATTTGCTTATCCACCGAACCTGGAAGTGAATGAGGTGTGCAATCTTTCGTGGAAGGCGTTTATCAAACAACCAACCTTGTGGAAGCAGATCTCAATGCTCGCAGCACCGATGTTAGCAGTAGTAGGTAGTAAGGACATTCGCCCAAGCTGGCCTGTCGAACAGGTGACACACCTGATGCCTTTTGCTTGTTTTGAGCGAATTGAGGGGGCAGGACATTGCTTGTGGCTAACGCATTCGAGGCAGTTAGGTTTGCTTCTACATCACTTTCTGGAAAAGCTGTAAGTTCTATTATTTAAACTAAGTACAGCTTTGCATAAGTTCGTAACGAATAGAATTTACCTCTGCTACCTGGTGCGCTAACCTCTGTTCTCCGTGTTTTAATAATTCGCCGTGATGTACTAAACTACATTAGTAGCTTCAACTGAGGTCAGTGGTGCTTCTTCATATGCTGCTAGGTCAAACCAAAAAGTTGTACCCACGCCGACTTCACTAACCAGATGAACTTTACTGTGATGCTTTTCTTCAATGATATTTCTAACTATTGATAGTCCCAAACCAGTTCCTTCCAAAGTATGAACGCGATTTTCTACCCGGAAGAAGCGATCGAAAATGGCTTGTTGGTCTTCTGGGGCGATACCGATGCCAGTATCGGAAATTTCTACTCGCACCCGACGGGGACTAGCGCTGTCTTGGGACTGGGGTTGTAGCTGGTAGGCGCGGAGAACGACTTTACCACCAGCTTTGGTAAACTTTAGGGCATTACCCAGTAAATTCGCCAACACTTGTAGTAACAAATCATAATGACTTACTACTAAGGGCAAGTTGGGTTCTACTTCCTGGAATAATTCAATACCTTTATCTTTGGCATTAAGTTGGTAAGTACGCAGTGTTTGTTCAATTGCTTGCCCTAGATCCACCCCGTCCAAGTGATAACTACGACCAGATTCCAGCCTGGACAAATCTAAAACATCGTTAACCAAACGCGTCAGGCGATCGGTTTCATGATTAACAGTTACTAGAAAATCTTGCCTTTGCTCTAAACTCAAGTCTTCGCCGTATTCGTGCAAAGTTTCGATAAAAGATTTGATGTTAAATAGGGGGGTTCGCAGTTCGTGAGAAACATTACTAATAAATTGGCTTTTTGCCTCGTTTAGCTCGACCTCACGGGTAATATCTTGCACGGTGATGGCAATGCCTTTGACATTCTCCTTTTGCTGGTCGCGTACAGTAGTCAGGAGAATGCGGATAGTACGTTTACTTGGCTGGTTAAAGGGAATGCGGAACTCGGCACTTTCACATTCTCCTGCTGCCATTTCGTATAAAGGGCGAGTGATTTCCATTTGCACTGCTGATGGCAAGAAATGCAGAACATTCCCGCCGACAACATCGACACCTTCCCAGCCGAAAATGCGACGTGCTGTGGGGTTGACTAAAATTACCTGCATATGGTCATCTATCAATACCGCACCATCAGCAATAGTGGAAACCAAAGTTTCCAACTTGGCTTTTTCGGCAGTCAGTTCCTCAATATTCTGTTCTTCGTAGCGCTCTAAGCGCTCTGCCATCTCATTAAAGCTGAAAATTAACTCTTTGAGTTCACCTCCAAATGGTAAGTCAATACGCTGCTTAAAATTCCCCGCAGCAATTTGCTTTACCCCCAGTAGCAGTTCTTTAATTGGTTTGGTAATTGTCAAAGCGTTAATCACCCCTCCCAAAATCACCATTACCCAAATCGAGATAAATACGGCAATAGTGACATCGCGAGTGAAATTTGTAGAAATGACTGCGGCAGGGTTAGGATTGATGCCGATCGCCAAAACACCCAGATACTTTTTATCAACCTTTAAAGGCACAAATACATCAGTAACTACACCATCTGGGGACAGATGTTGCCGCACCATCGGCTTATCGGCATCAGTGGCGTAATCATCAGGCAGTTGTATGCGTCGCTCAATGGTCAGAGAAGTTTCCACTTCTGGCTCCCAAAAAGGAATGCCAAAATAGATTTTTCCAGTATCATCAGCGTAGAGCATGTAACGCACGCTGGAAGTGCTGCTATAGAAGCGTTGGGAAAATTGTGCTACCTCGGTGAGATTATGGTCAGCAATTAAGGGAGCAACGTTGGCAGCAAGCAGCAGTCCTAAGTCACGACCAAAGCGAGTGTCATTTAGACGCGCATCCTGTTGTATTGTATTTACTGCCCAGAAAGTCAGACCGCTCATCACCAAAGATACCACTAAGGTTACGGCAGCCAAAAGCTTGGTCTGGAGAGTGAACTCCGACCACCAATTGGCGATCGCTTCTCGAATTGTTTTTAACAAAGCCAGCATCTTAAATAAAAAGTTGTTATGGCTGTGGTCGTTTGCTTGACATTCTCTCCTGTTTGACTTCACTTTCCATTGGGAGAGTAAGCTACAGTTTAAAGGAGAGAGTCCGCATATGGAGCTGAACACGCAACCCCAACAACTAAAAATTAGCAGCTAATCTAGATAAATAGGTAAATAGGTTAGTGGTTAGTCATTTGTCATTTGTCATTTGTCATTGGTCATTAGTTAGTAGTTAGTGGTTGCTAGTTATTGCCAATGCCCAATTCCCGATACCCAATGCCCGATGCCCACTCTCCCCATCTATTCCCCTAACCTATTCCCTTCAACCGATGGCCAATATCTCGCCGATAATACATACCCTCAAAGTTAATGCATTTCATTCCGGCGTATGCTTGGGCTAGTGCTTGCTCAAAATTTTCCCCTACGCCGGTGACATTTAAAACTCGACCGCCATCTGTTAGCAATTGTTGCTCTTGCAACTTGGTTCCAGCATGAAACACAACTGCTCCCTGTGCCTCGGCTTCTGGAATACCCGCGATCGCCTTATCCTTTTCATAAGTTCCAGGATAACCGCCAGAGGCAGCAACGACAGTAGCAGCAGCGCCTGGTTTCCAAGCAATGGGTGGCATTTGTGCTAAACGCTGTTCAATGCAGGCAAGTATTAACTCTTCTAAAGGAGTTTCCAAAAGCGGCAGAATGACTTGCGTTTCTGGATCGCCAAAACGACAGTTAAATTCTAAAACCATTATGTTGCCATCAGAGGTAATCATTAACCCAGCATAAAGCACGCCTCGATAGTCAATGTTCTTTTTCCTTAAGGCTGCGATCGCTTTTTCTAAAACCTGTTTTTGAATGCGTTCCATTAACTCTGGTGTAGCAATGGGTGCTGGAGCATAAGCTCCCATACCACCAGTATTTTCTCCTGTATCACCTTCACCAATACGCTTGTGATCCTGAGCTGGCAATAAAGGTCTAATTGTTAATCCATCGGTTAAGGCTAAAACGGAAACCTCTTGCCCTATCAAACATTCTTCAATGACAACAAATCTTCCAGCATTACCAAACTGTCCCTGGAAAATTGCCTCAATAGCTTCAATGGCTTGGTCTAATGTTTGAGCAACTATAACACCCTTACCTGCTGCCAGACCATCAGCTTTAACAACAATTGGTACGCCATGTTCTTTTACGTAGGATTTTGCAGCAGCAGCTTGGGTAAATACCGCAGCGTGTGCTGTTGGAATTCCTGCTTCTTGCATCAGGGCTTTTGCCCAAGCTTTACTTGCTTCAATTTGTGCTCCTGCTTTGGTCGGGCCAAAAACCATCAACCCTTGTGAGAGGAGATAGTCTGAGATACCCTTAGCCAAAGGTACTTCTGGCCCGACTACAACCAAAGAAATTCCTTCTTTTTGGGCAAATTGGCTGATGCCCTCAAAGTCATCTACTTTTAAGGGCAAGTTTTGACAGCGTGACATGCTGGCTGTTCCGCCATTTCCCGGCACACATGTAACTTGCTCAATTTGCTTTGACTGCAATAGTTTCCAAGCAAGGGCGTGTTCCCGCCCGCCGTTACCTACAACTAAAACTTTCACTGATTTCCTCGTGCATCCCTTGCCAGCGAGAATGCCCTATGGCTGCTCGCCGTTCAATTTTTTCACCAATTCTAATACTTATGCGAGTCTAAAAATAATATTCTTTTAGAAAAAGCTTAGGACAAGGTTAAAAGTTATAGGGCAAATGGTCGCGGTGAGGAGACTGTGGTCTCTATGCTGCTGTGTCGTTCAGGAATCGCCACTCTGGGATTGGGTGCTGGGTATCTAGTACAGGGAAAGCAATTTTAAATTTTGGAGGGAATTTAATATCCTTCTAAAATTTACTGCTATCTTCCAATCCTTAGTCACTAATCGCTTTGAAGCATAAGAAAAATATTTCTAATTAAAAATCCTGAATTTTAATCAAAATAGATATTTATGATTCATATATTCCGCAACCTATATATGAAATATTAAAAAATATTTGTAAGCTAATAGCAGTTTGCAAGTTACAAGCATTAATCTGTCAAAAGTAACCATTGTGTCAAAAGCACGAAATTTTTTGGAACATCACCCGCGAGTTCTGCTTTTGGACAGTTTGAGGCAAGAATGGCAGTTGGTTAAGCTGTTATGCGCTTGATTGAGGTGATATTTAATCATTGGGAGTAAAGACTACCGAAGAGTTGGCTTCTGGAGACTTTACCATCACTCTAAAACCGTTATGGGCAATAAATTGCCTTGCGCCCTTATTCCCGCAGATGAATCTTGGGCTTGCGAGCTATGATTTTTTGTCATTTTCTTTTCATCATCAAAGCAAAAACGCTATTTTCCTGTTGTCTTTATAGTCTTACTTTCTGAATAAATAATTAAATTTTTATAAAAATTGCCTACTTTGTCATCAAATCCCAGAGGTTTGCGATATTCTATATAACAATTTGCTAGAGATGGTGGATGTCTCAAGCTTGCAAGGTTTAATTTTCACCGAAAAACCTACCATCAAGCCCTGATTTTATGGGTTTGTCAAATAGCGCACACATGCTAATGAAAAAACGAATAAAATTTTACCAGTTGTTCCTTATCATCCTATCTATGCTATCAACAGGACGACAAGTTTTTTTGTAAGTGTCTGCAAAGGCCGATGGTCACAATTTGAGTTTTTTGGTGGTGATTACCGTACAAAACCGAATTGGACAGCAACTAAGTAGAGTTAGTTATGATATAGTTAAGAAGCTAAGACTGTAATTGCCAAAGTACCTAACTCTACGCATCGGCAACAATTCCCAAACGGAAAACAGTTTTGACTAAGCATTTACCAAACCAAATCTGAATTTAAATTCAATCGAGGTTATGACTCAGCAAGTAATTCACCCAATGGTGAAATTGCAGCGTAACGTGCAATCACTCGTAGACTCAAAGATTATCAAGCCAACCGATAGCATTTGGAAAATCGCTTTGCTCTTCGGTAATGAATGGCAGCACTGGAAAAAAGAATTGTTAGACTTTGGGTTCAGCATGCAAGACCCTGTGAGCGATTTATTGGCAGTAGAAGCTTGGGACGAAGAATAGGAAGTAGGAGTTGTTAGTTGGTAGTTGTTTGTTGTTTGGAAGAACAACCAACAACCAACAACTAACAACTAACCAACTCTTATTTGCAAGCTGCTAATGCGGCAGCTACTTCCTTCGCTGTTTGATAACGATCGCGTGGCAATGGTTCTGTAACACGGTCAATTACCTTTGCTAATTCGGGGGTGATAGTAGGGACTTTTGTCAGATTAAATCGATAATTTCGTCCTTGTTGACGATAAAACTTGAAAGGATTTTCGCCGGTAAGTAGGTAAATGAGCGTGGGTCCAATTGCATACAAATCTGATTGTGTGAGTGGTTGTCCCCGTTCTTGTTCAGGAGCGCAATAACCTTCTGCACCAATACGAGTGCCAGGTGCAGTACCAACAATTTCTTTGACTGCACCAAAATCCAGCACCACTATGCGATTATTAGAATTTCGTACCATCAAATTAGCGGGTTTAATATCGCGGTGAATCAGTGGAGGATCTTGCCCATGCAGATAGTCCAAAATTTCACAAGTTTCGATCATCCAGGCGATCGCTTGACTTGGAGTCACCGGCCCCTTAATCAAAATCAATTTTTCTAAATCCTGGCCGTGGACTAATTCCATTGCCAGATACTTTTTTCCCCCTTCCACAAAAAAGTCATAATACTTGGGAATACCTGGATGTTGAAGAGATTTAAGAATGTGCGCTTCTCGTTCAAATAATTCGCGGGCTTTGGCAATTTTCGCCATGTCAGCATTCATTTGCTTCAAAACCAGCAGTTGGGGGTGTCCAGTAATTTTTCCTGTTTCGTCCCAAGCTAGATAGGTAGTACCCATACCTCCCTGTCCTAGTGTCCGCAGCACTTGATAATGACGAATTGTTTGTTGCACAGAGAGGGGTTGACCACAGTGGATGCAAAATAGATTGTTAGGGGAGTTCCCTTCGTGAGTGCAAGTGTTAGATAAGTTTGCTGGCTTGTTTGGAGCAGTTACCTGTTCAATGTGAAATTTTAGTATCGGGCCTCCCCGTGCCAATTGCAGTAGCGAATTATCTGGTAGAGGACTCTGAGTCACTAAAACACCGTTCAGAAAAGTGCCGTTTGTACCTTTGCTAATCACCTGCCACGAACCGCCATAAGAATCAGAACTAATTTGTATTAGTTCTAGATGGTGTCGGGATACCAGAGTATCGGTTAAAACAACGTGATTATCGGTCGAGCGACCAATCCGAATTACGGACTCGTCCTCAAAATGCCACTCTTGAAGGGGCATTTTTTGTTGCGGTTCTAACAGGGTCAGAATAACCACATTACAAGGTAATAAGGTAACGGAATTAGGGATTGGAAGTAGTTAGTAGTTAGTACAGACGTGCCATGGCACGTCTGTACATTGGTTAGTAGTTAGTAGTCAGTAGTTGGTTGTTCTTGTAACCACTATCCACTATCCACTAACAACTAACCATGAACAATTCCTTTTTGACTTTCTAAATTTGGGCGCACTTTTGCCCGTACAAGTACAACAGTAATGTTGTCATGACCATTGTAATCGTTTGCCATATCAATTAAATTCTTAACACCGCTTTCTAAGTTAGCGTCAGAACCGATCAGGGGAAGTAAGTGAGTTTGCCAATGAGTTTCTAGTAAATCATTATCTGATAAACCATCCGATGCCAAGACAAATAAAGTATCTTCGGCGATCTCGAAAAACTCCACATCAGGAACAATTAGGCTTTCATCGCGAGGGCCAAGGGCCTGAGTGAGTTGATAGGCATCTGGACGGGCGTAAGCCACACTGGCTTCCACTCCTCGAGAGATTTCCCGTTGACCTACTTCGTGATCTACCGTGATTTGTTCTAGACCTCCTTTACGAGTCAGGCGGTAGAGGCGGCTATCGCCCACATGAGCTACAGCAGCTTGAGTATCTTGAATGAGAAGCATGACTAGAGTAGTACCCATGCGCCCGACACCAGAACGGGCATCTTGTTGATTGACACTGTAAATTGCTTGGTTGGCCTGTCCCACTGTTTCGCGGATTTGGTCTTCTGTGGGCAATTCATTATCAATCCAATGAGTTTGAAAATATTGTCGCACCGTATTAACGGCCAAGGCACTTGCTACTTCTCCGCCGGCGTGTCCCCCCATACCATCGCAAAGAATATACAAAGCACGAGCCTGCACACTACGGCTATTGGGCAATTCCAGCCTATTAATTTTGGTATCAATGCCAAAGTAGTCTTCGTTGTGATGCCGCTGACGCCCTACATCGGTGAGTCCGGCGTGTTCCAAGCTGATTAACTGCATTGGCAGCACTACTGTAGGTAGGTCATCACTTTTGGTACTGTAATCTTCTTCTGCTTCGTCTAATTGCACGATGGTGGGCGAATTAGTTGTTTGATTTTCGACAGGAGTGAGATTTGACTCACTAACACTAGAGGTTGGTTGTAGTTCCGTTGGTTGTAGTTCAGTGGCGATCGCCTGCAAACGTGTTTGCAGCTCCAACAGTGTCTCAATCTTACCTATTTCCAGATCTCCTAACAGTTGTAACAAAGAGCCAAATTGCGTACGTTGAGATTCTCGAAATAGCTTCTGCCAAACACGTCCCAAAGCTGCAATTGTGGGAGGTTCTTCAGATGTAGCAGATGCTTGGTCAGCACTATTGCTGTTTAGTGGTTCCACGTACAACATTTGTAGTGCCACTGCTTGGTCTTCATCTAACCGTAGATTCGACAACTCTAAAAGACTATGACAACAATTAAGTGGTTCTAGCAGTGCCCAAAGTCGCGTCATCTGATAAAAACAGTTGACCATCTGCAAAGAACTTGTTGTTTCCTCACACCACAAATCCAGTAAATAAGGCCAATCAGAGCGGTCTTCGATAAGTACTACCTGTATATCATCCTGCTGCCATGCATCATGAATCGGCGGTATACCTTGGTGAACGTGGGGTTGTAGGATAACATAAGCTTTCGCTAGGGAAGGAAAACCATCAGTATCCATTAATGATGGTGCTACCAACCCTTGAGACTGATTAGTTACCATTGCCTCAAGCAGCGAAATTTGATACGGCTGGCAATCTAAAACTTGCACGCATACCCAAGTATTGGTGGGTATTTCCTCCAAGTTTGGCAGCGGTTCTAGCAGTTGATAGCGCTGTTGTTGATCTAAGTAAGTGCCTTCTGGGAGAAGAGATGGGGTGTAGACGCCTTCTGGGGGGCTTCCCGTAGGGTTGGGGTTATGGGGCTTCTGTGATAAGGTGGTGGGATGTTGGGGAGATGGGGTGAAATCTTTCTCCCCATCTCCCGATCTCCCCATTTCCCGATCTCCCCATCTCCCAATCTCCCCATCATCTTTCTTCTCATCTCCCAATCTCCTTACCTCTCTCTCAACAGAAGGTATCTTCACTGCTTCCCCAGGTTGAGAATTTTCTTCCTTTGTAATAATTGCCAACCAAACTCTGCCACATTCTGCGCCGCAGTTATGACACCTTTGTGCATTCACAGGTACTTCTGCATTGCATTCAAAACAGACCTTGTGGGTCAGAGAGGCCCCACAGTTTTGACAGAATTTGTTGGAATTGGGGTTTTCAAATTTACACTGAGGGCAAATCAGCATTGTGGAAGTTCCTTAATTCCCGCTCCAAGGTGCTTCTAGCCACTAAGATCAAATGTGCCACAATATAGCAGCCCCTGCCTCCAGTAGAACTACAAATGATTGTAATTTCACAAGTGAATTTTTGTGGCAGTTTTAATTTTTACGCATACTAACTGTATATTTCATATCTAGGCTAGTTAATTTTTCACAATAACTTGCCGGACTAGGGACGAGGTGAGAATTATAAATGATGAATGCTGAAAATTTCATAATTCATAATTCATAATTGTTATTCTCTAGTGCCTATTAGAGTGGTAGTTGAATCGTAAAACAAGTACAGTTTGAATCACTTTCTGCCTTGATAGTTCCTCCCAAGTATTTAGTCAGTTTTTGTACCAGGGCTAATCCCAATCCTGTACCTCCCTGCTTCCAAGGATCGTTACTGGGAATGCGGTAAAACTTCTCGAAAATCCGCGGCAATTCCGAGGCAGGGATTTCTACACCAGAATTACTTACCTGTAGTTGAATACAGTTAGATTTTGATTCCGCGGCAACGAGAATATCTGCACCCGGAGGGCTGAATTTACAAGCGTTTGTAAGTAGTTCTATGATAATGCGTTCCAGACTGAATGGGTCGCAAATTAAAGCAGGAAGATTGTCAGGTATGCTAAGTTGTAAATTGTGCAAGTAACAATTGCGGTTGCGTGCTTGAAATAGCTCTATTACTCGCTCTAACCACACCTGAACTTGAACTGTCTCCAACACCAAAGGTTTAGAACTTGTATCCAACCGCTGCAAATCCAGAAAGTTGTTGATCAGGTTAATTTCTCGCTCACACTCGTTGTTTAAAATTTGGAAGTAGCGAGCTACTTTTGAGCATTCTGCATGTGGCTTTGTCATTTCTAGTAGTAGATTTTGCTCTTGATTGAGTGCAATTCCCAGCATCTGTATCGCCATTTTCATGTTAGTTAGCGGCGTCCTGAGTTCATGGGAAACAGTGCTGAGAAACTCATCTTTGAGGCGATTGAGGTTTTCCATTTCCTCTAATTGCGTCTGTGCCGATTTTTGGCTTTCTTTAAGAGCGACTTCTGCTAATTTTCGTTCTGTAATATCTATTGCTGAACCAATATAACCAGCAAAGTTGCCACTTGGAGTAAACCGAGGAACTCCTGTATTTAAAATCCAACGATACTCACCATCAAAACGCTTAAAGCGATATTCAAGCTGAAATCGCGTGTATCTATGAAAAGCAGATTCGTAAGTTTGGGTACATAAATTTTTGTCTTCTGGATGAATTCCTTCTAGCCAGCCTAGTTCTTGTTCTTCCTCCTTGCTGCGTCCAGTAAATTCTAACCAAGACTGATTAAAAAAGTTACATAAACCATCAGAGCCAGCCATCCACAACATGACTGGTGCGGTGTTGGCCATAATTTGAAAGCGCTGTTCGCTTTCTCGTAAGGCGTCTTCAGAAAGTTTATGGACTGTGATATCCTCACAAATCATTAGAATCAACGGATTTTCCTTCCCAGAGGGTAAAATCCGTGCTACCACTTTTACCCATTCCATCTTACTGTTAGGACAGTTCAAGCGAAATTCCCGATTGAAAACTTCGCTTTCTTGCGAACCCCCAAATAACCCCATCAATCCATCAGATAACCTTTGTTGTTCTGAGCAAGCAAATAAGTTAAAAACAGGCTGTTGTATTAATTCCTCCGGAGAATAACCAAGGCTGTTTGCACCAAAATGGTTGACAGATAGTATTATCCCAGTTTTGTCAATAGTTAAGTACACACAAGGTGTATTTTCATACAATTTGCGATACCATAAAAGTTCTTCTTGAGTACTACGCCAGGTTTCTGGTGTGCAAAGTTCTACGTCAAAGGTTCGTTCTGGCACGATTTCCAAGCGTCCAGGTGTTACAGGCACTATGTTATGTTGTTGTTGGCAAGCGTGATGCCAGCTAGATGGCTGATTAAGGCTCATAAGACTTAAACTTGCACCCAAGCGCTGGTGTTAACTAGGGGGTTAAAAAGAAAAGAATATTATACTGCTTATAGCGTAATTTTCGTGAAAAAAAGCGAATAAAAACTTATGTAAAGCGCATAATCTCTGTTTTGTGTAAATTGCTTCAATTTTTATCCAAAAATTAGACTTAAAGAATTTTTAGCAATATATCTTGAAGAAAAGAAGGCACAAATAAGTCAAGAGTCAAGAGTCAAAAGTCAAGAGTCAAGAGTTAATGGTTATTCCCCCACTCTCCCCCTCTCCCATTCCCTAAGTAATCAAGCCTTTTTGCCAACTTGACGAGTTGGCTTGAGAGGTCAAATTATGTAAAAGTTCCAGTTCACTTGATGTCAGATTGCGCCATTGGCCTGGTTGCAGACCATCTAAATGCAAGTGAGCGATCGCAAACCGCACAAGTCGTAAAGTCGGAAACCCCACAGCGGCTGTCATCCGCCGTACTTGCCGATTTTTTCCTTCTGTTAAGGTCATCTCCAACCATGCAGTTGGTACATTTTTGCGAAATCTTATCGGCGGATCGCGATCGGGTACTATAGGTTCTTGACTTAACAGCTGTACCTTTGCTGGTCGAGTACGGTAATCTTGTATCACTACACCTTCTTCTAACTTTTTGAGTGCAGTAGCATCAGGGATTCGTTCTACCTGCACCCAATAACTACGTTTATGTCCAAACCGAGGATTCGAGAGGCGATATTGCAATTGTCCGTCGTTCGTCAAAAGCAACAAACCTTCGCTGTCCCAGTCCAAACGTCCCACTGGATACACATCAGGAATCGAAATATAGTCCTTGAGCGTGTTGCGAGTGGGAGTATCTTTTGTAAACTGGCTGAGAACGCCATAGGGTTTATAGAAAAGAAGATATCGATAGTGGTTAGTCATTGGTCATTTGTTGGTGGTTGGTGGTTGGTGGTTGGTTGTTGTTTGTCTCCCCATCTCCCCATCTCCCTATCTCCCCATCTCTCACGCTCCCACTTTCCCATCACTCCACTTACCGTCTCCATATTGACAGAATCAGCAAGGGTTTAGGTATTTCAATCTAGACAATAGAGTGAGGAGTTGATTATGGCAAGTTCCAAGATATGCCGTTGGTCTTTCTTGTTCCTGGCAGGTGCTTTATTGGTACAAGAGTTGACACTAGTACAGCCCACCGCTGCTAAAACTGTACAAGTCAACAAAGGCAAAATCAATGGTGTATCTTTTCATCGGGTGATTGTTGATCTCACTGACTTTAATACTTTCATCACTATTGGTTTAGCAAACAATGCACGTGTTGCTAACTCAGCACGGCGTAGTAATGGTGATGAGGAATTTAATAAGATGATGGCTCGACATGATGCTGCGGTTGTTGTTAACGGTACATTTTTCGCCAAGAATCGCCGGAAAAGTGTCATGGGCAACATGGTAGCAGGAGGAAGATTCCTCAAATATAGTAGATGGGAAAATTATGGTACTACGTTAGGTTTACGAGTGGGAAACAAACCTGAAATGGTGACGGCACGGGTTGATGGTAAACCAAAATGGAGAGAGCATTGGTTTTCAATCACTAGTGGCCCCAGACTGCTGAGACGGGGAAAAATTTGGCTCAAACCAAGACGAGAAGGTTTCAAAGATCCGCACGTGTTAGGTACAGCTAAACGTACGGCGATTGGATTTCCTGCTAGTGGTAAAAAGCTGATTATAGTGAGTTTCAATCAAAAACTGACTTTAGAACAAATGGCGCGAGCAATGAGAGCTCTTGGCTGCTACGAAGCCATGAATTTAGATGGAGGAACATCTAGGGCGTTAGCCGTCAGAGGAAAAATTCTAGTCCGTGCCAGACGACCTCTAACGAATGTGATTGTAGTATATGATGCCAAGCATCCTGCTCCCGCAGCATTGCGTCGGTCATGGATAAGGTTTCAGAAGCGCAAGCGTGCCCTACATCGCACTAGATAAATTGCGTAAAATGCTACATTTTTAATAAGTTTTATCAGCGTAAATACTGAGAAGTTGTATCTGCATCATTTCCCGATCTAGGATAGCATATAACAAAGAGTCTCGCCATTTACCTTTGATCCATTCATACTCGCGCAGATAGCCTTCCTGTCGCATACCTATTTTCACTAACACTCGCATTGAGCGAGTATTTTTTGGGTCACAAAATGCAAATATTCGATGTAAACTTAATTGCTTAAAACCAAAATCTAAAAGTTTGCGTGCTGTCTCAGTTGCATATCCTTGCCCCCAAAATTCCTTAGCTAAACAGTATCCGATCGAACCTTCTTGTTTGCTGGGATTGGTGATGGAAATGTGACAGGAACCAATTACTTGTTTGTCTGATTTTAAAGTAATTGCAAAACCAAAATGCTGACGAGGTCTTTTACGTCGCATTTTTATTTCTGTTTGCAAAAAATTTTTGGTGTCTTCTTCGGTATTGGGGCCGAAAGGCAAATAGCGAACGACTTCCGGATTGGAGGCGTAGTTATGCACTGCCTGCCAATCTGATTCTACAAAGTCTCGCAGTATCAAACGTTGCGTTTCTAGGGGTGGGTAGATGCTGCTCATAAACTTATTTTATGTACATCAGCGTAAATAAATGTATTGCTCGTGGTGACTGTTAGTGGTTAGTGGTATCCCTATCAAGGTGTAAGTCTTGGAAATGGATTGTTCTTGGTGTCTTAGTGTCTTTGTGGTGAAAAAAGAATTCTGGAAACACCAAGACACAAAGACACAAAGAGGAAAATAGTCTTCTGTGCTAACATTTGGGTTTGTTTTCTACCCACTTTGACAGGGCTAGTGGTTAGTGGTACAAAAGGAACTACCAACTACCAACTACTAACTACTAACAATCGTGATAGTTATGTTTATTTACACCCACTTACTGTTGCTAAATTCGGTACGCAACTGAGTGACAACCCGATCTAATCCTACAGAATGTGCTGCTTTAAATAGGATACGATCGCCAGTTTTGACAAAGGTCTTCAATCTCGCAGCTAAGTCTGCATGAGTTGTAAAACACTCAGAGGGAACACCTTTGGCACTCTCGGCGATCGCTTCGGCATCTTGTCCATCCACTAAAACTAACAATGCATCTAAATTTAATTTCTGCACCGTTTCACCTACTCGTTGATGCAATTGTTGCGATCGCTCTCCTAATTCTTTCATCGCACCCAATACGGCTATGCGTCGCTTTCCTGGAGTTTCTGCCAATAAGTTTAACGCTGCTAGCATAGCTTCTGGTGCAGCATTATAAGTTTCATCTAAGATTACCACGTCATTGGACAACTCAAACCGCTGCGATCGCCCGCCTGGCATATCTACCGCGATACCGGATTGTAGGCACGACCAATCGATGCCCAGTACTTGCGCTACTGCTAAAGCTGCCATGTAGTTAGCGGCGATGTGACGACCAGGCATTGGTAAGGGCAATTGCATATCTGCCACTGCCAATGTTTCGTTATCAATCAACTCACCTTGAATGTCTCCGCCAGTAAAGCCGAAAGTCACTACCTTGCCTTGCCATACTTTTGCTGCCGTTTCGATTAATAAAGGATTGTCATAGTTAAGAATTGCTACGCTATCCTTGGGCATTTCTGCCAATAATTCGCACTTTGCAGAAGCGATCGCGACTTCCGAACCCAGTAACTCTATGTGTGCCGTCCCAACATTGGTAATCACTCCAATTGTGGGATGGGCTATTTGGGTCAGTTCGGCAATTTGTCCCTGACCACGCATCGCCATTTCTACAACGGCGAAATCATGTTCTGCACTCAACTCTAAGAGAGTTTTCGGCACGCCTATTTCGTTATTGAAATTGGCATGAGTTTTGTGGACTCTTCCTTGGGTTGCGAGAACGGCAGCGATGAGTTCTTTGGTAGTAGTTTTACCGACAGAACCTGTCACCCCGATTACTGGGATGTCGAAGCGATCGCGCCACCATCTAGCGATTTTTTGATATGTCTGGAGAGTGTCTTGTACCTGCAATACGGGAAAATGCGGATTTTGGTATTCAAAATCAACAATAGCTGCCAAAGCTCCCTTAGCGATCGCCATTGGCACAAAATCATGTCCATCAAACTTTTCACCACGTAAAGCCAAAAAAACTTCACCGGGTTTGAGACGACGAGTGTCTGTTTGTATACCATTATTCGATTGTGCTAATGCTGTGTCTGATAAATTAACAGGCTGGGCGGCAAGAACATCAATCAGTTGATTTAGGGTGGCAAAACAAGCCATAATTAGAGATTTTTCGGTTTCAGAAATCTTGATTTGTTAAACGCAAAAACTGCGATGACAAAATTCCTTAATCGTATAATTCTTTTACAAACGATATAAAGTATTGAATTTAACATTTTACATATATTCATTCCATCGAGCTAAAATCTCTCCTTTGGTCGTGGGGGGCCGAGTTCCCCCAAACCTATTTTCAGGAGAGTCTAATCCCTACTTGTTGTCGATCCTCATCCACTGGATCTGAGGAGATTCAACTGAAATACCAGGTTCAGTGCGAGGATCTCGAATGATGACCTCGGTTTTCTTGGGTACTTGAATCCTAGTCTTAGGTGGCAAAACTTGACCATTAACGATGCTTTCTCCGCCGAGAGTTGTTCCTTGTGTGGTGTAACCCGTTGCAAGAGATGGGAGGATACCATTTCCTTGTCTGACGACATCCTTAACGAGCATCAACTCGCTGGGAGAAACGTCTCGCGGCTTCCCAACAAAGGGCTGGGACAAGTCACTATCCACTATACCAAGAAGGCGGTTCTGGTAATCAAAGGCATACCCAATTTTCTGTATTGAAGAAAGAGCCATTCCTTTTTCCTGTGCAATCTTTTTCGCTTCGTCCTCCAGATTGAAAGTCTTATCTTTTTCCTCAGCTTGGAGGAGCTTACGAATCTCTTCTAGTGCCTTCATCGGTTCTCGGTCGGCTGCAAGTTGCTGGGCTTGCTTAAAGACCTTGGAAGATATAGGCTTCCGTACAAGAAGGATCTTGGTGGGGACACTGTCTACCTTGACAGCCTCAAAGACTAGTTTTTCCACAACCTGTGTTTTTTCTCCTGTCCAGCGTTCGGACTGGAGTCGAAACGCTTCAGGCTGTGCATTGGGGGGAGTTAATCCTGTCTTGATAATCTCGCTGGCGGATGGGTTAGCCCCAATGAGAGTCACAACGTATTTAGTGACTTTTACTACGTCAGCAGAAGCACTAGCTCGTCTCACTCCACAAGAAGTTCCAAACAAGTCAAAGTTAAAGACTCCCCTTATACCCCATTCCGAGTCTTGGTTAGATCCAACGAGATAGTCTCCAACTAAACCGACTCCAGATGCACAAGATAGAGCGAGAGACAGTCCTCCCGAAATCCTAGCTGCCTGACCCTGTCCCGAGTTTGCGAAAGAGTACAGCCGCTGAGCCGCCTCTGCTTGAGCAAAGACAGAAACTTTGTCCCCGACGGGACGCTGAAGTCCTCCGATGATTCCTAAGTTGCCAAAGGCAGTCTCAGAAACATCTTCTCCCCCTGTGTTTCCGAAACCGAGAATGTTGCTGTAAACCCCGACATAACTATTGTTACGAAGAGACTCGCCAGGCGAGTTAAATATGACTCCAGTGGTCAATCCTCCCACTCCAATTGCACTAGAAGGAGCAGCAGGGTTATACGTAGCCTGCCCAAACAGGAAGATATTTCGGGACAGGCGATGGGTGACAGTGCCTTCAACTCCAGCAGCAGCGAAGGTACCACCTCCAGCAAAAACAGAACCGGAAAAGTCCGTATGTCCCACTCCTACCCTTCTCGCTCCAGTAAATGGTATGGAAATAGGAACGAGGTTTCCAACCTTTTTCTCTTTTTTCTTAGGCTGGGGTTGTGGTTGTAGTTGCGGTTGCTCTTGGGAAGGCGGTTGTCCCTGCGGTTGCCCCTGCGGTTGTCCTTGGGAAGGTGGTTGCTCCTGGGAAGGTGGTTGCCCTTGGGAAGGCGGTTGCTCTTGGGATGGAGGCTGTCCTTGGGAAGGTGGTTGTCCTTGAGAAGGTGGTTGTTCCTGGGAAGGCGGTTGCTCTTGGGATGGAGGCTGTCCTTGGGAAGGCGGTTGTCCCTGGGAAGGTGGTTGTTCCTGGGAAGGCGGTTGCTCTTGGGATGGAGGCTGTCCTTGGGAAGGCGGTTGCTCTTGTGATGGCGGTTGTCCCTGGGAAGGTGGTTGTTCCTGGGAAGGCGGTTGCTCTTGGAATGGAGGCTGTCCTTGGGAAGGTGGTTGTCCTTTGGATGGAGGTTGCTCTTGGGATGGAGGTTGCCCTTTTGATGGGGGTTGCTCGTGGGAAGGCGGTTGTCCTTTGGATGGGGGTTGCCCTTTTGATGGGGGTTGCTCGTGGGAAGGCGGTTGTCCTTTGGATGGGGGTTGCCCTTTTGATGGGGGTTGCTCGTGGGAAGGTGGTTTTGGTTGGGGTTGTGGTTGTGACTCCGGCGGGCACGGTACGTGTGCTAGTGCAGATTGCACCACCAAGACCAGCAGTAATCCAGGTACAGCAAGAGCGGGCTTATAAATCATTCGTTTTCTCCTTAAGCTTTGTAGGTTTCAAAGTTTCCTCGTTCAGAGAGGTTAGGCAGCAGATAAACAAGCATGGGAAGAAATAGCACCAACGCAGAGCGTCGCGTACAATGAAAAACACGAGTTAGGCAATGGTTTCCGTGTTGGTTATACAAATTTTTGGCGTTGCTGAATCAAAGTATGAATCCAAATGTAGAGACGCGAAATTTCGCGTCTCTACAAAGGTTTTGGCAGAACGCTTGTAGGCGCGACAGCTTAAACAGGCATCAGAAAAAGTAGCGAGAGAGCAAAGAAGGGATAGGCTTACTCTCACAAGCAGCAATAAGTGTATTCATCCTTATACTCGATGCATAGCTTGAATAAAAGATCTCTGCAAAGCTGCGAAGCCATACTGTAGCTAGCTTTTGATCGTGCGATTAAATGGCTTACAAAACCAGCCAGCTTATACGTCAAAATTAGTGTTTGAGATATTTACTGGCGATCGCAAGGCACAAATAAGCATTTATTCAAGCTAATCCTAAGTAATCTTGTGGATTTTTATGCTGTAAAAAGCAATGCTCCTATTCGTAATCTCATCAGTTGACAAATTGTCGTAATTGCCTCACCGCATTTACGTGAATTTAAGCTTCTTTTTTGGGCTGCTCGAAATATTCGGATAAAATCTGTTTCTGATTGTGTAGTTTGATTGCCTGTTCTCTAACTACGTCTAAATCCCCGTAATTCAGATCGGTTAAATACTGTGTATTTTGCATATTCTGTAGAATGCACTCAAATCCAAAACTCATCTCTGTTGGTAGAAATACGGTATGAATATTCTTTTACCATATCTTTTACCACATATTATTTATTTTTTAGATACCTTGACAATGTTAAATTATAAGCACTAAGGCTTTTGCAATGACTTTTATTCGAGTCAGCTTGCTTTGCCTGAAGGAAGCGCAGTTATATAGAAAAGCAATGATTGCTTTCTTTTTACCGCGTCGTTGGGCCAAAGACTATAAACACAAGAAGCAAAAGCGGAGTGCTTGGTTCCAGAAGGCAGTTTTGACAGTGCGGTTGCTATGTTCCAAAAAGCATTGAAACTAGATCCGAATTTAAGCTTTGATCCAAAATCAAAAGCTGGGTAGTTTGAAGCTAAAGGCTTAGTTGAAAAGTGGCATTACATCGGTATTATTACTCGAATTTAAATAATTTTGTGTAAAAATAAAAATAGGTATTTACAAAAAAAATATATTCATTACCGTAATGTCAGCATTCGAGTTAGTCTGGCTAGTTTGCTAGGATTTGAAAGCATCAAAGTTACGTATCCCTAAATTTATACTTTGTGGGATATCCTTCATTTTTTATACTTAACCCTTCCTGTTTTGAAGTAAAAAGCTGTAACGCCTTAAATTTGCACAATTGCTTGTGAGGGTCGTCATTAGTCATTGGTCATTAGTCATTAGCTTTTGACAAAGGACAGATGACGATTTTAACGAAAAAAGTGCAATGTGTAAGCGCAACAGCTAAATGGTGTGATTTTATCCGTTGTCTGGAAGTGATAACGACTATAGAAAGAAAATGCTAACCCCTCAAGTCGGAGAAAACATAGGTTTAAGTCAACAACTAACCACACAAGTTGACCATGTCTTCGTATTTTTAGAAATTTTTAGCTGCGAGGGTGGAATTCAATCTTATGTCAAGGATGTGTTTCAAGCTTATCTAGAATCAAGCAAACCGCTACGTGCAGAAGTTTTTATACTCCGAGATACTCCTGGCTGCACCAATCCTTTTGAATCAGACCGTTTCAAGTTTCATTACTTTAAAACTACATCTCCTCTACTAGGACGAGTGAGAATGACAGCAGCGTTATTCACTCATTTGATCCGCCAGCGACCACAGCATGTTTTTTGCGGTCATGTCAAGCTTGCACCCTTGGTAGGGATGTTGTGCCAGTTTCTGGGAATTCCCTATACTGTGATGACTTATGGCAAGGAAGTTTGGGAACCATTACCAAAAGCCATGAAGTCCAGCCTGCAAAAAGCAGCACAAGTTTGGACAATCAGCCGCTACACCCGCGAGGTAGCCTGTACTGTTAATAATCTCAATCCTGTTCAGGTAAAAATATTACCTTGTGCTGTGGATGGCGATCGCTTGACTCCAGGGCAGAAGCCGACTACTTTACTAGAACGCTATGGTTTGCAAGATGCAAAAGTATTGATGACTGTGGCACGACTTTGGTCTGGTGATATTTATAAAGGTGTAGATATCACAATTCAGGCTTTACCACAAATTGCTGAAGTCTTCCCAGAAGTAAAATATCTAGTAATTGGTCGTGGCGATGACCAACCCCGACTAGCCAAGCTAGCGAAAGATTTAGGCGTTAGCGATCGCGTTGTTTTTGCTGGCTTTGTACCTACAGAAGAACTAGTAGAACACTATCGCCTTGCTGATGCTTACATTATGCCTTCCCAAGAAGGGTTTGGCATTGTCTATTTAGAGGCGATGGCTTGTGGTGTACCAGTGCTATCTGGTGATGCCGATGGCTCAGCTGAGCCATTGCTAGATGGTAAACTCGGATGGCGAGTACCACACCGCGATCCAAAAGCTGTGGCAGTAGCTTGTATAGAAATACTCAAAGGAGAAGACCAACGTTGTGATGGCCAGTGGCTGCGAGAAATGGCGATCGCAACTTTCGGTATGGATGCCTTTCAACAGCGCTTGCAACAGGAGTTTTTGTCTTTAAGTAAATTGCTGTGAATAAATGTACTTCTCGTGATGACTGTTAGTGGTTAGTGGTTAGTGGTTAGTGGTTAACAACCAGCTACTAACTACTATCTACTACCACTCTGAAAAATCTTGTGCAAACTGAGAAAGTGATAATAACTGAATGCGTTGGTCATTTTGGGCAGTGACTTTTTCTGATGGAGTATTATAACCCCAGTTTGCAAGGAAAAGTTTTACATCTTTAAGGTCTGTTTGCCGATCTACTAATTGCAATGTTTTTAATCTGTCTTCTACGAACCAAAGTGTTTCTGGTGATATTTTATGTAACTCAATCAGTTCGCGTATAATTTCGTATTTAGGACGCTTAACTTCTTTACCAAAAATTTCTTCTGACCCTAGATTTATTCCTTCTTGTTGCAACAGTTGTTGTACGAAACGTCCTTCTTTTGTAGAAATAATGTATAGTTTAGTTGTACTAGCAGTAATTGCTTTAATTTTATCGATTACACCCGGATAAAATCGATGTAGGCTCAACCATCCGTTTAAATCTGTGGCTATCCATTCATCACGCAAATTGTCAAGTTTTGCGCCTATTTCTTTTGCATTTAAATTGTCTGCTAGCAAAATTTTTTGATTAATGCTGTGCCATTTTTGAAGGATTTCTTCTTCTGCAATTCCCTCTAGCAAAGCTTTGATTAAAACGGGCATTTCCCAGCCTGTTTCAATCACAGGTCTTAGCCGATAAAATTTGGAAGCTAAATCATCTGGTGGTGTCTCGTTAGCTAGTAACCAAACTTGGCAATAAGTACGCCATGATGTCTCAAAATATTCAATAAGACCATCACAAATTACACCATCAAAGTCTAAGGCAAGAATTTTAGGAATAGTTGCTGTCATGGGGTTCTCACTAGTCACTTTCCAGACAAACTCTTAGCGTTTAAGTATTAATCAAATTTTATCCAGATTTTGGCGGAACAAAAGTATATTTATAGTCGTCTATAAACTCGGAATATTAATTATATCTATCGCTCTTGAACAAATCAGGAGCATTATTAAATATGAAACTACCTGCATTATTTAATATTGTCCCTTCAGTCTTAGCCTTGGCGACAATTCTAGTACTCGCCAATGCTAACTTTGTTCGAGCAGAAAATGTAAAAATAGAACCCAATTTCAAACCAGATCCGATAGTCTTGAATGGTGAGTCTGGTGGCTCAAAAACAAGTGACTGCGGCAATATTGCCCTTACACCCAATCAAACTCTTGAAGTTACAGAGTCACTGCCTTACTTACGGCTAGCGGTGGAAGGTAATGGAAAGCCGACACTATTGATTGATGGGCCTGGAGGACGCTTCTGCGTTTTACCAGACAGTTACTCAGGAGGCAAACCAGAAATGTCTGGCTTTTGGCAGAAGGGAAACTACTCACTGTACATCGGGGAGCTATCCCAAGGACAGTATACATACACCCTTTCTATTTCGCAACAAAAAAAGAATTAGTCATTAGTCATTTGTCATTTGTCATTTGTCATTTGTTGATTGTTAGTGGTTACTAGTTAGTGGTTATACCATTTTGGATTTTGGATTTTAGATTTTGGATTGTGAAACATTTATTGAATAAGCGTTTGGGATTTCCATCTGTCGCAATCATTTTTCAAATTGGTATTATTTTCTACTCTCCCTATTCACCTTTACCCTTTACCCCTTTCCCAATTCCTTATTACCGCTTGGGTGTAGCATCCCCAAACTTAATTAAAAGAGCGATCGCGATACTGACTATCAAAATCAACATCATACTTAAAGCTGAACCAAAACCCCAATTTTGGGTAGCACCGAGAAATTGGTTATAAACCAACTGCGCTGCTGTCATGCTGGAAGCACCGCCTAGTAATTTTGGATTGATAAAATCCCCTAAGGCAGTGATGAATACTAAGAAAGAACCAGCTGCTATGCCGGTAAGGGTTTGGGGTATGGTGACTTTCCAAAAAGCTTGTCCGGGATTTGCACCCAAATCAGCTGCTGCTTCTAGCAAACGCTTGTCTAATTTTTCCAGGGCTGCGTATAAAATCAAGACCATGTAAGGCAGTAAGCTGTAACTCATGCCAATTAAGACAGCCGAACTACGGTTAAATAAATCTAAACTAGGCAAACTCAAACTAGTTAAGACTGTATTGAGTAAACCTGTAGGGCGCAAAATTGTAATCCAAGCATAGGAACGAAGTAAAGAAGAAGTCCACAACGGTAACACAAAGCCGATGAGGAGCAAATTTCGCCAACGCCTTGGTGTTATTTGAGCGATCCAATAGGCGACGGGGAAGCCTAAGATTAAACAAATGATTGTAGTACTGACAGCAAAAAAGAGCGATCGCCCAATAACTCGCAGATACAGGGGTTCAAATATCCGGATGTAGTTATCGAAGCCACTGGGAATTACCAAATCCCCGGGCCGAATTCCTGGTACCAGACTTAACTGAAAAATGATTAGCGTTGGCAGCACTAGCAACAGTAACAACCAAATTCCTGCTGGTGCCAACAATGCGAAAGGTTGCAACCAGACGAATTGTGAACGTTGCCGTTTTGGGATTGCGGCAACTTCATTGGTGGAATCGATTGAAGAACGAGGAATTTGAGTAGACACAGTTTGAAATTATGAATTATGAATTATGAAGTAGGGGAAGGGAGAAAGTAGGAGAATAACCACTAACTCTTGACTTTTGACTCTTGACTCTTGACTTGTTTCTACCTTCAAGCACTAGTTAATTCTGTCCAATAGCGATCGTAAACTTCTTCAATTTCTCCTAGAGGAGTAATTCGTTCACAGTTTACTAATATTGACTCTGGAGGAAATAAATTAGTATTATTCTGTATTTTCTTGGGCAATAGCTCAAAAGCAGCCTGATTGGGCGTAGCTATCCATAGGCGTTCGCTCATTTGAACTGCTACTTCTGGTTGAAGGATAAAATTAATCCAAGCATAAGCACCATCTGGATTGGGAGCCGTTTTTGGGATGATGATTGTGTCAGTCCAGAGTGAGGAACCACTTTTAGGAACCACATACTTGAATTTAGGGTTTTCTTGAGTAATTTTGACGGCATCGGATGAATAACACATTGACAATACTAAATCTCCTGCCACAATTTGATTGCGCCAAGCATCAGTATCAAAGGCAGCTATAGCGGGTTTAAGAACCTGCAATTTTTCATAAGCTTGTTTGATTTCATTTTCATTTTTGGAATTGTAGGAATAACCCAGCATCCGCAATACCGCGCCCATCACTTCCCGGACATCATCTAACAAAGTAATCCGCTTATTGAGTTGTTCTTGGTTCTGCCAAAGATAGTCCCAATCTTCCGGCGGTGTTTTGATAATTTCGGAATTATAAATTAAACCTGTTGTCCCCCAGCAAAATGGAATACTGTAGCGATTATTGGGGTCATAAATTGGATTTTGAAAACGGGAAAATAAATTATCTAAACCAATGATTTGCTGATGATTTAGTTCTGTTAATAATCCATTTTCCACCATCTTTTGCACCATATAATCGGATGGGTAAATCACGCTATAAGTTCCACCACTGCCAGCTTGTAACTTATTCAGCATGACTTCATTAGAATCATAAACATCCGTGAGTACTTTGATGCCAGTTTGAGCAGTAAAGGTTTTCAATAATTCTTGGTCTATGTATTGTGTCCAAGTGTAGATATCTAGTTGCTCTCGCGAACCTTTAGTGATGGAAGTGGCACGCACGTCAGCAAGTCTCCAACCACAACTAGCTAAAGATAAGCTAGAAAGTGCTGTGAACCATTGTAAGAATTTGCGTCTGTTTGTCATTGGTCATTAGTTATTGGTCATTAGTCATGGGTCATTGGTCATTTGTTATTCGTGTTCTGATACGTAAACAATTGATTTAAGGTATGAGTTTAGTTTTGGGGCTAGTTGGTTTATAATTGGTTTGAGAGTATCTACTTGTTCAGTTGTTAAAAGGTTGCGGTTATAGGCTCTTCTTAGCCAGTATTGAGTCTCATTTAAAGAACTTATCGCCATTCTGATAAATCGTCGGTTATCTTGATAACTTCCTCTCCCTACACCTTCTGCTATATTCGCACCAATGCTATCGGCTGCACGAATAATCTGTTTACCTATAGTATCTTTGGCTAAGGGTTTCCAAGTATTAACCATTTCCCATATTTCATCAGATAAACTTTCTGATAATTGATAAACCTGTAAATCTTGAAAACGCTTTGTTGCCATTTATCAATCTTGATTGTTTTAATTGTTACTCCTCAATTTTCATTGATATTATTATATTTGTTATTATCCAAGGACCAATGACCAATGACAAATGACAAATAACTATTGACTAATAGCTAAACAATCATTTTCAGTCCACCAAGCGTAGATGGGTGTGTTGGGATCTGGTAAACTGCCGAAAATGTTAGGTTGCATAACTGTAATACGTACGCCTTTTTTCAATTCGACGACATAATTAATATGCGTTCCTAAATACATGATGTTGACTAATCGCCCTTCAAAGCAGTTAGTTTGCACACTAGGTTTATAAAGCGAAAGTTGAATTTTTTCTGGGCGTACGCTTACTACTACTGCTTGTAATAATTCAGCGGGTGTATCAACAAAGCGAGAGACGGTTATTTTTAGTCCTGTGTTTGTTACGATTTGCACGCTGGAAGCGTCTACTTCTGCAATCTCACCCTCGAATAAATTTGTATCGCCGATAAATTCTGCTACAAAGGCTGTCTGGGGGTTTTCGTAGATTTCACTGGGCGTGCCAATTTGCTCAATTTTGCCATGATTCATGACGGCAATGCGATCGCTCAAAGATAGGGCTTCTTCTTGGTCGTGTGTCACCATCACAAAGGTCATGCCTAGTTCTTTGTGTAAGTTGGAGAGTTCTACCTGCATTTCCTTACGGAGTTTTAAATCTAACGCTCCCAAAGGTTCATCCAACAGCAAGACAACCGGACGGTTGACTAATGCCCGCGCTAATGCTACTCGTTGCTGTTGACCGCCCGAGAGTTGACTGGGAAAGCGCGATCGTAAACCTTCCATTTTCACTAGTTGTAAAGCTTCTTTGACTCTGTTTTCTATTTCAGCTTTACGTAATTTTTTTAACCGGAGTCCAAAAGCAATGTTATCCCACACATTCAGGTGGTTAAACAGAGCATAGCTTTGAAATACAGTATTGACTGGTCGGCGATAAGGGGGAACGTTAATCATAGACTGACCCTGGATCAAAACCTTTCCAGCATCAGCTCTTTCAAACCCTGCGATCAAACGTAGCGTAGTTGTCTTGCCGCAGCCAGATGGACCAAGGATACTAAAAAACTCACCCCGCCTAACATCCAAATCTATTCCATGTACTGCTGGCTCTTGGTGAAAAAACTTGAAGACGTTACGCAGTTCAACATCAAAGGACTCAAAGGTCATCGTCTCCCCCTGATTTTGCGTCACACTATGGGCCATAGTCCTTACTTAGAAAACAGTAATTGTACTAGGTATTGGGTATCGGGGATTGGGGATTGGGGATTGGGTATCGGGGATTGGGGATTGGGAATAGGTGAAAATGATGAATGATGAATACTGAATGCTAAAAATTTCATAATTCATAATTCATAATTCATAATTCATAATTTTTATGCCCCTTGCCCTAATCCCCAGCCCCCAGTCCCCAGTTCCCTCATCTGCTTTTGTGAAACAAAATAGTTAACTGGATGAACTAAATATTACATCTAGGTTCATTGTATAGGGCAAAAAAGATTCATAAGGAATATACTTTTTAGATTATTTGATACTAACTCACGGTTAGTTACTGTGAGTAATTGTATACAGGTAAACATAATCTCGGAATCTATATTTGTCTTATGTCTTTATTACAATCATCTCGAATGGGTGCTACAAAAGATACACGAACGGTCGGACGAGGTTATCAGTCCATATTTTTAATTTTATTCACACTAGTGATGTCAGCTGGTATAGAGGCTCGTTTGGCATATCTGCAAATTGTGGAAGGAGCAAAGTTTCGGCAACGAGCAGAATCGAACCGGATTCGCATAATTCCCAAACAGCCAGAGCGAGGTAATATTTTTGACAGTCATGGCAAATTATTAGCCACCACTCGCTATCCTCATTCTGTATACTTATGGCCAATGGCTCACACAAAACCATCTTGGTCTGTGGTAAGTCCGCGTCTGTCGCAAATTCTCAAAATTCCCCTAGAGGATATTGAGCAAAAACTAGAAGAGGCTGGGCCTAGTTCCACTTCTCTGGTGCGGATTGCTCGTGACCTCAATGATGCAGAAATTACTGCATTAAAGGAGTATGAAAGCGAACTCCAGGAAGTAGAAATTCATACGGAAGCTGTACGATATTATCCACATGGAAAGGAAGCATCCCATGTATTAGGATATACTCGTGAGCTGACCTCCCAACAGTTGAAAGAAAAGGAAAAGGACGGTTATCGACTAGGAGATGTCATTGGTCAGATGGGTGTAGAAAAGGCTTATGAGAAAGTGTTGCGGGGTGAATGGGGTGGTCAGCAGGTGGAGGTGGATAGTGCCGGACGCCCGCAAAAGGTTTTGGGAGAGAAACAGGCTAAAGCTGGTAATGATTTACACTTGACTGTAGATTTGGATGTGCAATTAGCAGCCGATAAAGCTTTGGGTAATCGCAGAGGGGCAGTTGTGGCACTTGACCCAAATAACGGTGGTATTTTAGCAATGGTGTCTTACCCTGGCTTTGACCCGAATATTTTCTCTAAGCAAAAATTGAGTCAAAAAGATTGGGAAAGTGTCCAAAGTAAAGACCATCCCTTAGTCAATCGCGCTCTCAGTGCCTTTCCACCTGCCAGTACTTTCAAGATTATCACTACAACCGCTGGACTGGAATCGGGGAAATTTTCTCCTGACTCCATATTACAAACCTACGGTTCCCTCACTGTTGGCGGTGTGACTTTTGGAGAGTGGAATCACGCTGGGTTTGGGCCGTTGGGATTTCCGGGAGCAATGGCGATGAGTAGCGATACCTTTTTCTATCAAGTTGGTAGAAAAGTTGGTGGCCCCACTCTCATCAGATGGACTCGCAAATATGGGTTTGGTCAAAAAACTGGTTTTGAGTTCGCCTCAGAAGAATCCAAAGGTTTGGTTCCAGATCAGACATGGAAACAAAAAGTTTGGAAAATGCCCTGGACAGTAGGCGACACCATCAATATGTCCATTGGTCAAGGTGCGTTGCAAGTCACACCATTGCAGGCCGCGATTATGTTCTCTGTCCCTGCAAATGGAGGCTTCCGCATTAAACCACATGTGCTCAAAGACCACGAAGAAGCAAAAAACTGGCGCTCATCTTTAAATATGAAACCTTCAACGATCGCAGTGCTGCGCGATGGACTGCGGAAGGTAATTACCGAGGGTACAGGAAAGCGTTTGAATGTGCCATCAATTCCCCCAACATCTGGAAAAAGCGGTACAGCAGAAGCTGGTGTTGGTCGTCCCAATCATACTTGGTTTGGTGCTTATGCCCCTAGCAACAAACCAGAAATTGTGGTTGTAGCATTTGGTGAAAACTCTGGAGATCACGGTGGTACTGTTTGCGGGCCGATGGTTTTACAAGTGCTGGAAGCGTATTTTCAGAAGAAATATCCAGGTAAGTTCGCAAAACCCGAGTTTGGTATTCAAACTCAAAGTCCAGGAGGATGACGACCATCACCTGGGTGTGCCATGCTTCGGGTCTTTTTTGCACAAAGTTGACACTCCCTGGGCTGAAGCCACAGGGATTCTTGGTTCAACGAGACCACTTAAACTAGATTCCTTGCGTTACCTAACCCAGAGGTGGGACTCTTCCCAAGCGTTAACTTCCGGTCTGCCCGACCGTAGTTGCATGATTGCAATTCCTGTTTAACTTGAAACGATTGTTTCAAAATTCTGATTCGTCTAGTTCCTATGAATCTTTTACCTACTGCTAGGAAAGAACTAGAACAATGCAGTAGAAGCAACAAGATTCAATTGTCAAGGTTCAGATTGCCGTTAAGCAGTGTAGGGTTTTTAACGTGGTTGATTACCCCTCCACGTTCTTAACTTTATCACATTGCTCACAGAAGGCTAAAGCCAACGCAACGGCGGCTTTCATCCACTATTATGTCGTTTTTAACGTCTACAACGTAGATAAGCAAGTGATTATACGCTGTTGTCATTTTCTACAACGTTTCAAGTGGATACTGAGCTAACATCTCCGAAAAAGGTATCCACTTTTCATCGTTAGTGTAGATCATGATGCCGTCTTTGGTAGTTTGACTAGCTTGAATCAACCTATGCAGCTTGGCTTTTGGATACCATTCGGTGAATAAGTCTAACTCCGATTTAATTTGAATTTTCCCATTGGGTTTCCATCCTTGCTCAATAGCTGTTTTCAGACAACCT